>CAYWRO010000029.1:0-42503 GCA_964460345.1 uncultured Phycisphaeraceae bacterium | reverse complement strand
GTCGCTGCAGCCTCCCGTAGGAGTCCGGGCAGTGTCTCAGTCCCGATGCGGCGGGTCATGCTCTCACACCCGCTACCCGTCTTAGGCTTGGTGAGCCTTTACCTCACCAACTACCTGATAGGAGTATCGCTGCTCCCAAGGCGGTAAACCTTTGCTCCGAAGAGATCATGGGGTATTACGCCGGGTTTCCCCGACCTATCCCCCACCTCAGGGTACATTCGATACCATTACTCGCCCTTCCGCCACTGTCCCCGGCCGAAGCCGGTTCTCGTTCGACTTGCATGCTTTAACCATGCCGCCAGCGTTCAATCTGAGCCAGGATCAAACTCTTCAATTTTTGTTCGTTGCGCCGGCTTGCGCCGGATTGCTTCGAAAGAAAAGTCTGCCTGTTAAAACATCGGATCGGGCAGATCCGATGCGGTCTCACGGATGACGGCAAGCCGCCAATCCGTGCCACCGGATGGCTGATCCGGTGGTGTACGCTGCATTCATCAACTGAATGCCACTCAAAGTCATCTTTGAGGTGCTTGTTCAACTGGTACGAGAGAATGCAGCCAGCCCCGACGGCTGTAACGCCGGGAGGAGCTGGGATCGATCACGCATGCCGCACTCAGACGGCCCTGCCGTACCGACAGGTTGCGTGGTCGCACATTCTCGCGGACCAAACGATTGCGCTTCACTTGTCAAAGAAGTTTGCCGCCGAGATCCGTCCGGATCCCGAGGTCGGCCGGCCATCGGGTTGTCCCCGAGGGCGAAGGTAAGTGTAGGCGGACCCCTCCCGCAGTCAACTCGTCGAAAGAGTTCTTTTTCTCTTCGGACAAGGTTTTTGTCCCCCTCCACAATCTATCCACAGACTGTATACCGCTAGCCTTGCCTCGGCAGTCGCGGGAATCCCCTAAAAAGGGGGCTGTTGCGGCCTTCATTGCAGTTCGGCACGGGCCAGGACCGCCGCCCATACCTCCCTGGGCCGGCAGGCGGCGTCCTGTCCCCCGCCTCGAAGGGCCCGGCAGGCCGCGCGCATCGTCGCTCCGGTGGTACAGACGTCGTCGATCACGAGCACGGTCTTGCCGGCAAGCTTGGCGGCGGCCCCGCGCCGAGACCGCATGGTCCCCGCGACGTTCGCCGCCCGCCGACTGGGCGCCAAGGTGAGCTGGGAGGGCACATGACGCCGGGCCAATCCCTTGATCAGGGGGGCTCCAAGTGCCTCGGCAGCGGCCGCGGCGATCACCGCGGTGTGGTCGATCCCGCGTGCGAGCCGCCGCCGCACGGTGGTTGGCACCGGCACCACGACGGTCTCGTCCAAGTTGACTCCATCCTGGGCGGCCGCGGCCGCGATCGCGTCCCCGAGCAGCCGTCCGAGGTCCTGGCCCAGGCGGCGGAAGCGGGTGAACTTCACTTCGACGATCATGTCCCGCAGGAGCCCCTCGTGGGGGCCGAGCCTGACCATTCGAGACCAGGGCGGGCGGGTGCCGCGGCAGACGCTGCAGCCGGACCCATCGTCCTCGTGGGGCCCGATGGATCGTCCGCACTTGCGGCAGTACGCCTCCATCGCGTCGGGGCGCCAATCGCCGCGAGCGATCCGGCGGGCGACCGGCTCGGAGGTGATGTCCAGCCACTCGCGTTCAACGGCGTCGAGCAGGGAGGGAGGTGACGTACGCTGGAAGGTGCTGGGGGTGGGCCGTCGGCGGGTCAGACCGGGTGCGGGCAAATACTCTGGAGCCGCGGGACGGGGTGGCCAGGCGAACGCGCCCGGGGGCGTCGGCGGGTCGTCGTTGGTCACGGGACGTCTCCCGTGACGGCGAGCATGGACCGCAGGTGTGCAGCAAAGCCGGCCGCCGCGAGCGCTTCCAGCCGCTCTGGGGGGTAGAAGACCTCAAGCATGCGGGGGGCGGCGATGTTGTGTCGGAGGAGGGCTGCCGCGACGCCCTGGTCACCTTCCCAGGTAATGCCGCCGTCTCCCGGCATGAGGTGCTGGTCGGCTACTCCGTCGTTGTCGTGAACGTGGAGATAGGCGATCACATCGGCACAGGCCCGAATCGCCTCGGCCGGATCGCCCGTCATGTTGGCGTGGCCGAGGTCGAGGCACATTCGGATCCGCTCCGAGCCGACGGACCGGATCCGGTCAGCCAGGCTGGCGGGGTCGTGGCCGAGAGGGCAGTTGCGCGGCTGGTTCTCTATAAGGTAGGTGACGCCGAGCCGCTCCCCAACTTCGGCGAGCCGGCGGAGGAAGTCATCGAGCTGGGGCCATCGGGGCTCCTGAGCAGCCTGGGCTTCTGCGGGAGCCATAATGCGGCGGCCCAGGTTGAAGCATGCGGGGTGAACGACAACGGCCGGGCCGCCAAGATCGAGGGCCAGCCGTCCCTCCTCTTCATAGAGGGTCAGGCAACGAGACCGTTCTTCCGCGGCGGAGGAGGAAGGATCAAGGTCCTCTCCGAAGCTCCCGTGCATTGAGTCGAACCGGAGGCCCGCGTTCTCAGCGATGGTGCACGCCTCCTCTGCGGAAGTCTGGAGGCCACGCTCGCGATAGAACTGGCAGGTTCGGCAGCCGAGGGCGCGGAGGGCAGCCAGCAGGCGCGCGGTCTGAGCGCCAAAGCCGAACGTCGCCACCGTTGCCAGCGCGCCAATCGCTCGTTCTCCTTCAAAGAGGGGAGGGGGGACTATAACCGGTTCAGGGCAGCCGGCAGCAGGAAGGGCCTCGACGTTGCAGGCCGCGGGCGGTACCCTGATTGTGTTACGGGAGGAAGGGTCGGAACCGGCGTGGGTGATGCACGCACAAGCAGTGGGAGGGGCGAGCAGCCAGAGGACGGCGCGGCACTTGCCGTGTTTTTGGAGCCGGCGCTGCGGGAGGCGTGCGGGGGAAGGCTGTCAAAGGTTGAGTGGTTCCGCTCCAGTTGGCAGGCTGGTGGCGCGGGCACCGGGTACGCAACCTTCACAGACGACGAAGGGGGAGAGCACCAGGCGGTGGTCAAGCTGCCGGTGGGGCCGGTGGAACACGACTGGACGACGGCGCTGGGCGCGATCTCTCCGGAACGGCCTTGCGCCGCCGCGGCGTGTGGGCCTACGCCAATGGTGTTCGCCGCGGGCCGCTCCCTTGGTGGGTATGACCTGGCGTGGATTGTCATGGAGAGGTTCGCCGGGAGTCCGCTCTCTCAGGAACTCAACAAGCAGACCGTGTGTGAACTGCTTGAGACCGCCGTGGAGTGGTACTGCTGCGCACGCGAGCGGCGTGAGGTGACGAGCGCCGACGCCCGGCCAGAGCGTGACTGGGAGCTGCTGCTTTCCAAGGCGCGTGAGGTGGCTCGGGAGGGGGGCATCGCCGATGCCCAGCACTGGAACAAGCTGGTCCACCACGTGCAGAAGGCGCTGCCGCGGCTTCTGAGCGTGTGGGCGAGCCGACGGGTGGAGACCTGGTGCCACGGCGATCTGCACCCGGGGAACGCGATGTGGCGCTCCAACGGCTCCGGGGAGGGGCGGCGATGTGTGCTGATCGACCTCAGCCTGGTCCACGCGGGCAACTGGGTGGAGGATGCGGTGTATCTGGAGCGCCTCTTCTGGGGTCAGAAGGACCGGCTCGATGGGGTCAAGCCGGTGGCCAGGATGGCTAAGGCCTTGAAAGAACGAGGCTTGCATCCCGAGCGAGAGGACTATGCGCTGCTGGCCAACGTCCGGCGACTGCTCATGGCAGCGTGCGTCCCTACGGCGTTGGCGCGTGAGGGGCACCCCCGATATGTGGGGGCTGCTTTGGAGACGCTGGAGCGATTACTGCCGCTGCTGACGCGGGGATGAAGTTTGTCGGGGCCGGCGGGGTCTTGGAGAGGCAGGCTGACCCGTATACTGTGCATCGCGTTTGGCGGACCTCATCACACCCTACTTTGACGAGATTGACCCGTGGAAGCATACGAAACGCTCAAGAGACTGGTGGCCGAAGTTGAGGACGACATCAGCAAGGCCGAGGGCGGCAACAAGGCTGCGGGCACCCGCGTGCGGTCAGCGATGCAGGAGATCAAGAACATCGCGCAGGAGATCCGTAAGCAGGTGCTCGAGATGCGCAAGGAGGGGTAAGCGCCCCATGAGTTCGATCGCGTCTGGAACCGGTCAGGTCGTGGCGGGAAGCAATGGCGGCCCGGGCAGTATGGTTGCGCACGTGGACGCCAAAGCTCCCTTATTCGATCTGAGTGGCATCGACCTGAACGGCCGGATCCTGTCGCGCAAGGACCTGGAGCGTTGGAACCCGCACCGAGGGTGCATGGCTCTGCTGGATTACATCGTCTGGCAGTCGGCTGACTACAAGCGCGGCGTGGCGCTGTGGAACGTCCGGGAGGACGAGTTCTGGGTGCCAGGGCACTTCCCCGGCCGGGCAATCGTGCCGGGGGTGCTCCAGATCGAGGCCGCCGCGCAGCTTTCGGTGTACCTGTACAACGCGCGGCGGAGCGAGCCGGTGGTGGCGGCCTTTACACGCATCGAGACCGCCACCTTCCGGGCCTCGGTCGAGCCCGGGCATGCTTTGTACCTGCTTTGCAGCGAGGTCCGCTTCTCATCGAAGCGGTTCGTCTGCGATGTGCAGGGGATCATCGACGCGGAGCGAGTCGCGTTTTCTGCCCAGATCAGCGGTTTTGCGATCGGCAAGATGGCGGATCTGCCGGCAGAGAGCTAGGAGGGGTGGCCGCGGCATGAGCGGCTCCCACGAGTTTGACATGGTGCTCGAGCGGCCCTGGACGCCGGCGGGGTTCGGTGGGACACGCGGCGGCCACGGCGTGGTGCTGCTGGAAGGGGAGGGCGGCGAGCCCGTTTTGTTGGCTACCACGGCCGATGTCCGCGGATTCCTGTTGGACAGGCTGGCTGTTGCGACTGGATCAGCGTCGGAAGGGGAAGAGGCGCGACGTGCCAGGCGCGGCCGTGCGGACCTGCGAGAGGTCACGGCGCGGGTTCGGGTTGCTCAAGCGGGGTCAAGGTTCGAGGCAGAATGGCGGTACCTGGGGATCGCGCGCGCGTCGATGCCGCGGGAGTATCGCGCCCTGCTGGATCGCTGGAAGGCATGGTTCATCCACGTCGACCTCTCGGAGAGGATCCCGCAGTTACGGAAGATCGACCTGGTGAGGGACCGGGATCTTTCGGACCGGGGGACGCTGCTGGGGCCCGTGCGGGACAAGGACGCGGCGGGGAGGTTGCTGAACGCCTTGACGGACATTTTCGACCTCTGCCGGGAGGAGCGCCTGCTGCTGCAGGCGCCGAATGCCACGGCATGTCCGTACAAGGAGATGGGGCGGTGCCGAGCGCCGTGTGATGGCAGCGAGAGTCTCAAGTCGTACCGGGCGAGAGTTGCCGAAGCGGTGCGGTTCGCAGCCGCTCGGATCGAGGAGGAGGCAGCGGCGGTGGGGGGCCGGATGCGTGCCGCTGCCGCGGCGCTCGATTTCGAGGAAGCCGAACGGCTTAAGAAGCGCCTGGAGCGGATGAAGCCGCTGCGGGGGCGTGCCGGCGCGGCGTTCTCGAATGTCAGCGCCTTCGCCGAGGCGGAATGGATGATTGTGGGCCGAAGCGAGCGGGAGGGCTGGCAACGGCTCTTCGGGTGCTTTCTCGGCTTCGTCGAGGTGATCGCCGACTTTTCCGGCGACGCGGATGACCGTGCATTTGAGGAACTGGCGGCAACGGCTCGGCGTCGTGCGGAGGCAGTGCGTCAGCGGGCTGAGCGAACGATTTCGATTGAGCAGCGCGAGGGCATGGCGCTGCTGTGCCGGTGGCTCAATACGGGCGAGAAGTGTCGCGGCGTGAAGATTACACGAATGGGGCCTGATGGCTTCACTGGGCAGGAACTTGCGGCGATGGCGCGCGGGCTGGGTCGGATCGCGGAGGGCGGGACCGACGAAGGCGCGATGGAACTGGAGGCGGCGGGGGATTGACGAGGCGCGGCTACGGTTCGAGGCGGCGGGGGCGAGAGGCTCGGCAGCATGACGTCATCGTCTCGAGTGGTCATTGCGGGGGGGAGCGGTTTCCTCGGTCGCTCGCTGGCGCGATGGCTGGCGCGGGATGGCCGCGACGTCGTGATCGTGTCGCGCCGCGCTCCGGAAGAGTCCGGCCCATGGCGACACGTGCCGTGGGATGCGCGGACCGTGATGGCGGATTGGAAAGCGCAGCTGGAGGGCGCTGCGGGGCTCGTGAACCTGGCGGGCCGCACGGTGGACTGCATCAAAACGCCGGACCATTGCGATGAGATACTGCGGTCGCGCGTTGAAGCGACGCGTGCGCTCGGCAGGGCGATGGTGGAGATTGTCAGAGCCGGCGGAGCAGCACCACCTGTGTGGGTGCAGATGAGCACCGCGCATCGATACGGCGATCCGCCGGAACTCGTTTGCGATGAGGATGCGGCGTTTGGATATGGGCTGGCGCCTTTCGTTGGCGCTGCGTGGGAAGAGGCGTTTGAGGCGCGATGGCGGAAATTGTCGCCGCGGGCGGCTCTGTTCGGCCGGTTGTGCTTCGGACCAGCTTTGTGCTGGGGCGCGGGGGCGGCGCTCTGTCACGGTTGGAGCGGCTCGCGCGATGGGGGCTTGGCGGGCGCGTCGGGCACGGCAGGCAGGGGATGAGCTGGATTCACGAGCGCGACATGAACCGGCTGTTTGAGCGTGCGCTGACGGATTCGTCGATGGAGGGAGCGTACATCGCAAGTGCGCCGGCGCCGGTTTCGAATGCAGTTTTCATGCGGGCCTTGCGGCGGGCAGCAGGCCGGCGAGTCGGGCTGCCTGCGCCGGCGTGGGCGGTGCGCCTGGGCGCGCCGCTCGTGATGCGCACCGATCCGGAATTGGCGCTGTACGGGCGATACTGCGTGTCACGCCGCCTGGCGGAGGAGGGATTTGCGTTCGACTTCGTCGACGTTGACGCCGCGTTGAGGGATCTGATGGCTGAGCGCTAAGCCGCCTTGTTGAGGCGGGGGAGCTAGTCAACTTGGGAAAGGCGGAGAAGTTGCGTGGCCGTTTCGGTGGCGGGTTGCGCCCGAATGGGCAGACGTTCCCATGGCCGCTATATTGCTGGGGCTCCTTCTTTGCGATATCCCTCGCGGTGCGGAAGTCGCAAGAAGACGACACCTCCTGAACGCGATTTTTGTGAAGAGTGTTCCCGCCGGGCACTCACCGGCGTCGGCCTGCAAGCTGACTTGAAAGGTCTCTACACGTGATACGACTTCCCGCACTTGCGCTATGGCTCATGGTCGGGCTGCAAGCCGCGATGACAACGATGACCCACGCCCAGGGCGGTGTGATCGGTGAGGTGCGCCAGTGGCACACGATTACGCTGGCGTTTACCGGACCATCGACGGATGAGATGGCGGCGCTGAACCCGTTCACTGACTACCGCCTTGATGTGACGTTCCGTCACGCCGAAAGTGGTGCGACGATCACGGTGCCCGGCTTCTACGCCGCGGATGGTGATGCCGCCAATACGAGCGCTGCCGCGGGCGATCAGTGGCATGTGCGATTCTCGCCCGATCGCGTCGGGGTGTGGAACTGGACGGCCTCCTTCCGGACAGGACCGGACGTGGCCATGGCCGAGGCGGGCGCGGGCGAGCCCGCCGCGTTTGACGGCGCGATGGGCGTGCTCGACGTTCTGGACACGGACAAGGCGGCTCCGGATTTCCGCGCGCGGGGCAAACTGATGCCAGTGGGGGAGCGATACCTGCGCTTTGCGGGGGACGGCACACGTTTCATCAAGACGGGCACGGACAGCCCGGAGAACTTCCTGGCCTACGCCGGATTCGATGGCACGGAAGATCACGGCTGGGATCAGCATGGTCTCGTCGATGGGCTGCATCAGTATCTTCCGCACGTCGGCGACTGGAACGAGGGCGATCCGACGTGGGGGGACGGCGAGGGCAAGGGGATCATCGGAGCGGTGAACTACCTGGCGTCGGAGGGCGTGAACTCGATTTACTTTTTGACGCTCAACGCACACGGAGATGGCAACGAGGTGTATCCGTGGGTGGAGTACCCGTCGGCCCAGCCGGGTGAGGAGGTTCTTCGATTCGACGTCTCAAAGCTGGAGCAGTGGAACATCGTCTTCACGCACATGACCTCCCGCGGCGTCATGCTGCACGTCGTGCTGCAGGAGAACGAGAACAACCATTTGCTGGATGGCGGTGATCTTGGGCCGCAGCGACGTCTGTACTTCCGGGAGTTGATTGCGCGCTTTGCGCACCACCCGGCGCTGGTGTGGAACCTCGGAGAGGAGAATACCAACACGGCCGAACAGCGTGCGGCGTTCGCCCACTTCTTCGAGGAGAATGACCCTTACGGTCATCCCGTCTCCATTCATTCCTATCCGGCGGCCCAAGGCGCCGTGTTCACCTCGCTTTTGGGGAATGCGGCCTTCGACGGCCCTTCGCTGCAGGGAAATCCGATCAATGCGCACAGCCGGGCCAAGTACTGGCTTGATGCATCGGCCGAAGCCGGCCGGCAGTGGTTCGTCTGCCAGGACGAAGTGAATCCGGCCGACGTCGGGGTTACGCCGGATCCGGGGTATCCCGGCTTTGACGGCCCGGACAATCACGACACGCTCCGGGAGCAGGTGCTCTGGGGCAATCTCATGGCCGGCGGGGCCGGGGTCGAGTGGTACTTCGGGTACGGTTCGGTGCAGGATGATCTGAACTGCGAGGACTTCCGCAGTCGCGACGCCTGGTGGGATTACAGCCGGATTGCGCGCTTGTTTTTTGAAGAGCACGTGCCGTTTGAACGAATGCGGCACGCGGACGACCTGCTGTCGACCGATGCGGCGTTCGCGCTCGCGGAGCGCGATGGCGGCGGCGCCGTGGTCGGGCCGGTTCTGGTGTATCTCCGGAGCAACTGGTCGGGCGGGACGCTCAACCTGAGCGGGCCGTATGCCGAGTTTCACGGCCGCTGGTTCAACCCGCGCACCGGGGTCTTCTCCGGAACGGTGACGCTTACGGCGGCGGGCGCCGTCAGTGTTCCGCTTCCCCCCACCCATGGTGAGGACTGGGCCCTGCTGCTGAGGCCGGCCGACCAAGTGGATTGCGACGGCAATGGCATTACTGATCTGGATGAGATCGCCAGCGATCCGACCCTCGATTGCAACTCAAACGGCTTGCTTGACGCCTGCGAGACGGATTGCAACGAGGATGGCGTTCCGGACGATTGCGAGATCGCCCGCGATGGTGATTGCAACGGCAACGGCGTGCCTGACGCGTGCGACATCCGGGCAGGCATTCTGGCGGACTGTGACGGCAACGGCGTGGCGGATGCATGCCAGACCACCGGCGACTGCAACGGCAACGGCATCCCCGATGCGTGCGAGCGAAACACAGCGGGGCTGCTGGGAGAGTATTACCGCAACCAGGATCTCGCGGGAACGCCGGAGCTGAGAATTGATCCGCGGCTGGATTTCGACTGGGACGTCGGGGCGCCGTTCGCACACTTCCCGCAGGACAAGTTCAGTGCGCGGTGGACCGGAAGCATCCTCACCCCGCCAGGCGAAAGCGGGTTGTACACCTTCCATGTGCACACGAACGACGGCGTGCGCCTCTGGGTCGACGACGTTCTTCTTATTGACCAGTGGCGCGATCACATGGGGGTGCATCTGGCCACGATCGAACTGACCGGCGGCGCGGCGTATCCCTTCCGCGTCGAGCACTACGAGGGAACGAACACGGCGCGACTGCGGGTGCAGTGGACGCGGCCGTCCGGGGTGTTTCAGATCATCCCGGCCAGCGTCTTCTCGCTGCCGGATGTCGGTTGCCACGCCGCGGACCTGAACGGGGATGAGATCGTGGATGTGCACGATCTGCTGATCTACCTGGACCTGTTCTTCCAGAACGATCCGGTCGGCGATCACACCGGAGATGGTGTCGTCGACGTCTTCGACCTGCTGCTGTATCTGGACAGTTGGTTCGGGGCTTGATTGACCGCAAGGGCCGACGCAGTTCAGCGCTCGATCACGCGGCCGGAACCCTTGGTCACTTTGCCGATCTGGACGACGCGCTCGCCGGCCTTCTCAAGCTTTTCCATTACGGCCGCGGCGAAGGTCGGGCGAACGACGACCACGTAGCCGATTCCCATATTGAAGACGCGGCGCATCTCCTCCTCATCGACGCGGCCGCGATCCTGCAGGAAGCGGAAGATCCTCGGGACAGACCAGGCGTTTCGGTCAATCACGGCGTCGACGCCTTTGGGCAGCACCCGCTCCAGGTTATCGGCCAGGCCGCCGCCGGTGATGTGCGCCATGGCGGAGATGACCTTTTTGACCTTGTAGGAGCGAAGCAGCCGCACAATGGACTGCGCGTAAATGCGCGTGGGCGTGAGCAGAACGCGGCCGAGCGGCGTGTGGTCGTCACTCGCATCATCCTGCTCGAGCGCGTCCTCGTAGACACGATGCAGGTCCAGCTTCGCGTGCTCCACGACTTTGCGGACCAGGGAGTACCCGTTGGAGTGAATGCCGCTGGAGGCCAGGCCGAGGATGACGTCTCCCCGCTCGACGCGGACCGGGTTGATCGCGCGCTTCAGATCAACGACGCCGACTGCGAAGCCGGCCATGTCGAACTCTCCCGGCGCGTACACGTCGGGCATCTCGGCGGTTTCGCCGCCGAGCAGCGCCGCCTCTGACTGCCGACACCCTTCGGTGATCCCCTTAACCATCGCCAGGAGCTGCTGTTCATCCACCTTAGGAACGGCGATGTAGTCCAGGAAGAAGAGCGGCTCGGCGCCCTGGACGATGAGGTCATTGATGCTCATCGCGACGAGGTCGATGCCGACTGTGTCGTAGATACCCAGTTGACTGGCCAGCTTGACCTTGGTGCCGACGCCGTCCGTGCAGGCGACCAGTACCGGGTCCCGGTAGTTGCGCTTGAAGAGCTTTTCGTTGTAGTCGAGCCGGAAAAGGCCGGCGAAGCCGCCCTCGTTCTCGATCACCCGCGGCGTGCGCGTGCGGCGAACCAGACCGCCGAGGGCATCGATGAACCGGTCATAGGTGACCAGGTCCACCCCGGAGTCGGCGTAGGTCAGGCCGGGGACCTTCTTGTCCTTGGCATCCTCTGCCGCGGGCTTGGCGGTCTCGCCGGCTCGCGAACGCGTCCGGCCCCCACCCTTCCGGGCAGCACCGCTGGAACGATCAGACCCGCCGTGTCGCCTGCTGTTGGCCATCGGGCGATGAGGATAGCCGCGGCGTGGTGCGGAATGGATTGCGAGAGGTGCAAAATCCGGCTTTCCAGGCAACAGAGGCGGATTCCACAGAAGCCTTCTGGCGGCAGTTCACCGGGGCGTCCTCCGCGCATAGAGTTGACGCCCGGCCACCTTTGATCCAATTATCCGGATGAACGGAACAAAGCCGCGTGTTGGCCGGGTACTGTTAGGAGGCCGCCCGCCGGCCGCCGCGATGAACGCCCCACGAGACTGCCTTTCGGAGACGACCACCCCCATGTCGCACCCGCACCTGTTCACAAGCGAATCCGTGTCGATGGGCCACCCGGACAAGGTGGCCGATCAGATTTCCGACGCGATCCTCGATGCCATGCTGACGGACGACCCGCACTCGCGCGTCGCCTGCGAGACGATGGTCGCGACGGGCCTGGTCGTGGTCGCCGGCGAGATTACGACGAAGACCTACGTCGACATTCCCGAGGTGGTCCGCCGCACGATTGAGGAGATCGGCTACAACGACGCCCACATGCGGTTCGATTCCGAGTCGTGCGCGGTGATGGTGGCGCTGAACAAGCAGTCGGCGGACATCGCCATGGGTGTTGATACCGACGGAGCGGGCGACCAGGGCATGATGTTCGGGTTTGCGTGCCGCGAGACGCCGGATCTGATGCCTCTGCCGATCCAGCTTGCCCACCGGCTTGTGGAGCAGCAGGCGCATGTACGGCGAGAGGGGATCATTCCGGGGCTCCGTCCCGACGCCAAGAGCCAGGTGACCGTCGAGTATGACGGGCTGAAGCCGGTGCGGGTCGACACGCTGGTGCTGTCGACCCAGCATGACCGGAGCTGGAACGACCGCCAGGATCAGCTCAAGAAGGAAGTGACCGAGCAGGTCCTCAAGCCCGTGCTGAAGGACTGGTGGAACCCGGCAATCAAGATTCACGTGAACCCCACCGGACGCTTCGAGATTGGCGGGCCGCACGGGGACGCCGGGCTGACCGGGCGCAAGATTATCGTGGACACGTACGGCGGCCGCGGCCGGCACGGTGGGGGGGCGTTCTCCGGCAAGGATCCGACGAAGGTCGACCGGTCGGCGGCGTACATGGCACGGTACATCGCGAAGAACGTGGTCGCCGCGGAACTGGCCGACAACTGCGAGGTGCAGCTCTCGTACGCGATCGGCGTGTCTGAGCCGACCAGCGTGTGGGTGAACTGCATGGGAACGGAACGGGCTGATCCGGGGAAGATTTCCGACGCGATCCGCGAGATCTTCCCGTTGACGCCGCGGGGCATCATCGAGTCTTTGGGGCTCCGCAAGCCGATCTACCGCCTGACGGCGCGGCACGGCCACTTCGGCCGCAAGCCGATCGAGCGTGACGGGATGACGTTCTTTGCCTGGGAGAAGACCGACAAGGCTGAGGCGCTGCGCAAGGCTGTCGGCTGATTCACCGGGGTCGGCGAGAACTTTCAGGGAAACTCGAACCCGCGCCCTAGGCGCGGGTTTTTCTGCAGGTTTGCTTGACCGGGGGATGGGCGTGCACTACATTTGCATTGTGACGCAAATGAACAAAGGATCACGTCCTTCTTCTCCGGCCGCGGCGGCGGCATTCCACGGGCGGATTGACCGCCTTCTGGATCCTGAACTCTTCAAGGCGCTTGGGGATCCGACCCGAGTGACGCTGCTGGCGTGTCTGGCCAAGTGCGGTCGAGCGTGCACTGTCGGCGAGGTTGCAGAGTGCTGTGCCGTGGACTTGTCCGTGGTGTCTCGGCACTTGGCTCACCTGGCCAGAGCGGGGATTCTGGAAGCGGAACGAGAGGGAAGGACGGTGTTATATCGGGTCCAGTATGGGGGGGTGTCGCGCGTGCTGCGGGAGCTTGCCGACGCCATCGATGAGTGTTGCCCGGAGGAGCAGGTCTGTGTGTCCGGAGCATGTGGGTGCACCCGTACACACTCTAGAAAGGTGAAGCCATGAACAACAACTTGAATGAAGGCGCGTGCTGCGGCGATGACTGCTGCGGCGGCTCTGCCGCGAGTGGCAGGGATTCGGCTGAGGCCGTTCGTGAGAAGGTGCGGGAGGGGTATGGCCAGATCGCGCGGAGCGGTCAGTGGTCCGGGGTCAGCGCAACGGGCACGCAGCCGCAGAAGGCTGAGGGCGGTTGCTGCGGCTCAGGCGGTGGTTGCTGCGGGCCGACGACGGTGAGTGCGGAGGACGTCGCCGCGGCGGTGGGATACAGCGCCGCCGAGCTGGCCTCAGTTCCGGAGGGGGCGAATATGGGGCTCTCTTGCGGCAATCCGACGGCGATCGCGTCACTGAAACCGGGCGAGGTCGTGCTGGACCTCGGTTCCGGCGGCGGCTTTGACTGCTTCGTTGCGGGGCCGCGGGTGGGTGCAAGCGGACGCGTCATCGGCGTTGACATGACGCCGGAGATGGTCAGCAAGGCGCGGAAGAATCTGGCGGCTTATCGGCGGACGAGCGGCCTCGACAACGTGGAGTTTCGCATCGGGGAGATTGAGCATCTTCCGGTTGCGGACGCGAGCGTGGATGTGGTGATCTCAAACTGCGTCCTGAACCTGTCGTCGGACAAGGCGCAGGTGTGGCGCGAGATCGCGCGGGTGCTCAAGCCCGGCGGGCGCGTCGCGATCTCCGACTTGGCGTTGGTGCGTGAACTGCCGGAAGCGGTTCAACAGGACGTCGAAGCCCTGGTGGGCTGCGTGGCCGGCGCGGCGCTGCTGGAGGACATGCGGCGAATGATCGAGGAGACCGAGCTTCAGGAGATTACGCTTGATTTGAAGCCCGAGTACATCGACTCGATGACACAGTGGCAGGACCCGCTGTATAAGCGCGTTGTGGCGAACCTTCCTGCGGGGAGCAAGGCTAGCGACTTCGTGACGAGTGTCGACGTCTTCGCACGCAAGCGAGGGGTGGCGGACGAGGTTCGGCTCTAACCGGATTGCCGCACGCACACGGTCTCAAGGATCGAAGTTGTTGGCGTCTCCGACGCTTGCGGCCCGATGCTCCGGCGGCCGGAGGTCTTCGTCTTGGCGGATCTGCTCGCGGATTGCTTCCAGAATGGCGGGGAAGTGCTTTTCCTCCAGGGGCAGATCGTCCGCCAGTCCGATGCTGTGCCGCACGCTGCCCACCTGGAGCAGGATTGATTCCACGATGATGCGACCTTCGTGGCCAAGAGGGTCGGCGTGCCACGGCAGGCTGAAGGGCTCCGCGGACACGTTGGGGCAGTCGGCCAGGTCGGGGATCAGCCACGGCGTGACCGTGCCGCCTTCCAGTCCGGCGCCGGCGTGACGGCGCGCGAGGCGGCCATTCCACCACTGGCCTTCGATCAACTCGGCTGCCTCGCGGGCGCTGTCGCGGCTGATCACCTGAAGTTCCGCAAGCTCGTCGTCGAGTGCTTCCGTCACCGCCAGTTCGTAGTCCTGCGGCGCGGCCCGGATGACGCGCTCCGCGACGCGGATGCCGACGACGTGAGACATCACGTCATCGTACGTGAAGGCCGATTCTTCTTCGGGGATGATGAGTGAGATTCGATGGCCGTGCCATGTGGCGATCTCGTGCCACGTCAGGATGAGGTAGCCGAGGCGCTGCGCCGTTCTCAGCGAGACCTCATCAGTCCAGGCGTCTCGCTCAGCGCGCGACCAGTCCTCCCATCCGTCCGGGGGGTGCAGTTGCACTCGCCACCAGGTCAGATCAGGCCCGGCAATGTGTACGGACCAGACCTCCTGGTCGATTGCCTCGTGAAGTCGCTTCCATGAGTACCAGGTCCAGTCGACGGTGGCGCGCAGGTGCACGAGATCGAGGAATCCCGCACGGCACGTATACACGATCCCGCCGTTCTCCGGTCCAAGGTCACCGTGTTCGAAGCGGATGTGAACGTACTGGTGTCTGCCGAGGCGCTCCGGGTCTGCCGCCTTGTAGTTGGTCAGAAGCCCTGGAAATGGCAGACTTCCCATCCGATGGCGCGGGCGATCGTGCAGGCATCCGGTGAGCAGGAGGGCCGCCGCGGCGCAGCTCGCGACCGCTCCTGTAGAGCGGCGGTACCGAGTCGCGTTGCCGGGTCTCGTCGCCATCATTGCTCCCGTCAGCTTTGAAGCGCGCCGCGTGCTGAACGGTTCGCGCGAACGCTCCAAATTTACAATTAACACCGGACGGCGCAAGCCGCAAGGGGTGGGAGGGCCCGATGAGGCACGGGGGTGAAGCGCACAAACAAGCGCCGCCGTCGGCAAGCCGTCCTGACGCAGATGCGGCTTGGCACGCGGCGGCGCTTGGTCTTATTGGAACGGACGCGGTCCGCGTGAACGCCTAGAACGACGGCCCAGCTCCGCTGTCGGCACCGTCTGGCAGGCTGCTGGGATCGACGTAGGTCCAGTCACCGTAGGGCTCATCGGCGTCCAGTCGTCGATCGGTGCCCGGGCGGTCCTGGTTTGGATCCGCTGATGTGTGTGCGCCGGCATCGAAAAACGCAACCCGTGTTCCATCGACCGTAAGGTCGATGGAGATGGACAGGGCGCGCGCCAGCGACCACAGCGGGGACGACGGTTCAGCGAACTGGTCCAGGAGCCGCTGCAGAGTGCGCGCATCGGAACCCCGTTGAATCTTCACTCGGAGCGTGTTGCTTTGCCCGAGCAACTCAATCTCGCCAACATTGCTGAGCAGGCGCAGCCGCCCACTCAGATCGGCGGGAGCGCTTATGGGCAACTCGGGCGCCTCAGGCGTTGCCGGCCCCTTGAGGGCGCCGGGGTTAATCGTCAAATCATCATCCCACATCCGTTGAACCGACTCGAAGTCGGGCTGATCGATCGGCGTATTGCGTGACGTCACTGATTTCATGCTTGCTCCTTCTCGCATGCGATTTCCGTACTGGAAATGCTCGCAACTCTAAACCCTGTTTGGGTTGTTTCCCCCGGGGCTTCTTGCCCGTTTTCTGCATGGGCATGTATTCCCATTCACCAATGCTCGTGAACCCGCTGCATCCGCCGCGCTGTACCGTTAGATGAATGGCTGATGCAGTGGCTCCGCAAGCCGTGAACGAGGCGCAGGACCGTTACAGGGTGGTGGCGCCATGACTGCCCGCGACACCCGCGGTGTGAGCGAGTTGGGCGCGCTAGGGCGACTGGCGCATTCGTGCGGGGTGCAGGAGGCGTACACCGACGTCACGGGACGCCGACATGGGGCCGCGCCGGATTCGATCATGGCCGTCCTTCGCGCGATGGGGGTTCCCATCTCGCGCATCGGCGAGGCTGTGGAACTGGAGCGGGCCCTGGCTGCCGCGCGTGCCGATCGCCTCGTCGAGCCCGTGGTCGTCAGGTGGATCGGCCAGACTCCGGCGCCAGTGCCGATCCACGCCGCCGCGGAGGAGGTGATTCTCGAAGATGAGCGTGGTCGACGCAGACGCTGGTCACTCGCGACGGGCGCTGCCGGTGAGGCTCAAGCGGCGAGGGCGAGCGGCGAGCGTTTGCTCTTTGACAAGGTGCCGACGGACCTGGAGATTGGCGTTCACACGCTCATCGTTCGGGCAGGTGGTCGAGAAGAACGGGCGGCTCTCCTGGCGGCGCCGTCGAAGTGCATCGCCCCGGGCTCCAGGGGTGGGCATCGCCCGGCTCCGGCGGTAGGAACATTCCTGCCGCTCTATGCTGCGCAAAGTGCGGCGAGCGCGGGGATTGGAGACATGGCTGATCTTTGCACGCTGCTGGAGTGGACGGCGACGCACAGCGGGCGGTACTTTGGAACGCTGCCGCTGTTGACGTGCTTTCTCGACGAGCCCTTCGAACCGAGCCCGTATGCGCCGGTCAGCAGACTCGTTCTCGGCGAGATCTTCCTGGATCTACGGCATCTGCAGGGGCCGCTTTCCGAGGAAGCAATCCGGTTGCTCGACTCTTCAGAGTTGCGCGAGGAGATCCGGGCCCTCCGCCGCGGCGACTCGGTGGATTACCGGCGTGTCTGGAATCTGAAGCGCCGGCTTCTGGCGGCGATGGCTGAGGCTGCGTTCGCCCATGAAGCGACGCGGCGTGAAATCGAGCAGTTTGAGACGACGCACCCGGTTGTGAGCCGATACGCGCGCTTCCGCGGGGCCATGTCCCGCCTTGGCGCCTCGCGCGGAGTGTGGAAGGGGTGGCCGAGCGCGGCGAGGCGTGGAGAGCTGCGCGAGGACGATGTGGATGAGGTCGAACGCCGGCTGTTCTTGTACGCCCAATGGCAAGTGCGGCAGCAGATGAGTGGCATCGTCGATGCCGGAAAGCGTTGCGGTTGCTCATTGTACATGGATCTGCCGATCGGCGTGCACGCGGATGGCTTTGACGTCTGGGAGCGGCAAACGCTGTTTGCCGCCGGTGTTCAACTCGGTGCGCCGCCCGATGCATTCTTCGCCGGCGGGCAGGCCTGGGGCTTTCCGCCGGTCATCCCCGATCGCTCGCGCGCCGAGGGGCACGAGTACGTGCTCGCATGCATCGAGGCCCATGCGCGCCATGCAGGGGCGTTGCGCATCGACCACGTCGCCGGGCTGCACCGCTGCTTCTGGGTGCCGGATGGAATGTCGCCGAAGGAGGGCGTGTACGTGCGGCAGCCCGCGGAAGAGATCTACGCCTTGCTTGCCATCGCCTCTCATCGGTTCAGCACGGTGATCGTCGGCGAAAACCTTGGTACGGTGCCGCCGGAAGTGAACAGATCTCTTCGGAAACGAGGCGTGCTTGGGATGAACATTGCGCAGTTCGAGCTCGGCGGGGTCGACCCGCTCCCGCGGCCGGACGGCGGCAATCTCGCCGCGCTCAACACGCATGATCTGCCTCCGTTCGCGGCGTACTGGACGGGGTCGGACATTGACTTGAATGTGCGGCTCGGGCTGTTTGACGAGGCGCGTGCGACTTCAGAGCGTGCGCAGCGGCGGGAGATGCGTCAGAAGGTGGGCCGGGCCCTGGCCGTTGCTGATCCCGACAATGCCGATCCCGCGCAGGTCGCCAGGATGCTCCTCGCCCATCTGGCGGGTGGCGAGGCTGATGTGCTGCTCGTGAATCTGGAAGACCTGTGGGGAGAAGACAGGCCGCACAATGTTCCGGGGATGGCCTATCCACTCACGTGGCGACGCCGCGCAGCGCTGACGCTGGAGCGGATCTGCGGGGATGACGCGCTGGGGCATGTGGTAGAATCGCTGACGGACGCCGGCGCGCCGAGCGGGGCGGGCGGGGGCGCGGGGGCGCAACCGGTCCGCAATGTGCGGCTCGCTCATGCAGAGGGCTGAGCGCATGGAGATCTGGCCGGGCAAACCACTTCCATTCGGCGCCTCATTTGACGGGGTGGGGACGAACTTCTCAGTCTTCTCCGAAGTGGCCGAGCGCGTGGAGTTATGTCTCTACGACGACGACGGTGGCGTGACCAACGTCGACCTGCCGGAAATGACCGGCTTCTGCTGGCACGGTTACGTGCCGACAGCCAAGGTCGGCCAGCGATACGGCTTTCGCGTGCACGGCCCGTGGAATCCGGCCGAAGGCCTGCGATGCAACCCCGCCAAGCTGCTTGTAGATCCCTACGCCCGGGCGATCGAGGGGGGCGTGACATGGTCGCCGGGGGTGTTTGCCCACCAACTCGGCAAGCCGGATGTGCGAAGTGATGACGACAGCGCGCCATTTGTTCCGCGATCCATTGTCGCGTCGCAGTTCTTCGACTGGGGGGACGACCGCCCCCTGCGCACGCCGTGGGACGAGACGATCGTCTACGAACTGCATGTCAAGGGCTTTACGGCACAGCACCCGGACATCCCGGAGCCCCTCCGCGGCACCTACACGGGCCTGGCCCACCCCGCGGCCATTGAGCATCTGACCAATCTCGGGGTAACGGCCGTCGAGCTGATGCCGGTGCACCAGTTCATCCACGACGGGAACCTGGTTGAGAAAGGGCTGCGCAACTACTGGGGGTACAACTCCCTTGGGTACTTTGCGCCGCACTGCGAGTACGCCGCCCGCGGCCAGCGCCCGGAAGACGTGGTCGGCGAGTTCAAGCAGATGGTCAAGATCCTGCACGGTGCCGGCATTGAGGTCATTCTCGACGTCGTGTACAACCACACCTGCGAGGGAAACCACGAAGGCCCGACGCTGAGCCTGCGCGGGCTCGACAATGAAGCGTACTACCGCCTCTCGCCGGAGGATCCTCGCTATTACATGGATTACACCGGGTGCGGCAACAGCCTGAACATGCGCCATCCCCGTGTTCTGCAGCTCATCATGGATTCGCTGCGCTACTGGATCACGGAGATGCACGTCGACGGCTTCCGCTTCGATCTGGCCTCGACGCTGGCTCGGGAGTTGCACGATGTCGACCGGCTGTCCGCCTTCTTTGACATCATTCAGCAGGATCCGGTCATCAGCCAGGCCAAGCTTATCGCCGAGCCGTGGGACCTGGGCGAGGGCGGGTACCAGGTCGGCAACTTTCCGCCGCTGTGGAGTGAATGGAACGGCAAGTACCGCGACACGGTCCGTGACTTCTGGCGCGGCGAGCCCGCCACGCTGGGCGAGTTCGCCTGCCGATTTACCGGATCCGCTGATCTGTACGAGGAGACCGGGCGCCGGCCGTACGCAAGCATCAACTTCGTCACGGCCCACGACGGCTTCACGCTGCGCGATCTCGTCAGCTACAACGAGAAACACAACGACGCCAATGGAGAGGAGGGCAAGGACGGGGAGAACGAGAACCGCTCCTGGAACTGTGGCGCCGAGGGAGAAACGGACGACGAGGGTGTGCTGCGCCTGCGGGCCCGCCAGCAGCGGAACTTCCTGGCCACGCTCCTGCTGAGCGAGGGGGTGGCCATGCTCTCTCATGGGGATGAGATCGGGCGCACCCAGCGTGGGAACAACAACGCCTACTGCCAGGACAACGACGTTGCGTGGATGAACTGGCAGAACGTCGACGAGGACCTGCTGGCGTTCACGCAGGGATTGATCGGGTTCGTTCGCAGCCATCCAGCGCTCGGTCGAAAGCACTGGTTTCGCGGCCGGCCGGTTCGTACGAGCGAACTGCCCGACATTCGATGGTGTACCCATATGGGCGAGGAAATGACCGAGGAGCACTGGGAGACGGGATACGCCCAGACGCTCACGGTGTACTTGAACGGCAGAGGCATTCAGTCGATGGATGCCTTCGGCCGGCCGATCATCGATGACGACATTCTGATCATGTTCAATGCCGCGGCTGACTCGCTGCAGTTCACGATCCCGGAACTGCTCCCGCACTTCCAGTGGTACGTGGTGATCGACACCTTTACCGGCGAGATCGCGGATGAGGCTGAGTCGGAAGGGGATGCGCTCATCGCCGGCGACGTGTTGCCCGTCCGCGGTCGGAGCATGGTCGTCCTGCGCCGGTCCGCAGAGTCATGACCACGCCGCGCGCCACGTATCGGCTCCAGGTGCACCGCGGCTTCACGTTGCACGACGCCGCGGACGTCGTCGAGTACCTCGCTGCGCTCGGGGTGTCGCATGTGTACCTGTCGCCGATTCTGCAGGCCGCGCCGGGGAGCACGCACGGGTACGACTGCACCGATCCGGACCGGTTCGATGCAGACCGCGGCGGCAGGGACGGCTTTGACGCCCTCAGCGCGGCTTGCAGTGCCGCGGGGCTCGGCATTGTTCTCGACATTGTTCCCAACCACCTGGACATCTCGGGACCAGAGAATCGCTGGTGGTGGAGCGTGCTGCGGTTCGGCACGGCAAGCCCATGGGCCCGCGTGTTTGACGTCGATTGGGAGAGGGCCATGCGTCCGGGCGGCGGCATCGCCCTTCCCATTCTCGGGGGCGAGGTGGAAGAGGTGTATGTCCGCGGGGAGCTTGCACTCGGCCGAAAGGAGGGGGCGATCGAGGTTCACTACCACGATCACCGGCTTCCACTCTCGCCGTCGACCATCGCCACCATCCTGCGCGGGGCTTCCGAACGCGCGGATCCCGAGGTTGCCGCGCGGCTCCATGAGATTGACGCCGCGATGCGTTCGCTCGACCAGGGGGCCGCGCCAGCGCCAGGGGCCGACGCGGCCGATGCTCCGCCGGTGACCCTATCGATCGATGACCGCATCGCACGCCTCGAGGCCGCGTTGAACGAACTTATGGTTGGCGAACCCCGCATCGCCGAAGCGGTCGATGCGGAACTGGCCTTCATCTCGGGCGACTTGGACCGGTTGAACGAGGTGCTCACTCGGCAGGTGTATCGCCTGGTGCACTGGCGGGAGAGCGCTCGCGAGATTGGATATCGCCGATTCTTCGATATCAACACGCTCATTGGTGTTCGCGTGGAGGATCCGGCCGTGTTCGAGCGAACACATGGCCTGATCTGCGAGCTGGTACGGTCCGGCCGGGTTGATGGCCTGCGGGTTGATCATCCGGACGGTCTCCGCGATCCCGCGGCGTACACCGCCCAATTGCGACAGGCCGCGCCGGAGGCATGGATCGTGCTCGAGAAGATTCTCGAGAGCGATGAGCTGCTGCCTCCCTGGCCCGTGGCCGGAACGACGGGGTACGACTTCCTGAATGACTGCCTCGGCGTGCTGATCGACGGGCGGGGTGAGCGACTGTTTCGCGCGCTGTACGCAGAGGTGACGGGGGCGCACGAGGAGTACGGCGAGGTGGCGTTTGAGGCCAAGCTCTACGCCGCACGCAAGATCCTCGCCGCGGACCTGACGCGGCTCACTCGTCTGGCGCTGCATCTGTCCAAGGTGCAGCCGCGGCTTCGAGACAGGCCGGTGAGACTCCGGGAAGCGATCGGGCTGCTCGCCGCGTGCATGCCGGTGTATCGGACGTACGTGGTGCCGGGCTCGCCGGAGGTGTCACCAGGCGATGCAGAGCGGATCTGGACGGCTCGCGGCCACGCGGAGCGCCGCCGGCCGGAGCTGACGCCGGATCCGCTCGGAGCGATCAGGGACATTCTTCTGCTGCGGCTGCGCTCGCCGGTTGCGCGCGACAGGCGGTCGCTCGAAGGGGAGTTCGTTTACCGTTTCCAGCAGTACTCAAGCCCGGCGATGGCCAAGGGAGTGGAGGATACGGCGTTCTACCGGTACGTCGCCTTCGTCGCGCTGAATGAAGTAGGGGGAGACCCGAGTCGCTTCGGTATCACACCCGGCCGTTTCCACGCTCGAAACATGGCCCGCGCACGGCGCTGGCCTGAGACGATGCTGGCGACCTCGACGCACGACACGAAGCGCAGCGAAGACGTTCGTGCGCGGCTGGCCGTGCTCAGCGAGATCCCGGAAGAATGGGCCCAAACCGTCCGGCGATGGAGGCGGCTCAACGAGCACGCCCGCGAGGAACGGGGCGGCGTGCCGGCGGGGCGTGAGGAGTATCTGCTCTATCAGACACTGGCGGGAGCCTGGCCCATCGATGTAGAACGCGTGTCCCGTTTCATGCGCAAGGCGGCACGCGAGGCGAAGGTGTGGACGTCTTGGCTGCACGTCAATGAGAGGTATGAGTCTCAACTCGACGCCTTCGTGCGCAACGTCATGGCGAATCGAACGTTCATCAATGAGGTGAAGGTTTTTGTCGGGCAGATCCTGCGGCCAGGGCGTGTCAACAGCCTGGTGCAGACGCTTCTCAAACTCACCTGTCCAGGCGTGCCCGACATCTATCAGGGGTGCGACCTGTGGGACTTGAGCCTCGTCGATCCCGACAACCGACGGCCCGTGGACTTCGCACTCCGGCGCGGGCTGCTGAGCGAGCTGGAGTCGACGTCGCCGGGGCAGATCTGGGGGACGTTGGACGAATCGGACGATCCTGGTCGCGCCAAGCTGTGGCTGACCGCTCAGGTGCTCCGTCACCGCGCGCGGTTTCAGGCGGCGTTTGCAAAGCGGTCCAGCTACACGCCGCTGTTTGTGAGTGGCCGGTTCGAGCGGCATGTCATCGCGTACGCCCGCGGCGACTCGGAAGGGCCGCGGGCATTGGTCGTGGCGCCCTGCTTAAGCGTCGCCCGGGCTCGCTCCGTGGGTGGACCTGAGGCGTCGGGCGAGGATGATCCGGCGGGCTGGGGAAACACCGCCATCAGCATCCCTCCTCCGCTCGACTCGGACGCCTGGTCTCACGTGCTGGCGGGCGGCCGCGTTGGCCCGGGAGAGTGCCGCGTCGGGGAGCTTCTGGCCGAGGCTCCGGTTGCGCTGCTCGTGGAGTCTACGGATGCTGTTTGAGGTGTGGGCTCCGCGGGCGAAGCAGGTCGCGCTTGTCCTGGAGGACCGGCGGGTGGCGATGTCGTCGCAGGCCCGTGGCTGGTGGCGCGTGGATGTCCCCGAAGCGGGGGCCGGCGTCCGGTACGCGTTCGCGCTCGATGACGGCCCGCCGCGGCCGGATCCTCGATCACTGGACCAGCCCGACGGTGTGCACGGATTCTCGCGCGTGTTTCACCAAAGAAGCTATGTGTGGCGCATCGGGCGCTTCTGCGCCCCGCCGCTCTCCTCGGCTGTTCTCTATGAGTTGCACATCGGCACCTTCACGCCTGACGGAACGCTCGCGGGTGCGATTCAACGGCTCGATCACCTGGTGGATCTTGGCGTGACGCACGTCGAACTGATGCCGGTGAACGCCTTTGATGGGCAGCACGGATGGGGATACGACGGCGTCTGCTGGTATGCTCCGCACCCGGCCTGGACCGGCCCGGAGGGCCCCAATGGGCTCAAGCGCTTCGTGGATGCCTGCCACGAGCGAGGGTTGGCCGTCATTCTCGACGTGGTCTACAACCATCTCGGTCCCAGCGGGAACTATCTTGCGGAGTTCGGGCCGTACTTCTCGGAGAGCTACAGCACGCCGTGGGGGCCGGCGATCAACCTGGACGGTCCCGGCAGCGACGATGTCCGCCGCTTCATCTGCGACAACGCGTTGATGTGGCTGCGGGACTACCGCTTCGATGCCCTGCGGCTGGACGCCGTGCACGCGTTTCACGATCGCTCCGCCGTGCATCTGCTCGAGCAACTCTGCCGTGAAGTGCGCTTGCTGGAGGCCGCCGAAGGCCGCCAGCTCGTGATCATCGCCGAGAGCGATCTGAATGATCCGCGCCTCGTGCGTTCGGTTGAAGCGGGCGGCTTCGGATGCGATGCACAGTGGAGCGACGATTTCCATCACGCGCTGCATGCGGTCCTCACGGGCGAGCGCAGCGGCTACTACGCTGACTTCGGCGCGATTGCGCACCTTGCGACGGCGCTTCGGCGGGCCTTCGTCTACGATGGCGTGTACTCGGCATTCCGGCAGCGACGCCACGGGCGTCCGATCACCTCTGCGGCCGGATCCCTGCCCGGCGATCGGTTCCTCGGCTATATCCAGAACCATGATCAGGTCGGGAATCGCGCAACGGGTGATCGCCTGGCCAGCCTCGTTGACGACCAGCGCGTTCTCGCCGCGGCGGCAATCGTCCTGCTTGCACCATTCGTTCCGATGCTGTTCCAGGGCGAAGAGTGGGGGACACGCCGGCCCTTTCAGTACTTCACTGACCATTCGGATCCGGCGCTGGCGACTGCCGTACGCGAGGGCCGTCGTGCGGAGTTTGAAGCATTCGGGTGGCGTGCCGAAGACGTTCCTGATCCGCAGAACGCCGAGACGTTTCGCCGGTCCATCCTCGACTGGACGGAGCCTCAGGAGGAACGATGCACCCGGGTGCTGCAGTGGTACAAGCAACTGGTCGCGCTGCGCCGGAGCACGCCGGGGCTGGCGGCGGGCCCGCTAGAGCAGGTGGCTGTCCGCTTCGATGAGGCAGAACGGTGGCTCGCGTTCCGCCGCGGCGGAGTGGAGGTCGTCTGCAGCTTTGCCGGCGACGGCCGCCTGGTGGAGGTTCCTCTGGCGCTTCGTGCGGGCGAGCAGGAGCGTTGCCGGGTCCTTCTCAGCAGCGCCGATGGCAACCGAGTGGATCGCGAATGCGCGGTTCTGCGACCCGGGGCCGTCGTGGTGCTGGCATGGGACCGCGAAGAGAATGGGTCGGGTTGATGCTGGCGGGATGAACCGCGGCGGCCTGTGATACATGCTCCTGTCCGGTCTGGCGACCGGCGCAATCACCACGATTCAGCGAGGCGCATCATGAGTCCATCGACCGCAAACAAGCACCGGGAACTGAAGCGGCGGCGCCAGGCCCGGTTGTCGACGCCGACCGACCTGTCTGATCGCGCAGTAGAGGAGATCAGCATTGCCATGAACACCGTTCTCGCCGATGTGTTTGCCCTCTACGTGAAGACGAAGAGCTTCCATTGGCATGTGAGCGGCCCCCATTTCCGGGAGTACCACAAGCTGTTCGATAAGCAGAGCGGGGAACTGCTGGAGATGATCGATCCGCTCGCTGAGCGCGTCCGGAAGATCGGCGGCGCGACGTTGCGCTCGGTTGGCGAGATCAACCGCCTGCAGCGGGTCATCGACAACGAAGCGGACTTTATCGATCCCGCAGACATGCTCATGGAACTGTGCGAGGACAACAAGAACCTGGCGGCCCGTCTTCGCGAAGCCCACGACGTCTGCGATGAACACAAGGACCTCGCCACCGCGAGTCTCATCGAGAACTGGATCGATGAAGCCGAGGAGCGCGTCTGGTTCCTCTTTGAAACCAGCCGGCCTGAGTTGACCGGTGGCCACTGAGTGATACGGCCCGCCGGTGCGCGGGTTAGTCGTCCGCCTTGTCGCCGTCCTTGATGACGAAACGCGCGTGCAGCCGCGCCACCTCCGATGCCAGCCCGGCCAGTTTCACGCTCTGGAGCACCTCGTCAAAGTCCTTGTACGCTGCCGGCGCCTCGTCAATCGGATAGGTCCGGCAGTTGGTCAGGATGTCGCAGCGGTCGAAGGAGGCATCGATTTTCGCCTGGTCGAGCGCCCGGGCAGCCGCCTTGCGTCCCATGATGCGGCCTGCCCCGTGGTTGACGCTGTAGCACGAGACGGCCGCGCCAGGATCCGCGACCATCACGGCCGATCCCGCCTGCGGGTTGCCCGGCAGCAGAATCGGATGGCCGGTGGCGGCGAAAGGTGTGCCTTGCAGGCCCGGATGTCCTGCCGGGAAGGCGCGCGTTGCGCCCTTGCGGTGAACCCACTCGAGGTTGCCGTCGATCGGCTCCTGCCGGGCGATGTTGTGGCTGATGAAGTAGACGAGCCGGCCCTGCGTGCCGGGAACGACCTCCTGAAACGCCTCCAGCACGAGCGCATTGATGAGCAGGTGGTTCACGGTTGCGAAGTTCGCACCGAGCGCCATGTCATCAAGGTACGCGTTTGCCTCCGGTGAGCCGAGCGGCGCATGCACGAGTTGCTTGTCTCCGCCGGGCAGGGGGATGCCCCAATCGGCGAACTTCTGCTCCATCGCGCGGAACTGTCCCGCTGCCAGATCATGTCCAAACCCGCGCGAGCCGCAGTGCGAGAGGAACGCTACGGCCCCATCGCGCAGCCCGAATACTTCCGCAACCTGGCGGGCCCGGTCCGACTCGCCGACACGCACCACCTCGCATTCGCCAAAGTGGTTGCCGCCGCCGTAGGAGCCGAGCTGCTGCATCTTCCCTTGAAAGCGATCCGCGAACGAACCAACCCGGCGCTGCATCGATGCGAGCGCCGGATCGGACTTCAGCCGCTCCAGCCTTTCGACCAGCGCATCAGCCGTTCCATCATGCCCCAGGTGCGCAGCATCTTCACACCGCTGTGCCCATTCGGCCGGAATGCCAAGCTCCGCGCACACCTCCGGCGAAGCCCCCTGCGTCACCAGGCGACGGCCCAACTCCGGAGAGACGGCACGGGCCTTGGGAACGTGCCGCTGCCCCTTGCCGGTCCCCGTCGGGGTCCGCTCACAGATGGCGTTGATCAGCGCCCGCCGCGTCGCCCGATCGCGAACGGCGCTCTCCGGTAGATCGAGTTGCAGCAGGCTCATGGAGCACTTGATGTCCACGCCGACCGGGCCCGGATAGATGTGGCTTGGGCTCGTCATCACACATCCGACCGGCGTCCCATAGCCGATGTGCGCATCCGGATTCAGCACCAGCCGTGAAACCCCCGGCGCAGCTGCCGAGTTGATCGCCTGCTGAAGGCACCCATCGTCGAACGTCTCGCGGATCCGCGGCGTCCCGATCACGGTCGCCGGCCGCCGGTTCGCCACCGGCAGCATCGCCGTCGCTTCCCCCGTGACAATGAACCGCTCGCTTGCCTCTGCCATCGCATCGTCTCCCGCGGCCGGTACGGATCCTCCAGACGAGCGAATGCCCACCGGGGCCACCACCACCTCCACGAAAAAAGCCGCGGCGGTCGCCAGCGGCTTTCGGGAAGTGGAGACGATCGGGATCGAACCGACGACCTCTTGCATGCCATGCAAGCGCTCTACCAAACTGAGCTACGTCCCCAAGTTGTCGTCGCGGTCATCCGGCAGGCCGGGGCGTGCCGCGGCGAGAAGTATACGCAGGGGAACCCGTGCGTCATCCCTGTCGGCCTTCTCCGGCG
This sequence comes from uncultured Phycisphaeraceae bacterium, assembly GCA_964460345.1. Lineage (GTDB taxonomy): Bacteria > Planctomycetota > Phycisphaerae > Phycisphaerales > UBA1924 > CAYWRO01. The sequence goes on along the minus strand of CAYWRO010000029.1, from coordinate 14,963 downwards.
GTTAGGGCGGCCCGGGCAAGCCGGCGAGCCGCGTCGAGGACCGTCTCCACCGGGATCTGGTCGATGCGGCAGCGGTCGGGGTGATCGTCGGCGACCTCTGCCGGGGGCAGGTCGGGGGCCGCGGTCAGGCCGATTTCGCGTTTCACCGGATCCGTCGGCCCGCCAAGCGGCGGCTCGGCCGGCAGTGTCGTCCAGCGCGGGTCCGTCGGGCCGAAAAGCACCACCCTGGGCACGCCGAACGCCGCGGCGATGTGGCGGGGACCAGTGTCGTTGGTGACCATCAGGGCGGCGCGGCGGGCGACCTCCTTCAGGGCCCCGATGGTGATGCCGAGGTCGGGCAGCACGGCCACGGGCGGTGGGGGATTACGGCGGGCCTGGCTCATCGAGTCCGGGCCGCCGGGCTCGGCAAGCCGTGCCCGCACGTCCTCCGCGATCCGCCGCGCCAGGTCCCGCTCCCCCGGGGAGCCGTTCACCAGCACGCCCATCCCGAACTCGCTCGCCAGCACCGCCCCGACGGTTGCGAATCCTTGGGCCGGCCACCGCTTGGCCTCGTTATTCGCACCGGGGTTGAGGATGACGTACGGCCGCCCTCCGGCAAGGCCCGCCTCTTGCAGAATTGTCTCCCCGGCCGCGGCCTGCTCGGGCGTGACCGGCAACTCGAGCCGGGTCGTTTGCAGCGTGCAATGCGGACCACCGTCTCTGTGATCTCCGCCGGCCTTCTCATTTCCGATTAACACATGCGCGGCTCGCAGGTAGTACTCCACCGCCGGCACGGGTGCGAAGCCTCTTTGCGGCCTTGCCCGCCGCGGGGCCTCGAGCCGGTCTGTCAGCAGTAGCCCGCGGCCGTCGCGGTCGTAGCCGATCCGCCGGCGGATGAACGCCAGTCGCGCGATCAGGGCGGTGGAGAACGAGTTCGTCAGGAGGAGGCACGTGTCGTAACGATGCTGCCGGAGGCGTGAAGCGACGAGCTTCGGGCCCATGACGCCGCGGGCACGATCGACGTGGATCTGGTCGACCAGGTCCGACCCTGTGAGCAGTTCATCCATCCCCGGCCGCAGGAGCGCACCGATGAGGGCGCCGGGGACCGACTCGCGGATGAGCCGCAGGGCGGGCGTCGCCATGACGGCATCCCCCAGCCAGGATGGCATGACGATCAACAGGCGCAGGCCCGTCTGGGTGGCTGGGCCGGAGGTTCGGGGTGGCGCGGGGTGCTCGGGCACGCGTGATGGTACGAGGCGGCCCCGCCGGACGTGAGAATCGGCTACGCTTCGTCCATGCCAAGAAGAGGAATCGTCGCGCTCGCGACCGTGTTGTGCTTCTCCGGCGTGCTGCACGCGCAGCGGGCTGAGGAGTTCGTGACGGGGTTGAAACTGCCGGTGGATTTCGCGGCGGATCCGACTGCGGACGACCGCTTTTACATCGTCGAGCAGAAGACGAACCGCATCCGTGTGATCGAGAACGGCTCGTTGCGCGACGAGCCCTTTCTAGAGTTGCCGGGGGAGAAGGTCGTCTCACGCGGGTGGGAGCAGGGGATGCTCGGGATTTGCTTCGATCCTGACTACGAGACGAACGGTTACTTCTACATCAACTACACCGGTCCGCGCAAGCCTGATGCGCGCGGCAACGACCCCGGTTACACATACATCTCGCGCTTCAAGGCGACAGACGCCCACACCGTCGATCCGGCAAGTGAGCACGTGATCCTCAAGATTGCGCAGCCGTACAGCAATCACAACTGCGGCTGTCTGCGCTTCGGCCCGGACGGGATGCTCTACATCGGCCTCGGCGACGGTGGCGCGGCGAACGATCCGGAAGACCGCGCCCAGGATCTGACCGAACTGATGGGCAAGATGCTGCGCGTGAATCCACGCGAAGATCAGTTCCCTGACGATTCAGACCGCAACTACACGATCCCCGCGGACAATCCCTTCGTCGCGGGCGCTGCGCCGGAAGCGGGCGGCGGTGCATCCAGTGCGCCCAACGGCGCGGCTGAAGAGCAGCCGCGTCCGGAGATCTGGGCGCTCGGCCTGCGCAACCCCTGGAAGTTCGAGTTTGACTCGCGCGGCCGCATGTGGATCGGCGACGTCGGGCAGAACCGCTTCGAGTTCGTGCACCTGCAGAAGGAAGGCTCCAGGGGCGGCGAGAACTACGGCTGGGACAAGCTTGAGGGGTGGCACGAGTTCCTGCCGCGCGACCGCAAGAACCAGCAGCCAGACCCGCCGCGGCTCTCGCAGGAAGAGATTCGTAAGCGAGGTTTCGAGCCCGCGATCTGGGAATACCGCCAGTGGCACCCGCGCGGCGACCAGTTCCGCAACGGTTCCATCACCGGTGGCTTTTTCTACGAGGGCGATGCGGTGCCGGCGCTGAAGGATCGCTACATCTTCGCGGACTTCATGTTCGGCAAGGTCTGGACGCTGCGGATCAAGGAAGGCCGCGCCGACGACGTGATCGAGATCACCGGCGTGATTGCTTCCGCCTTCCCGGAAGGGGACATGAACCTGGCGATCTCCTCGTTCGGTCGCGACAACGAAGGCGAACTGTACATCCTCGACCACAAGGGCGGGCGCGTGCTCAAAATCGTTCAGTAGGCGCCGAGCAGATTGCGCCCTCTATCTTCCGGTGCCGGCGTCCGGCAACTGCGCACTTGGCCGCCGGCGCCGCATGCTGCAACACAGCACGGACAGCCGCCGTGAATTATGATTCACCAACGTTGTGGGACATCCACGGTGAGATCTGCAGCGAAGATCTGCACGGGGTAGAGCGAGCAATCGCGAACTCAGCGTGGCGCACGCGAATCCGTCAGTCGGCGTTCGACAACCATCTGGAGTTGACGATCGAAGCTGCGGGGCTGTTTGAGCTTCAGTACGTGGGCGGACCTGATGAGGGTGGCTATCTCCTCGGAGGCTGCGTTGAGCCCCAGGAGGCATTGGCGATCACCCTGCTAAGCCAAGTGTCCAATCGACTCGGTGAGGCGGGGTTCCGTCACCGATTGGAGTGTTATGAGGGCGATCGGTTGGCGTTGTACCTGCATCATGACTGGCCGCCGCCTCCATGAGTGATGCCTCTTTGTGACTTGATCGTCAGAGACTCACCTGCGGCGCATGCCTGACGGCGGCGTTCTGAATCTCGAAGAACTCTTCGCGCTTGAAGTTGAACATACCCGCAACGAGGTTGGAGGGAAACGTTTCGACCTTGTTGTTCATGTCGCGAACATTGGCGTTGTAGAAACGCCGGGCCCGTTGGATCCGGTCTTCGGTGTTGGCCAACTCCTCCTGGAGTTCCAGGAAGTGGCGGCTGGCCTTGAGATCGGGGTAGTTCTCCACCACGGCGAAGACGCGGTTGAGCGCGCCGATCAGCGTGTTCTCATCGCGAGCCTGATCGGCGGGGCCGGTGTGGTCGGCCATCGCGGCGGCACGGGCCTGCGTGACGGCTTCCAACGTTGCCCGCTCGTGCGCGGCGTACCCCTTCACGGTCTCGACGAGGTTGGGGATGAGGTCGTAGCGGCGGCGAAGTTCCGTATCGATGTCCGCCCACGATTCGCGGCAGTGGTTGCGCGTGCGGACGAGGGCGTTGTAAGTCGCGATGGACCAGACGAGCGGGAGCAGGGCCGCCGCGGCGATGAAGAACGCGATGACGAGGAAAGGTTCCATTCAGACGCGCTCCAGCAGTTCGCGGAGGACGGAGGGGGAGAGCCGATCGAGCAGGCCGGTGGCAATGGCCAGCGCGGCTTCAAACTCGGGCACCGTGAAAGTCGCTTTGTCGTAAACCGCGATGCGGCCGTTCTCCATGCTGATGGTGTACCGCCCGCTCCCACCCGCTGCGCTCATCAGGAACTCCATCGTCTCCTGCGTAATGACGTCGAAGGCCCAGCGCCGGTCCGGGGAGCGAACGTGAAAGCGTCGGCTGAACTCCGCGGACTCGAAGTCGATGTCGTCTGCGCCGAAGAACTCGCCGACCTTGTCGAAGAAGTGTTCGGGACGGATGTGGAGCGGTTTCAGAGGCAGGGCGGTCTGGAGCAGGACAACAGAGAGGTTGTGGTGGTGGGTGGTGCGGCGGCCCTTGCTGTCGCGCGAGTGGGTCTCGTAGTGGTAGTCGAAGGTCCACACTTCGGCTTGCCCCCAGGACTCGGCGTTGCCCGCGCGGATCGTGCCGCGGCAGACGTTGTAGGCGTACCGGTCGGAGCCCTGGCGGAGGACCTCCAGCAGGGGGAAGCGCTCGTCCATGGCGGAATCGTGAGCCTCGGAGAAGGAGAAACCGCGGGAGGCAGCCCAGGCGGCGAGCGCCTGCCGACGCCTTTTGGCGGCCGCGGAGGCGGCGATGATCGCCACGACGATCAGAACGATCACCCCGACGAAGAACAGCACCTGGGCGCTGGCGAAGCAGGGAACGGCGGTTCGGATGGTGAGGGCGAGCAACACCGGCGGCATGGTACCAGAAGTGTCACGCTCGTGCGGAAGCCGGGCGCAGCGCTCCGCACTTTGAAATCAGGGTGACTGGATTCGAACCAGCGACCTCGTGGACCCAAACCACGCGCTCTACCAAGCTGAGCTACACCCTGCGGGTGGCCATTCTATCACCCGCAGCAGGCGCGTCAGCAGCCGGCAAACCAGTCGTCCAGGTAGCTGAGCAGATCGAAGACGTCGATGGCCGCCGGGTCGTCGCCCGTGCGCTCAGCGGCGCCGTCGCCCGCGAACCACAGATCGAGGTAGGCGAGCAGGTCGAAAACATCCACGCTGCTGTCGCCGGTGAGGTCCGCCGCGCAGGCGACGAACGGATGCGAAGCGAGGTCGCCGCGGCCGGCGTTGAACTCTGCGATGATGTCCTGGAACACGTTCGAGCGGGTAAAGCTCTGGGTGGTGTCGTAGGCAACCAGGTCGTCATCTTGGGTGATGTCGTAAGCAAAGAGACGCCCGGCAGCCAACGGGTCTGGCGAGAAAGCGGCGCCCGCATGCGCCAGGGAGAAGCCATCCGGCCCCACCTCGGTGTCCTCGTGCTCGAGCGTGAGGATGCCCGTCGCGATGTCGAGCGTGTACAGGCCGTTGCTGTTCACGATCCAGGCGGTTCCCGATGCGTCAAAGGCGATGTCAGCTGTCGAGAAGATGTCGAACGGTCCGCTGAGCGTCAGGGCTATTGCGTCCAGTTCAGCACCGGTGCCCGAATCGATCTGCACGAGTTGATCGCCAAGAGAGTCAAGCACCCAGAGATTTCCGTCCGCATCGAAGGAGGCGCCGCGAATCTCTCGAGGGAGTTCCGCGCCGGTTCGGATGGCGGACTGGTCATCCGGATTGATCTGAATCAGGTGTGAACCCGTCACATCGAACGGCGATGTCGACGCGTGGATGAGCTCGAAGGCCAGAAGACGATCGTCGGCGGCGACGGAAAGCGCATCAACGTCGATCGGGGTCCCGCTTCGATGGATCGCGCCGGAGGGGCTGAACGTCGTGCCGGTGTCATCGAGCGAGAAGAGCCGGGCGGGCGCCGTGGAAGCGGCGATGAGGCCAGCCTCGGATTTGATGCCCCAGATGGTCCCGGCATGAACGGACCATGTCGCGGCGAAGGCGGGCAGAATGGCAGCGAAGGCCGGCCAGACCGATCTGTGCATGGTGAGCCTCCCGCGGGCTGATGGGATGAAAACTCACGTGTAACACACACGGTGATGGATTGCAAGCGGATTTTGATGAGGTTCGCAGCCTACGTCGCGCTGGGGTGCCAGATCGTCTTCATCTCGACGAACGGCTCGATCGTCCACGGGCTGTGGCGCTCGGCGGTGTCGAACCAGTCGGGTGCATCAAGAACCGTGATGCGCTTGAGATTCTCAGCCGCGCCGGCATGGAGCGTGCGCGATCCTTCGGGTGAAAGGCCCCCGGCGACGGCGGCATTGATCTCGCGGTGTCCGGCGATGTGTTCGATGAGTTCGCCGCGGCGGCCGGTGAGGAAATTGATGACGCCGGCGGGGATGTCGCTCGTTGCGCAGACTTCGCCCAAAACGGCGGTGGGGAGCGGATTCAACTCACTGCCCAAGGCGACAACGGTGTTGCCCGCGGCGAGCACGGGGGCGATCAGGGAAATGAGACCGAGGAGAGCCGGCTGGTCCGGCGCGACGGCCGCGACGATGCCCGTCGGCTGGGGCACGGTGAAGTTGTAGTAGGGCCCGGCGACAGGGTTGTTGCAGCCGAGGACCTGCGCGTACTTGTCCGTCCAGCCGGCAAAGGAGACAAGACGATCGACGGCAGCGGCAACCTCATCGCGCGCCTGCGCAGCGGTCAGGCGGGTCGGGCGTGGCGATGTGGGCGAAGTCGTCCGGCGCTTCACAGTTGAACTGTCCGCGTGCTTCGATCCGGCCTTGGCCGCCCGTGAGCGTGCCGATGCTTGCGCGGTTGCCTTGCCGCGGGCTTTCTCCAGGGCGGCTGGAAGCGGAACCTGCTGGAGCAGATCGGCAAACTCGCCGGCCCGGGCTTCGAGCATCTCCGCCATGCGATAGAGGATCTGGCCGCGCAGGTACGCCGTTGCGCCCGACCAGCCAGGCAGGGCGGCGCGAGCGGCCTCGACGGCGTCGCGGAGGTCCTTGCGGCTGGCGTGAGAGGTGTGGGCGATCACCGCCCCCTTGATGTCATGCAGCAGCAGCGTCCGTCCGGATTCGCTGCGCGGGAACTTTCCGGCGATGAAGAGCTTGTAGGTCTTCGTCACGTGGAGGCGATCGGTCATGCCGCAAGTGTAGTGGCCGCACTGAGAGCGTCGCACCGGAGGCGTGGAAGCTGATATCACGCGCTCTTGCGCACGCCGGTGACGACCTCTTCCCCCGTGGGGATGCGGAGATCAAACTCGTGCGGGTCGGCGGGCTCGAAGTTGGCTTCCGTGACGTCCTGCCCCTCGGACTCAATGACGTGCAACTCGGCAGGATCGACGGTACGGAGATCGATCTCCTGTTCCAGCGGAAGGTCGCGGCCGTCCAGTCGCTCCGCGCGCATGCGACAGACCCTCGGCCGGCACGGACGGAGCGGATCCCAGCCCGTGGCGACGGCGACCGTGCCGTCGGAGAGCTTGATGATCGACCCCGGCGCGTAGGCGGGGACGACGGCCAGCAGGGCCTTGTAAATGGTCGGGTCGATGATGCCTTCGCGGGCCATGTCGAGCATTCGACGCAGGACGACCACGTTGGCCACCACCGAGGCCCCGTCACGCGGCCGGCCCGCCGGGTTGCGAAGCGTGTCGAACTGGTCGGCCACGGCGATGATCCGGGAGAAGATGTGGATGTCAGCGCCCTTGGGAGCGGCGATGGCGCCGTCCAGGCCGCGCTTGCGGGGAAAGCCGAGGCCGTCGTAGCGCTGGTGATGATTCAGCACCGCGGCCGCGGCCGTCGGTGCGATCTTCCCCTTGACGAGGTCATAGCCGAGCAGAACGTGTTCGCGCCAACGGCGATCTTCGACGTCGTAGGTGCGCTGCCAGCGTTCCAGTACGTCCGGCTCCAGGCGCAGCAGGCCAATGTCGGCGAGCATGGCGCCCACGCCGAGGTTCTCAATGTTCTTGGCGCGGTGCGCTGAAACCGCCTTCCGCTGGTCGATGAGATAGGAGTCAAGCTTCAATCCCATCACCAGGGAGAGAAAGCAGATGTTGCTCGCGCGGGCAAGCATCGGCTGCTCGGCATCGATCATTTCCCACATGAGCAGCGCGGCGTCTGTGTCCTCCAGCAGTGCATCCAGCAGTCCACGGACCGCGCCGATGTAGCGGGCAAACTCGATCTGCGCGGCGGCGTGCGCCGTCACGGACTCAAAGCACTCGGTCAGGCGCGCAGTGAGCTCAGCGTGACGCTCAAGGATGCGCGGGCTGGCGTATTTGGTGAGCAGGTCGAGCGAGGGATATCGGACCCACAGCCGCGGCACTTTCAGGCTCGTGAGGCGCTGGATCATCGTCTCGTCCAGGCGAGCCCCGGTTTTCAGGAGCAGATGGTCCGGCTTGCCGGGGTGGTAGACCGGCAGCGCGAGGGTCATTCCCTCAGAAGCACGAAATGTCGGGACCATCAGCATGCGGCTTCCTCCCCGGTGGTTGTGGGAGTTTGCAGCTTGTATCGGCAGAATCGCCGTCCCCGTTCGGTGCGGGCCGCCACGAGCTGGTCCGAATACACAGGTTTTCCGGATGAGCGAGGCTGGGCTGGCCGTCGTCCGCGGCTAATGAGGAAGGAGCCGGTACTCCTCGGGCAGGCGGGGAATGAGGACAACAACCGCCCTGGTGGTTCTCTTCGGCCCTTCGGGGCTGGCCTGTCGGCTGGACATGAGCATCGCCTCGCCCAGCGTGGGCAGGCGGGGGCCCGCGGGTCCGGCGGCCACAATCCTCGCCTCGCCCCGGAATGGTTCCGGCGCGGGGCCAGGCCCCGTTTGGTCATCGTTGATTCGAGCCGGTACGTTTGCGGCGACATCGGGACCAGTCGACTCGGTCTCAGGCTGCTCATCCAAGGGCTCTGGGATGGAGCGGGCCCTCTCTGGGTCTCGGACGATGTGCCCGAGGGGGGGCGCACGGGTCGGGCTTTGCGGTTCACCCACCTCAACAGGGGCTGGCGGGGCAGGCTGGGACTCACCCCACACGGCGTCCGGGCGTTCCGGAACGATCACCAGGGCACGACGTCCATCGAGTTGGGCGGTCAGGGCCAGGCGACGAAAGAGAAGCCCTTCCTCCGTCGGTTCACGCGCCGTCGACAATCCGAATGGGTCCTCCGGCAAGGACTCGGCGTGCTGCGGGACCAACTCAACCCGCAGCCCGGAGGCCGGGCCGGTCAGCGATGCCGCTTCTTGGGGGACGGGCTCCGTCCAGGCTCGGCCGAGCAGGCGAAGCTGCCCGGCGGGAAGGGCGAACGGCCCCGATTCCGTCCAGATACCGATGCGACCTCGCGAGGGCCCCTCAACGAGGGGGGTCCATGCCGTGACCTGTCCGAGCCACTGACGCTGGATGCCGAGCCCTGATGTGGAAGCGCCATCCGTGATGCCAAGACGCCTTTCCAACTCAGGAAGATCCGCCAGGTCGACGGTGAATACGCGCAGGCCATGCGTCTGCCAAAGGTCGCTTGGCGACACATCGTCTTCCGTGCGCTGCAGTGTTGCTGGAGCAGCCCTGAATGGCTGAAGTGCGGGAAACTCGGCGAGGTCATGCAGGTCGCCGCGGACTACCCACCACTGAAGCTCGAGGCCGTCCGAGGCGCCGTGGACTGCGGGGGCAAACACCGCAGGTTCTCCAGTCAGCCCATCTTCATGGGTGGCGGTTCGATGAGCGCAGCCAGCCACGAAGGTGAGTAGAACGGCGGCAGTGGCGCGGCCGTATCGAATGTAAGGTGAGCGGGGCATGTGGGCGTGCATGGTATGGGCATTTCGGCCCAGGGCGCGTCAGGGAGCCGCCCGCAATGCGGTACCCCGGTATGGGGTGTTCGCGTGTGGGGCCGCAGCGGATGTCATGGACGGCGAAACTTTTGTGCGACCTGCGTGGCACGGTTGTGCTTGCGGGTGTGCGGGGTGTGCGGGTTGCTGGCCGGTCAAAGCTGAGAACCGAGTGGACAGCGGAAGAAGGTGGTACATGGTTGGTACAAGGGGTCGAAAGGCGCAGATGCTGAGTCTGAACGGAAGATGTGAGGCAGGGCGAACTTACATCGTCCGCGCGGTGGTGGTGGCGGTCCTGGCCGGGTGCGGGGTCGCCTTGAGCGCGGCGGGGGCCCAGCCGGAACAGGACGCAGCGGCGGGCTCACAGTCGGGCGAGCAGACCGGACTTGAAACCTTTGAGGACGGGGCGCTGGATGGTGCCGCGGGGCAGGTGGAACAGCGGGATTTGCAAGTGGATGCGCCGGTGCTCGGGCCCGATGTGCGGATCAGCGCGCCGCTCGGGACGGCCGGAGTGTCCGCCGCGCGGGGTGACACACGCGTGAGCGGAGGCATCCCGATTCCTGCGACGGCCCGCATGCCCGGGGATGTGCGGTACGTGGAGGTGCCGGTGCCGGTCCGCGTCTATGAGACGGGGGTGCCGGATGGCGACCGCATCTACTACGACGACGGTCTGTTCATCCGCGGCTTCGTGACGGATCTGCACGGACGCGACCGGGACCGCCGGCGGGGCGATCGCGGGCGTCGGGTGAGCGAGCCGATCCGCGGCGGGCTGCTGCCTTCGGACCCGGTGTTCCGGCGCGCGCACTTGCGCTTCTCCGAAGCCGCGACCGCCGGCAACGAGGGTGTGCGCCGGAGCAACGATGCATTCCGGCGGGCGCAGATGCGTTTTCATGAGGCGAGCACGCGTCCGCACGTCGACGAGGGGGTCGGCGCGCGCCGGGATTCAGATCGGCGGCACGATGCGGACCGGCGCGGCGATCGGGATCGCGGCGACCGCGCCAGGGATCGACGCGGCAGTGAGCGGGGGGAGCGGCGTGCACCCCGCGGTGGACGTGAGCGGCCGCGGCGGGTGGGCGACGGGGTCATCGCGCCACAATGAGCCGGGCGTATTCGCCCCGTGGTTGGCGTGCTAAGATCGGCGTCAGTTCGCCCACTCGGGTTGTTGCATGTCCAACCAAGTTGAACTACCGGAAAACCCGGCGGCGGGGGAGGAGTCGGACCGAGTCGACCAGCGCACCGACGTGGATCTGGCGGGCCGTGCGCAATCTGGAAATGACGCTCGCGCGGATTGGGTGTACCCGCACGCCGGGTTGATTCCGTTCCTGCGGTTTTACGCGCACCATGAACTGCCGCGATACGGGCAGTTGCTTGATCGGTTCGGGATGAATGACCAGCCGCGCTGGGTGGGCGCCCCCGTGGTGGAGGTCCCCGACCGGTTTCACGGCTACCGCATGCGCCTGAACCTGGCGGATTTCTACCAGCGGATTGCGTGGTTCTTCGGTTGCTACGGAGAGATGCACATTTTGAGCGTGCTCTCGCACACGTTGCGGCCGGGGGACCACTATGTCGACGGCGGCGCGTACATCGGACTCGTGACGCTGCACGCGGCGGGGCTGGTGAAGGCGGACGGGAGAGGGCAGGGGCGAGTGGACTGCTTCGAGCCCTCGCGCGCGGTGCACGAGCGGTTGCACTGGCACGTGCGGGAGAACAACCTTCGCAATGTCCACGTGCACGAGGTCGGGCTGAGCGACAGGGAAGAGGTTCTGGAGTTGCGCATCCCGGGCTTTGACAACATGGCCAGCGGAACGCTCGGGCCGATTCCGCAGCGATACGGGCAGGACTACCACGATGCGTGCGAGGCGCGGACGGCGCAAGGGGACGATGTGCTCGGGGAGAGCGGGCCGGCCTCGCAGGCGGGACGCCCGCGCCACGCGCCGCTGCTGATCAAGCTGGACGTCGAGGGCTTTGAGCTTCGCGCCCTGCGCGGGCTGCGGAAGACGATCGAGCGCCGGTTGCCGGCGATTCTGATGGAAGTGAACGACGAGATGCTCGGAATGAATGGGGCCACGCCGCACGACGTGTACGAGTGGCTCTCCTCGCGCGGGTATCTCTGCTTCGGCCTGGACCGGTGCGGGTTCCGTCGCCGCTTCCGCCTGAAGCTTCACCTGTTGACGCGCGAGTTGATCCCGTGGGAGCAGGATGTTCTCTGGCTGCATCCGTGTGGTGTGCACTGGCAGCGGCTGAAGCGGTACTTCCAGCGGCCGGGGACGTACTGGCGGCACATCAACACATGGCGCGATGCGCAGCGCGGCATTGCCATGCCGGGCTTTGCGCCGGTGGATTAGAAGGGAACCAGTAGCGGTTGGCAGTTGGCAGAGTGGCGCCGGCCGGCAAGACCCGGCGGCGCACTGATGCGCCGCTAGGCGGATTCAGACAGCGCTCGTCTGAGGCCGCGCTTGATCCCCGCCCAGTCCGCTTCCGGCGCTTTGTTCACCGTCAGCCAGTCTTCCATCAGCAGCACCGAGGTCACCCCTGCGATTTCGAAGAGGGCCTTCGCCAGCGGGTTCGTCGCGGCGGCGTCGGCGGAGCGGTAGGACCGGGCGTCGGGGGGCAGGGGGGGCAGGGGCGGGCTGAGGTGGCACTTGAGCGCGTTGGGGTTGGGGGTGGGTTCGAAGCTGGTGATGGCGCGGGGCATGCAGGAAGCGTAAGTGGCGCGGGGCCGCGGTGCAGGCGGCGTCTGCCACGGGGCCGGCGTCGAGCGGGTGAAAGGCGGGCGATTCCCGCCGGCGTGCACACGCCATGCCGGATTCGGTAAATGGAAAGCGCTCTCACAGTCGATGATGCGTTCGGCGGGACGTAGACTGCTCACAGGCCCGGAATCCAGCGAGTTCGGGTGTGCCTGGCTGACCATCGACACTGGCGCCATGTTTGAACGATTCGGCCAACTCCTTCGGCGCCTCAGCGCCTTCTCGCCTGCGGAGGCGGCGGCGGCGTTCATTGAAATCGTGCTCATCTGGGTGCTCGTCTACGCCGTGGTGCGGTTCATCCAGGGGACGCGGGCGGCGGGGGCGCTCAAGGGGCTGCTGCTGTTCGTGCTGGTCGCGACGCTCGTCTTCGGGATCATCGGCGAGCGTGAGATGTTCCAGCGCCTCTCGTTCCTCTACCAGAACTTCCTGACGGTCGCCGCGATCGCCCTGATCGTGATCTTCCAGCCGGAGCTTCGGCGCGGGTTCATCCGCCTCGGGGAGACGCGCTGGTTCAAGACCGAGTCCCAGGCGGGGGGCATCGTCGGGGCGATCGTGGACGCCGCGGCGTACCTGAGCAAGGCGAAGTTCGGCGCGATCGTGGTGATCGAGCGCGAGGTGGGGCTGCGCGGGCTGGTCAAGGAGGGCGGGACGCCGATCGGCGGGGCGGTGTCGGCGCGGCTGCTGCAGACGATCTTCTTCCCGAACTCGGCGCTGCACGATCTGGCCGTGGTCATCGCCGACGGCGTCATCCAGGCGGCGGGCGTGCAGTTGCCGCTGGCCGAGCCGAGCGACATGCCCGACCCCGGGCTGGGGGCCCGCCACCGCGCGGCCGTCGGCCTGACGAAGGAATGCGACGCCCTGGTCGTCGTGGTCAGTGAGGAGACGGGCTCGATCAGCATCGCGGAGCGCGGCCGGCTGGAGCGGGGGCTCACGCCCGACCAGTTGCGCGAGGAACTCACGCGCCGGCTGGAGGGGACCTCCGGCGGGGCGGCCTCGGCCGAGCCGACGGCCGCGCGCGGCGAGAAGGAGCGCAAGGCGGCGGAGAAGGCCGACCGCGCGGAGAAGGGGGCGGCCGCCGCGGCGGATGAGGCGCGGACGGTCCGGCCCAAGGAGGAGGGGCGGCTGGCGGCGGGGCCGGAGAGCGCTCCGGCGGGCGCGAAGGGGGTGACGGAATAAATGTGGCGTCCTGATCTTCGCAGCATTGGGCTCGTGACGGCGGTGACGCTGCTCGTGTGGGTGTGGGCGGAGGGGGAGAGCCTGCGGCGCGAATCCGTGACCGCGCCAATTCAACTGACGGGCCGCTCCGACCTGGTCGTGAAGGCGGAGGACGCCTTCGGCGGCTCGGTGCTGGTGGAGCTTGAAGGATCGAATCTCGCCGTGAGCGAGGCGAGCGGCTTCCTCCTGGGGAGTACGCTGGAGCTCAAGCCGGGCGAGGGGGCCGTGCCGGCGGAGCCCGGGACGCACACGCTGACGTTGCGCACCGTCTTGCGCGAGCACCCGGAGCTCCGGACGCGCGGCGTCGCGATCACCGGGGTGGAGCCGCCGCGGCTGACGATCACCCTGATGCGCCTCGTGACGCGCGAGCTGCCCGTGCGCGTGGACCTGCCCGCGGGGTTTGCCGACTCCCAGAGCGTGACGGTCCGCCCCTCCACGGTCCGGGTAACGATGCCCGAGACCGTGGCGCAGGCGTTGCCGGAAGGGGCGGCGCCCTTCGTGCGCGTGCCGGAGGCGCAGTTGCACGAAGTGCTCCCGGGGGCGCGCCCGACGATCACGGGCCTGACCGTGGAACTTCCCGATGAGCTCGACGGGCTGGAGCACGTCCGCGTGGAGCCCGCCCGCGTCGAGGTGACCGTCGCGGTGCGCTCGCAGATCGACACCTACGAGATCGCGACGGTGCCGGTGTGGGTCGCGCTGCCGCCGACGCAGACGGACCGCTGGACGGTGGAGCTTGAAGACCAGTTCCTCTCCAACGTGCAGGTCTCCGGCCCTCGCGACCTGATCGCGCGGGTCAAGAGCGGGGAGCTGGCGATCAAGGCGCTCGTCGAGCTCGACACGCAGGACCTGGAAGCGCGGATCGAGCAGAAGGCGGTGAAGTTTTCGATGCTCCCCACGGGGCTGACCTTCCCCCAGCCCGCGCCGGTGGTGGGGCTGCGGATCACGCCGCGGGCCGATGGGCCGCCGGGGGGCGTGAATGGGACGGGGCCGTAAGCGATTGGGCCTCTGCGAGGGGCCGCGCGGCCGCGACAATTCCCGGCGGGCGACCTATCCTTCATCCCTCGATTTCGAGGACCCGAACGGAATCCGTCCGCATGGGACGCTTGCGCTTTGTCGCACGCCCGCGCGGAGTCCCGCGTGGGCGACCGGCCCACCGCGCCACGTCAGACGAGCCAAGAGGAATCAACCGTGAAGATCAGGACCGACGAGATCACCAGCGTGATCAAGCAGGAGATCGAGCAGTTCGCCGCGGAGCTGGAAATCAGCGAGGTCGGCCGCGTGGTCGAGGTCGGCGACGGCATCGCCCGCATCTACGGCCTCTCCAAGGCGATGGCGGGGGAGATGATCGAGTTCCAGACCGATCAGGGCGGCGTCATGGGCCAGGTGATGAACCTGGAAGAGGACACCGTCGGCGCGGTCATCTACGGCGACTACCTCGCCGTCAAGGAAGGGGACCTCGTCAAGAGCACCGGGCGACTGCTGGAAGTCCCCGTCGGCGAGGAGATGCTCGGCCGCGTGGTCGATCCCCTCGGTCGCCCGCTTGACGACGGCCCCGCGATCTCCACGGCGCAGATGCGCAAGATCGACATCATCGCCCCCGGCATCGCCGAGCGCCAGCCGGTGAAGGAGCCCCTCCAGA
>CAYWRO010000028.1:0-42666 GCA_964460345.1 uncultured Phycisphaeraceae bacterium | reverse complement strand
GGCCGGGGCGAGTAGCCACGGGCGAGCGAGCGAACGCGAGCCGCCCGTGGAAAGCGGCGCAATAAGGAAGCCGCCCCGGAGGGGCGGGGGCGGCGTGTGACCACGTCCGTCGTGAGAAGTAGGAACGCGCGAGTCATGTCGCCCCCGCCCCTGCCGGGGCGGTTCTCCTCTAAGGAGACGCTGTCCACGGGCGGGCCGCTGTCGCGGCCGCGCCCGTGGCTACTCGCCTGCGCCCCTCCGGGGCGGGGAGACAGGCGTCCCGGGCGCGCACAGAACACTTCGCGGCGAGCCTGCGTCCCTCCGGGGCGACGAGATGGGCGTCCCAGGTGAGCAGGCAACCCATCGGTGTCGCGTGGGGGCGGTCCGGATCATCGGGTCGCGGTTGTGTGTCCCATCGTCGCCGGCACGGTCTGCACCGCCGCCCGCACATTCCGTATGGACGCCGGGCCGCTTCATCGGGATGCCCGCGCGCTCCGCGCCCGCGCAGCGATGCTTCGCGCCCGCGTTCCCGCGCTCTGCGCCCGCACAGCGGCGCTCTGCGCCCGCGTTCCCGCGCTCTGCGCCCGCACAGCGGCGCTCTGCGCCCGCGTTCCCGCGCTCTGCGCCCGTGCAGCGGCGCTACGCGCCCGCGTTCCCGCGCTCTGCGCCCGCACAGCGGCGCTCTGCGCCCTCGCTCCTGCGCTCTGCGCCCGCACAGCGGCGCTCTGCGCCCGCGTTCCTGCGCTCTGCGCCCTCGCGGGCGCGCTCTGCGCCCGCACAGCGGCGCTCCTCTGCTGTACAGCGGCGTTCCTCTGTTTGACGTCCGCACCGCGTTATTGCGGCCGTGGGGCGTGCGGGTCTCCCCTGGTTCGGGTGTGGATCGTTACAGACGGACCCGCCTGTGACAAAAAATCACACTGCAATGCTTACGTGCGCTTAAGCGATGTGGGGATGCTGCCGAAAAAAGCGATCTTAACCCCACGACGGGCTGTTCGAGTTCTGCCCCGCTTGTGTGTGCGGCGAGGGGCCGGTTGATGCCGGCAACGGTTCGTCAGCACTTTTCTCAGGAGGTGCACTATGAGCGACATAGTGCCGAAGACTCAAGATGGTTTGTTGGATTGGTACTCTCAGCACCAGCCGAAGTGGGAGAGTGCCGGGGCTGCGATTGGCGTCGACCCGGCGTTGAGCACGGCCCTGAAGGACCTGGTGGAGGCGGCCAAGATTGCCAAGGCCGCACGGATCGATGCGAAGGCGTCGGCCAAGTCGGCGACGGTGACGTACAAGCAGTCGCTGGCCAACCTCAGCTCGCTGGGCGCCGCCATCATGGCGACGATCCGCGCGTACGCAGAGGCGACGGACGATGTCACAGTTTATGCCAAAGCTGACATCCCCCCGCCGGCGAAGCCCACGCCGGCGCCGCCGCCGCTGGCGCCGACGGAGTTCACGGCCGACCCCAACGCCAACGGCACGATCACGCTGCGGATGAGGGGCTCGGTCGCGCAGAACGGCAGCTTTGACATCGAGCGATCGATCGACGGCGGTCCGTACACGCTGCTCAAGAACACGCGCGAGAAGACGTACGTCGATAACGCCGTGCCCACGAACAGCACGATCATCGCCTACCAATGCTACGGGGTTCGCGACAGCAAGCGATCCGCTGATTCGGCGTCGACCACCGTCCTCTTCGGCAACCTCCCCGCCGCGCTGCAGGCGGCGTTCAGGAGCGGGCCGGAGTCGCTTGCCGCGTAAGCGACATCAGTCGAAGGCCGCGGCGAGGCCAAGGTCTTGAAGAAGGAGCAGGGGGCCCCGTGTTGGGGCCCTCTTTTCATTGTGTTCTTCTGTGCGCTCGTCGCGTTGTTCGAGCGCTTCGCGGTGTCCCTCCCGGAGCATGCTCAAGCGGAGTACCGCTTGAACATGCCACCCCCGCCGCGTGCTCCGCGGGCGCTGCGGTGAAGCGTCTGCTTCGTCGCGCTCCTGGCGTCGTTCGGGAGCTTCGCGTTACGACTACGATGCCTCACCGTGCGGCTGCTGCCCCCTCCATTGACGGATGATCTCGGTCGTCGCGTGCCGGTCGCGGTCGTGACGGAGGAGCGCCTCGGCGCCGCCGGCGCGGGGCGCGGGCGGCGGCCGGCGCAGCGCACGCTCGGCGGCGAGCTGGACCGCCGCGGGTTGATCGTCGGGATGATCCTCGGGCTCGTGGTGACGCCCGTGGTGATGGTCGTGGCCGCAGGGAACCCGTTCGGCTCGATTCATCCGGCCCTGGTGGTCGCCCTTGCGGTGACGGCGCTGCCGCTGCTGCTCGTGCCGGTCATCCTGCTGGTCGTCCACATCGACGGCCGCCGCCGCGCGGGGCTGCTGCGGGCGCGCTTCCTGGCCGTGCTGCTCTGCCCCTCGTGCGCTCATGACCTCAACGGCGTGCCGCCGCGCGAGGGCGGCGTCACCGTGTGCCCGGAGTGCGGGGCGGCGTGGCGGATGGAAGGCACGGAGGCACGGAGCCACGAAGGCACGAAGGGGAGCGGCGGCTAGGATCGTTGCATGTCGCCGCTGCGGCCGCGAGTTCGCGATGATCGGGGGCGGAAGGTGTCGCTGCCGCTGAAGCGCGCCATCGCGCAGGACCGGCGCATCGCCTGGCACGAGCGCGGCGTCGACTTTTCGCGGAAAGAAGCAGCCGTTCAGGCGCTGGTGCTGCTCGGCGTGCTCATCCCAATGATCCTGCTGGCGCGGCCGCTCGCCGAAGCGATCGGCGCACTCGCCGCGTTCATCGTGAACGGCGTCGTCGCGGCGGCGACCATCGCCGTATTGCTGCGCGTGATCGCGGGGATGCGCGCCCGCAAGGTCGTGGCGCGCTGCCTCAACGAGCGCAAGTGCCCGGCGTGCAGCTATTCCCTCGCGGGGATCGCGCCCGAGCCGGACGGCTGCACCGTCTGCCCCGAGTGCGGCGCTGCGTGGCGCCTGACCGCGCGGTGCCTGGTGTGCGGCACCTCGCTCGCCGAGATGGACCGCGAGAGCGACGGCTGCCTCGTCTGCCCGCAGTGCCGGACGGCGTGGCGCGAGCGCAAAGAAGGCGCTGTGGCGAAACGGAGAGACGACGGCGCGGCGGCGGTGGGGGAGTAGGATCAACGCATCGTCATCATGCCGCTGCTGCCTCCTCCATTGACGGATGATCTCGGGCGTCGTGTGCCGGCGGCGGTTGTGACGAAGGAAGTGCTGCGCTTCGTCGAGGCGGACTGGAAGCGGCGGCGGGCGCTGCCGGGGCTCAAACAGGAGCGCGACCGCGGCGGGTGGCTGCTCACCGTGCCGGCTGTTGCTCTGATCCTGGCGGTTCAACACTTCGTGTACGCGTGGAACCCGCTGCCGATGCTCGATCCGGTGTGGTCGTCCGCGATTCTGGCGCTCGCGATCGCGCTGGTGCTGCGATGGCTGCGACCGTGGCTCCTCGGGATCGTGCGGCCAGGCCGCGCGGCTCAAACCCGGTCGCGCTTCGTCGACGCGCTGCTCTGCCCGGCGTGCGCCCACGACCTCAAGGGCGTCCCGCCGCGCGACGACGGCTGCACGGTGTGCCCGGAGTGCGGGGCGGCGTGGCGGGTGAAAGAGACGGAGGCGCGGAGCCACGAAGGCACGGCGGGAGGCGAGTAAAATCCGCCGATGGCGCTGCTTCGTCCGAATGTGCGTGACGATCGGGGGCGGCGGCGGCGACCGCTGGCGTGCTGGCCCTCGCGCCCGCCGCTGGAATACCGCCGCGCCTGGCGACGCGGGCTCGGGCGGGAGTATTGGATGACGATGCCGCTGGTCGTCGTCGCCGGTCTGTCGATGCCGTACTGGCCCGGTCCGGTCGAAGTGAGGCTGTGGCTGCTCGGGCCCTTTGTTCTGCTCTTCCTGCTGTGGCTCCGGTGGACCTTCGGGCTCGCGACGACACGCGGCTTCCGCCTGCTCGGGCATTGCGCCGTGTGCGATTACCCGCTCGACGGCCTCGTCGCGGAAGCCGACGGCTGCACGGTGTGCCCGGAGTGCGGGGCGGCGTGGCGAGTGGAAGGGACGGCGGCGTAACTCGGAGGCCGCGAAGAGACGAAGGTGTCCACGAAGAAGCAGGGGGGGGCGCGGCGGGGATCTCGCGTCGTTGGGTTGGCTTTGGCGCTCTTCGATTCCTTCGAGCCCTTCGCAATCGCCGTGCGCCCGGCAGGCCGGGCAGGCGTACGCACGCACGCCACGGTGCGGGGAAGAAGTGGCCTGATGGAGCCGCGTGCAGGTGCGCGGGGCGCGTGTGCACGTACGGCGTAAACTGGCAGCGCTGTGTTTCCCTTCCGATCCAGATCGAGCGACCATCGCGATGCGAGGGTGCGGGTCCGGCTTGAGTTGAAGGCCGTGTACCTCCTGTCGCTCGGGGTCGCCGTGTATCTCGCGGTCTACTCGGTCGTGATGCTGTCCTCGCGTCCCGGCTCATCGGTGTGGTGGATCGCGTGGGCGGTCCACGCCGTGATGTTGTTCGTCCTCGCGATTGCCGTTAACCGTGCAGCGCGCGGGGCGAAGCCCTCCTGCCTCATCCCGCGCCGGCTCGCCGCGGGGGAGTGCGGCGCGTGCGCGTATCCGATCTCGACGCTGCCGCCCGAGGCGGACGGGTGCACCGTCTGCCCGGAGTGCGGGGCGGCGTGGGAACTGGAGGACGAGACGGGGGAGAAAGAGCAAATGGCCAAATAGCAAATGGCAAATCCGGAGGCTCGGATCGGGGCTCTCCGAGTTTGCCATTTGGCCCTTTGCTATTTGCTCCGAAGGGACAGACGGACCCGCGGACGGATGGAAAGGGCGGGTAGGATCGGTGCATGGGGCTGCTGCGGCCGCGAACGCTTGATGATCGGGGGCGGAAGGCGCCGCTGCGGGTGCGGGCTCGCGACAGGCTGCGCCGCTGGGGGCTGCCGGTGCTGGATGCACTCTTCGTCGCGGGCATCTTCTTCATCGTCCTGTGGCCGTGTGTTCACTTCCTGGAATGGTTCCTCCTTGATGCGATCAGAATCGAGCGATTGCTGGAGCCCGGCACGATCGTCGGAGGGCTCCTCATCGCGGGTGTCGGGCTGACGGTGATCATGTCGCTGCGCACGCTGACGCGTTCCGCTCGCGAGCGAGCAAAAAGGCGCATGGCCGAGACGATCGGGCGATGCGCGTGGTGCGATTATGAACTCGACGGCCTCACGCCGGAAGCAGACGGCTGCACGGTGTGCCCGGAGTGCGGTGCGGCGTGGCGGATGGAAGAGACGAAGGGACAGAGGGGGACCGGGACAGAGGGGACATCAACGGGGACGTAGGATCCCGTCATGCCCCTGTTCCGGGATCGCCGTGGCGTCAACGGACCATCGCAGCAGGCGCGCCGTCCCTCGCACAGGCCGGAGGACCATCGTGGCCGCGAGGTCCGCGGCCGGTACGGCCTGTGGCGGCCATGGTTCGTCGTGCTGCCGTCGCTCAGCCTGATGATCTGGGCGTCGATGTTCATTCTGGGAGCGTACGTTGGCCCGTCATCAATGCTGTCGCTCCGGCTCGCCCTGATCTCCATCGCGTGCCTCGTGGCGATCGTCCCCGCGCTGATCAGCTTTCGCGCGCACCCCGCCCGCGTCATCCCGCGCCGACTCGCCGCGGGCAAGTGCGGCGCGTGCGCGTATCCGCTTCGCAAGCTGCCGCGCGAGCTCGACGGCTGCACCGTCTGCCCGGAATGCGGCGCGGCGTGGAAACTAAAGGAAGGGACGGAGCGACGAAGTGAGGACCGCGCGGCGGGGAAGGGCCGGTAGGATCGGTGCATGGCGTTCCTGCGGCGGCGAGTTCACGATGATCGGGGGCGGAAGATCGATCGCGCGCGGCTGCGGGCGGCCCGGCCGGGGGTCGCGCTGCTTGAACTGGTCAAGGCGTTCGTCCTCGGTGTGTTCCTGATCGGGTTTGTGCTGCCGTGCTTCGCCGGTTGGATGGCGGTGCTCATCAGCATGGCCTTCGATGGGCAGTCGGTCGTCGGGATCATTCTCTCGTTGCTGTGTGGCGTGGCGGCCGTGCTGCTGATGGCGGCCGTTCCTGCCGACATGCTCAATCGTTTCATCCGCGAGCGCCAGCGCCGACTCCTGGCCGACCTCATCAAGCCGTGCCCGGCGTGCTTTTACGAACTCGACGGCCTCGCGCGGGAGTCCGACGGCTGCACCGTCTGCCCGGAGTGCGGCGCGGCGTGGAGGCTGGGCCGCAATGGCCAATGAAGAATGGTCAATGGACAATGATCGATCGACCATTGCTCATTGACCATTGGCAACTGACCATTGACTTCGTCCCTACCGCTCCGCGTGGGCGTACTTGTCGCCCGGGAACTGCTTGATGCCGTCCTGCCTGGGCGTGCGGCCCTGGCCCATTGCGACCGGCGACTTCTCGGGGAGGATGAAGTCGGCGTTGGGAAGCGTCTCGGTGTACTTGAGCGCGGCGTCGGCCGCCGCGAGCATCGTCTCGTCGGCGTTGACGTAGATGCCGCGCCACGCCTGGTCGATGGTGAGCTCGGCCAGGTCGAAGAAGTGGATCGCCGCGGCCTTGTCGCGCTCAAACTCAGCCCCGCCGCCGCCGTTGCGGAGGTCGCGGTCGAGCTTGCTGAGCGTGCACGCCCACGCGTGGATCCAGATCGCGGCGTCCGCGAGGCGGGCCTGCACCGCCTGGCGGTCGATGATCGCCGCCTGGTGCTTCTTGGAGGCCTGCTTGAACTGGTACGTCTGCTCGCGGACCATCCGCGAGAGCCGGTCGGCGTACGGCTGCAGCGAAGGGCTGACCTTCGAGATCCGCGGCAGCTTGCGGCGCACGCCGAGGAAAACTTCCAGCCCCAGCGGCGCGGCGGCCTTGAGCAGGCGGAAGTTCATGGGGTTCTTCTTCAGGCTCTCCTGGATCCCGAGCATCACCTCGGCGAGCTGCTTGCCGCCGTAGCCGAAGATGAAGGACTGCATGACCTCGTTCGCGCCTTCGACGATGAGGTTGATGCGCGAGTCGCGGAAGATGCGCTCGACCTCGTTCTCGCTCATGTAGCTCTCGCCGCCCATGATCTGCACGGCGTCGTTGACCGCCTGCCAGCCGAACTCGCTGTTGACGACCTTGCAGACGGCGGTCTCGACCATGATGTCCTCATCGCCGCGGTCGAGGAAGCCGGTGGTCATGTACAGAACGGCGTCCATGGCGTAGACGAGCGCGCTCATGTGGGCGACGCGCTGGCGGACGAGCTCGAAATCCGCGAGCGGCCGGCCGAACTGGTAGCGCGTCTGGCTCCACTTGACGGCCTGGTCCATCGCGCGGCGGGCCCCGCCGAGCATCCCCGCGCTGAGCGTGCAGCGGCCGTAGTTGAGGCAGGTCAGGGCGACATTCAGCCCCTTGCCCTCCTGGTGGAGCAGGTTCTCGCGCGGGACGCGGACGTTGGTGAAGCGGATGCGGGCTTGCCACGTGCCGCGGATGCCGCACTTAGACCGGTTCTTCTGGAAGATGTCCACACCCTCCATGTCCGGCGTGCAGACCAAGGCGGTGACCTTCTCCTTGCCGTCCTTCATCTTCTGCTTGGCCATGACGGTGAAGATGCTGGAGAGCGCGCCGCTCGTCGCCCACTTCTTCTCGCCGTTGAGGATGTAGTACTCCCCGTCCTCGCTCAGCTCGCAGCGTGTCTCCTGCCCGCCGGCGTCGCACCCGACGTTCGGCTCAGACAGGCAGAAGGCGCTGAGCCAGTCCTTGGCCAGGTGCGGCAGCCAGCGCTGCTTCTGCTCGGCCGTGCCGAAGAGCATGATCGCCTTGCAGCCGATCGATTGGTGCGCGCTGACGAGCACGGCGGTCGAGCCGCAGTAGCGGCCGATCATCTCGAGCACGCGGTTGTACGAGGTAATCCCCATCCCGAGCCCGCCGTGCTCCTTGGGAATGGTCATGCCGAGGATGCCCATGTCGAAGAGGCGCTTGAGCACCCAGTCGGGGATCTCCTGCTCCTGGTCGATGAGCGTCGAGGGGTGCTCGTTCTTGAGGTAGTCCTCGAGCGTCGCGAGGAGCTGGTCGCAGCGGGCGGTCTCCTCCGGGCTCGTCTCGGGATAGGGGAAGAGCAGGTCCTCGCGGATCCGGCCCCAGAAGTAGTTCTTCAGAACCCCCATCGTCTCCGGTTCCGCGCCGAGGAGTTGCTCCGCCTCCTCGAGCATGCGCCGGTCCCGCTCGGAAACGCCCTTCATTGTCTTCAGATCAGCCATCGATCGCTCCAATCTCCGGATAAGACCAGCCACAGAGACACAGAGAGCACAGAGATGAGAAAGAACTGGTGCGGCGGCGCAGCGGCTGCCGCGTAATCTCTGATTGTGCCCCGTGTTCCTCTCTGTGTCCTCTGTGCCTCTGTGGTGAATCTGCTGTCGCGCAAGATGCGTGCCGCATCGTTACTTCTTCGCCGCGCTCCTCGCAAAGAACGCCTCAATCGCCTGCTTCCCCTCCGGCGTGGAGCGCAGGTGCACGAGGTGCCGCTGCTCGGTCTCCAGCGCCGCCTTCCACCCCCGCTCCAGCCCCGCCTCGATCGCCTCGAAGACCGCGTCCGTCTGCGGCGTCATCGGCAGGTCGTCGCGCACCTGCGTGTACGCCGCCAACGCGCGGGCCTTGTTCGCCGGACGTCCGATCCAGCGCATCGGTTCCCCATCCCGCCGCGGCGAGCCGCCCCCGACGACCAGCCCCGCGCCCGTGGACCGAGCTTGCTCAAGCCAGGCCGCCGCGGCGTCGATCAGGGCCTCGCGAGAGTCGGCCACGGCATCGAATAGGCCGAGACTCGACGCCTCCTCGTAGGCCATCGTGCGCCCCTCGCTGGTCATCGAGATTGCCGTCGCGCCGTCGATCCGCGCGGGAAGGAGGTTCGTCCCCCCCCAGCCCGGGCAGATGGACAGGCCCGCCTCAGGCAGGCCCACCGGGTAACTCCCCTTCGGCCCGGGCGAGCCGATGAGGCCGTCGCAGTGCATCGCCAGTTCCAGCCCGCCGCCGAGGGCCGCCCCGCCGATCGCCGCGGCCGTCCAGCAGGGAAGCTGGCAGATCATCCCGAAGACCCGCGAGGCGTACGCCAGGTAGCCGGCAAGTTCATCGTCTGAAAGGCTTTGGATGGCTTTGAGATCCGCGCCCGCGACAAAGACACGCTCGCTCGCGGAAGCGAGGATGAAACCGGTCGCATCCGTTGGGACGGAGTTGAGCGTCGCCTCGAGCCGCTGGATCAGGGGGAGATCCAGGACGACAACGCCGCCAGCAGGGCCCTCGCTGGGCTCCAGCCACAAAACGACGGATCCGCTGTCATGTCGGTCCAGGCGAAAGGGCTCAGCAGCGTTGCTCATCAACAAGGGCCTCCGGGTGCCACACTCAGGCCGCTCCCTCCATTGTGCGGGATGGAAGCGGATTGCGGAAGGGGAGGATAGTGAGGTAATCCCTTCGCTGCGAGGGCAGGAAGAAGTCTATTCGAATAAGGATGTAGCTGTCCATTAGCTCGCAAAGCGAGCCCGGAGCGCTGCGCGGGTCTCCTCGCGGCCCAGCACGGAAGCGCTGAGTTCCGCTCCGCGGCGGACGGAGGCGGCATCGAGCGACCGATCCAGGTCGTTGAGCAGCCCCTTGGTCGCGCGGAGGGCGTGAGGACCCCCCTCGCTGAGCCGTTCGGCCAGTTGTGTGGCGAGCTGGTCGAGGGAGTCGCGATCGGGCGTGTGCTCATCGACCAGGCCGAGTGCCGCGGCGTCCGCGCCGGTCATGGTGCCGCCGCGGAGCAGCACGGCCCTGGCCCGGCCGGGCCCGACCTTGCGAACAACCCAGGGGGCGACAACGGCGGGACAGAGACCGAGGTCGACCTCGGGAAACCCGAGCTTCGCGTCCGCGTGTGTGATCGCCAGGTCCGTCACCATTGCCAGCCCGCAGCCGCCGCCGATGGCCGCACCGTTGACGACCGACACGGTGACGCAGGGGAGGGCGCGCAGTTTGATTGTCAGTTCGGCGAGGGACGTCAGCAGTCGCTCGGGTGCTCCCGGCACGTCGATGACCTGCTTGAGGTCCATGCCGGCACAAAAGCTCTTGCCGGCGCCGGTCAGCAGAAGAACAGTGGGGCCGTCCGCCGCGAGACGCGTGGTGAGGGCATCGAGGCGGGCGTGTGCCGCTTCAAGCAGTTCGAGGCTCAGCGCGTTGCGCTGCTCGGGACGGTTCAGCGTCAAGGTGGCGACGCGGGGGAGGGTTTTATGATCGGTGAGTAGGACCAGGGCGCTCATGGCCGATGATACCCAGAACTCGCTCGGATTTGCGCAAGACTCCGCGGCATCCCGCCCGGGTACTCAGCGGATCAGGTCACGCGTTGACCTGGGCTGCGTGACGCCAAGTTCCTCCTCGGCGAGGTCGGCCTCTTCACGGTCCCCGATCGCGTGCGTTGCGCGATGCGCCAGGGCTGCGGCCGCCGTGCGGCCGGGTCGGGCATGCGGCGGCGAGGACCGGTGCGGGTCGCCGGATCCGGCCATGCGACTGCGCTCGTGAACGGCGGCATTCCGGCCATCGTCCGTGCTCTCGTAGACCATGCCGATCGTCGTCTCCGGCTCATCGAGCAGCAGGCGGTTGACAAGCTCGACGCCCTGCATCATCGAATGGTCGGTGTTCGAGACCTCGTACTTCCACATCCCGAAACGGCCTCGGCTGTAGATGCGGTGGCGCTCCAGGAAGGGAATGACCTCCGCGAGGATGGCATCACGCTCGACGCTGGGCGTCGGATACGAGTAGTCGGCCTCGTAGTGCCAGGTATCAACGATGTCATCCTGATCGCGTTCTGTGAGAAGTCCTGCGTTGATGAGACCGCGGATGGTCTGGTCGACAATGGTCCGCCGGTCAACGGGCTTGAACTTCGAGTAGCTTGTCTCGCACAGCAGCGAATGGTGGGTTTGCCGGTCGGGTGTCATGTTGGGCGAGTAGTTGGACAGGTAGGTCACGCGATAAAAGGGACAGTTGTCCTCCGGGAAGTACATCCAGCTCTTTGTCGACGGGCATGGTTGGCGCAGGCCAATGCCGACCATGTGACCCCCGGAGTGACGCAGCCGAGCAGCCGTCTCCCGGATCGGGCGAGGCATCTGCCCATCAATGACTTCATTGCAGAGCCGGTCGAGCGGCAGGGCCGAGAGCAGGATGTCGTACGGCGCCGTCTGGCCGTCGGAGAAGTGCACCTGCTTGCGCGTCATGTCAATGCGATCGGCATGCTTGTTCAGCGTGAAGTGGCCGAGTAGCGGGCCGGCGAAACGCCGGTAGAACTCTCCCGTGCCGCCGTAGAGGGGAAACTTGAACTGGTTGTTGGGTCCCCAGCCGAAGTCGTCGGTCCCGAGCACGACGTTGCGCACGGCGCGGGGGACGTCAAGCACGGCCACCCGTTCGCCGATCCACTGCTTGTTGAGCATGGCCGGCGGGTGGGCCCAGACTTTGAAGTTGTAGGGCTTCATGAAGTGCTTGCAGATCCCCTCGCCGAAGACGCGTTCGATGAACTCTTCGAAGTTCGCGGCGGACGCGTGGTCGCCTCGCTGCTGGGCCTCGATGAGGCCGATCAGGCACTCGCAGCAGACCTCAGGCGGAAGGTAGCGGATGTTGTTCTGGAAGGGATACGGCACCCATCGATCATGCATCCGGACCCAGCTTTCACGCATGTTGAGCTGGTATTCGTCTCCCATAAGTTCGTCAAAGACATCGTCGTAGTACTTGTAGTGGCTGAACATCACGTGTCCGCCGATGTCCCACGTGAAGCCGGCCGAATCCGTGAAACTCGACGCGAGCCCCCCGAGGTGGTTGGCACGCTCGTAGAGATGAAAGTTGCGATAGCCGAGTTGTTTGAGGCGGTATGCAGCACCCAGTCCGGTCGGGCCCCCGCCGAGAATGATGAAACGTGGCTCCACGATTGACTCCATGATCAAGGGTTGAGAGGCGAACGGGCCCAAGGCCGCGCGGCGGATCGGGCGAGGCGACAGCCCCTCAACTCCCGGGTGTTCGCGCGTACTGGTACTGAAGCTCGAGGGAGGGTGGCGGGGGAGGACGTCGACTGCTGGGGCGATCGTCGGCGCTCACCGCGTCGCGAATGAGCAACTGCATCTTCTCGACGGCTGCCTCCCACGTGCACTGCTCGGCGAGTTTGACCCCGCGCTCGAGGCGTTGCGGGTCCGGCGCCGTGAGCGCCTTCTCGATGGCAGCGATGAATGCTTCCGGTGTGGCGGCAATGTCCATGAGGTCGCTGTACTGTTCCACGACATCTTTGATGGGGGTGGAGACGACGGGACGGCCCGTGGCCAGATACTCCAGAGCCTTGGTGGGATTGATGTACTCGGTCGCCTCGTTAAGCGCGAAACACATCATGCAGACATCAAACGCCTTGCAGTAGTTTGGCAGGACGGCGTAATCACGGCCCCCGAGCCAGTACAGGTTCGGGGCGTGGGGGAGGAGGTTGGCATCCACCTTGACGACAGGCCCGATCATGGCGAAGGAAAAATCGGGCCGAAGCTGCGCCATCTGCCAGAGAAGGTGGTAATCGATGCGCTCGTCGACGACGCCGAAGAAGCCGATGATCGGGCGAGCCATGAAGTCGATGTCGGGGGGAACCGGCGTGGCTTCCTCGCGAGCCAGTCCGAAATGATCGGCCTCAACACCGCAGCCGAAGAAATGCACGTTGTTGTGTTGAATGCTCTTCTTCTCCCACAGCTTGCGCCCGCCGGTGAAGACGATGTCCGCGCACTGCATCAGACGCTGCTCGTTGGCCACGAGCTGTGCGGGAGCGCCAGTAAACTGCGAGAGCTCGTCCATGCAGTCATAGACGACGCCGCGGGTTGGCAGGCGGCCCAGCGACCAGGCGGAATCCATCGGGCTGAGGTACCACAGCAAGGGGCTGTCGAACGCCCCGCTGCGGTTGACACGCTCGATCGCCTCGCGCGTCCAGTTCAGCAGGCGGTCCGGCAGGGATCGGTCACGCGACATACTCTCGGGACAGTGCGGGCAGGCAACCGTGACGTTCGGCATCACCTGGTGCAACTCGAGCCGCGCGGAAGCCCCGTCCGCAAGGTCAAAGGCAGGCTCCTCCATGAACAGCACGGGATGCTTGCGCGCGAAGCGTGACAGGAACTGCTGGGGGCGCTGCCAGACGAAGCCCCAGCGCAAGTGGCTGAAGACGACGATGCCATAGTGACCCGTCCGCCTCCTTGCGCCCGCAGCGCCATCTGTGGCCGTCACTGCGTGGCCGTTGCTCCGCGGCGCCCCATTCATGACCTGTCGTGTGGCGTGCGGCGTCGGAGCGCTGCTTATCTCGCCCATCACTGGTTGAGGGCGGCGGCCGGTGGCGACACCGTGGGCCCAATCGGACAGCGGCGGAAGCTGGTCATCGTCCGGCCGAAGAGGCGGGGTCAACTCCGTGAGCTGGCCGACGGCGGCGTCGCCTCCGGAAGCATACCTGGCGAAGCGATCCGCCAGTGGGGTGCGAACCCGATGCAAGGAGCCGTCCGCAGCCCGCACGAGCTTGTACAAGCCTACCTGATGGATCTTGCCGATGCGGTGCGTCAGCGCGCCGTCCCAATCAAGATGGTCAAAGAGTGGCCACCAGGTGAGCCCGAGCAGTGGAACACCATCTTCTCGCAGACGTCGCGCATCCTCCACGAGGTGGTCGAGCCAGATCTCGCGGTTGATCGGCTTGCCATCGATGCTCGTCTCGGTGACGAACATTGGCAAGCCGTAGCGGTTGTAGTACTCACGCGCGACCCCGTACAGCCCAATCGGCGCGTCGGCGCGCCGTTGCCGTGTACGCCCGCCGCCGTCCGGAGCGAGCTCGAGCTGCCATTCGCTGTGCGGGTAATAGTCCAGGCCGATCACATCCGGCCGTTGGCGGTTGTGAGCAAACCAGCGGAGATCGATCTCACTCATGCCGTATGCTGTGAGCCATTCGAACAGCGGGTGGTGGTGATCAACGGCACCGCCGATGAGATCCAGCAAGAGAAAGCGCCGCGTGTTGCGAAGGGTGACCTCAACGCGTAACGCTTCATCCCGGGCCGTGAAGTGATCCGCGGCGTCGCAGACGACCACGGTTGCATCGGGCGCCATGCGGCGAATCGCGCGGATCGCCCGGCTGGTTGCCTGGGCAACGCGCGAGAGCACGGGCATGTACCCGCGCCACTTGCGTGCGTGTGGTGGCCAGAAGCCAAAATCCCCGCTGAACAGGCTCAGCACAAGGGGTTCATTGACAGGGCACCAGGTCGAAACCACGTCGCCGTATCGCTCCACCATGGCCTCGGTCAGATGTTCAAGCGCATCCGGCAACTCGGGATCACCGGCGCCCAGAGCGAGCCAGTCAGGCGTTCCGAAGTGCATGATGTCGAGCATGAGCTCCAGACCGAGATCATGACACCTGCCGATGCGCTCATCGGCCGTCCGCCAGTCGAAGCGGCCTCGCTCCGGCTCAATGTAATGCCAGGGAACGGCGTAGCGAAGATGGGAGAGGCCCAGGTCGTCACGGACGAGGCGCAGATCGCCCGCCCACCGACGGTTATGCTGCGTCCAGGCGAACTGGTCGATGCCGAGATGCGGGACCGTTGAACTTTCAATGCCCGCTGCCCAGACGAATGGCAGGTGAACCGCCGGCGAAACGAGCGGCTCCATTCCGGGGCGCTGCGAGGTGGACGCCGCGTGTTCTCTCACGTTCGTTCGCGCTGCGGGCGCGTGCATCGGCGTTCGGTCGGGACGCGATAGCGTCATGGTCCGGCCATTGGTCGGATCCTGAGGCATTCTTGCTCCTGTCGATGATTCGAGACGTTCGTCCCGCGGACCGCGCGGGCTCGGTCGCATTCCTACCACGCCTGCTCGTAGGCGTTCATACGGCTCGAGACGTACTTGGACCAGTCAATCGGCTCGATCGGAGCCATGTTGAGCGGTGGATGCTGCCTGAGGTCAAGTGGACGATCCCATCGCGGCAGGCGCTCGTCCCTCGCGGGCTGCTTATGCTGCCCGACGGCGCTGCTGCCGCCACGAGGTGGAATGTTGGTGCGTTCATTTCGCATTACGTGTACCCTCACTCTTGATGTAGCCAGATTAGAGTGGCCACGCCCGAACGGGTATGGGCCCTTGTTCGCGACTTTGGGTCAGGGGCTCCCCCGCGTCGCACGGGCGATCGCCTTGAGGGAGAACTTTGGGGTGCGATTCGCTCGAAGAAGCCCGTTCGCCTCCTGGTACGTGTCGGCGAACTGGGTATAACAGAACCCACTGAGGGAGGGAAGGGAGTGGACCGCGTCCAGAAGCGCTTCATAGCGGCGGCGTAGCTCATCCGGGGAGTTCACCTCGCTGTATCCCCAGCTTGCGGGATCTTCGCCGGATTCGCGCATGGCGATACCGCCGAACTCGGTGAGCATGATGGGCTGACCGTGGTAGGCTGATTCGTCGAGCAACAGAACGCGATGCCCCGGTCGCTCCAGCGAGAGCACCCGGGCCGGGTCGTCTCGCTCGGCGTAGCGGCGGCGAAGATTGTCCGGCGATCCGTCGTAGTCGTGGATGGCGACAATGTCGGTTACATCCATCTCCCACCCGTCGTTGCCGACGACCGGGCGAGTTTGATCAAGGCTGCGGGTGAGGTGATAGAGGGCCCGAACCATCTGTCGGTGGGCCTCGTTGGTCGGCAGGTCGGGAACGCCCCAGGACTCATTCATCGGCACCCAGACGATGATGCACGGATGGCTGCGATCCCGCTCCATGGCTTCGGCCCACTCGCGCGTGACCCGTTGGACGCTGCGTGACGTGAAACGGTACGGACTGGGCATTTCTTCCCAGACGAGCACGCCGAGAACGTCCGCCCAGTACAGAAAGCGCGGGTCCGGAATGCGCTGGTGCGCCCGCACGCCGTTGAACCCCATCTCCTTCACAAGTTCGACGTCCCGGCGGACAGCTTCATCGCCGGGCGGTGTCAGGCCCGACTCAGGCCAGTACCCCTGGTCAAGGACGAGGCGAAGATGCCGCGGCCGGCCATTGAGCATGAAGCGGTCGCCCAGGACGCCAGTGGATCGCAGGGCTGTATAGCTGTGAACGCGGTCGAGCACCCGCGGCGAGCCGCCCCGGTGATCCGTAAGTTTGAGGTCAGCCTGGATGAGCACCGGGTGCTCCGGGCACCAGAGCAGCTCGTTGCGGTAGTCCTCAATTCCCGGATCTGAGAAGGCGATCGCCCGGCGCACCTCCCCCTCGATGACGTTGTAGACGTCGTCGGCAAGGGTCTGTTCGCCAGCGCTGAGCCGGACCGCCAGTGAGAGACCGTTCGGTGGCCGCGGCCGGGACAGATCGGCCCAGAGTTCAATGTCGAATCGATCCAGGTTTGGTGTCCACTGGATCCGTTCCAGCCAGTGGCGTCCGACCACTTCAAGCCAGACGGGCTGCCAGATACCGGTCGTGCGCGGGTACCAGATGGAGTGGGGGCGCTCCTGCCAATCCTGCTTGCCGCGGGGTTTGGCGAGGTCATGCGGATCGTCCTCGGCCCGGACCGCGATCTCCTGCTCGGCGGCATCGGTCAGGAGCGAAGTGATGTCGGCGTGGAAGGGCGTGTAGCCGCCCTCGTGCATCGCTGCGACCTGTCCGTTGACCCAGACGGTCGCGGCGTAATCCACCGCGCCGAAGCGCAAGATCAGGCGCTGAACGGGCGTAATCTCCGGCCTCGAAAAGGTCCGCCGATACCAACAGGCGTCGAAGAAGCCGGTATGTCCGATGCCGCTGGCGGGCGTCTCGGGGGCGAATGGAACCTGAATGGTCGTCTTCCACTTGACCTCGGCCGGCAAGCTCCACTGGGCTTCGGGATCGATGGCGAACGCCCACGTCCCGTCGAGCGACTGCCAACTCGGGCGAGCAAACTGTGGGTTCGGATGAAGCCGGCTCGATTCGGCGGTCGCTTCGCCGTCGTTGATGGGGCCCGACGGTGCGCTGGTGATGCGAGGTCCGCCTCGACTCCTGCCCGCTGTGGTCCGTGCGCTGCGTCTGGCCACTCCGTTGCCCCCTTGCTCCCCGCGGCGTGCGGCGGCTCCCGCACTCTACGATAGCGTCGGCTGGGACGGTGCGGGTTGAGGAGCGGAGTCTGATGTCAACTGGGCCGCACGAGGCGGGAGCGGGCGGGCGGGGTCGTGGAACGCGTGCGACGGGCGTCGCGCGCCGCACGCGCATCGATCCGGGGAAGAAGAGCCTGACGCGGATCACCTGCGCGCAGTTCATTCCGCCGTACCTCCGGCACGAGGTGGAAGCGCTCGGATTCGAGGTGCAGGGCGAGGATCATGTCGCGGTGCATGTAGGGGCGACACTGGAGGAGTGTCTCGGCCTGATGCTGCGGCTGCGAACCGCGCACCACGTGATGTGGCACCTGACCAGATTCCGCTGCCCATCGCCCAAGGCGCTCTATACCCATGCGGCGGCGTTCCCCTGGGAGGACCTGATCGGCAACGACGCCCATTTCACCGTGACGAGCAATGTCGAGAACCCGAAGATCGACAACACGATGTATCCGAACCTCGTTCTAAAGGATGCAATCGTGGACCGCATCAAGAAGCAGACCGGCGCGCGGCCGAACAGCGGGTCGGACCGGTCAGGCGTGGTTGTCCATTTGTTCTGGAAGGGAGATCGAGCCTGGATTTACCTGAACGTCAATGGCCTGCGACTCTCCGATCGCGGGTACCGGCGGCTGCCTCACGATGCGCCCATGCGCGAGACCCTCGCGGCGGCCGTGCTGATGGCGGCGGGGTATGACGGCACGCAGGCGTTCGTGAACCCGATGTGCGGGAGCGGAACGCTTGCCATCGAGGCCGCGCTAATGGCGACCGGGCGTGCGCCGGGGCTGCTGCGGAGCAACTTTGGCGTTCTCCATACGCTGCTCGACGTCGATGACACCTGGGCCGCCGCCCGACGCGATGCGAAGAAGACGGGGAGCAAAGTCGATCCGCCGCCGATCGTGGCGACCGACCATGATCCCAGGGCTGTCGAAGCCGCGCGTCGCAATGCGCAGACCGCTGGGGTCGATCACCTGATTCAGTTCCTCGAGTGCGACTTTGCGGCGACGCCAATGCCCGCGATCGCAGCGACCGGTGGTCACGTCATTCTGAACCCGGAATACGGTCAGCGCCTCGGCGACGAGGAGGCTCTGCGAGCAACCTACGCGGGCATTGGCGACTTCTTCAAGCAGCGATGCGCCGGATGGACGGGCCATGTCTTCACGGGTAACCGCGAGCTGGCCAAACGAATAGGCTTGCGCCCGTCGCGGCGGACGCCCTTCATGAATGCGCAGATCGAGTGCCGGCTGCTGACGTACGAGATTTACGCCGGCAGCAGGTAGCTGCTCAGTATCCTCGACTCATCGGATCGCGTGGCACAGGGGTGTTGCCGGCATTCAGACTGCGATTGAGATCTTGCGCCATCTGCAGGTGCTCGCGGAAGATCGGGACCTGCCGGTCCGCAAACTCGCGGATCTCCGGGTCTTGAGAGATCCTGGCCCGGTCCTGCATCATGGAAAGCGCTGCCGCGTGGTCCGCGACCATCGCGCTGATGTACTCGCGGTCGAACGTCTCGCCGTCAAGTTCCTCAAGGTGGCTGGCCAGCAGGCGGTGCGTTTCATCCGGGCGCGACGGCAGGGAGATTCCCTTGCGCTCTGCCAGGCGCTTCAACTCCTCGTTGGCACGAGTGTGGTCCTCGATCATCCGCTCCGCGAACTGGCGGACCTCCGGATCCTCGGCACGTTCGACGGCGAGGCGCCCGGTTTCGATCTCGGCCGCATTGAGTTGAGACGCCAGCAGCATGAAGAACTCGTCAGGATCGCCGATGGCGGACTGGACGGCGGCCGCCGTGCCGGTCTGCCTTATGCGCACATCGCCCTGATCCGTCGCCGGACGCGTGGTCGCGTCCGTCCGCCGCGTGGATCGATCAGAATCTCCCCCGTTCCCGCACCCGCCCGCAAGCATGAGGCCCGACACCGCCGCCGCGCTGATCGCACATCGAATGAACATACCTGCCTCCTCGTTTCCTGCTTCTGTGCAGTGCGCCGACCACCGCTGACGCCCGCATCGCTTCACGCTCCGGGCAGGCCACCCCGCCCGCTTTCGTTGAAACTATCCGGCTCCGACAGACTTCCCTCCATACGGAAAGATGCCATCTCAGTGAGGTGGAGGACTGGGGCGTACTCGTGCGGGCACAGACGTATCGGCAGGGTACAGCGACGCCGCATCCAGCCCGGGCCAAGGCGGAGCGCCGTCGCAAAACGAGAAAAGCCCCTGCATCTGCAGGGGCCTTCACGAGCGAGGCGGACGGGACTCGAACCCGCAACCACCGGATCGACAGTCCGGTACTCTAACCAATTGAGCTACCGCCCCGGGTTGTCAAGCGTGCCGCGGCATTTGCCGCGGAGGCCAGCCTTGCTGGCTCCCTAATTTATGCCGCTCGCGCGGCGCGTCAAGCCTCGCGGGCTTGTTCTGGGGTGTATTGTGCCCGCTTTCCTGCTCGGCCATCACCTGGACGGCAGTTGGATGCGGCCCGAGTCGTGCTGGGCGAACGGATTGGAAGGATTCGGGCCCACGTGCGCGCTCTGGAGGAACACGAAGACGCAGGCCGCACCAAGCGCCACCGCGGCGACGAAGAGAAGGCCGGTGTAGATGTTCATCGTGGCGCCGCGTCGGGCTTGTCCGCCGGGCATCTGCATGCCGTACTGGCTCATGTGTTGCTCCTTGCAGGTGCGCGTGCGTGATCAATCGAGCCGGCTGAGGACCAGGTCGCCCACCTTGGCAGTGACCTTGCGACCCAGGTAGTCGACGCGAGCGACGGACTGCTGCGGATCCGCTTTGATGATGACGATCTTGGCGAGGAACTGGTCAGTGCCGCGGATGATGCTCAGTTGCATGTTCTCGCGGATACCGGCGTTGGTGCCTTCGCTGATCGTGACGATGTCGTATCCGGCCGGGTGCTTCTGGACGTTGTTGACGCGGGCGCGGATGGTGGGGCCCGTGTACTCGAACGGCCCGCCGTCCGAGGTGACTTCGCCACCGACGAGCGACGACTGGTTCAGCCGGTGCTGGGCGTCGGCCAACTGCTCCTGCAGCGAGCGAACAGTCTGGTCCTGCACTTCGCGGACGCTCTCAAGCTCGTGAATGCGATCAACGAGGGCGATCTCGCGATGAGAGGCGTCGAGCAGCGCCTGGCGAATCGCCGACACCTCGGCGCGGAAGGCGGCAAGTTCGTCCGTCTGCACGCGCAGGGCCGTGGCCAACTGCTCGTTGCGGTTCTCCTTACCGGCGAGTTCCGCCGCCTTCATCGCGGCTTCGGTCCGGAACTGAGTAACCTGAGCCTGCAGGTCCGCAATCTGCTTCTTCACGTTCTCGCGTTCGGCGCTCAGGGCGTGGTTTGCGTCTGAGAGCTGCCGGTCCAGTTCAGCGCGGGCGGTGGCCGCCTCGGCCGCAGCGGCCAGCGCGGCCGTCTCAGCGTCCTTCATCTGCTGGTACCCGTCCCGCAGGGCCCGGGCGTTGGAGGCGTACGCCATCGTCAGCGCCGACAGCAGCAGCGCCAGTCCGGCACAAAGGACCACGAGAATCTTCGTCACTGCGTGCACTATTCAGCTCCTGTCGGTCTTCCGGGCGGGGCGCACGGCCTTGCCATACGTCCGATCCGCCGTCTCTTCTTCAACCTTTGACGGACACGGCCGCCGTTCCTCGATTCCTCGAATACTTCGCGTCTGCGGCCACTGCGGATGCAGCCCCAGAGGCACAAGTGTAGCGTATGAAACGCCACTACGGGAACTGATTCCCGTTTCGCCCCTGCCCAAGGGCGGCGTCCGTGACGGTGGCCGGTTCGGTAATCATCAGGATTGCCGCCGCGGCGGACACCCTCACTTGCCCGCTGCGATCGCCCAGCAGGTCGGCCAGTGCGGGCAGCCCCTCCGGGGAGCCAATCCGGCCCAGCACATACGCCGCTTGGGCCCGCACAGTTGCACGGGCATGGCGGGCGTACTCAAGGCCGATAAAGCCACCCCGACGAAGACCGAGCTCGGCCAGGGAGCCCGCCGCGGCCAGTCGGACCTCGGGCGGCATGAGGCCGCCCCGCTCGTCCTGACGGGCCGTCAAGAGCACGAGCTGGTCGATCGCCCCACGGTCCTCGATTTCGCCGATGATCATCGCGGCAAGGGCTGTCGCCTCAAGGTCCTCGGGCCGGGAAGGGTACAGGGCGGCCCGGATCTCATGGAGGGCGTCCGTGTCGCCCAGCCGAGCTCGGGCCTCCGCCAGTTGAAGCTGGAGGAGCCGGTACTCGGCGACCGAGGCCCGCGGCATTGGATCCCGGGCCGTCTCCTGAAGCATCCTCAACGCCGTCTCTTCTCCCAGCAGCCCCAGAACGAGCGCGGCCTGTGCCCTGACCAGGGGATTGTCGTCCTGAAGCATGGAGGCGAGCGGGGTTAAATCGACTTCGCGGCCGCATGCTGACAGGGCATACATCGCCGAGGCACGCACCCGAGATGAGGGATCGTGCAGTAGCGGCTCGACGTCCCGGATCGAACCGATCAGCCTGACCCGACCAACGGCCATGGCAGCGACGGCCCGCACGCCGAGGTTCTCGTCTCGAAGGCCCGCCCCGATCACGCCGGCCAGGCGGGCCGGATCGTTCTCCAGGGCTTCAAACGCGTTGGCCCGGATGGCCGCGTGCTCTGACTGCGTTGCGGCTTCAAGCAGGACAACCGCCTCCTGGCGAAGATCCAGGCGGGCTGCCGGCTGTTTGTAGGGTCCCGCATCCCCGCGTGGCCCTGAACTGCAGCCCGAGTGCAAAAGCGCGACGACGATCAGGGCGGCCGCGCGAAGAAAGCCTGTTCGGTTTGCCATGAGTTGCTCCGGAGGGGGTTCCCAGAGCGTAGATGCTACCGCGCTCGGACGTTGGTCCACCACTGCCAGCGAGCCGCGGCAAGGGGGAGTGCTCCGGCGCCGACCAGAACCAGCCATCCGAAGACGTCACCGATCCGGGAGTAGATGGTCCGTTGGTCAGGACCGGGCAGGGCGGGGCGGGCGATCAGAACCTCGGCCTTTGTCCCAGCCTGCCAGCCCTCGGCAGCCCGATTCACGATTCGACCGGCACTATCGATGTGTGCCGAAACACCTGTGTTGACGACCCGAACCATCGGGGTGCCCAGTTGCAACGCCGTCCAGCGGGCCGTCAACAGGTGCTGTACCCGACCACCGGCCCACTGTCCAAACCAGCCGTCGTTGCTGGGATTGATCATGAGATCGGCCCTGCGGCCGGAATCGTCGAACAGAAGCTGCCTGCACAAGGAAGCACGCGTGGCTTCGAAGCAGATTGGTGTGACGATGCGCGCAATCTGGGACTTGCCATCCGGTTGGAAGCGGATGGAGAAGACGCGGGGGGTATCGCCGGCATCCAACTCAAGCGTCATCCCGTGAGCAGCCACCGCCGAGATGGCGTTCTGCAGTTCGGGGAAGCGCCAGAGCAGCGGAATACGCTCACCGAAAGGTGTCGGAAGCATCTTGTCGTAACGCTCCCGAAGGATCAGGCCGTTCTGAATCTCGAACACACTGTTGAAGACGTCTGTGGGCTGCGGGATGCCCTCTTCTGTCGCCCACCCTTCCGCCGCGCGTGCACCGACAAGCATCGGAATGTTGACGCTGCTCTGCAGCGACTCCAACCGCTCAGCAAACCAAGTGGCCGGCAGTTCGCGTTTCCCGTCGATCTCCTCGTCCAGCAGCCACTTGACATCGTGAGCCCGGAAAAACTCGAGCGACTCGCGATTGATCGCACCTCCGGGGACCATGGCCTCCGGCCAGGCAATCAGATCAATGCGTTCGGTAGCAGCCTGCCGCGTGAGATCGGCGAGCCGCTCCATCTCCTGCACTTGGGCTTCAAGTGGCCAGTCCAGTTTGAGATCCTGGGGTAGCATTGTTTGAAGGGCCGCCACGTTGAAAGTGGGCCCCGCAGCCTTCCTGGGCATGCCAACGGCCGCCAGCACCGCCCACAGCAGCGCAGCCGCCACGGCGCCCCACCGCCCCGCCGATGGACGCGACGCCGACCAGCCGACGAGGTCGCCTAGTGCACCGGTGAATGTGACCAGCAGGAAACTGACCAGGTACGCACCGAGCAGGGTCGCCGGGGCAGCCAAAGCGGGCGCATCGATCAGCGGATGACCGACGAGAAACCACGGATATCCAGAAAAGACGAGTTCACCTCGTAAGACTTCCAGGCCCGTCCAGAGAATCGGTGCGGCCACCGTCAGGGGGATTGGCGCGTTCGTGCCACGAACGGCTCCGAGGAGGAGGACGAACGCTCCGGCGCTCATGGACAGATACAAGGCCAGGAGCGGATACCCGATCGGCGTCGCGTTGGTGTAAACCCAGATGTACTGAAAGAGCCACGTGGGCAGGATGCCGATCGTGACCAGTGCCGCGGCGCTCCACTTGCGCGAGGCACCCGCGCAGCCGGCCCAGATGAGCGGCACTGGAATCGCAAACGCCAGCGGCCACGCTCCGAGCGGAGGGAATGCAAGCCATGTCAGCAGGCCGCACCCGAACCCCGCCAGCAGGAGGCCCCACCAGGGGGCGCGGCGGGTGCGGGAGCGTTCACGTTGCTTGGCCATTGCGATCTGCGGAAAACGCTGCCGAGGCGATCAACCTCATCACTTACCGCTGTAGTCGATGAGGCGAGCCAGTTCGCTGCGCAACTGAGGGCGGGAAACGACTCTGTCGATCATGCCTCGCTTGAGCAGATACTCCGAGCGCTGGAATCCCTGCGGCAGTTCCTGGCGGATCGTCTGCTGGATGACGCGCGGCCCCGCGAAGCCAATGAGCGCATTCGGTTCGGCCAGGATGATGTCGCCAAGCATCGCAAACGAGGCCGTGACACCGCCCGTTGTCGGGTCGGTCAGCACCGAAATGAACATGCCGCCGGCGTCGTCAAACCGAGCGAGCGCAGCGCTGGTCTTGGCCATCTGCATCAGCGAGAGCCCCGCCTCCTGCATGCGCGCGCCGCCGGAACAACTGACGATGATCAAGGGAAGATTGCGTTCGGTTGCGGTCTCGATCGCGCGCGTGACGGTCTCGCCGACAACGCTGCCCATCGAGCCCATCATAAAGGTGAGATCCAGGCAGCAGAGCATCGCGGCACGGCCCTTGATGAACGTGGTGCCGGCCTTGACCGCGTCGAGCGCGTTGGTCTTGGCCTGCTCGGCCACGAGGCGCGCCGGGTAGGCCTTCATGTCGGTGAACTTCAGCGGATCGGTCGGCGCGAGGGTGGTAAACATCGGCTCGAAGGAGCCGGGGTCGCTCAGTTGCTTCACGCGCTCCGCGGCCCCGATCCGGTAGTGATGGCTGCACTCCGGACAGACGTGCAGGTTGGCTTCCATCTGCTTGCGATAGATAAGCTGCCCGCATCCCGGGCAGCGAAGCCAGAGCCCCTCCGGGATCGCCAGCCGCCTGGTCCCCCTCATTTCTGTCCACGAGCGTGTCGCGATCTGCGTCATCGCCTCTTTCCTTGCCTTTGCGGGCTGCGTCGTTTCACCGTGAGCGGCCGTGCGACCCGGCAGAGCCACCTCAAGCGGGGGCTGCCATCTTCCTCAGGCGCTCGGCAGAGACGTCGTACCACTCCGCCGCTGGTCGGTCGCGGACCTGCGACCATAGATCGGCCGTCGGCGCGTCATTGAGCCAACACCTGACAATTCCAAGCGCCACCGGCCGGAGAATGACCGCCGCGGCGGCCCCTTCCTTCAACCTGTCGATCCCCGCTGCCAAAGCAGTGAGAATGCGTTCCTTAGCGTGCTGAAGGCTCTCGCCTTCGGGCGGGCTGACCGCCCCCGGATCCTCCGACCACTGCTTGGCGGCCCGGGGATAGCGTTCCTCGACGCCCGATTCCAGAAGCCCCTCCCACAGCCCGAGATGAACGTCGCCGAGTTCATCGAGGGTCTTCACCTTCGCCCCTGCGGCCTGGGCCAGAATGCGGGCCGCGGTTCGGGACGCCTCATCCGGTCCGCACAGGACGATCTGGGGCGGGTCGGCCGCGATGCCGTCGGCGATTGCTTCAGTCGCCTTCCGTCCCGCCTCGCTGAGCGGCAAGTCCGCCGCCCCCTGCATACGCCCGGCCTCGTCCCACTCGGTCGATCCGCAACGAACCACGAGTAATCGAATCCGTTCGCCCTTGGCCATAGTGCTCTCACTGCTCCTCATTCAGCCGCCGCGCCGTGGGGACCCTGAACGAAGACGAGAAGTCTAGCAGGAGAGATCGGCCCGGACCCTGCAGGTGGAAGAGCCAGGCAGCAGACATGCGTATCCCCATTTGTGGGGATGTCCCAGTCTTGCGGGCCAACGTTATCGGCCGCGCAACGTCTCGATGATGCCGTTTCGTTCCGCGGGAGGCTTTGCGAAGATCGCCGAGGCCGCCACCAGGACATCGCAGCCCGCTTCGCGAACCGCCGCGGCGTTGGAGGGGGCGATTCCGCCATCCATCTGGAGCCGTTGCGTCGGACGCAAGCGGGTGCTGAGGGCGCGCGTCTTATCGAGAACCGTCTCGATGAAGGACTGCCCGGAGAAGCCCGGGTTCACGGACATGATGAGGAGCAGGTCGGCTTGCTCCAGCAGTGGCTCTGCCGCCTCCCAGGGAGTGGGGGGATTGATCGCCAGCCCGGCGGTGACGCCGAGCCCGCGGATCTCGCGAAGCATCCGGCCCACCTCCTCGGCCGGGGCGATCTCCACGTGGATGGTCAGGTGGTTTGCTCCGGCCTGGACGAAAGACTCCGCCAGCAGCATCGGGTCGGTCACCATCAGGTGAACATCCAGGAATGCCTCCGGCAGAGCCCGGCGGAGCGCCCGGCACATATCGGGTCCCATCGTGAGGTTGGGGACGAAGTGACCGTCCATGACGTCAATGTGCAGGAGGTCGGCGCCGGCCTGGAGGATGTGGGCGCACTCGTCGCCCATGCGGGCGAAATCGGCGGCGAGGATGGAGGGGGCGATCAGCGGCAGACGCGGCGGCGCGGTGAGCAGGCTCATGGCCAAGTGTACGAGCCTGGGCACAACGGCCCGACCTTTGCTCGAGTGCGGATTCCGCCGGGAGCGGCCGTACGATGCGGCATGAGCACAGCCACACAACGCGTGGAGGGGGTCCGGGAGGAGTTGGCGAGGGTAGGGCAGGAGCACCTGCTCAACTTTTTCGATGAACTGGACAAGGACGCGCAGCAGCGGCTGCTCGACCAGATTGGCACGCTGCACCTGGCGCGGATTCCGACGCTTGTTGATCGCTACGTCCGATCAAAGCCAGCCTTCGCACTGCCCGACGATGTTGCGCCGGCTCCGTATTACCCGAACCGGGCCGACTCCGCGGTCCGACCGTGGAATCGCGAGCAGTATCGCCTGGCCGGCGAGTCGCTCCTGCGCAGCGGCAAGGTCGCGGCGTTCACCGTGGCGGGCGGGCAGGGGAGCCGACTGGGGTATGACGGACCGAAAGGCTGCTTCCCCGGCGGGGCCGTGACCGGAAAGCCGCTCTTCCAGATATTCGCGGAGGGGATTCTCGCAACGCAGCGGAAGTTCGGTGCGACCGTGCCTTGGTACATCATGACCAGCCCGCTGAACCACGACGCGACGGTTGCCTTCTTCGCAGAGAATGCCTTTTTGGGGCTGGAGCGGGCGAACGTCATGTTCTTCCAGCAGGGCGTTCTGCCCTCCCTGGATATGGAGACCGGGCGCATTCTGCTGGCCGACAAGGGAATGATCGCCACCAATCCCGACGGTCATGGCGGCTCGTTCATGGCCCTGGAGCGCAGTGGGGCGGTGACCGACATGCGGAGGCGGGGCATTGAGCACGTCAGCTACTTCCAGGTAGACAACCCGCTGGTGAGGGTGCTGGATCCCGTGTTTCTCGGCCTCCATGCCGCAGCGCCCGACTCCTCGGGACAGATGTCCAGCAAGATGATCCCAAAGGCGTATCCCGAGGAGAAGCTCGGGGTTTTCTGCTCGAGCCGAGGGCGGGTGCTCGTCATCGAGTACTCCGACCTTCCTGCCCACCTTGCCGAGCAGCGGCTGGAAGATGGAACCCTCCGCTTCCTCGCCGGCTCGATCGCGATTCACGTCATTGGTGTCGACTTCATTGAGAGGGTCAACCACGACGATAAGTTCGATCTGCCCTATCACCGGGCGGAGAAGAAAGTGCCCTGCATTGATCCGGACACTGGCGACCCCATCGAACCGAACGCCCCGAACGCCGTGAAGCTGGAGCGCTTTGTGTTCGATGCGCTGCCGCTCTGCGAGCAGTCGGTGGTGTACGAGACTGAACGATTGGAGGAGTTCGCACCCATCAAGAACGCAACCGGGGTAGACAGCGTCGAATCCAGTCGTGACCTTCAGACGGCGCGGGCGGCGCGATGGCTCGAGCAGGCCGGGGTCTCGGTGCCGCGGCGGCCGGATGGCTCGCCGGATTGTGTGCTGGAGATCAGTCCGCTTACAGCCCTGGAAGCTACGGATTTGACTGCGGCGAGCCTACCCGCTGCGATCGAGCCCGGAGCGAGCGTGGCGCTGTGAGCGGGAGCGATCGGTTCACTCGGTTGCCCGCGTATCTGGCCGAGCGAAGCCGGACAGAGCGGTTCGGTGATGTGCCGGTGCTGCTGGCCCATCCTGACTGGCGGTCCGCGGCGCCGGTGGTCTTGTGGCTCCACGGCCGGACGGCGTACAAGGAACTGGATCCGGGACGCTATCTTCGCTGGCTTCGAGCCGGCATCGGTGTGTGTGCCATCGATCTGCCCGGGCATGGGGAGCGGCTGGACGAGGCGAGGCAGGACGCCGCGGCGACCATGGGCGTTCTGAAGCAGATGGTCGGTGAGATTGACGCCGTCCTCGATGCGCTCATCGCAG
This sequence comes from uncultured Phycisphaeraceae bacterium, assembly GCA_964460345.1. Lineage (GTDB taxonomy): Bacteria > Planctomycetota > Phycisphaerae > Phycisphaerales > UBA1924 > CAYWRO01. The sequence continues at coordinate 14,833 of CAYWRO010000028.1, read as the reverse complement.
GCGAAAACGCCGGCCTGTTCGATTCGAAGCGCGTTGGGATCGGCGGTATGTCGGCGGGAGGCATGGCGGTGCTTCGGCGCCTGTGTGAGCCGCATTCCTTCCGGTGCGCCGCAGTGGAAGGCACGACCGGCTCGTTCCGCTCAATGCCAGGGTACGCCGAGCGCCACGACCCCGCGCTGCTCGAAAAGATGGACCCGATGCGACACATTGACCGGTGGCGGCCGATTCCGCTATTGGCCCTCCACTCCGAAGCGGACCGGATGGTGCCGGTTGACGGTATACGCGACTTCGTCACCACCCTGAAGCGGCGGTATGAACAGGGGGGCGACGACCCGGGTTTGGTCGAGTTGGTCACCTGGCCGGAGACCGGCGCGCCCGAAGAGCACCTCGGATTCGGTCGATACAGCAATGACGCCAAGAACCTCCAAACCGAATTCTTTGCGCGTCATCTGGGCCATGTGTAGCGGCGCATAGCGTCGGGTGCTCCTGCGAGCCGGTCGGAAAGCCATTCGTCAGACTCCCCATGCGATCACTGAATCCCTTCAAGGATCTCCCGAATCGGCGCGAGGTGTTCGCCTGGGGGATGTACGACTTCGCCAATCAGTCGTTCACCCTCCTGATCATCACCATGCTGTTCTCTCTGTATGTACAGCAGGTGGTGACGCCGCATCCTCCAGCCGGGGCAGAGGCCGCGGCGGTCGAGGCCGCTGACCGGGCGGGCGCCTTCAACTGGGGTTTGATGCACGGGGGAAGTCTGCTGCTGGTTGTGGCCGCGTCTCCCTTCATCGGAGCCATGGCCGATGCCCGCGGGTGGCGGAAGCAGTTGCTTCTCGGCACCGGCGTCGCCTGCGGGATTCTCACCGCGTTGCTGGCGGCGGTCGGGCCCAACATGTTGCTCATCGCAGGCCTCGTCTACGTGGGGGGCAACCTGTGCTACCAGATCGGCGAGAATCTGCTGGCAAGCTTCCTGCCGCGTGTCTCAACTCCACGGACCATCGGACGCGTGAGCGCGCTCGGCTGGGCGATGGGGTATGTCGGCGCGCTTGGCCTGCTGCTGTGCGTGCTCGGGGGGATGCTCCTGTTTGATTGGAAGCAGACAGCGCAGTGGAGACCATTCTTCGTGTTCGCGGGGGTCTGGTTCGGGCTGGGGATCATTCCGGCCTGGCTCTGGTTGACCGACGATGAGCCTGATGCAGCCATGCACGGCCGGAGCATCGTCCGCGAGAGCGTCGGTCGTGTGCTTGAAACAGTGCGGCACGCGCGGCAGTACCGGCAGCTCATGATCTTCCTGTTGGCCTTCTTCGTCTACGGCTTTGGCGTCCAGACGATCATCGGCTTTGCCTCGATCATCGCCAGAAGCTTCGGCTTCACGTCGACCGACCTGGCAATTTTCATTGCGCAGATTACGGTCACGGCGGGGATTGCGGCCGTGGTCACCGGTCGCTTTCAGGACCGTATTGGCGCCCGCCTGACGGTGATCATCTTCCTGATTGTCTGGATGATCTCCTGCCTCGGCATGATCGGCATCAAGCTCGCCTGGCCCCAAGGGGGGCCGCAGTGGCCGCTGTGGGTGGTTGGGAACGGTCTTGGCTTTGGCCTCGGCGGGGTCGGAACCGCGAGCCGGTCTCTTGTCGGGCGGTTTACGCCGCGGCATCGCACCGCGGAGTTCTTCGGCCTCTGGGGAATGACCTACAAGCTGGCGGGCGCGATTGGGGTCCTCGCGTTCGGCGGCGTTGCTCGCGTGTTCGGCGAACTCGCATCGCTTGTCGTGCTGTTCCTGTTCTTCGCCGTCGGCTTCCTGCTCGTGCTTCCCGTCGATGAAACAGCGGGTGTCCGGGCAGCGCGGCGGGCGGAGCGTGCCGCGGCTCGGCGGCCGGGGCAGATTGCACCGGTCAGGGTCGCGGCGGCAAGTGAGTGAGAGTCTTGAAAGGGGCGGGCGCTTCGCACCAAGCGCTGCCGAGCGATGCAGGACTCCTAACCTCTCGCATGGCGCAGTCATCCTCGAAGGTTGTTCCGGACGCGCAAGGTCGGTTCGGCCCCTATGGCGGCACATACGTGCCGGAAACGCTGATCGCCGCCCTGCACGAGTTGCGGGACGAGTACGAGAGCGCGAAGCATGATCCGACGTTCTGGCAGGATTTGGAAGACCTGCATCGGACGTTCGTCGGCCGGCCCACACCGCTCTACCGGGCCGATCGGCTCACCGAGTTTGTCCGGCAGCAAGCGCAACAGTCGGGCGGCAGGGGAGGCGCGACTGTGTGGCTGAAGCGCGAGGATCTCGCCCACACAGGCGCCCACAAGATCAACAACACATTGGGTCAGGCACTGCTCACGCTGCGTATGGGAAAGAAGCGCGTGATTGCTGAGACCGGTGCGGGACAGCACGGCGTCGCCACCGCGACTGCTGCCGCACATTTCGGGTTGGAGTGCGACGTCTACATGGGTGCGGAGGATGCCCGCCGACAGCGACTCAACGTCGTCCGGATGGAGTTGCTGGGGGCGCGGGTGATCAAGGTGGAATCCGGGTCACGCACCCTCAAGGACGCCACAAACGAGGCAATGCGGGACTGGATGGGGTCTGTCGATCACACGCACTACATCCTCGGGTCCGTCGTGGGGCCGCACCCTTTCCCGATGATCGTCCGCGATCTTCAGGCCGTCATTGGGCGCGAGACGAAAGAGCAAGCCATGAATGCACTCGGACGATTGCCGGATGCGATCGTCGCGTGCGTCGGTGGCGGGTCCAACGCCGCGGGCATGTTCTTCCCGTTCGTCGATGACGAAGGGACGCTTCTGGTGGGGGTCGAAGCAGGAGGGAGCGGACCGGAACCAGGACGCCACGCGGCCTCTCTCACGTACGGCTCGCCGGGTGTGCTGCACGGGTCGTTGAGCTATGTGCTGCAGGATGAGGAGGGGCAGACAGCGCCGGTACACTCGTGTTCGGCCGGCCTTGACTACCCCGGCGTAGGACCGGAGCATGCCTTCTGGAAGGACGCCGGGCGCGTTCGATATGAAACGGCGGACGATGAAGCGGCGCTGAAAGCCTTCCAACTGCTCGCCAGGACGGAAGGGATCATCCCTGCGCTGGAATCATCCCACGCCGTGGCGGCAGGTATTCAACTGGCCCAGGCAATGGAGCAGGATGCGAACCTGATCATCAATCTCTCCGGCCGAGGCGACAAGGACGTCGATGAGGCCGCCAGGCTGCTTGGCGTGTCGGTTTAGGGCCGGCAACCCTGCGAATCGGCCGCGTCCGGTCAGGTGGTCAGTGTGCCGCGACTGAAGGTTCGGGTGAGTCGGCCCCACGCATCTCTGCAGCTTCTGCCAAACGCCAGCAGCGACAGCAGCCTCAGCTTGAGCCGGAGCCGCCGCGACGGTGCATCGTGCGCGTCCACAAGCAACGCTTGCCGTACCCAGTAGCGGGCTCGGCGCAGTTGGCGTTCACGCGCGTACGCAACGGCCATATTCGTCATCGCGGGAATAAAACGAGGATCGAGGCGGAGGACGCGGCGGCAGATCTCAATTCCCTGCACGCGGCGGCCCCGTTCCAGTTCAGCGACCGCCAGCAGGTGCAGCGTCTTGACGTGCTCGGGCTGCCGCTCGAGCAGGGAGCGGAACACCTCCGCGGCCTGCGCCGCCAAGTGGGCATCCAGGAGGAGGCAGCCCAGTTCCTCCATGTCGTCGTTGGAGAACGCCTCAGGCTTATCCTCGCGGCGGTTCGCATCCACCGTCAGCAACTCCCGCGCACGCTCGAGATCGGGTCCGTACCCACGTTCCAGCAGGAGTCGAGACAGTCGGCGACGGGCGCCAGGAAAATCAGGCTCAAGGCGAACCACGACATCGAACTGGCGAATGGCCTCCTCGCGCTCCCGGTGCATGGCCGCCAGGTCGCCCAGTGCGAAGTGAGCGTCCGGGTTCGTCGGCGCGAGCTCCAGAACGCGCCGAAACTTTTCCCCGGCTTCGACCGGGCGATTCATCTCAACGAGAAGGGCCCCAAGGTCCAGCAGGGCGTCGATGTCGCCGGGATCTTCCCGCAGCGCACGGAGATAGAGCTGTCGCGCCCGCTCAAGGCGGCCCGTTGCGGCGTAGGCGGCCGCCAGCCGGGCGTGAATGCGCGGCTGGGCGGGATCGATGCGGGCAGCCTCGCGAAGGCACCAGACGGCTTTGTCATGAAGGCCGCGGTCCAGCAGAGAGTCGGCCATGAGCGCATAGGCCAGCGCATCGTCCGGCGCGAGCTGCTGAGCCATGTAGAACATCAACTCCGCCTGTTCGTGGTCGCCCAGGCGTGTGTACGCCTCGATGCGGTGGACGTACGAATCGGCCGCGGCCGGGTCCATTGCCTGGGCCTTCTCGAGCCAGGCGAGCGCCTCGGTATCATTCCCCGAATCAAGGTAGTTCAGCCCGATGAGCATGACCGTCTGGAGGTCATCGGGGTTGAGCTCGTGGGCCGTGCGGAACGCGGCGACGGCATCACCGTTGCGCCCGGCGGCTTCCAGCGTGAGGCCGAGATTGAAATGCCATTCCGGCCGATACGGGTTGAGAGAGATCGCCTCGCGCAGTGCCGACTCGGCGTCCTCCCACTGGCCGGCCTCGTAGAGGTCGTGGGCGCGCTCAACGTGACGTTCTGCCTCGGACCAGTCGTTCATGAGGAGCAATCGTTTTCACGCGCGGGCGTCAGATTGCCGACACATCCGCCGGAGTGTACGTGACAATTGGCGAACCTTCCACGCAGTCTCTCGCTAAGATGAAGAGTCCAGGACAACCCCCGTTGAGTGATCGAGCAGAAAATGCGTCCGAAGGCCGACAAGGCCCCTCGTTCTGGTATCGACCGGGGCGGCTGGCGGCGTGCATGGTTGTCGGGCTTGTACTGGCGGCGGGGGGGGCGAGCGGCCAGGGACTTTCCCCGGCTTCCGATGCGCAAGTGGTCTCCGATGCTGCGGTTGAAGCTTCGCTGCGTGGCGAGGCCGCCCGGCGCCTGCTGATGGCGGACAACAATGGGGCCCGCCAGGCGGTTCTTGATCTGCTGAAGCCCTCTGAAGGGGCAGGCCTGACCGAGCCTCAGCGGCTGCTGCTCGGCGAGATTGCCCGCCTTTCCTGGGCCCCATCCAGGCTTGGCAAGCCCCTGCGCAACCTGCTGTCGGGGTCGACTGGCGACGACCGGCTGGCCGTGGTGGCTGCGATGGCGTCGGTTCGCACACCCGAATCCGCCAATGCACTGATCGAACTTGTGAGCCAGAGCCAGAACAGCCGTGAACGCGAGGCGGTGTTCGCGGCACTAATCAGGATGACCGGCCGCGCGGACCTGGGGGAAAACCCCGCGGCATGGCGGGGATGGCTCTCCCGGGTGGAGTTTCTCGACGAGGCATCGTGGCAGCGCACGATCGCCGAGTCGCTGGCCGCCCGGGCGGACCAACTGGCTCGTTCTGAGAATCAGGTGCTGGACCGCCTTGTCCGCGAGAAGCGGGATCGTTTTCGTGCGATCCCTCTGGACGACGCCGCTGCCCGCTCAAACTACATCGCGACGTTGTTGGCAGATCCGGCCGGCGCGGTCCGGATGCTGGGGGTTGATCTGGCGAACGATGAACTGGCCAACGCCCGCTCGCCTGGGCCCTCTGTCAGTGAGGCGGCGCTGGCAATGCTCTCTGACCCTGAGGCCAGATTCCGGCGGCTCGGGGCGGACCTGCTCGAAAAGCTTGCGCCGGAGGGCGTGGGCGGCCGTGTGAACGACGCTTTGATTCGCGAGACAGATCCCGCCGCGGCGGCGGCGCTGCTGGGAGCGGCCAGGCGGTGGCCTCAGGGGCGCGTGATTCCGGTGGTGCTGCGCTGGCTGGAGGATGGCCCCGCTGCACGGACGGCGGCCCTCTCCGCCCTGGTAAAGCTCGATCGCGAGGGGCTCCTCACCGATGAGGCCCACGTGCGGCGGGCCATGCAGGCGATTCGTGGGTTGCAGATTAACGAGATTGGAACGGCCGGGGTACAACTGCTCGCTCGCCGCGGTGGGGAGGCGGACCTGCCCTGGGTGACGCAGCTCCTGGAGCATCAGGACCTCGCCATCCGGCTTGCGGCCGCCGCGGGGCTGGCCGAGCGGCCCGAGTGCGTGGACGCTGTGGTCGCCGCGGCCGGGAAGGATGCGAGCCTGTTCACCGCCGCGGCGACGACGCTCATGCGGCACAGGCGGACGGGAGCAGGTCTTGCGAGCTTGGTGTCGTTGCCGGCGCCTAGCCCGGAAGCGCGGCTTGAACGGATCAAGAGGATGGCAGCCGCCCTGCCGCCAGAGACGGTGTGCGCCGTTGGCTGCAAGACTGCGGACTCAGAGGCGCGTGAGGCGATTCTCTCGCGGCTGGAGGGGGCGGCGTGGTGGTGGGTGGATCAGCGGGCGTGGGCGTCGGCGGCGAGCAGCCCCGTGTGGCTGCGAGGGCTGGTCGAACTGGCCAGGACCCGGCTGGAACTTGGCCGTCCGGCGGAGGCCCTCGAGGCGCTCGGACCGGTGGATTCCATCGCCATGGAGCCGGCGGTTACGGCGCCCGTGCGGACTGTCGCGATGATCTGGCTGAACCGGCTCGACGAGGCGGCATCGTTGCCGGTCGGTGCGGAGGTGTGGGTGAGCGCGCTGGAGCGGATCGTCGACTTGCCGCATGCCGCGGCGGCGCTGGCCCGGTTCGATGCGCTCTACCCGACGCCGGTGCTCGATGATGGACTTCGCACACGCGTGGCGTGGATTCGTGAGCAACTCCAGCAGTTGGCCAGGGCGAAGGCGCCAGAGCAGGCCGCGCCCCCGGCGGGCCCTTAGCCATCATGGCTTGATTGCGCGGCAGGGCTTCTTCGACTAGCGCCGGGCGGGCCGAAGGCGACGGATACGTGTGCGGACAATCGGGCGCTCGCCGCGGGCGGCCCGGGCGGCCGGAAGGGCATCCATCGCTTCCGAGGCTGAATCGAAGCCGCCGGCCGGATTCAGGCCGTGATCGAACCACTCGTCCCACGCACCGCTGAGTCGCTTGACGAGGCGGCCGGCCGGAATCAGCGGCTCTTCAGCGCGCAAACCGGTGATGAGCGTGTAGGCGATCTCAACGAGCGAGCGAACCTCGTCGCGGATCGTCTCGGGATTGGCTTCACCGGCGCCGCGGATGGCGCGGGAGAGGCCATAAAGCTCGATGTACAGCGAGCCGCGGCGATCGACATGGATCTCATTCATGTCAATCGGGCCGTGGTGCAGGCCCAGATCGTGGGCGAAGTGCACGGCCTGCAGAAGCTGCACGAGGGCGCGTTCGGCCTCGTCAGGGCTCATCTCCCCGCCCTTGTACCGGAGGAGCGTGCGCAGGGTCGTGATGCCGTCTACATCGCCATTGAAGGGCGTGATGAGCCACGGCCGGGCGCCGCGGTCGAAGGAGAACTGCTCGATCCGCAGCAGGTGCGGGTGCTCGACGGCGCTCAGCCGGGCCACCGCAGCCATGAAGCGGCGCTGTTCCGCCTTGTCGTGGCACGGCGCGAACCGGTAGAGCACATGACTCGAATGGTCATTGGCGTGGACCGCCAACCACCGCTCGGCGAGCGCGGTCGGCTGGAGGAGTCTTGTGAGCGTGTAGCGGCCGATGGTCGGCCGATTGGCAGTGTCTGTTTCTATCATCAGCCCGGTCACCGTGAAGCGCGCGCCTTCGCGAGTCTTTGCGAACAAGGCGGGCCGTGAGCGAGTGGTCGGATCAAAGCCGCCGTTCGGGGGGTGCGTCTGAGGGCCGCCATGGCCATCCCGGTCCGAATCGGCCCGTTCACCGAATGGTCGGGAGTTTAGGCCTGTTTCCTTGAAAGGCAACGGTCCGAAGCCCCGCCATGGGGAACAATGCCCAAACGAATCAACGCCGGTCGCGAGTCTCCCGGGTCAGCCGTTCAAATCAGCCCGGAGCCGGGATGCGGATCCTATAGTCGGGGAAAACAGTCGCATAACGGCACAGCCCGATGCTGAGGACCGCGGCGGACGGCTGCCGGTCTGCCGTCCGCGGCTGCGGTTCTAAGTGCTTGTACCAGAAGGAGTACCGATGACCACCGCCACCACCGCCCAGCCCAACGTCAAGGCCGACCCGCTTGCGCTGATTGACGTCGACCACGTCCGCTTTTACGTCGGCAACGCCAAGCAGGCCGCGTACTTCTATGCCCACACGTTCGGCTTCCAGATCGACCAGGTCAGCGACCTGACGACCAGCAATCTTCCCGGCGGGCAGCGCGAGCACGCGTACTACTGGCTCACGCAGGGGAACATTCGCCTGCTGCTGGATACGCCGCTCTCCGGCGATCACCCCGCCGCCGACGAGATCCGCCGCTTCGGCGACGGCGTCAAGGACGTCGCGCTGACCGTCTTCGACGCGGAAGCCGCCTACGAGCAGGCCTTGCGCAACGGCGGCGAGTCCGCGTACGAGCCCGTCACCTTCTCCGACGAGCGCGGCAGCGTCACCACCGCCGGCATCAAGGCGTACGGCCGCGCGATCCACTCCTTCGTGAGCCGCACCGGCGACTACGCCCTCACCAACGTGAAGCAGGGGGGCATGGCAATGCCCGGCTTCCGCAAGATCGAGGGGCTCGGGCTCAACGACTACAACAAGAAGCACCCGTGCGGGCTCAAGTACGTCGACCACTGCGTCGGCAACGTCGAAGAAGGGAAGATGAACGAGTGGGTCAAGTGGTATGAAGATGTCATGGGCTTCAAGATGTTCAAGCACTTCGATGATGCGGACATCTCCACGGAATATTCGGCCCTGATGAGCAAGGTGATGGCCTCCGGCAACCACCTCATCAAGATGCCGATCAACGAGCCCGCCCCCGGCAAGAAGAAGAGCCAGATCCTCGAATATCTCGAGTGGCACGACATGACGCCGGGCGTGCAGCACCTGGCCCTCCGCACCGACGATGAGCTCCACAGCGTCGCCGAACTTCGCCGCCGCGGCGTGGATTTCCTGAACCTGCCCGACACCTACTACGAGCTCGTCTGGGACCGCGTGAACAAGACGCTGCAGGCCAACGGGCACGAGGCGGTGCGGGAAGACCACGACCGCATCAAGGAGCTCGGCATCCTCGTCGACGCCGACGATGAGGGCTATCTCCTCCAGCTCTTCACCAAGCCGCTGCAGGACCGCCCGACGCTCTTCTTCGAGATCATCTGCCGCCGCGGCAGCCAGAGCTTCGGCAAGGGGAACTTCAAGGCGCTCTTCGAGGCGCTGGAGATCGAGCAGGAGCGGCGCGGAAACCTGTGATGTCTCGACCATCCCTCAGGCCGATGCCCACCATACACGTCGAGGACGGCTACCGGTTCTTCTTCTACTCCAACGAGGGGCACGAGCCGCCGCACATCCACGTGGAAAAGGCCGAAGCGGTCGGGAAGTGGTGGCTTGAGGATCGATCGATGGCGAACAGCGAAGGGTTCAAGCCGGCGCAGTTGAAGCGAGTCGAGGAGATCCTTTCGCAGCGGCAGCAGGAGTTCATCGATGCCTGGCGCCAGTACTTCGGTTGATCAGCCCCTGGCCGCGGATGTCGCCTTCTTCGGCGCAAAGGGCAGCGAGTACCTCGTCGTGCGGCTGCGCGACGGCCGCGTCGTGGCGTCGCCGCTGTCGTTGTACCCGATCCTCGAAGCCGCCGCGCCGGCGGATCGTGCAACGTGGCGGTTGATCGGCGCGGGGCAGGGGATTCACTGGTCGACGCTGGACCTGGATCTCTCGACCGCCGGCATCGTCCACGGACACCCGGACCGGACGCTCACGGGTCGGCCGTCTCTTTCCGCGGCGGACCTGGAGCGCTTGCTCGCGGCCGCTGCGGGGAGCGGCGGGGCGTCGATGAGCATCGACGAGATCGCCGCGCGCCTCGGCGCGGCCTTTTCGAAGGAGCGGCTCGCCGAACTCTTCGAGACACTCAAGCGCATGGGCGCGATCGAGCCGGGCCCGGATTCCGAACGCCGGGCCGGGTGAGCCTCCTGGCCGCCATGGCGGCGCTAACGCAGCAGTCAGTCTTACACGCGGCCCGGCTTTCAGGCCGCGTTTTCGTTTGAGCGCATGAGAAGATCCGCCCAGCGCCGCCGCGCGCCGCTCTCGCGCGCCGGGGCGGCGTTCTCATGGGGCGCGGTGGCGGGCATCTCCTACGGTGCGTGAGTCTCGCCGGGCGCAGCGTGCGGCTCGCGCTCCCGGCACATCCATCACAGCACAGGAGACGTCTCATGCGAACCTTGCTCGAAGCGCTGGAGCGGCGGCAGTTGCTCGCCGGAGATGGGGATGCGTTCGTCGCGGCGTTCGACCAGCTTGACGACCGCGAGCTGACCACGCAGCAGATGGCGGTCATCATGGCGGAGGCGGCGCTGGACGACGCCTACGCGCAGACGGCCTGGGGCGGCGAGAACTACTGGTTCCAGACTTCCTCCGGCGAGGTCTTCGCGGTCTGGCACGGCGGCGCGGCGAGCGACGACGACGGTGACGGCGCGTTCGACTGGTCGCTCACGAGCATCACCGACGCCGCGGGCGTGGTCGTGCCGCTGCAGGCGAACTCCCTCAGCGGCACCTTCACGCCCTGGGGCGCGATGAACATCGTCGCGCTCAACGGCGCGGGCGAGGTCGTCACCTACTGGTGGTCGCCGGAGGCGGGCGCGCGCGGCTTCGGCGTGAATGGCAACGGCTGGTCGCTCACGAACATCAACGAGGTCACGGACTTTTCGCAGACCGGCCCGCCGCCCGCCTTCACCGGCGACACGCTCACGCGCATGGAGGGGGACACCATCGTCATCCTCGCCGACGATGACGCCCTGCACGAGCAGCACGTCGCGATCACCTTCACGCCGGGGCAGACGACGCCGAGCGGACGCGAGTGGGCCGCCCACCGCCGCGGACCCAACGGCGGCGGCACGCCAGGCGACGGCTCCGGCGGCGGTCCCGGCGCGGTGGGGGACCAGACGATCCAGGCGGGCGAAACAATCTCGCAGAACATCACCATCACCGACGGCACGCTCACCGTCCGCGGCCGCGTCGAGGGCAACATCGAGCAGCGCGGCGCCGGCTCGGTCATCGTCGACGGCGGGACCGTCACCGGCAACATCGATGAACACTTCGGCGGCGACATTCAAATCATCAACGGCGGCCGCGTGGAAGGCAACGCCGAGGAGCGCGACGCCGGCGACATCATCGTCGACACCAACGCCTTCCTCGCCGGCAACGCGATGGAGCACGGCCAGGGCGACATCCGCATCGACAACGGCTCGACGGTCGAAGGCAACGCGCTCGAGGGGGGCGAGGGGGACATTCTCATCTTCGCCGGCTCGATCCTGGAGGGCAACGCCATCGGCGGCTCCGGCGGCGACATCCGCGTCGTCGACTCGCGCGTCGACGGCAATCTCGAAGAGGGCGACTTCGGCTCGATCGAAGTCCTCGGCCTCAGCCACATCGACGGCAACGTCATCGAACGCGGCCCGGGGATGGTGACCGTCGCGGCGACGGCGACGGTGGAGGGGGATGTCGAACAGTCGGGGTGATCGGAGGGGAGTTATCCGCAGATTGACGCAGATTAGCGCAGATTCGGAGAGAAGTGGCGCGGTTGCGGTGAACCACGGAGATGCGCGGGGGGGCACGGAGGAGGAGAATGCTCACGCAGAGGCGCAGGGGCGCAGAGAAGGAGATGTGATGGGACGGGGATGGGGTGCGGATGAAGCGATTGAGGCCGTCATCCTTCTCTCAACACTTCCATTTCTCTGCGTCTCTGCGCCTCTGCGTGAGAAATCCCCACGGCGTTGTCTCTCCGCAGCGGGCCTCGATCCCTTCTCTGTGCCCTCTGTGTTCTCTGTGTTTCAATTCTTCTTAAACACAGAGCCCACAGAGAGCACAGAGAGAGACAGAGGACCTTCTGTCCCCTCCTCGTGATCCTCCGCAGCCCTCCACAGGTCACAATGAGCGGCCTGCATGTGTTATATGGACCTTCAATCAGCGTTTGACGCGCAACAATGGCGCGTTGACGGCCGTCAAAGGGGCGTTGAGGCGGCTTCAGAGGCGACGATCGCTCCTGCATTGGACCACGGAGATTCACGGAGGGGCACGGAGAAGAAGAATGCTCACGCAGAGGCGCAGGGGCGCAGAGAAGGAGATGTGATGGGACGGGGATGGGGTGCGGATGAAGCGATTGAGGCCGTCATCCTTCTCTCAACACTTCCATTTCTCTGCGTCTCTGCGCCTCTGCGTGAGAAATCCCCACGGCGTTGTCTCTCCGCAGCGGGCCTCGATCCCTTCTCTGTGCCCTCTGTGTTCTCTGTGTTTCAATTCTTCTTAAACACAGAGCCCACAGAGAGCACAGAGAGAGACAGAGGACCTTCTGTCCCCTCCTCGTGATCCTCCGCAGCCCTCCACAGGTCACAATGAGCGGCCTGCACGTGTTATATGGACCTTCAATGAGCGTGTGACGCGCAACAATGGCGCGTTGACGGCCGTCAAAGGGGCGTTGAGGCGCGTCAAAGTCGTTTTGACGCGCTTCAAAGCGGCTTTGACGCGCTTCGGCGGCGTGTTGAAGCGCGACAATTGCGCGTTGAAGGGCGTCCGCACCGCGTTGAAGCGCGGCAAGGGGGCGTTGAAGGCCGTCAAATTTACATTGCAGCCGCCTTAAGTCCGGCCTCGGGGCTGACGATAAAGGCAGGGGCCACTTCGTCTCTTCGTCTCTCCCTCTCTTCGTCTCTCTCCGATCCCCCAAGTCTCCAGCCCGACGCCTTTAGCCTGAGAACAGCCATGACACACATCGTCCCCCGCAACCGTGATGAGATGATCGAGTTCTATCGCCTGCACCTGCCCGCCTGGCAGGCGGACCCGGCCCGCATCGGGCTCACCGTCGAGCAGGTGGCGCAGATCGCCGCGCTCGTGTCGGAGGCCGAAGAGGCCGGCCGCGCAGCGCGGCAGGCGCGCGACGTTGCGCAGTGCAAGACGGATCAGCTCAACGCGAAGGCCGATGCGCTGCGGCGGCACGGTTCGGCGGCGATGGCGACGATCCGCGCCACAGCGCGCATCGAGGACGACGCCGATGTGTACATGCACGCGAGCATCCCCATGCCGCGCAGGCCGCGCCCGACGCCGCCGCCGGAGCCGGCGCGCAACCTGCGCGCTGAGCCGCGCTCCGATGGACCCGTGGCGCTCACGTGGGAGGGCTCGCTCGCCCACGGCCAGACCTTCGAGATCTACCGCGCGGTCGACCACGGCAGGTTCGTGCTCGTCGGCTCCGGACGCTTCAAAAGGTGGATGGACACGCGCGTGCCGGTGGGCGCGCGCGAGATCTCGTACCGCATCGTCTCGCAGCGCGGCGGGCGATCGAGCATCGGCAGCGCGCAGACGAGCGTGACCTTCGGCACCGTCGATGGAAGCGAGCCGCTGCTGCGCTCGCGGATGGCGGCGTAGCCGCAGACGCCTGGCGCGACCGCGCTGCAACCCCGCAACCAAGGCTGGTGACGGCCCGCGCGGCCGCCTGAGGCGATCTCGCGCCCCGCACGGCAGCGCAAGTGTTCGTGCTGCAGCCCTCGTTGGCCGCGCTGCGGCCGGTTTCTGAACGGGTGGCATCCCATCGACGGGGTGGTAGACTCTCTGTGCCTTGATCTCGCGAGCCGATGGCCGAAAATCGGCCGGCGACGGCGCCACGCACGGCGATGGCGAGTCGACTGCGGGCGGGGTGGGGACGAGGCGACCCTTCAAAGACAGGAGTTGTGACGATGAGCGCAATCTTCGAAACGCTTGAAGCGCGGCAACTGCTCTCCGCGGCCGCCGATGCCTTCGTGGCCGAGTTCGATGAGGCCTTCAGCGCCGACATAACCCGCGAGGAAGTCGCGGTGATCATGGAGGATGCGGGGCTCGACGGCGTCTACGCGCGCACGGACTGGAACGGCGAGAACTACTGGTTCCAGACGAGCGACGGCGATGTGTGGGCGCTGTGGCACGGCGGCGCGGTGCACGACCCCGACGGCGACGGCGCCTTCCGGTGGAACCTGACCAACATCAGCGACGAGACGGGCGTCGCCTCCGGGCTCAAGCAGCGCTCGCTCAGCGCAACGTTCACGCCGTGGCGCGCGATGAACATCGTCGGGCTCACCGAAGACGGCCAGGTCGTCACGTACTGGTGGTCCCCCGAGTCCGGCCAGAAGCGCTTCGGCGCGAACGGCAACGGCTGGTGCCTCACGAACCTGAACGATGCGGCCGACTTCGGCGATCTCAACGGCGATGGGGAGGTGGGGGGGATGGTCGGCGTTTCCGTCACGCGCATGACGGGGCCGGGCGGGCTGACGATTCAGATCATCGTCGACAATGACCTGAGCGACGATGACCGCATCGTCCTCTCCTTCCGCCCCGGCGACTTCGCCCGCGACGGCAAGCACTGGCGCGCCGACAAGATGGACCGCAAGGAGCTCGGCAGCGACGGCGGCGCCGACGACATCGTCTACATGGGCGACACGACGATCGCCGCCGATGAGACGATCGAGGACAACATCCGCATCGTCGACGGCACGCTCACGATCCTCGGCACCGTCGAGGGCAACATCCGCCAGTCCGGCGCCGGCTCGGTCGTCGTCGACGGCGGCCTGGTCACCGGCAACATCGATGAAGACGGCGACGGCGACATCGTGATCACCGCCGAGGGCGAAGTAACGGGCAACATCACCGAACGCGGCGTCGGCGACATCCTCATCGAGGAAGACGGCCTCCTCACGGGCAACGCCGCCGAGCGCGGCTTCGGCGGCATCCGCCTCGAGAGCGGCGCAACCGTCGAGGGCAACCTCGAGGAGAGCGGGCCGGGCGACGTCGCGCTGATCGACTCGCTGCTCGAAGGCAACATCATCGAGCGCGGCCCC
>CAYWRO010000027.1:3264-42779 GCA_964460345.1 uncultured Phycisphaeraceae bacterium | reverse complement strand
TCTTCTTGCGCAACCTAACCTGCGCCTAACGGCGCATAATGCTGGTCAGGAAGCGTTCCCCCAACCGCAACGTAGTGCCACGGCTTAACCGCGGCGCCCCGCTGCAAGCCATGCTTCCGTTCGCAAGGCGGCGCGCGCGCACCCAGCACCAAAAGTGCGCATCAGCCAAAGCCCAGGGCAACGCCCTGGGTAAGCAGGCCGGCTCCCCCGGAGCCCTGAAAGCGCGCCCCAACCTCGGGCGCAACAGCGTCGCCACAAGCCAACCCCCTCCTCAACCAAAACGGCCACATCTGCGCGCGCCAAAACGTCACAAAGGCACCCCGCGCCAGAAAAAAAATCAAAAATCGTAACTCACGCTCCGCCACCATCTTGCGTCGCGCGCAACACCAAAAACGGCACATCCTGCGCGCCCGACCCGTACCGCTCACCCAATTGTGGAAGGCCTTCCTGTTTCGTTTCATCTCTTTCCAGTTTCATTCACATCAACCTCCTGAACGTCCGGACAAACACAAGCGACGCGTCGACAGCAGATCTGCCATTCACCAAGCCGACCCACCAAACCCCGGATCGGCTCCCGCGGCCCGGGCAATGGCCGACATCCGAAGACCCCCTCTCGCGAGAGAGACGTGCACACCCCAACCCGCGCACCGGGGCGAAACACCCCCGGTGCGCGCTTCTGGCCCCAGCCGCCACACCCCGCCGATACACCCCAAGGCCGCAGCGCCCCTTCCCACAGCGCCCCGGCCCCAGGAGAAGCCATGACCACAACCCCGCCCCCCTCCACACCCCGCAACCCCCGCCGCCACATACTCACCACCTCAGCCACCCTCGCCGCCCTAACCACCGCCGCGGCCGTCCACGCCGGTAGCACGCTGACTCTCCACGTCGACGACGATGCGCCCGCCGGAGGAGATGGTTTGAGTTGGGACGGCGCGCTCCGTGATCTTCAGGATGCGATTCAGCTCGGACGGCAGACAGCGCAAACGGATGACACGGTGCGACGCATCAACATTCTGATCGCACAAGGCACCTACAAGCCAGACAGCGGAACAGGAGATGTATCGCGCAGATTCGTGCTCGATTTCCCCGCTGTACCAGGGTCGGCGGTAAGAGGAATCGATGTGTGGGGCGGCTACGCGGGGGTGGGCGCGCCGGATCCCGCCTTGCACGATCCTCAAGCGTTTCCCACGGTGCTCAGCGGTGATCTCAACGGAGATGACCAGCCCGGCTTCGTGAACTATGACGATAACAGCAATGGCGTCGTCGCCGCGCTGGCAGTGAACTCGTCTTCGATTGCACTGTTCGGACTCACGATCCGTGGAGGCAATGCGAACGGCGACGGAGGGGGCCTTTCTGTGTCAGAAGGAGACTGCTACGCAATCGACTGTGTGATCGAGGAGAACCGCGCGGCGAACGAAGGCGGGGGGATCTTTGTGGATGGTGGGGGGAGCTTCACAGTAGTTTCAAGCCTCGTGCGCCGCAACGAAGCGCTCCACGGCGGGGGCTTGTTTGTGGACGGCCTATCGAGATCGGCCGCCGTGATCGCGAAGAGCACACTCTCCGGGAATCGCGCAATCGCCGGAGGCGGGCTCTATCTCGACTGGGGCGCGGGTTCGACTTTGTCGCGGTCGGGCATCGTCGGCAACCACGCTGTCGACGGGGCGGGGATGTTCATCAACGGCCGCATCAATTGCTATGACAGTCTCATTGCCGACAATCAGGCTGCCGGCACTGGCGGCGGCCTCTGCGTGCACTGGGGGGGGCGGCCAGCCATCTACTCAACCACGATTGCAAACAATGTCGCTTGGAACGGCCCCGCAGCCGCCTACTTCGGCACCGAAACGAGAGAGCCCATAGAGGGCTCAATCATTTGGGGGAACACAGCTCGAAATGGCGGAACCGGCCAGATGCAATTGTGGGGAGTGTCGGCCGGCAGCACTCCTGAACTTGTCCGGAACATTCTCCAGGGCGGTGCTGAGGGGATCGAACTGAACAACTCGGGTCCTGCAATCACACAGGAAGTCCTCGACGCCGATCCTCTGTTCGTAGATCCAGACGGTCCAAATGATGATCCAGAGGCATGGCAGGACAACGACTACTCGCTGCAGGCCGCCTCACCCGCCATCGACCGCGGCGGACCTGCTCGCCGAGCCCTCGACCTTTTGGGAAACATCCGCACGATTGACGTTCCCCTCGCCGGCGATGGCCAACCCTGGCCGACCGACATGGGTGCAATCGAATACGTCGCGTGCCCCTGCGAGATCGACGGTGACCATTCCACCACGCCCGCCGATCTGCTCTTGTACCTTGACTTGTGGTTCGATGAAGATCTTCGCGCCGAACGGGACGGCGATCCGTACTTCCGCATCAACGTCTTCGATCTCCTCGCCTTCCTCGACTGCTGGTTCGCGCCCACTTCCACGCCACCTTGCCCCTGATCCTCGCGCCCCGCCCAGGGAGAATCCATGCTTCGATCGTCACATCACCAGCCATTCCGCCGGACAACCACTACCCTCGCCGCCCTCGCCACCGCCGCGGCCGTCCACGCCGGCGACACGCTCACGCTCCATGTCGACGACGATGCGCCGTCCGGCGGCGATGGTCTGAGTTGGACCTCGCCCATGCGGGATCTGCAGGATGCGCTCGCTGCCGCGAGAGAGGCGGCGCACCTGAACGGAACGCTCAAGCGGATCGACATCCTGGTGGCTCAGGGGACGTACGTGCCGCGGCAGCGCTCAGGCGATCCATACCAGATCTTCGTCGTGAACTTCGACCAGGTGGTCGGCTCCGTCGTAAGTGCGGCGAGCATACAGGGCGGGTTCGCCGGTGTTGCTGCGCCGAACCCTGCGCTGCGGGATCCCCACGCGTTTCCCACCATTCTCAGCGGCGACGTCAATGGAGACGACGAGCCCTACTTCAACGCTCATTCGGACAATACGGACGGCGTCGTCTCCGCCCAGGGAATGAACTCGACGGTCGTCCTGACATTCGATGGCCTCACCATCCGGGGCAGCAACGGCGCTGGCATCGGTGCGAACACGTGCCGGACTGTGGTTCGCGACTGCATCATTGAGGACAATCGCAACGGGGGCATCGCGGTCGTCTTCACCGGCGGCCTCCGCGTGGAGTCGAGTGTCATCCGGAACAACAGGGCCGATGGAGGTGGCGGTATCTTCATAGACGGCGTCTTCGGCGGCGAGCCGTTCCTCGAAGTTGTTGATTCCGTCATCGTCAACAACGAGGCCGTGTACGGCGGTGGCATCTTCTCCAACACGTTCGTCAGCGTCGAAGCAACCGACATCGCCGAGAACCGCGCCGTGTTCGGCGGCGGCGTCTACATCGATCGGCTGTACAACTGGGGTTACGCAGAGCCGGTCATCAAGCGGTCCCGCATTGTCAGAAATTCCGCGGCGAGCGCCGGCGGCGGCATTTGCATCCAGGAATCGCTCGTGTGCCACAGCACGCTCATCGCCAACAATTACGCCGACATTGGCGGCGGGCTGTATGCCGCGTTCCAGTCAAGCCCCATCATCTACAGCTCGACCATCGCCGGCAACACCGCCCGCCGCGGCGCAGGCCTGATGTTCGATGAAGCGGTCGATCCAATCTTCGTCACCGGATCCATCATCTGGAACAACCACTCGCTCGGCGGGGGCGGCGAAGTACTGCTTCGAAGCCTGCCCGCGTCCGCCTCTCCCACCATCTCCTACAGCATTGTCCCCGCAGTCGAGACGATCGTGTCGCCGCTGCCGATTCTGACCGGCAGCATTGACGCAGACCCGCACTTCGCCAACCCCGATGGCGCGGACAACTACGCGGATGGCTGGCAGGATAACGACTATTCGCTCCTGCCCGCCTCCCCGGCGATCGACCGCGGCGACGATCCGCTGAAGCAAGCGCTCGATCTTGTCGGCAACCCGCGCTCCGTCGACGCCCCGCACGTGCCCAACCGCGACGACTCCACCTGGCCCGTCGACATGGGCGCAATCGAGTTCATCCCCTGCCCCTGCGATCCCGATGCAGACGGCGACGCGACCGTCTTCGACCTGCTCCTCTACCTCGACTGGTGGTTCCCGCGCGATGCCCTGGCCGAGCGCACCAGCGATCACCCCGCCCACATCGACGTCTTCGACCTCCTCGCCTTCCTCGACTGCTGGTTCGCGCCCGCCTCCGCCCCGCACTGCCCTTGACGCTGTGGGGCCTCGGCCGAACGCCGCTATCTACACTTCTCCGATGTTCGCCTCTCCCACAGTCGATCGCGTTATGGCCGACCAGCGTGCCGCTGCGTTCAAGACGCGCTCCATCAAGACCAGCGCGAAGCTTGCCGGTCTTCGCCTGGCCATGAGCATGGTCGATCTGACCACGCTGGAGGGGAAGGACTCGCCCGAGAAGGTCCGCGCTCTCTGTCGCAAGGCCGTCCAGCCTGGAACGCCGGCTTCCAGCCGGCCCGACGCGAGCGGGGCAGAGGCTACGGACTCCGATTCCGTCTCCATTCCCCCCGTCGCCGCCGTCTGCGTCTATCCCAACCTAGTCCGCATCGCACGCGAGGCGCTCGAGAGCGAGGCCGCGCGCACCGGCGTGCCGCGCACGGTCCGTGTGGCCTCCGTGGCCACCGGCTTCCCTTCCGGCCAATACCCGCTCAAGGTCAAGCTCGCCGACGCCGCGTGGGCGATCGATGAAGGCGCGGATGAGATCGACATGGTCATCAACCGCGGCCAGTTCCTCGCCGGCCGCTACATGGACGTCGCCGAGGAGATCCGTGAGGTCCAGCGCCTCTGCGTGGATCGCGGCGCTCACCTCAAGGTCATCCTCGAGACCGGCGAGCTCGAAACCTACGACAACGTCCGCCGCGCCAGCGACCTGGCGATCGCTTCGATGTGCGACCCCGACGGCGACTGCCACGGCGCGTTCATCAAGACGAGCACGGGCAAGGTGAGTCCCGCCGCGACCATGCCCGTCACGCTCATCATGCTCGAGGCGATTCGAGACCACTACCTCCGTACCGGCCACATGGTTGGCATGAAGCCCGCGGGCGGCATCCGCACCGCCAAGGAGGCCCTGCACTACCTCGTCATGGTCAAGGAGACGCTCGGCGATCGCTGGCTCACGCCGGAATGGTTTCGCTTCGGCGCTTCCAGCCTCGCCAACGACATCCTGCGCCAGATCAACCGCCTCACCACCGGCGTCTACACCGCCGCCCACGACCTCTCCGAGGCCTGATTCCATCAGAGCCCGCGAGCGGAAGCTCGCGGACAACTCCCCGCACAAGGACGACACCATGACGCGCATCCTCGGCTGTTTCATAATCACGCTCGTCGCCCTGACCTTCTCGACCCTGTCGGCCTGCGAGACGGCCGGCAACGGCGGCTCCTCCTCCGCCACCACCACCAACCACATCGGCGTCCTCCGCTCCGGCCAGATGGCCATCGGCGGCGAGACCACCGGCTGGGTGCTCAAACGCAAGGATCAACCTGACCTCGAAGTCGATGTTTCTCGCATCTCTACTGAGGCCGAGACGCTCGATGGTCTGCGCGTCAAGATCCGCGGCCGCATTAAGCAGAAGAACTACGTGGAGCGCGGGCCCACGCCCGTTCTCCTCGCCGAGCGCATCGAACTGGCCGACTAGCGCACGGTGAACCCACACGGAGCGCTCCCATGCGCACCATCCGGCGCACGCTTGTCTGCCTCGTTCTCGCATTCGTCATCACGGTAGTCGTGGCGTGGGCCGCCTCCCTGTCCGCTCCGCTCCGCAACGGCGTGTGGAACATCAGGCACGATCCGCCGGTCGAGAACGGGCGGGTCGGCGCGTGGCGGGTGCCGCCGGATTGGGAGGTGCAAACCCATGCCACCCTCACCAGCATGGCCGTCCAGTACGAGATCGTCACGGAGATGCCGTGGTTCGGGTCGAAACTCATCACGATGCGCGATGAGCCAAACCGCGGCATGAGCCGAACCCGCACAGGATGGCCCTTCTACGCCCTGCAGTATCGCGAGAGCATGGATGAGCGCCCCAAGCCAGGCCCGCTCGCGGCCGTCTACCTTCGCGGCATCGAACTGCCGATCGCCAAGGGCCGGCGCATTCCGATCACTCCCGTGTGGCCCGGCCTGCTGCTGAACACGCTTCTTTACGGTTCAGGGATCGCCGCCGTCGGCGCCATCACGCGCACCGCGATCCGGTCCCACCGCCGCGGCAGGGGCCGCTGCCCGGTATGCAACTATCCGCTCGGCATGCTCAAGGTCTGCCCGGAGTGCGGGTACGGACGCTGAACGTCAGCGGGCCAACTCCTCGTCGATCCGCTTGCGTCCGGCTTCGTCCTTCACCAGGTCGCGTGCCTCGCCCAGCCAGTTCTGCGCAGCTTCGCGGCCCTGCACGCTCCGAATCGCGCCCGCGAGGTCGATCACATCGTCGGCCGCCTGCTCAGCGCGCACGCTCCGCTTGAGCAGCAGAATCTCATCATCCCGCAGCGTGCCGAGCGCCGGGCGAAGCGCATGCCACGCCGCGTCCTTGCCGCTCGCATCCAGCCGTCCTGCATCGGCGAGCAGGTTGCCGAGCGTGACGAACAGCTCAAGATCTCCCTCGCGGAACGCGCTCATCAGCGCCGGTTCGGCGACGTCGGCTGTCAGCCGCGCCCCCGCCATCGCCCCATCCCCATCTTCGCCCGCGGCGGCGATCGCCCGCGCCAGCCGCACCGCGTCTTCATCCCGTCCGAGCAGCACAAGCTGGCGCATTGCTTCCGGAAAGCGCCGCTCCTTCAGCGCTGTCCGCATGGTGTCCGCCACATCTTCCGCGCCCGGCTGCTCCGGCCCCGCCTCGCGCCGAGCCGGTACATCGTGCAGGGTGAAGAGCGGGTCCCCGATCACGTGCACCTTCCACACGCGAGCGTATGGGTGCGGGTCGTCCATCCGCCCCGCCACGCCGAACGGCACCGCGCTGACGAGCCGCCGCGCAAACAGCGGGGTCGGCATGAAGCCCTGCAGGTGCGGCTCATCCACACTTCCGCAATAGGCAAACGCGCCGCGGTCCATCCACCGCCCGGCAACCGTGTTGCGATCACCCTGCCGCGCCGCCGAGAAGGAGTGCACAAAGTACACCGCGCTCGGCACGTGCAGGAAGGGCGCTCCCTCGGCCCGCAGCTTCCCCGGATCCAGGTTGAACTCATACGCCTGCCCGTGCGTGTTCACCGCGACCACGCCCGCCCGCACGCCCATCCCGGATTCCGATTCGGGCCACTGGTCATCGGCCCGGCCGCCGGTACGCAGCACCCAGTCGCGTCGCCCGCGCCGCGCGCCGTCGTCGAGCATGACCTCAAAAGCGGCCCGCTTCAGTTCCGCTTCCGTCGCCGTCATGTCCCACAGGTTCCACGGCGCATCTTCGCCGTACCCGTCGAAGAGCCAGGCCCGCCGCGGCTGCAGGAACAGGCTGCACATCGCTCGGTAAGCCGCTTCGGACTCGCTGCCGAAGACCTGCCCAGCCCAGGCCCAGCGTGCGCGGCGGTCGAGCGTGTCGGTCTGCCGGCCGAGCACATCCGTCAGTGAAAGGTACTTCCGATCGTCCTGCACGCGCACGCGCCCGGGGCAGTTCAGGCACACCGTCACCGCGTCGATGGCATCGCCCAACTCGCGCCAGGAGAGTTTCGCCTGGTTGCTTGTTTCGGCGACAACGTTGTTCAGCGCATCGGCCGCGTCGAGCGGCATCTCCCCGCTCGGTCCCCCTGCGGGCGTATCGACCCACGCCACCGGCTGTCCGCGCCCCGCGGCCAGCGCCAGCGCTGCGGTCCACGCCGGGTCCTCGGCCGACGCAATCACCACGCCCGGCGGCACAAACGCAAGCTTGCGCCATTGTGCGAGCAGGTCCCCCCGTGCCTCGTCGGCTTCGGCATTCCCCTCGGCGTTGGCGTCGTCCTGATCGTCGGCCGCGGAAGCTGGAGGGCTCCAGGCGGCGAGCATGGCCTGGTCGAAGCCGTCGCGCCTTGTCGCGGCGTCGCGCCAGATGGCAGCCTCTTCCTCCGGCGCCTGCCAACGGAGGACCTTGGCCGGTTGAAACGCGCGCACAAACCGCGCCACGTCTTCGCGCGACCGGGCCGTCCCATCATCGATCAGGATTGGGAAGCGAGCGCCGAGTGACCAGCGCTGCACCGCTGCGCCGTACGACGCGGCGTCGGGCACGATCACAAGCACGTCGATGACGCCGAGCTGCTGCGCCACCAGCGCCACGCGTGCGCCGAGGCGCACCTGCGGGATCAGGTCCTCCAGCCGGATCGTTCGCTCCTGCTGGGCCTGCTGCGGCTGCTCCACTGCGGGGCGATCGCCGTTCTGTGCCGCGGCGTGGCTTGCGAGGACCATGGCCGCCAGCGTCCCGACAGCCCGTCCGACCCGACCGCTTGCGCAGAGTCTCATCCGGCAGTCTACGGCCGCGCGGGCAGGACAGATCGTCGTCCCGGCTCAGGGGCCGATTACGCCGCTTCGCTCTGCTCCGGCGGTGGAGGAATGCCGGGCATGAACTGGCGCGGCTCCTCATCGTCGGATGCCGCCGTCGGCCGCGGCAGCCCGGCGCGCCGCACGGCCTCTTCTTCGTTGGCCGGGGGGGGCGGCGGGGGCATGCCGGGCAGGCCGCCGGCCAGTCCGCTCGGGGCGGGTTGAGGTGCGGGTGCGGCGGGTCCTGTCGTGACTGCGGGCCGCGGGGCGATCAGCGGCGGCTCGGGGTCGGCCGCCCCGCCGTCCATACCCGGCAGGCCGCTTCGGAGCAGCGCGGGCGGGAGCTCTTCCGGTTCGGCGGCGAAGCTGCCGGTGGCCAGGCGGCCCTGTACGCCGCTGACCTTGGCAACCATAACCGCGCCGGCGATCGCGGTGAGGCCCGTGACGACCTGGTAGGCCAGGTGCATGTGCCAGAAGGCTCGCACGGACTCGGCGGTCGCGCCCTCTACAAAGGGGTCAGGCTGGCCCGTGAACTGTGTCACCACATACGTCACCCACATCGCGAGCCACAACGCGCCCCAGACGAGCACGGCCGAGCCGCCGCTCGCGTTCTTGCGTTCAAGCTTGCGGCAGGAGCTGTATGCCGCCTGTGCCATCATGGGCGGCAGGATGTGCCCGACGACGGGGAGGATTATCAGCCAGACCCACCCGGGTGCCGTGCTGTTGGCCTGTGGCGCGACGCTGCGCGCGTATTTGACGGCCCGGTACATCCACAGCGTGAAGACGAGCCCCGTGAGCAGGTACAACCCCGCCGCGATGAGTGCGTGGAGGCCGAAGACGGCCAGCACGGAGAGCCACTGTTCCATCGTGACGCCCGCGCCGGCTTCCATGCGGTCGATGTGACCGAGCACTGACATGGACACACCCACGCCGGCGACCGCCGCGAGTGTGCAGAGCGAGAGCATGATCACGCTGCCGGTGGCATGCGGGGGTTGGACATAGGAATCGTTCATGGCCGGGTTCTCAAGCAAGCCGGAAGGCGGACTCGATGCGGGGGCGAGTCACGCCGCGGCCCGAGCCGCGGCCGCCCCACCTGACCTTCAACGGACGGTGGGCGGACCGGCTCCAGTCTGCCAGCGGGCCGGATGGCGCGGCAGGAGCGGCCTGTGCGGATCGTGCCCATCAGGGAACGCATTACCGGTCGTCGAGCGGAGACGCCCCCGTGAGGAAGCTTCTTTAAGGAGGGCCACCGGGCGCGTCGGGGGAACGCTTCCTGACGGGCGCGTCTCTGGGGTGGGGGGGTGCGTCCGCTGCGTTGACGGCCAGGACACCGGCGGCACCGGATGACGGCCGCTTATGGCTGCTGCGGTCAAGCCCTGACCAGGTTCACGGGCCACCCGTGCACCGGGCCCGGCCGTCAACGTGGCGGACGCGAGCCAATCGTAGGCATGCCCGGGCGTGGGCTGAGCCTGTCAACTGGGCGCTGCCTTCCTATTCTTCCCCCATGGCCGACCATGACCTGCACCCCGTTGAGGCGGCCGAACGGCAGCGCACGTTCATCCTCTGGATTGTCCGCGCGGCCTTCCTGCTCGTGCTGCTGGCCGTCTCTCTGCTTGCCCTCATCCGTACCGAGACGGATGACACGGGCATCGAGCCCTTCCAGATCTGGACGCTGGTCGCCGCGGCGATCGGGATGTTCTTCGCCGCCATCGCGCTGGATGTGCTGACGCCGAACAAGAAGGCGTCGACGCTTGCGGGCGCGCTGGTCGGCGTGCTGGCGGGGCTGCTGGCGACGATCGCGCTCGGGTTCGTGATCGACCTGGCGCTGGAGGCCTGGGTGCAGGATCCCAAGCAGCTCGCGGCGATGGCCGGTCCGCTGCGCACGCTCAAGATCATGCTCGGCATCACGCTGTGCTACCTGGGCGTCAGCACGGTGCTGCAGACGCAGGACGATTTCCGTCTATTGATTCCGTACGTCGAGTTTTCCAAGTCGCTGCGGGGGCCGCGGCCGCTGTTGATTGATTCATCGGCGCTGATCGATGCGCGGCTGGCGGACGTTGGCGCGACGGGGATCATCCAGGCGCCGATCGTCATCCCGCGGTTCGTCGTCGCCGAGTTGCAGCTTCTGGCTGATTCGACGGAGAAGATGAAGCGGACGCGCGGCCGGCGCGGGCTGGACCTGGTCACCAAGCTTCAGCGGACGCCGGGGCTGGACGTGACGGTCGACGAGACGATTGTGCCGGGCAAGAGCGTGGACAGCATGCTCATCGAACTGGCGCGGCGGATGAGCGGCATTCTCGTCACGACGGATACCGGGCTGGGCCGCGTCGCGCAGATCCAGGATGTGCCCGTTCTGAACGTGAACGATCTGGCCAATGCGCTCAAGCCTGCGCTGGCTCCCGGCGAGCGGCTGAACATCCACATCATGCGCCGCGGCGAGCAGGAGGGGCAGGGCGTCGGCTACCTGGATGACGGCACCATGGTCGTCGTGGAAGGGGGCGCTGAGCGGCTGAACGAGATGTCGGAAGTGGAGGTCACCAGCACGCTGCAGACCAGCGCGGGCAGGATGATCTTCGCGCGGCGCGTGCGTCCGGAGGGCGAGCAGGACGCCGGTGATCAGGCGGGAGCCGAGATGGGCTCACAAGAGGCAATCGCCGAGTCTGCCCACAACGGGCAGGAGCACGCGGGGGAAGTCGCCGCGGCTTCAACCGATCCCGTCGCGGCCGGCGAGAAGGCGAACGGTGAACATGAAGCGGGGCACGACGCCGCGCCGCGCGCGGAGACACAGCGGGAGGGTGGGCCGAGCGCTGACAGCAAGCGCGACGGTCCCTTTCCGCCAAACCGCGCCCGCCGGGGGAGCACGGCGCGGAATCCGCGTCGGTGAGTGGCGGCGAGCGGGCGGCCGATCAGAGCAGTGCGAATCCCCAGAGGAACAGCATCGGCGCAAGCTGCCACCAAGCGATGTGCTTCAGCACCTCCCAGCCGATCTGCGATGCCCACCGGATCTCTCGCCGCAGCAGCACGGCTGCGGCCAGGCCTGCGATGTTACTCAGTGTGGCGGTGTGAACGACGCATGTCACAGGATCTGGCGAGAACAACTCAGCCCCGTACTCCAATGTCACCGCGGTGATAAGCACGGAGCCCCACCCCCACCCCAGTGTGCCGAGGCACAACGGGAGAACGATGGCGATGACCGGCTTCGGCTTGCCTCGGCGATGCGCTTCGACGACGTCGACGCCGCATTCCGGGCAGAGCACGACATCGGGCAAACCTGCCAGGTCATAGCTGCAGTCAGGGCATTGGGCGGGTCTACGCGGCGGATTGGTCATCGCCTGGCCGATCCGCCTCTGTAGCGCTGCTGGTTGCAGTTCACCGTAGACTTGCCGGTGAGTTCTCCTGGATCACCATCTCCCGCCGGTCTCCTCATCATCGACAAGCCGACGGGCATGACGAGCATGCACGTGTGCCGGATCGTGCGGCGGCGGCTGGTGAACGCCGGCGCGCCCAAGCGCGTGAAGGTTGGGCATGGCGGGACGCTGGATCCGCTGGCGACGGGTGTGCTGGTCGTGCTGGTCGGCAAGGCGACGAAGCTGTGCAACAAGGTGATGGCGGGGCGCAAGCGCTATGTTGCGGAGGTCGATCTGGCGCACCGCAGCACGACCGATGACGCCGAGGGGGAGTTGACGGAAGTGAGCGTGGCGGAGCCGCCATCGCGCGAGGCGGTGGAGGCAGCGCTGTCGCGGTTCGTCGGGTCGATCATGCAGCGGCCGCCGGACTACAGCGCG
This sequence comes from uncultured Phycisphaeraceae bacterium, assembly GCA_964460345.1. Lineage (GTDB taxonomy): Bacteria > Planctomycetota > Phycisphaerae > Phycisphaerales > UBA1924 > CAYWRO01. The sequence continues at coordinate 30,579 of CAYWRO010000027.1, read as the reverse complement.
ATCAAAGTTGGGGGGCGGCGGGCGTACAAGATCGCGCGCAGTCAGAGCCGCGAGCGGAAGCTCGCGGAAGCCGAATGCACGGACGCTTCCGATCTCGCGCCGTCGCCCGAGCCGATCGCGCTCGAGCCGCGGCCGGTGGTGGTGCACTCGATCGAGTTGCTGGAGTATGCGTGGCCGCGGGCGAGGCTGGACATTGCCTGCGGAAAGGGGACGTACATCCGTTCGATCGCGCGCGACCTGGGCGAGGCGCTCGGAACGGGAGGGATGCTCACGGGCCTCCGCCGCACGGAGGCCGCGCCCTTCACGATCGATGAGGCGGTGGCGCTCGATGATGTGCCGGACCCGCTGCCATTCGAGTTTCTGCGCCCGATTGATCCGGCGCTTACGGGCGGTCCTTCAGCATGACGATGGTCGCGTCGTTGCCCTTGAGATAATCCTGCCGGAACTGCACCATGGGCGTTCGGTTGAGGGCCCAGTCGACGAGGCGGAGCGTGTCGAAGCGGCGGGCCGGGCCGATCTCTTCGTTCCTCGGCCGGAGGTTGCGGTTTGAGAGGAAGTTGAAGACGAGGGCCTCGGCGCAGGCGTCCCAGGCGCGCTCCAGGACGAGCTGAGCGCGAGGCTGGGGGAGCGTGTTGAGGGAGCCGGAGAAGACGATCACATCGGCGCGGCCGCGGCGGGCGGCCTCCGGGGAGGGATCCTGCTGGCCGGCCTCGGCGGCCCGCACGGCGGGACGCTCGAAGATGCCGGCGTCGGCGACGAAGTCGCCCTCAACGAAGATGGCGTCCGGGAGGCCGAGGCCGCGGGCGACTTCGAGGAGCTCCGTGACGGCATCAAGCCCGACGTAGCGGCCGTACTGGACGCCGGCTTCGTGGAGGAACTTGCCCAGGTCGCCGCGGCCGCAGCCGGCGTCGACGACGATTCGGCCGGTGAGGTCGATCATGGAGGCGATGGCCTCGAAGCGGGCGAGCTGGGTGTCGGGGCTGTTCCAGAGGAGAGCCTCGAAGCGCGGACCGATTCTGCGCACGACCTCGCGGTATGGCGCCAGATAGTCGCTGTGCTCGGCCGATTGGTCCAAGTCGTTGCCTCCCAGGGGGTTGGGTCGTTTGTTTGCGGGCGTGGAGCGTTCAATCGAGGCCGATGTCTTCGTTCCACAGGTCCGGATGCTCGCGGATGAAGCGCTCCATCATGGCGATGCAGCGTTCATCGTTCATGAGGCGCAGCTCGATGCCTTCCTGCTTGAGCCAGTCCTCGCGTCCCTGAAAGGTGCGGTTCTCCCCGATGACGATGCGGCGGATGCGGTAGAGGACGGCGGTGCCGCTGCACATTGCGCAGGGGCTGAGGGTGGTGCCGAGGGTCAGGCGGGGCCAGTCGCGCCGTCGTCCGGCGTTGCGGATGCAGACGGTCTCCGCGTGGGCTGTGGGGTCGCCGGACTGGACGCGAAGGTTGTGGCCGGTGGCGACCACGCGGCCTGCCTCATCGACGAGTGCCGCGCCGATGGGGATGCCCCCGGCGGCCCGGCCTGCTTCGGCGGCTTTGAGGGCTGCTTCCAAGGCCACGCGATCGATTGCATCCTGATCCACACGTTCCTCCTTGCTGCCGCAACCCTAGTCACGGCGAATCGGGGAGGATGCGGTCGGGGACCCCTGTTCAGGTGGCTAAGCCTGGAAGATTGGGTCGTGGTTCCCATTGACTCGTTTTAGAAAGATGTAGGTTTCCAAGGGTATTCCCTTGCAAAGAAGGTAATTCACTTTACGATGCCCGCCAGGTCGGTTGGTCCAAGCCGGCTGTCCGGTTCCGCCGCGCCCCGGACCCCACCACCACACCTCCGCGCGGCTGAGGAGTCTGCATCGTGAGAAGTGATCGTTTTGCCGCCCTCATCGTGCTTGCGGCCGGGGCTCTCCCCCTGGCCGCGGCTGCCCAGACCGTCCTGTATGAGCAGCCTGTGGCCTCACCCCTGACCACGCAGGCGCCGTTTGCGAACATCAACGAGACGTTCTCGCAGCAGATGCTTGCGGACAACTTTGCACTTGGCGAGGATGCGCTGGTCGGGACGGTCGAGTGGTGGGGGACCAGCCTGCACCACAACACCGGCCAGGAGGTCGGGGTGCACAACCTGTCCGCCTTCCGCATCCAGATTTTTGCCGCTGACGGCGTCTCGACCACGGGCGCGGCGAACATGCCCGGCACGCTTATCGCGGAGGAGGACATCGGGATCGGCGACATCGCGCTGACGCCGGGTCAGCCGGGGCCGTACACCGGAGGGCCGACGTTTCATTTCAGCGCTTCGTTCTCTTCGCCTGTCGCGCTGCAGGGCGGGCAGACGTACTGGGTGGCGATCAACGCCATCGTGACGAGCCCGGCGGATCCGCACATCTTCAGTTGGTTCAGCGAGACGATCGGCTCGCCGCTGGGTGACGGCGTGTACGCCGAGGAGGGCCGCTTTTCGCCGAATGACGGGGTGTGGCGCAAGGTCGGGGCGGGCACCGCGGTGGAGCGGGCGTTCCGGATCATCGCGACGGATGCCGTCGACAGTGACGGGGACGGGCTGCTGGACGACGATGAGATCAACATCCACGGGACGGATCCTTTCAGCCCGGATACGGACGGCGACGGGCTGCACGACGGCACCGAGGTGGACCTGGCGGCCAACGGCTCGTGCGTGAACCCGCTGAACCCGGACTCTGACGGGGATGGGCTGCTGGACGGCGTCGAGGCGATCATGGGCACCAACCCGTGCAGCATGGACACGGACGGCGACGGCATTCCGGACCCGATCGACGCCAACCCGGTTGAGCCGAACTCCTCCGGCGACCTCGAGCAGGCCATCCGGACGGTTGCGGACCAGATCGATGCGCTGTCTCTGGACGCCTTCGATGCGCCGAACCACAACGCCGCCGCGGGCCGGCGGAACTCGATGGTGAGCCGCATCCACGCGGCGGCCAACAACGCGGCGAAGGGGAAGATGAACCCGGCGATCTCGCTGCTGACCAGCGTCTACGAGCACGTTGACGGGGACCCGTCGCGGAAGGACTGGATCGCCGATACGGAGCCGCAGAAGGCGGTGCTGGCGATGTATCTCTCGTCGTTGATCGAGGCGATGAGCCAGTAAGCGTTCAGCCCAAGGGCCGATAACTGTGCGGGCGCGCCGGTTCAGGAGCCGGCGCGCCTTTCTTTTTGGTACTGCGTCGGTCGGGGTGAAGGTGTGTCTTTCTGCCGCTTCCTCTTGCACCGGGGCAAATTTCTTTTACCATGGCGACAGGTCCCCTTCGCGTGCTCGGTGCGGGCGTGGAAGAGGGATCTGCCACACCTCGTTGCGCGTCTGAGCAGACCACGGCTGCGCGCGGCGGCAGACAGGAGTCCTCACCCCATGACCAGTGCCAGACTCGCTTCCATCGCCACGTTGCTCGCCGCGGCGAGCGCTCTTCCTGTTGCGGCCCAGACGGTGCTTCATGAGCAGCTTCCGGCCAGTCCGCTGCAGACGGTTTCGCCCTTTGCGAATGTGAACGAGCCGTATTCGAAGCAGATGCTGGCGGACAACTTCCCGATCGTGGAGGATGCGCTGGTCGGAGGCTTCGAGTGGTGGGGGACCAGCCTGCACCACAACACCGGCCAGGAAGTCGGCGTTGATAACCTGGCGGCGTTCCGGATCCAGATCTTCGCCGCCGACGGCGTCTCCACCACGGGCGCGGCGGGGATGCCGGGGACGCTGATCGCGCAGGAGGACATCTCGATCGGTGACATCGGGCTCACGCCGGGCGAGCCGGGGCCGTACGCCGGCGGACCGACGTTTCTGTTCTCGGCGGCGCTGAGCAATCCGGTTGCGCTGGCCGGAGGGGACACGTACTGGGTGGCGATCAATGCGATCGTCGTCGATCCGGCACAGCCGTACATTCACGCGTGGTTCGCTGAGCCTTTGGGCAATACGAGCGGCGACGGCATGTACGCGGAGGAGGGGCGCTTCAGCCCCAATGACGGCGTCTGGCGCAAGGTGGGCGCGGGGACATCGCTGGAGCCGGCGTTCCGCGTGATCGCACTGGATGCCGTCGACACGGATGGCGACGGCCTGCTGGATTCTGATGAGATCAACATCTACGGAACCGACCCCTTCAACCCGGATACGGACGGGGATGGGCTGGATGACGGGACGGAAGTCGCGTTGGCGGCAAACGGGGAGTGCCACGATCCGCTCAATCCGGACTCTGATTTTGACGGGCTGCTCGACGGCGAGGAAGTGCTCCTCGGTACCGATCCGTGCTCGGCGGACACGGACGGAGACGGCCTGGACGATTTCGTCGATCCGAATCCGCTCGATGCGGATCTGGCCGGCGACCTTGAGGAGATGACGCTGGTGCTTGCGGACATGATCGATGCTGCGCCGCTCGATCGGTTCGTGGGCTTCTCGAACAACATGCGGCTTGCGCTGCGCAACGTGATGGCGGTGCAGGTGCGGCTGGCGGCGGTGGCGTTCAACCTGGGCGCTCACAACATCGTCTCGCGCATCCTGCTGGAGAGCACGCTGGTCCGGGTGGACGGCGATTCACGCCCGGCCGACTGGATGGTCGCTTCGCCGGAGCGTGATGAGATCCGGAGCTTCCTGGAGATGATCATCGACGCGACCGAGTGATCGCGTGCGGTTGAGGTTGCATGCACTAATGAAGGGCGCGCCGGTTGGCGCGCCCTTTTTCGTTTTTGGTTGGTTCAGCGATGCATTGGGCGTGCGTGGGGGGAGTCAGGCGCCCATGACTTCTATCACGCACTCCGGCCCGACTGCGAACACGCGGTCTGTCGGTGCAGCGCCGACGGGCATCAGGCCGGTGAAGGCGCCGAAGGCGGGGAGGACGAGCAGTTCGCCTGCCTGGGCTTTCTGCAGCCAGAAGCATGGGGCGCGGAGGCCGGCTGCCTTGCCGCCGCCGGCCGGGCGCAGCACGACGCCGGGGTGGAGGTGTCCGGCCAGAGCGAGGCCGCGGCCGGTCCACGCGCTGGGGTCGTGCAGCAGTTGCACGCCGGGCGCGTGCTCCAGCGGCTGGCCCTCTTCGACCTGGGTGATGTTGAGGGTGTCGGCCCAGCCGGCGTCGATCTTGCGGTCGTGGTTGCCGCGGATGAGCACGATGGGGAGGCCATCGACCGCGGTGCGCCACTGGCGGAGCGCGGTGAAGGTGGTGTCGGTCATGCCTGCCGGCGCGTGCAGCAGGTCGCCGAGCACGATGAGGCGCTGGGGCGCGAGGTGGCGCGCCAGCGCGGCGAGGCGCGCCAGATCGGCGTGCGTCACCTGCTCCGGCACGGGTGCGCCCCAGGCGCGGAACGCCGCGGCCTTGCCGATGTGGACGTCGGCGGCGAAGAGCGTGCCGGTGCGTTCCCACCAGAGGGCGCGTTCGCGCAGGAGGGTGAGGCGCTCGGCGCGCCCGTTGATCTGCACATCCAGGTCGACCGATCCTTCAAGCACGCGCTGCACGTCTCCTTCCTGAATGGCCGTTGGCCGCGGTCGCGATTCGCGGCGGTGTGGTCGTGTTGCCGTTTCGTTGTGAGCGGCGCTCCTGGCGGGCTGCTTCCTTCTCCAGGCGCATGACCATGGTGCGCACGCGCTTCTCCCAGGTTTCGGTGCTGACGGTGCTGCCGCGGAGCGTTTCGGCCCAGAGAGGGAAGGCCATGGGCGTGAGTGTGGCGGGGCGTTGGATGATGAGCGTTGCTCCGCCGAGGCGGTGGAGCGTGTCGCGTAGGCGTCTGACTTCGAACTGTCCCTCGAGGACTTCGCGGCGGGACTGATCCAGCAGCAGGTTTTCGGGGTCGAACTGGCGGAAGACGTCGTAGAACATGTCGCTGGAGGCTTGGAGGTGGCGCATCGGGATCTTTGAGCCGGGATAGCCCGTGTGGGTGAGCCCCGCGATGCGCGCGATCTCGCGGAAGTGGCGGCGCGAGAGCTGCGCGGCGTCGAGGGCTGCGATGAGATCGTCGACGAGGTTGTCGGTGGTGAACAGTTCGCGCCACTCGTCTTCGGTCAGGTCGAGGGAGGATGCGGAGCGCAGCTCGATGCCGTAGTCGGTGGAGGTGTTGTGGATCGAGGCGCCGTCTGCGCCGTGTCGACGCGCCAGGCGGAGGCAGAGCAGGGGGCCGAGTCCTTCGTGGACAAGGCGTCCGGCGAAGGGGTAGAGGAAGGCGAGGGCTTCGCCGGGTGCGCCGCCGCGGCCGCGTTCCTGGAAGAGTTCGATGAGCAGGTCGCCGCGCTGCGGGATGGCTGAAAGCGCGAGCTGGCGTTCCAGGAGGGGGCGGACGGCCTGCATTTCTTCGCCGCGGTAGGTGTGAGCGCGGGCTTCTTCGAGGCGGTGCTGCACGTGGTCGAAGAGGTGAGAGGAGAGGGCCATCTTGCCGCCGTTCCAGCGCGGGACGGCGCCCTTGGTGCTGGAAGCGCGGCGGACGAAGGCGGTCATCTCGCGAACGCGGATGAGCTCCAGCACGCGGCCGGCGAAGACGAAGCGGTCGCCGGGGGTGAGGCGCGTGATGAAGGATTCCTCGATGGAGCCGAGGACGCGGCCGCTGGTGTACTGCACGCGCAGGGCGGTGTCGCCGACGATGGTGCCGATGCCGATGCGGTGGAGGACGGCGGCCTTTCGTGAGGCGATGCGCCAGAGGCCGTTTTCGGGCGCGATGCGCGCGAAACGTGGGTAGGCGGTCAGGGCGGGGCCGCCCTGGCGGACGAAGTCCATGGCCCACGTCCACTCGGCGTCGGTGAGGTCTGCGAAGGCGCGCGTGGAGCGCACTTCGCGCTGCATGGCGGATTCTTCGAAGCCGCCGCCCATGGCCATGGTGACCAGGTGCTGGGCGAGGACGTCGAGCGGCTTCTCAATCGGCGGGCGCGATTCGAGTCGGCCCTCCTCGGCCAGGGCGGCCTCGACGGCGTCGCGCGCGGCGGCGAACTCGATGAGCTCGAAGGCGTTGGTGGGGACCCCGAGGATGCGGCTTACCTGGCCGGGCGCGTGGCCGCTTCGGCCGGCGCGTTGGATGAGGCGGGCGACGCCCTTGGGGCTGCCGACCTGAATGACCTGGTCAACGGGAGAGAAGTCGACACCGAGGTCGAGGCTGGAGGTGCAGACGACGCAGCGCAGGCGGGCGCGGCCGTTTTCATCGGGGCGGAGGAGGGCTTCGACGCCGCGGCGGATGTCGCGGTCGAGCGAGCCGTGGTGGAGGCCGATCGCGCCGATGAGGTCGGGACGGGCGCGGAGGATGTTGCGGTACCAGATTTCGGATTGGGAGCGGGTGTTTGTGAAGAGGAGCGTGGTGCTGGCGCGTTCGATGCGCTCGATGACCTTGTCGAGGAGTTTTGTGCCGAGGTGGCCGGTGAAGGGGTAGCGCTCGACGTCGTCGGGGATGAGCGTTTCGACTTCGATGCGCTTGGGGGCGATGCCGCGGATGAGTGTGGGGGCCTCGGGAGCAGAGGAGGGGGTGGGAGACTTCACCGGCCAGAGGCCGGTGCTACGGGTGAGTGTGTCGGCGGCTTCGGCGGTGTTGCCGAGGGTGGCGGACAGGCCCCAGGTTCGCACGCCGGGGCAGAGGGCGCGGAGGCGCGCGAGGACGAGTTCGGTCTGCACGCCGCGTTTCGTGCCCATCAGTTCGTGCCACTCGTCGACGACGATGCAGCGCAGGCCGGCGAAGGACTCGGCGGCCTCGGGGTAGCTCAGCAGGATGGTGGCGCTTTCGGGGGTCGTCACGAGCGCGCTGGGGAGCTTGCGACGCTGGCGGGCTTTGACGTGTGAAGAGGTATCGCCGGAGCGCAGCTCGATCGTCCAATGGGGAACGAGCTCATCGGCGGCTTCGCGCAGTGCGCGGGTGGTGTCGCCGGCGAGGGCGCGCAGCGGCGTGATCCAGAGGACGCGGATGCCCCCGCCCTGGCTGCCCTGCCTGCCGCCTCCGCCTCCTCCGCGCCTGCTTGATGCTTGCGCGCCGGCTTGGTGCTCGTGCATCTCCTCGATCACGGGGCCGAGCCACGCGCTGAGCGATTTGCCCATGCCGGTGGGGGCGTGGACGAGGCCGGACTCGCCGCGGAGGTAGGCGGCCCAGGCTTGGCGCTGGAAGTCGAAGGGGGTCCAGCGGCGCGCGGTGAAGAAGGGATCGACCACCGAGTCGAGGCACGGCTTGCCCTGACGGGACAGGCCGTGGCGCCGTGCGTCGACGCCTGTGCCGCGTGCAGCGCTCACGCTTCACCTCCGCGCTCGCGCAGCAGGGCGCGCAGGGTGTCGAGCGTATCGGCTTCGTCCGCTTTCTTATCTGTGCGCCAGCGGAGGATGCGCGGGAAGCGGACGGCGATGCCGGACTTGTGCCGTCTGGAGGGCTGGATCGCCTCGAAGCCGATCTCGAAGACCTGCGCGGGTTCGACGGTGCGGATGGGGCCGGAGCGCGCGGTCGTGTGGCGGCGGATCCACGCGTCGAGCCGTTCGATCTCCTCGTTGGTCAGGCCGGAGTAGGCCTTGGCGAAGGGTGTGAGTTGCCGCACCGGGCGTGATTCATCTTCGCTTGCTTCTTCTGCGTCGGCCTCGGTCTCCCAGACGCCGAAGGTGTAGTCCGTGTGCAGCCCCGCGCGGCGGCCGCTGCCGGGTTGGGCGTAGAGGAGCACGGCGTCGACGCTGAAGGGATCGACCTTCCACTTCCACCACGCCTTGACGCCTTCCGGTTTCGTGCGGCCGACGCCGTAGGTGGAGTCCAGGTGCTTGAGAACGAAGCCTTCGACGTTGCGGTCGCGCGATTCGCCGCGGAGCTGCTCCAGTTCTTCCCACGAGCGCGCGGGCACGGCTGGAGAGAGGCGGAGCACATCGCCGGCCGCCTCCGGGAGCGCGGCGAAGACCTCTTCCAGCAGGGCGCGGCGGCGGCGCAGGGGGGCGGCCCGCAGGTCCTTGCCATCGCGCTCCAGGATGTCGAAGGCCAGAAACACCGGTCGCTCCGTCGTGAACAGCATGCCCTGGGCCGCCTTGGAGGCGGTCCGATTCAGATACGTCTGCAGGCGGGCGAAGGGCAGGGCGCGGCCGCCATTTTCTCCGTCCCACGCCACGATTTCGCCATCGAGCACGGTCCCGGGGGGCAATTTTTGCCCCGCGGCGGCGATCTCGGGGAAGGTGGCGGCGACGGCTTCCTCGCCGCGGGACCAGAGGAGGACTCGGTCGGAGGACGGCGAAGCGCCTGTGGGGGATGGCGCGGGGTGGGGGGGGCGGAGGAGTTGGGCGCGGATGCCGTCCCACTTCCATTCGATGAGCCAGTCGCCGATGTCGCCGAGCGTTTCGGCGGGGGGCGTGTTCAGCGGGTGGGCGAGGAAGAAGGGGTAGAGGCGGGCCGCGGGCTGTGCGGGTGCGGGCGCGGCGGCGTCGGCGCTTGCCTCATCGGCGGCGAGGAGGCGCTTGTACGCCTCCACATCCGCGGCGTCATAGGCGGCGAGGCGTGCGGCCATGACTTCCGGTTCCACCTCGCGTGCCGCGCTGCTGGCGGCTCTGGCCAGGGCGCGTGTGACGAGTCGGCGGCTGACGCCGATGCGGAAGCCGCCGCGGATGATCTTGTGGTAGACGAAGCGGGCGTCGGGGTCCATGACGCGCCACGCCTCGGCGATGAGGCGCTTCTTCGCCGCGTCATCCACGCGCGCGAGGGGAAGGACGCGCTGCTCCATCACCGTGTGCAATGGTTCATCGGTGGTGTCGCTCTCTCCGGGGGCGAGGAGGGCGACTGTTTCGGCGAGGTCTCCCACGGCGTCGTAACACTCGCCGAGCATCCACGCGGGGAGCCCTGTTTCTTCGAGCACGAGGTCGCGCAGGGCGACGCTGCTGGCGGATCCCTTCGGCCGCGCGCCCATGAGCAGGGCGAGCGCCCACGCGCCGTCTTCGGGGGGCGCAGCGCGGAAGTAGTCGCACAGCAGGTCGACCTTTTCGGCGGTGGCGCCGGTGGCGTCGAGGGCGAGGATGAGGCGTGTGAAGCGCTGCACGGGTCAGCTCTCCTCGGTGGTCATCGCCTCGTCTTCATCCATCTCGCCCGTGTAGCGCGTCGGGAGGGTGAATGTCTCCAGTCCCTCGCGCTCGGTGAGCCAGCGCGCGAAAGGTTCCGCGTAGCCGTGCGTGACGCCGATGCGCGGCGCGCCGCTCTGCTTCACCGCGCGGATCAAGCCGTTGAAGTCGGCGTGGTCGCTGAGGATGAAGCCGCGGTCGACGCTCAGCCAGCGGCGGCGGCCACGGATGCGCATCCAGCCGCTGGCCATGGCGGTGCGCACGCCTTCGGGGCCGGCGAAGCGGCGCAGCCAGCGCGAGCGCAGCACGCTCGGCGGCGCGAGGATGAGCCCGCGGCCGCGGAGCTCCGCCGCGGTCTCCTCGTTTGCGTGCACGGTCTCCGGCAGTTTCACGTTGAAGCGGCGGTAGACGTCGGTGAGTCGCCGCATCGCCCCGTGCAAACCGATCGGGCCGACGGCCGCTTCCAGCCCGGCGAGCACGCGCTGCGCCTTGCCGAGCGCGTAGGCGAGGATGATGCTCGTGCGTCCGGCATCGCGATTGTCGCGCCACCACGCGTTGATCGCCGCGCGCACGCTGCGCTCATCGGGCCAGCGGTAGATCGGCAGGCCGAAGGTGCTCTCGGTGAGGAAGACATCGGCGCTGACGGGCTCAAAGGCGCGGCACGTCTCATCGGGATCGGTTTTGTAATCGCCCGTGACGACCCACACGTCGCCGCACGCCCCCGCGGGCTGGATGCGCACCTGCGCAGCGCCGAGGATGTGCCCGGCGGGGTGGAAGGAGACCCGCGCATCGCCGATGCGCAGCAGGCGTCCGTAGTCGAGCGGTTCGATGTGCGCCTCTTCGCCGAGGCGCACGCGCAGCAGGGCCGCGGTCTCGGGCGTACACAGGTAGCTGCCGCAGCCAAACGAGAAATGATCCGCGTGCGCGTGCGTGATGACGGCGCGCTCGACGGGCTTCCAGGGATCGACGTGAAAGCCGCCCGCCTCGCACCACAGGCCGTCGGGCGCTGCGCGAACGAAATCGACTCCGCCGCCCCCGCCCCGGCTCATCGCAGCACGCCCGCTTCCGCCAGCAGGCGGCGCATCTGCCCCGTCGTGTCGCCGGTGTAATCAATCTGGTGCGCGTTCCAGCCGCGGCGGCGCGCGGCGGCGATGTTTTCTTCCAGATCGTCGAAAAAGATGATCTCGCCCGGCGCTGCGGCCGTGCGCATTTCGAAGAGCTTGTAAATCCCGTCGTCCGGCTTGCAGGCGCGCAGCAGGTGGCTGGCGTGCGGGTGCATGATGCGCCCCAGCCACACGTACGCGCCGTGCATGGTCGTCCAGTGGCGGTGGTTGGTGTTCGAAAGGACGCCGGTCGTCACGCCCGCCGCGCACAGTTCCTCGATGAGCGTCTCCACGCCGTCGTAGACGCCGAGCAGCCACGCATCGTGAATGCGCGCGACCTCCTCCGGCGAATACAGGCCGCCCATCACCTCGGAAAGCTGCGAAAAGAACGCCTCGCACGAGAGCTCCCCCGCGTGATACGCCGCCGCCAGCGCGTGCCGCCGAGCGGCCATGGCTTGCGAAGCCGCCCCCGCTTCCCCATCACGCACCTCCAGCCCCGCCGCCGCGCACCCCTCGGCCCACGAACGACAGATGCGCACGAGAACCCCGCCGAGATCGAAGACAACGATGGAACTGCTCATGCTGCTATCGTAGGGATGCGGCAGATGTGCAGATCCATGCTTGCACCTTTCACGTTGCGCTAGGGAGTGCCATCCGCGATCCCCCACACTTTCCTGAGTGAATCGAGGAGCGTGTCGATGGTGTGGCGTTCGACGCCGCGTTGTTCGAGGACGTGGCGGGCCAGCGCGAGGCCGGCTTCGCCTTCTTCGAAGACGGCCTTGTTGACCCCGGCGAGGTGCAGGGCTTCCTTTTCGCCGATGTAGCGCGTGCGGACGGTGATCTCGATGGTGGGGTTGAGCTGCCGCGCGGCGGCGATGAGGTCGCCGCGGCCGACCGATTGCGGGAGCGTGATGACCAGGTGCGCGGCCTTTGGGACGCCCGCCTGCTCGAGGATGTCGGCCCGCGTGGCGTCGCCGTAGATCGTGCGGCGGCCGGCCCTGAGCAGCGACTGCACGGTGTGCATGTTCATCTCGACGATGATCGTTTCGATGCCGGCGTCGCGCAGCAGGGCGTCGACGACGCGGCCGACGGGGCCGTAACCGACGATGACGGCCAGCGGCCTGGTTTCCGTCGCGATGAGGCGCGCGGCGTCGGCGTTGAGCTCCGTGCTGCGCCGGTCGGCGCGGCCATTCAGGAGTTTCCACAGCGCGGGACGCTTGCGCAAGGCGTTTTCGATCGGGTCGAGCAGGCCGAAGATGAGGGGGTTGATGGTGATCGAAATCATCGCGGTGGCGACGAGCGCGTAGTGGCCGGTGTCGGGCAGGACGCCGTACTCGCGCCCGACCTGGGCGAGGATGAAGGAGAACTCGCCGATCTGCGCGAGCGCGAGGGCGACGGTGAGGGCCGTGCGCACGGGGTAGCCCAGGACGATGACGATGAAGAGGGCCGCGGCGGGCTTGGCGATGAGCACGATGCCGAGCGCGACGGCGACCATGACGGGCTCTTCCACGAGAAAGCTCGGGTCGAAGAGCATGCCGACGGCCGTGAAGAAGAGCACGGCGAAGGCGTCGCGCATGGGCAGAAGTTCCGCGCCCGCCTGGTGGCTCGCCGGGGACTGGGCGACGACCATCCCGGCCAGGAAGGCCCCGAGCGCGACCGAAGCGCCGAAGACGACGGCCGAGCCGACGGCGATCGCGATCGAAAGGACGAGCACGGTGAGCGTGAAGAGCTCGCGCGAGCGCAGCTTGGCGACCCGCTCGAGGATCCACGGGACGATGCGCGAGCCGGCGAGGAAGACGATCACGACCATCGCCGCGAGCTTGCCGACGGCCCAGGCGATGCGCAGGGCGATCGACTGCCCCTCGGCGGCCTCGCCGTCAACGGGGGCGACCACGTCGATGATGTGCCCGGCCGCGGCTGCGACCGTCTCGTGACCGCCCGCGCCGGTGACGGCTTCGGCGACCTCGCGCGCCCCGAGCATCGGCACGACGACGAGGGCCAGGACGGTGAAGATGTCTTCGACGATCAACCAGCCGACGGCGACGTGCCCGTGCGTGGTGGCGACCATCTCGCGGTCGGTGAGCACGCGCAGGAGGACGACCGTGCTGGCGACGGCCATCGCCATGCCGATGACGATGCCGGAACGGAACGGCCAGTCGAAGAGGTAGTGAAAGGCGACGACGGCGAGCACCGTCGCAACGGCGCTCTGCACGACCGCGCCGGGGATGGCGACGTTCTTGACGGCCAGCAGGTCCTTGGGATGAAAGTGCAGGCCGACGCCGAACATCATGAGGATGACGCCGATCTCGGCGAGCTGGTGGGCGATGTCCTCATCGGCGATGAACCCGGGGGTGTACGGGCCGACGATGACGCCGGCCAGCAGGTAGCCGACAATGGGGGAGAGGCGGAGGCGCTGGGTGAGGAGCCCGAGCACCCACGCCGCGGCAAGCGCAGCGGCGATGGTCGTCAGAAGCGGCAGATCGTGCATGGGCGAAGAATACGCGCCGGGGTCGGCTTCCTTCAGCGCAGCGCGGGCAAAAAAGTCAGTCCGCCGGCTCTTCGGCGTCGTCCATGCGCTCCCCCGGCGGGGGCTTGATGATTTCGCGCAGCACGGTGGTGGCGAAGGCGCCGCGCGGCAGCTCGAAGGCGCAGCGCACATACGGGCCGTGCTCGTCGACGCCGCCTTCGACCTCGGGGTCGGTCAGCGGGATGCGCAACGGGCGGCGCTCGGCGGGGACGCTGCGGCCGGTGTGCTTCTTCCACCGGGCGAAGTCGGCCTCGGTCACGTCGGATTTGGCCAGGAGTCGCGCCTCCATCGCCCCCGGCTCGCCCGCCGCGGCGGTCATGCCGGAGCCCCACATCGGGCCGGAGGGGCTGATCTCGAGGCGTGCAGCGCGCTGGACGGTCTCTTGCTCGGCGGCGGTGTCCTCATCGACGGCGAAGACGGCGCCGTTGTCGTGCTTGAAGGCGAGGTCGCCGGGGATGAGGCGGTCCCAGGAGCCCGCGGCGATGCGCTCGTCCAGCACGCGGTTGAAGAGGGCGGACTGAAAGGCGGTGATGTAGTAGAGCTTGCTGACGGCCTCGAAGGACCAGGCGGCGCGCTTGGGGGCTGCGCCTCGGATGAGGGCGCGCAGGATGGAGCGCTCCACGTGGGCGTGCGGGCCGAAGGCCTCGAGCGCTTCAGCGTACTCGCCGCGCTCGTAGAACTCGCGGGCCTCGCGCTGCACGTGCGGGCGGAGGCGGCTGACGCCGAGCACCTCGCGGAGGAGGGCGTCGTGGTCGCCGCGGAGCAGGGCCCGGCCGACAATGTGGTTGTTTTCGTGGATGCCGAAGCGCTGCTCGCCGAAGCGGTTGGGGACGCCGCCGGCCTTCAGCGCCTTGAGCACCTTGTGGGCGCGGATGACGGCGCTGGGGTCCACGCCGCGGATCTTGATGCTGAAGCGGTTGCCGCGGAGGTGGCCGCGGCGGAGCATGTTGGTGTGCAGGTCGACCCAGAGGACGGTGAGCTGCGGGTGATCAAGCTCCGGGAAGTCTTCCGGCTTTCTGCCGGGCGTGTGCACGCTGACGACCTGCCGGGTGATCGCGAGGCGGTCCTTGAGCCCCGCGACGCCGACGGCGCGCCGCGGCACATCGAAGTGGTGCGCGATGAGGCGCACCATGTTCATCGTGGCAAGGTTGCGCTTCTCGATGAAGAGGTAGATGTGCTCGCCTTCGCCGCGCGGGGGATAGGCGGGGATCTCCTCGACGAGGAAATCTTCCGGGCGCTGCTTGATGACGCCGCCCGTGCCGGGGATGTCGGCCGTGACGAAGGGGGCGGCGGAAATGGCAGATGGCAAATTGCCAAATGGCAAATCAGGAGCGCCGGACTGATCCTCATTCACCATCTGGTCGTGTGCTATCGGGCCAGGTGCCATGTGCTGTTTCAGATGTCTTCGCTCTGCGCCGCGTCCAGAACGTGCTCTTCGACGTACACGGCGATGTTGTTGGCGATTCCGAGCGCGATTGCATCGCTCGGGCGCGAGTCGATCTGAACCTTCTCGCCGTCCTTCGTCCGCACGTTCAGGAGAGCGTAGAACGTGTGGTCTGACAGGTCGTTGATGACGATCGACTCCAGCTTCGCGCCCAGCGCCGACAGGATGTTCATCAGCAGGTCGTGCGTCTGCGGGCGCTTGATCTGGATTCCTTTCAGGCGGCGCTCGATCGCCTGCGCCTCCGGCAGCCCGATCACGATCGGGAATGACCGGCCGCCTTCGACCTGCGAGTACTCGGTCGCGCCGCCGTTCTCGCCCCCGCCCTCCACCGGTGCGACCTCGCGCAGCTCGATGATCTGGTAGTCGTTCAACTCACGGATCAGGATCCGCGCCAGTTCCATTCGTACAGCCATGGGCCGCGCTCCTGCAAGCTCAATCCCGGAATCCTCCCCAGCCGCTCCGCACCCGTCAATGCCCTCCTTCTTCTCCAGTCGGCCTGCCGCGGCGGGCTCGGGCGTCCCGCGGCGACCTTAGCGTCCTCCCTTCCCGCGTCCGCGCGCGCCGCCACGGTCTGCAACACGCCCCGGTTCCGCGTGCGCATCCCCCGGCCGCTCGACCTCCTCTGGAAGTTCTTCGCCCAGCGATGCCACAAGTTCCACCGGGGCGCCGATGTCCGCAACCATGATGTCGCCCACGTGCCCCTGCGCCGCAAGTGTCAGAAAGCCCCGTTTCAACCCGACAAACGTGACGGTGACGTCCGCCTGCACCGCTCCCGGTCCGCCGTCGTCGGTTTCGGCCAGGGCTTCGCCGGTCTCGGCATCCAGCCCGGACGGCAGGTCCGCCGCGATCACCGTTACGCCGTCCGCCCGGATCCGGTTGATGGCCGCGATCAGTGCGCCCGCCGCGCCCCGCACCGGGCCGGTCAATCCTGTCCCGAAGAGCGCATCGACGAGCACCGCCGGGCTCACCTTTCCGGCCACGCGCGCCAGCGACCCGGCGGCGTCCGCCTCGTCCACCACCGTCAGCGGGAGGGCCATCGCCTGAACGATCCGCAGGTTGGTGGCGGCGTCGCCGCGGGCCTTTTCCGGCGCGCCGGCCAGGACGATGTGCACCGGCACGCCCGCGTTGGCCAGGTGGCGGGCCGCGGCGAGCCCATCGCCGCCGTTGTTGCCGGTCCCGGCGACGATCAGGACAGCGCCGTCCTCCTGGTCCTCGTCTTCCAGGACGTTCAGCACGGCGTCGGCCAGGTGGATCGCTGCATTCTCCATCAGCACGATGGAGGGGATGCCGAACTCCTCGACGGCGCGTCGGTCCACCTCGCGCACCGCCTCGCGCGAGAAGACGAACACCTCCGCACCCGGCGCATCAAACGCGTGCTCGGCCATAACCTGAGTGTACGCGATGCCGGTGGGGACGCAGCCACCCCGGCGGCATGGGGGCCGGCGGGTCCGGGCCGGTCTGCGGAGGCTCGCATCCCTACCGTCTTCCGTGCATCTGGCGGTTTTGATTCTGCTTGTGTTCCTGCTCGCCGCGGCGGTCGCCTGCGCAACCTATTACAGCGCCATCATCTACCACATCGTGCGGACGGCGGTGCGCGTGCCGTCGGCGGCGGCGGGGCTGCGGCTGCCGGAAGCCGCTCCGGGGCCGGATGTGGGGAGCAATGGGAAGGCTGACTCAGCGGCGGCCGCGCCTTCGGTGTGCGTGATCATCCCCGCGCACAACGAGGAGGCGTCGATCGCCGATCTGGCTCGATCCCTGAAAGCTCAGGATTACCCCAGGTTTCATGTGGTCTTCTGCCTGGATCGCTGCACGGATGGGACGGAGGCGATTCTTCGCGAAGAGCTCGGCGAGGGGTTTGGTCCGTCTCCCGCCGCGGAGGGAACCGATGGCGACGCGGCGGATTCGAGGGTGGGGGGGGAGCCCCGGTTCACGATTCTGAACATTGCCAGTTGTCCGTCGGACTGGGCGGGCAAGGTCCACGCGATCCATCGCGGCGTGAGCGACGTTCCGGCGGCGCAGGAGGCAGACTACCTGCTGTTTGCCGACGCGGATACTCGTTTTCACCCGGCCTGCATCCGCGCCACCGTGGCGCTGCTGCGGCATCGGGGGCTTGGCATGCTCAGCCTGCTGTCCACGCTGGATGTTCAGGCCTGGTTTGAGCGCCTGGCCCAGCCCGCGGCGGCGCTTGAGCTTCTGCGCCAGTACCCGCTGACGCGTGCGAACCATCCCACGCGTCCGCGCGCCTTTGCCAATGGGCAGTTCATCTTGTTCGCGCGCAGCGCTTATGAGCGGGTGGGGGGGCATGCGGCGGCGCGGCATGCGCTGCTGGAGGACATCGAGCTTGCGCGGCTGTGCGCGAAGGCGAAGATTCCGATCGGCCTGTTCCCCGCCGGCGAGATGCTCCGTTGCCGGATGTATGAGTCGTGGCCGCAGTTTCGTCGCGGCTGGAAGCGCATTTACACGGAGGCGGCCAACCGCCGGCCGGCGCGTCTGGCCCGCAGCGCCGGGCGGCTCCGGCTCATTGGTGTGGCGCTCCCGGCGGCGAGCGGCGCGGCGATCGCGACCGGCGTGCTGGCCCTTGACATGCACGGGGCGCTGGCCGCCGCGGCGGCGAGCGCCGGCGCGGCGGGGGTGGTGATCTTCGCCGGGGCCATTACGGCGTTTGTGGTCCGGGCCGGGGCTTCTCCGATCATCGCGCTGCTGTATCCGATCGGGGCGTGGTTGACCGCCGGCATTCTCGCCGAGGCGGCTCGGGATCTTCGGGAGGGCACCCCCACGCAGTGGGCGGGACGTTCATACGTGAGGGAGGCGCGATGAGGCGCATTCGCCGCACCAGCCCCGAACCGCGCATGGAGATGACGCCCCTCCTGGACGTCGTGTTCCTGCTGCTGACCTTCTTCGTCTTCGCACTGCTGCTGATGGTGCGGGCCGATGTGCTGAACGTCTCCCTGCCGAGGCTGGGGGCTGCGACACCCGCCACCGGGGTTGACACGATCACGATCACCATTGATGAGGCGGGCGCTGCGTACATCGACGGCGTGGCTGTGGATGTTGAGGGCATCGCTGATCAGGTCGCCGAGCGCCTGGCGGAGAGGCCCGACGCCCGCCTGCTCATCGCCGTCGATACGCGATCGCGCAGCGCCACGCTCATGCAGATTGTGAACGATCTTGTCGCCGCGGAGATCACCAACTTCGCCCTCCTCGGCCGGACGCACGAAGAGCCGGCGAGGCAAAACGAAGACGCCCCGGCCGAAACCGGGACGCCTTAAGCAAGTCTGCTTGTTCACGGTGCACCCGTCAGGTGCACTATGACGGTTAGCCCTTGTTCTTCGCCTCGCGGTACTCGTTGAGGCGGTCCTGCAACTCGGCGAGCATGTCCGGGTGGTCGGCGGCCTTCGCCACCGCGCGCTCCTGGTGCTCAATGGCCTTCTCAATGTCGCCGCTCTCGAAGTACGCCTTGGCCAGCGTATCAAGGATTGATGCATCCTCGTTGTTGGTCAGCTCGTTGGCGCGCCGAGCTGCACGCAGCGCCAGCGCCGTGTCGCGACCTTCTTCGGGAGCGTTGGTCAGGATCATCCACGCGATGCCGTTAAGGGCCTGCGCGTTGTCCTTGAAATCCTCATCGACCATCTCCTTCGCAAGGGCGTAACCCTCCCGCGGCTGCTTCAGTTCGATCAGCAGGATCTGCAGTTTGCGGTGCTTCAGGCCGGCGAAAGACTCCTCGTCCAGGGCCAGCAGGTCATCGATGGCCTTGAGCTGTCCCGAGGTGTCGCCCGCGCCGGCGGCCTGCCGGTAGGCGTCGATCAGCGGTTCGGCCTGGGCCATGATCTCCTTCTGTCGCCGCGCATCCGCCGCGGCCTTTTCGACGTCCCACGTGCCGTCGACGACCTGCTTGAGCGGCTCGTCCATCGACATCGGGTGGCCGATCCACGCGATGCGCGTCTCCTGGTCGACGATGAACGCCGAGGGGATGCCGTTCTGCCCGGCGGCCTGCATCCAGGACTTGGCCATCCGCCCGTTGCGCGGATCATCGTCCTTGGCTTCGATCGCGACGGTGTAGTCCATCAGCTCATCGCCGGAGGGCAATGGCGAGCCGTCGCGCGCCTTGCGCTCGCTCATGAACGGCGCGACACCCTCGGGGTTGTCCCAGATGTTCACGCCGATGATGCGGACGCCCTCGTCCTTGTACTCGCGCTGCAGTTCGCTCACGTGCGGCATCCCGGCGATGCACGGGCCGCACCACGTCGCCCAGAACTCGACGACGTACACCTTGCCCTCTTCGAACTGCTCGATCGGGTCACCCTTGACCCATTCGCCGATCTCCAGCTTCGGTGCAGGATCGCCGATCGACAGCGGCTTGACCTCTTCCTGCGGCTCCGTCCCCTGGGCGAAACCAATGCTTGAAAGTCCCAGAACAGCACCAATGGCAATCGTCTTCGCGAACATGCCAGTTCTCCTTACACTGCCGGCTTCACGCGGGCATGCCCGGACCATCCGGCATGTCAGGACGCGAACGCCACTTCAACACTCTGTCAAAACAGTAGTGGCAGCATGGGTTAACTGTTGCACATGCGGAGAATCTTCCCACCACCCAGATCTGGGCATTCTTGAGGCGCCGAGGGGGGGCCGATTCGGTCGTATCATCCGGGCATGAGCGGGTACCGCTCAATCCGGCTCCCGGCCTGCATTCTCGCCAGCCTCGCCCTCCACGCGGCGACGGCCGCCATCGTCGCCCAGCGGCAGGATGCTCGTGCGGCCGCTGCTGCGGTCTCTAAGCCCCCTAAGCCGGCCAGTGAACCCCCAATACTGGGGGATGCTGCCGGTGCGGCCAGCATTGACTGGATCGGCTTCGAGTCTCCCAATCCGCACATTGCGCCCGAGTCCGAGGTCAACCAGCCCGCGCTGGCCATCAACGCCGGTCCCGTTGCGCCGCCCGTGCCACCCGCGCCCCCGGCGGCCGCCGCGGCGGCGCCCTCACCTGCCCCGGCGGCCGAGCAGCCCGTGCCGGAGCCTGCCGGGGGTATTCGGCTTGATGCCGTCGAGGCGTCCGACATCACCCTTGCAGCCGCCGACCAGCCGGCGCTTGGCTCGCTCTTCGATCAACTCCGGGCGATGATGGCCGCGCAGGCGCAGCGGCCCGCCGAGTCACGCCCGCTGGAGCAGGCCCGCACGGAGCCTCAGCCCCGACCCGTCGAGGCGCAGCCCGCGCCCACGCCGCCCGCCCCGCAGGCTGGGGCGGCGGACGATCCCGGCGCTCCATCGGACCGCGAGGCCGCCGCGGCGTCGCGCGAGCCCGTCGCCGAGGTTCGCCTGCAATCCGGCCAGGTCGTGAGCGCCTCCGGGCTCGAGATCCGCACGCGCAAGCCGCAGTTCGAGACCCTCACCCGTCTCATTTCGAACCCGGCCAACCCGGTCGTCCGCATCTCGTTCAATCGACTCGGGCGCGTGGCGAATGTCGAACTTCTTGAGTCGTCCCGGTATTCGGCCGTGGACGACCCGGTCGTCACGGCGGTTTACAACTGGACCGCCGCGGGCGAGCCGCTGCTGAAGTTGCCGCAGTCCGACCCCAACGCCACGGTCGACGTCGTAATCCGGATCCTGCTGCGTTGAAGAGGCGGGGGGGGACGCGTTTGCAGCGTTCCGGTTCCTCTTCTTTGCCGCGGGACCGATCGCCCCTTCATTGCGGAGTATCCTTTTGACATGGCATTGCGCCGCATCAGCGCTGGACTGGCGATCGGCCTTATCGCCGCGGTGGCGTCCGCTCAGGAGGATCCGGCCGACTTCTCGGCCGACCTGCGGGTCGTCGAGCAGGGGGTGGAGGATGTGAACCCGCTGGGGGTCGGGCGCGTGGATCTGATGGCGGACCTGGCTGTGCCGCTCGGTTTCGGCAAGGTGTACGAGCTTCCGCCCGGGCCGGACGGGCAGCGCCGCTTTGCCCGCCGGAGCGGGGCGGTGTGGGTCGTCTTCACGCGCGCCGACTACATCAAAACGCGCGAAGGGCCGGACGCCGTGCCGCCGCCGAACAGCACGATCTACATCGGCGAGCCGCCCGGTCTCCGCGAGATGGGCCGCGTTCCGCGCGGCGGGACGAGCCCGCTGCTGGTCAACACGCGCCAGAGCCTTCGGGCCGGGCCTCTGCCGCAGCAGGCGCTGCCGTCGGCCCCTGTTGAGCAGGGCGCTGGGCAGCCGGTGGCTTCCGATCAACTCAACATCCTGACGCACGAGGAGTACAGGCAACGCCGGGTGCGGAGCCTGCTGCGGACGGCCGTGTCTGCGCCGCGATAACGGAAGGCGACGTCCGGTTCCAGCGTCAGCGACCGGCGGCGCCGATGTTCGCCGGGGTGACGGCGCGTTGGCGCACGTTGTCCAGCACGTTCATGAAGTTGATGTACGAGTCGTAGGGGGAGTCGTACGGGCTGAAGTACTTGTGCACATCGCCGTCGGCCCAGTACTTCGTGCACATGTAGTAGAAGTGGTCGCTGGTGGTGAGCTTGCGCCAGTCGTTGAGCGCGTGGCGCGCTTCGCTGATCTCGTGCTCATCGCCTGCCTTGATTGCTTCGGCGAGACGGCGCTTCAGCGGGCGCTCCAGGCGATAGGTCTCCTGCAGCGCGTTGGACTGCATCGCGTTGCCGAGCCAGGCGGTCAGGTCCCGCTCCGTGTCCGCCCATGAGATCATGTGCGGGACGTCGTAATCCCCGATGGGGTCGAACTGGTCGATCGCTTCGCTCGGCGTGTTGAAGTGGTTGTGGCCCGGGTTGATGTCGAAAACCTTCTCCGGCAGCGCCTCGAGGAACTGGAAGATGCCCGTGTCGGCCCACTGGTGCTCGCCGAAGGTCTCGTAATCCATGAAGAGGTTGCAGAGGTACCCGTCGCCGTTGATCTGATTGACCCAGTGCGCGAACCGCTCGGCGCTGAGCGGCCACTCCGCCCATGCGCGATTGGAGAAGCGGAAGGCGATGTCATCGCTCAGGCGGTAGTTCTTCAGCAATGCGGCGAAGGGTCGGCCGTCCGGACCCTGGCCGGTGTGCGGCGGGCGGTAGACGTAGTTGGGCGAGCGAAAGCCGAGAATGCCGTCGACGCCTTCGCAGATGATGCCTTTCCAGCGGGGTTGGCCGGACTCATCCTGCATGGAATGGATGAAGTGGGCCAGGTCGTTGTTGTAGATCAACTCCGTGTTGCGGAAAACCCGCGGCGTCTGGCCGAACAGCTCCTGGATGCGCTTCGTGTGCAGGTTCACCTGCTCGGTGAACTCCTCGCGGCTGTACAGGAACGACAAGGAGTGGTGGTAGGTCTCGCCGATGAACTCGCAGCAGCCGGTGTCGGCCAGGCGCTTGAACAGGTCGAGCACATCGGGGCAGAAGGCTTCGAGCTGGTCCAGCACCACGCCGGTCATCGCGTAGGAGATGCGAAAGCGGCCCTTGTGGCGCTTCACGAGATCCAGCAGCAGCGACGTCGCCGGGCGATAGCACTTCTCGGCGACCTTCTCGCAGATCTGCCGGTTCTTGTCGTTGTCGAAGTAGAAGGGGTCGGTGTCAAAGACCGTGTACCGCCGCAGGCGGAACGGTTGATGCACCTGAAAGTAGAAGACGACGGAGGTCACGCCGGATCATACCGTGGCGCACGCCGCCTGTGTCTCCCCGTGGCACCGGCGCTCGCCTGTCCTGCTGAAACCCCGGCGCCGACCTCCTCCCGCCGGCGCCTCACTGCTCTGACGCTCAATCGCGCCAACGATCCCCCATGCCCGAGCCGGATCCAACAGAGCGCGCCGCCCTCCGCCGCCACATGCGTGCCCTGCTCGCCGAAGTCGACGCCGCCGACCTTGAGCGGCGCTCCCGCCGCGCCGCCGAGGCGCTCATTGGCGCCGGTTATCTCGACCGCGTCCGAGCCGTGCTTCTCTTCGCGCCGCTGCGGCGCGCGGATGGAAGCTGCGAGATCGAGACGCTTCCGATCGCCCGCGAGGCCTGGCGCCGCGGCATCACCGTCACCTTGCCGCGCGTCGACTGGGCCGCCCGCCGCCTCACTCCGGCTGTCGTCGAGAACTACGAGGCCGACCTGGTCACCGGACGCCACAGTGTCATGGAGCCCCGGCCGGACCTGCCCGACTTTCCCGCGGCGGAGCTGGATCTCATCGTCGTCCCGGGGCTCGCCTTTGATCGCGCGGGGCATCGCCTCGGCCACGGCGTCGGGTTCTATGACCGCTTTCTTGCCGCTCTCGGGACCTCGGCTTCGGGGCCGCGGCGTCCGGTCTTTGTCGGCCTGGCGCTGGCCGAGCAGATGGTCAATTCTCTGCCGATCGCTCCGCACGATGTGCCGATGCATGTCGTGGTGACCGACGCGGAGGTCTTCCTACCATCGTCCCGCGGCCGATAACTCGCCTTGCTTTTCCCCTGCACGGGGGAGCCGCGCTTGGCCACGTTGACCGAGAGACCCGCCCCACGGATCCTGACCACCAGAAACGGGGAGATCCATGACACTCGCATCGCAGCGCGTCCGCTTCCGTTCAAGCCGGTCCTCGACCTCGTCCCGGTTCCGCCGCCGCAAGAAGCAGCGGAACGGCCGGATCGTGGGGGGCGTGATCCTCGCCGCGCTCGTGCTGGGGGGCGGGTACTGGGTGGTCACCCGGATTGGGGGAGGGCCCAGGGCGGCCGCCGCGGACGAGCCGGACCGGATGGAGGAGCCCGCCGCAGAGGCGGCGTTCCCGGAAACCAGCGCTGCCAACCCGCCGCGCGGGCCGCAACCGACCGAGATTCTCATGGGGCAGGCCGCCGACCGGCGCGACGCCGCCGCGGCGCCGGCGACCCGCGGGCCGTCGCAGTCCGCGACCCAGTCCGCCTCTCCGCCGCCTCCAACCGTGACACCGCCCCAAACCGCTCCGCAGACGACTCCGACGCCGCCCGCGCCGTCGCCGGAGATCGAGAAGACTCCGGAGAGACCTGCCGACCGGCCGCTTGGCGTTGTGGACACGTTCCTGCAGCGCGGCCGTCAGGACCAGCAGGCGGGCAAGCTTGTGCAGGCGCGGCAGGTCCTCAACGCGGCGCTGCTGCACCGGGAGGCGACGCCTTCGCAGAAGGCCCTGGCGCGGGCGCTGCTGACGGAGATCAACCAGACGCTGGTGTTTTCGCCGACCGTCTACGAGGGAGATCCCCTGGCGGAGAAGTACCGTGTGCAGTCGGGGGACTCGCTCTCGAGGATCGTGCCCAGGCAGGGGCTGGCGATCCACTTCCATTTCCTCGTGCGCATCAACGGGCTGAAGGACGCCAACTCGCTCCAGCTCAACCAGCCGTTGAAGCTCATCCGCGGGCCGTTCCACGCCGTCGTCGACAAGAGCGACTATCGGATCGACATCTACGCCGGGGACCCCCCCTCGCCGGGATCGACGGGCAATGCGGACGGGGCTGAGGAGGGGTGGCTCTACATCCGCTCCTTCAATGTCGGGCTCGGGGAAGGCAATGGCACGCCGCTGGGGAACTTCACGATCAAGAACAAGGAGTTCAACCCGGCGTGGCGGAACCCGCGGACGGGCGAGTTCTACGACCGCAACGACCCCAACAACCCCATCGGGGAGCACTGGCTGGGCTTGCAGGG
The DNA here is from genome assembly GCA_964460345.1 of uncultured Phycisphaeraceae bacterium. Classification (GTDB taxonomy): domain Bacteria; phylum Planctomycetota; class Phycisphaerae; order Phycisphaerales; family UBA1924; genus CAYWRO01. The sequence continues at coordinate 5,946 of CAYWRO010000027.1, read as the reverse complement.
CGTGGACGCCGACAGCGCCGGGCACCACGGCTACGGCCTCCACGGCACGACGGAGCCGGACTCGATCGGCCGCGACATGTCGATGGGGTGCGTCCGGATGGCCGCGGACGACATCGCGACGGTCTGGGAGATGCTGACGGAGAACGTGAGCACGGTCCGGATCCGCCCATAACACTCTCGGGACGCATCAATCCGGGGGACCGCTTCGGACTTTCCCGGGTAGCACCTGCTCCCAACCTTGCTTCAGGGGCGGCCTGCGTGGCAGGAGGCGTCAAAATGCCCCTATAGTCGCCGTCCCGCCCCCGCCGGCCCGAGCCGGCCGGGGTCGACGCGGCGTTAACGGGAACGGGAGATGAGCGGGGCAGGAGTGTGATCGATGCGTTTGAGCATGGTGGGAACGGGTTACGTCGGGCTTGTCACGGGCGTCTGTCTTTCGAATACCGGTAACGAGGTGACCTGCCTCGACGTCGATGAGCGCAAGATCCAGGTGCTCAAGGACGGCGGCTGCCCGATTTACGAGCCCGGGCTCACCGAGTTGATGAAGCGCAACATCGATGCGGGGCGTCTGCTGTTCACCACGAGCCCGAAGCAGGCGCACGAGAACGCCGACGTGATCTTCATCTGCGTCGGCACGCCGTCGGATGAACGCGGGCACTCGGACCTGAAGTACATCCAGGCCGCGGCGGACGACATCGCCGATGTGCTCAAGACGCTCGGGCCGAATCAGAAGCCGAAGACGATCGTCGTCAAGAGCACGGTGCCGGTCGGGACGACGCTGATGGTCAAGGAGCGCATCCGGTCGCGCATCGGGCCGGACATTCCCTTCGAGGTCGCCAACAACCCGGAGTTCCTCAAGGAAGGCGCGGCGATCGAGGACTTCAACAAGCCAGACCGCGTCGTGGTGGGCGTTGAGAACGACCGCGTCGGCGAGCAGATGCGCGACCTGTACGACCCCTTCGTGCGCAACGGCCACCCGATCTTCGTAATGGACATCCTCTCCAGCGAGATGGTCAAGTACGCGTCCAACGCCATGCTCGCCTGCAAAATCTCGTTCATCAACGAGATCGCCAACCTGTGCGAGGCGTACGGCGCGAGCGTCACGAGCGTGCGGGAGGGCATGTGCTCCGACAAGCGCATCGGGTACCAGTTTCTTCACCCGGGGCTCGGCTACGGCGGTTCGTGCTTCCCGAAGGACACGTTGGCGTGCGTGATGATGGGGGAGAAGGCGGGCGTGCCGCCGACGCTCAATCGCGCGGTGCACGAGGTGAACCAGCGGCAGCGCGACGTCTTCTTCAAGAAGATCACCGGCCACTTCGGCGGCGAGGCGGGGCTCCAGGGCAAGCGGATCGCCTTCTGGGGGATCGCCTTCAAGCCGCGGACGGACGACATCCGCGAAGCGCCCGCCCTCACGCTGATGCGCAAGGCCGTCGGCTACGGCGCGACGGTCGTCGGCTATGACCCCGTCGCCAATGACAACGCCCGCCGCGAGATCAACGGCCCGGCGGTGACGATCACCGACGACATGTACGAGGCCCTCGACGGCGCGCACGCGCTGGTCATCTCGACCGACTGGGACGAGTTCAAGAGCCCGGACTTCAAGCGCATGTGCAAGCTGATGGCCAACTGCGTCATCTTCGACGGGCGAAACCTGTATCGCCGTCAACAGATGGGTGAGCTCGGGTTCACGTACTACTCCGTGGGCCGGGCGCCGATCCGGCCGGTCTGATGCAGCCGCTCGGGCACTGCCGCACGGTGGGGTTGCCTATCGGGGCTTGAGTGCCGCATGTGTGGCCCATTCGGTCCGCTCCAACCTACCACCCTGATAGACCCAGAGGGCCTCGGGTTCAGCGCCATCAAGCCGGGCCTCAAGATCAGACCATGATGTGAAGAACGACAGCGTCCGATCAAGCGGTGCGAATGATCGGAGGGCTCGCGCTTTCGGATACCACCATGCGATGCCGACGCCGCGAGATTGCAAAGGCTCCGGAAACACAGTGACCTGGCAACCGCTCTTGAGCCCGGCATCCGGCGGCCCGATGTCAGAAAAAATCTCAGGAGCACCTTCCGGCTTATGGGGAAGGATGTCCTCGCGAGGCGGCTGCGCAGACACGAAGCGCCACCCCGCTGCCGAGTATTCGGCCCTGTACCACCCACTCGGGATCGCAGCCCCGGCGACGTCCCAGGCCTCTCGTGCGGAGCGAAACGTGGAGACGATCCGGCCTTCTTGAAGGCACGCATATGGATCGTCCACCGGATCATCGACCTGCACAGACAGGATGAACCCGACGACCGTCGTGTCCTCGACCGTGCTGGGTTCAAAGTGAAAATCAAGCCCGCCCAGCCACACGCCAATGGCCCGGGTCTCTCGCGGCTCAGGCGAGCCGTCAACACTCGGCTGACACGAAGAGCTGAGGATGAGTGCCGCGACAAGACATGCGGGGAGCAGGAAGAGGCGAGCCAGTCTCATGGCGAGAGCGTAGGAGGCGCCCGGTCGATCGGGTCAGGTCGTCGTGGGAATTGGCTTGCCCATCGTGGATGAAGGCTTCGCGCCGGGCGCATCGCCGGGTGAACCCGTCATTGGGGACAGCTTGCCCGATGAGCGCGAGGCGCGCGGGGCGCTGGGCATCGATCTGCCCGCCTTGCTTCGCCTGGCGGTCTTGCGCCGCCGCGGCTTGCGGTCGG
>CAYWRO010000027.1:0-3164 GCA_964460345.1 uncultured Phycisphaeraceae bacterium | reverse complement strand
GATCTGCCCGCCTTGCTTCGCCTGGCGGTCTTGCGCCGCCGCGGCTTGCGGTCGGGGAGCAGGGCGCGGATCTCGTCCAGGTTGCCGAAGCAGAGCAGGTGGTCGCCTGCCTCGATGGTGCGCGATTCGCGCGGGTTGGGGATGGTGTTGCCGCCGCGTTCGATCGTGAGGACGACGATGTCGCGGTCGCGCAGGCCGGAGGCGCCGATCGTCTTGCCGGCGAGGCTGGAATCGGGCGGGACGAGGATCTCGGCCACGCCGTAGCCGTGCGAGACGCTGAGGCGCTGGCGGATGTCCAGGTCGGGGAACTGGACCATCTGCTCGATGTACTCGATGATCGAGCCGGCGATGTCCTTGCCCGTCGCGCGTTCGATCCCTTCCAGCCCCGGGGAGGAGTTCACCTCCATGACCTGCGGGCCGTCGGCGCTTTCGAGCATGTCGACGCCGGCGATGCGCAGGCCCATGACCTGCGTGGCGCGGACGGCGGTGCGGGCGTAGACGGGGTCGAGCGTGATCGGCTCGGCGCGGCCGCCGCGGTGGACGTTGGAGCGGAACTCCTGCCCCTGGGCGACGCGGCGCATGGCGGCGACGACGCGGTCGCCGACGACGAAGGCGCGGACGTCGCGTCCCTTGCTCTCGGCGACAAACTTCTGGATGAGCACGTTCTGGCGGGCGGACTGGAGCGTCTCGATGATCGCCTCGGCGACCTTCTGGGAGTCGGCGAGGATGACGCCGACGCCCTGCGTGCCTTCCAGCAGCTTGATGATGACCGGCGCGCCGCCGACGCGGGCGATCGCGGGCAGGACGTCGCTGCGGTCGCGGACGAAGCTGGTGGCGGGGATGCCGATGTCGTGGCGTGAGAGCATCTGCAGGGAGCGGAGCTTGTCGCGCGAGTTGGCGATGCCGACGGAGGAGTTGACGCAGAAGACGCCCATCTGGCCGAACTGGCGCACGACGGCGCTGCCGAAGTACGTGATCGAGGGCCCGATCCGCGGCAGGATGGCGTCGTAGTGGCTGATGCGCTTGCCGCGGTAGAAGAGGTCCGGGTTCTCGTGCTCGAGCGTCATCGCGAACTTGATCGTGTCGAGCACGACCGTGCGGTGGCCGCGGGCCGCGGCGGCTTCCTTGAGCCGGCGCGTGCTGTAGCAGCGCGGGGCGCGCGAGAGAATGCCGATCTTCATGGAACGTCCTTCCGCCTCACGCCCCCCCCTGCCTCTGCATTCCCCTTTGCCCCGCCTCGGTTGCGCGACCGGCGGCCGGTCAGCACGTACTTGGCCCCCGGGTCGATCGCCAGCCCTTCCAGGGCCCGCCGCCCCAAGAGCATGCGGCAGAGCATCCCCCGGCGCGAGACGAGCGACAGCTCGATGCGCCGTTCCAGCCCGCCCAGGCGCAGCAGCGTCTGCACGACGGGGCGCTGCTGGGCCGTGCCGTGGCTCGGCCGCACGGAGGCGGCCCGCACCAGCTCCGCTTCGATCGTCATCCGCCTGTCTTCGTTCCTTCGGTGCAGCATGACGTCGAATCGCACCCGCCGCGCTTCCGGCGGGACCGGCCTTGCAGCGCCGGCTCCCGCGCCTGTTTCGCCGACGACGCTTCCGGCGTCGTCGAGGTACTCGATATTCTCCACATGAATCGCGCTCGTGCGAGCCCCCGTGTCGATCTTCGCGCGCAGCGGGCCGATGCCCCACTCCGGCAGCGTCACCCGCTCACGCCAGCCGATCAACGTGAGGCCGGATTGTTCCTGTGCAGGCATGGACGGGAAGAAGGCCGAATCGGGGTGGGGCGTGGCGGTGGGAAAGAGGGAATGGACGTAGCGCGACCCCATTCTAGGGAATGGAGCGGCGCGGCCCCCAGCGCCCGTGAGGCCCGCGCCGCTCCAACCCGGGCCGCTGGTCCGCGGCCGCCGCACTGGTCAGGGCCGCGGCGGTTCAATCCGGCAGCAGTTCATCGTCTTCCTCTTCGCTGAAGAAGCGCAGGTGGGTGTCGAGGGTGGCGGGCGTGACGGCGACGCCGTCGCGGACTTCATCGCCCCCTTCGCCGCCCGCCTCGTTGTGGCGGTAGGCGTTCGGGTCTGCCTGCTCCGGCAGTGAGCGTTCGCGTCGGAAGGCGGCGTGCTGGTCGGTCCACAGCAGGCAGCCGCCGCGGCCCGGCCCCCACGCGCCGCTGATCGTTGCGCCGGTCTCGTAGTCGGCGCGGTCGCCGAGGTAGACGCGCAGGCGGCCGTCGTCGCGGACCTTGGCGTCGTTGTCGTAGGCGAAGGAGGCGAAGAAGCGCACCGCCGCGATGCTTCCGGGCGTGATCGCCGTGTCCGGTCCGATCGGCTCGCCGTTGAGCGTCGCCAGGATCGGCAGGCCGAGCGAATCAAGGCCGGGGCTCGGTTCATCGGCGGTGTTGGGGTTGAGCAGGATCTGCGGCGGCAGGTCTGCGTAGGCGCTGAGGACGGCCAGGCCGAGGAAGGCCTTTTCCTCGTGGTCGGCGAGCAGGGGGTTGTGGTCGCGGAAGTCGGTGGCGTAGGCGAAGGTGGACGTGCCGACGTCGCGCAGGCGCGTCAGCGTGACGGCGCGGCGCGCCTCGACGCGCGCGCCGGCGAGTGCGGGCAGGAGGATGCTGATGAGAACGGCGATGATCGCCACGACGACGAGCAGTTCGATGAGCGTGAAGGCGCGCGGCGACCGCGGGCCTCGCACGCAGAGCGAGCGGATGCGCATGGGACAAACTCCCGGGCGGCGCGCATGGCGCGCCGCGTTATCGATGGTGTGAAGATAAAGCTGGAAACGGACCGCGCTGGGGCAGGCTTACAGCGCGGGCGGCCCGCGCGCCGGCGCATCGGCGAGCGTGAAGGAGCGCGGCCGCACCTCGAGCGGCGTGAACGCCTCGACGGGCGGCGCTTCGGGGGCGATCGGGCGCAGCGCGGGCGTCACCGGCAGCGCGGTGCGGCCGAGGGCAAGCAGCGCGCAGACCTGGCAGTCATGCTCCTCGTGCGGCGGCGGCGAGGGCTCGCGCTGGCGCGATGACTCTTCATCCGCAGCGCGCCCGGCAGCGTGCGCGCACGCCGCATCGTGCGTGCGGCCCCCCTCATGGTCATGCCCGCGCGCCGCCGCGTGCCCGTGCCCGTGCCCGGCGTACCCATGAGCGTGCGCATGGAGAAAGGGGGGAGTGGGGGGGTG
>CAYWRO010000026.1:38602-43002 GCA_964460345.1 uncultured Phycisphaeraceae bacterium | reverse complement strand
GGCGGCGGGGGCGGCGGAGGGGCCGCCCGCACGGCGATGATGTTCGTCGGTCCGACGCTGCGTGTCACGCTGGCCACGGTGCACATCCCGCTCATGTCGCTGCGCGATGCGCTGACGATCGGCAAGGTGCACGACGCCATCGACCTTTCGCACAAGGCGTGCCTGGAGCAGGGCGTGGAGCATCCGCGCATCGCCGTGTGCGGGTTGAATCCGCACGCCGGAGAAGACGGCCTGCTCGGCGACGAGGAGCAACGCCTCATCGACCCGGCGATCGAAGTGGCCCAGAAACAGGGCATCGACGTGCGCGGGCCCTTCCCCGCCGACACCCTCTTCCTCGCCGCGGCACGCGGGGCGTACGACTGCGTGGTCGCGATGTACCACGACCAGGGGCTGATTCCCGTCAAGTTGCTCGAGCGCGACGAGGCCGTGAACGTAACGCTCGGGCTGCCCACCGTGCGGACAAGCCCCGCGCACGGCACGGCGTTCGACATCGCCGGGAAGAACGAGGCGAGGGCGGACTCGATGAAGGCCGCCTTGCGCCTGGCGGCGAAGATGGCCAGGGCAAAGCGCCGCGGCGGCGCCTGAGAACGAGCACGGCTCATGCGTCATGCGAACCCGTCCCCGGTTCTTATCCGCGGTGCGCCGCCGCCCTTGGCCGGCCACCCGGCGCCGCCGAGCCCGGCCGTACCATGAATGATGCCCATCGACCTGGAAGCGTTCGAGACGCACATCGCCGTCCGGCAGTTGCGGATCGAGGACTTCGACGCGCTGATCGAGATGCAGCGGCGCTCGTTTCCCGGGATGTGGACGTGGGCGCGCGAGCAGGTGGAAAGCCAGCTGCGGATCTTCCCGGAAGGGCAACTGTGCGTCGAGTACGAGGGCCGCATCGTCGCCTCGTCTTCAAGCCTGATCGTGGACTTCGACGACTACGAGGAGTGGCACGACTGGCAGAAGATTTCCGACTCGGGGTACATCCGCAACCACGACCCGGAGGGCGACACGCTCTACGGGATCGAGATCATGGTCGACCCGGAGTTCCGCGGCCTGAAGCTGGCCCGGCGTCTCTACAACGCGCGTAAGCAGCTCTGCCGCGAGCGCAACCTCAAGCGCATCATCATCGGCGGGCGCATCCCCGGCTACGGCGCCCACGCCGAGGAGATGTCCGCCCGCGAATACGTGGAGGCGGTCATCTCCAAGCGTCTCTTCGATCCCGTCCTGACGGCCCAGCTCGCCAACGGCTTCAACCTCGAACGGCTCATCCCGGAGTACCTGCCGTGGGACAAGGCCTCGCGCGGGTACGCGACGTTCCTGGAATGGGTGAACCTCGACTACGTGCCCGACCCGCGGCGGCGCTTCCAGGCGGTCTCGCAGGCGCGGATCTGCCTCGTGCAGTACCTCATGCGGCGCGTGCAGTCGTTCGACGAGTTCGCCGCCCAGGCGCGCTTCTTCGTCGACCTGGCCAGCGACAACAAGAGCGACTTCGTCGTCTTCCCGGAGCTCTTCACCACGACGCTCCTGTGCCTGATCGATGCCAAGCACCCGAGCGACGCCGCCCGCCGCCTGGCCGACTTCACGCCGGCGTACCTCGAACTGATGAACGAGCTGGCCGTCAACTACAACGTCAACATCATCGGCGGCAGCACCTTCGCGATCGAGGGGGATCACCTTTACAACGTCGCCTACCTCTTCCGGCGAGACGGCACCATCGGCAAGCAGTACAAGCTGCACATCACGCCCAACGAGGCCCGCTGGTGGGGTGTGGCGGGGGGCAACACGGTCGAGGTCTTCCAGACCGACCGGGGCAAGATCGCCATCCTGATCTGTTACGACGTGGAGTTCCCGGAGCTGGCCCGCATCGCGACCGCCAAGGGGGCGAGCATCATCTTCGTCCCCTTCAATACCGAAGAACGCTACGGCTACCTTCGCGTCCGCCACTGCGCCCAGGCTCGCGCCATTGAGAACCAGATCTACACCGCCATCGCCGGGTGCGCCGGGATGCTCCCCTTTGTCGAGAACGCCGACATGCACTACGCCCAGTGCGGCGTCTTCACGCCGTCGGACTTCCCCTTCGCGCGTGACGCCGTCGCCAGCGAATCCATGCCGAACATCGAGACCGTCGTCATCCACGACGTCGACCTGGAACTGCTCCGCCGCAACCGGCAGACGGGCACGGTCAGGCCGTGGACCGACCGGCGGCGTGATCTCTACGGCGTCCGCTTCAAGCGGGCGGACGGAGAGTTTGAGGAGATCTGACCCTCGCCCCTTTGCTCCTCTCCCCACTCTTCTCCTATCCGCCGCCGAACAGCGGACACTGCCGCCGCCTAACATCTTTCCACGCACGCCCGTGTCGGATCGATCGTTGGGGATGCCAGGGGTGAGATCGATGCGGCGGCCCAACCCCGGCGCGCGGAGGGAACGCCTCTCAACATGTCCGAATCGGTCCCGACATCCAGCGGGCATGACGCCTCGGTGCGCTCAGCCGCCGAGCCGCCTGCCGCCGTGCCCGGCGGCGCGCCCGGTCGCGAACGCTCCCCCATCGCGGAGATGATCGCCATCGCCGCGCCCACCGTCGTCACCATGACCAGCTACACGGTCATGCAGTTCGTCGACGGGTTGATGGTCTCGCGCATCCAGCCGGCCGACGAGGTGTACGTCGCCGCGCAGGGCAACGGCGGCGTGCTCGTCTGGCTGCTCATGTCCTTCGTCTTCGGCGTCACCTCCGTCGTCAACACCTTCGTCTCACAGAACCTCGGGGCGGGCAAGCCGGAGCGCGGGGCCGCGTACGCCTGGAACGGGCTGTGGATCTGCGCCGTCCTGGCCGCGTTGATGCTCCCCTTCTACCCGCTCATCCCGCGCATCTTCGCGGCGATGGGGCACGAGGGCCGCCTGGTCGGGCTCGAGTCCGCCTACGCGCAGGTCATGATCGTCGGCGGCTTCTTCATCATGGCCGCGCGAACGATCGCCCAGTACTTCTTCGGGATGCACCGCCCGGTCATCGTCATGGGCTCGGTGATCACGGCGAACCTCGTCAACCTCGCCTGCAACGCCGTCCTCATCTATGGCCCCGCGGGCGGGCCGGAAGGGATGCCGCTGGCGGGCCTCTTCGCACAGGTCGCTGGGGCGCTCGGCATCGAGCCGATGGGCGTGCGCGGGGCCGCGCTCGGCACGGTGATCGGCTCGGTCGTCGAGTTTGCGATTCCCATGCTGGTCTTCCTCTTCCCCATGCACAAGCGCTACGGCACGCGCTCGGCCGGCGCGTGGAAGCCCGCCCGGCGGCCGGTCCGCGAGATCGTCCGCCTCGGCTGGCCCGGCGGGTTGATGGCCAGCAACGAGATGTTCTGCTGGAGCTACCTCATGGCCGTGCTCCTGCGCGCGGCGGGCGAGGCCGCGGGAGAAAACGGCGTCGTCCACAACACGGCCGGCTGGATCGCTTTGCGTTACATGCACCTGGCCTTCATGCCCGCGATCGGCATCTCCATCGCCGTCAGCGCCGTCGTCGGCCGGTGCATGGGCATGCGCAGGCCGGACATGGCCGCGCACCGCGCGTGGCTGGGCCTGGCCCTCACGCTCGGGTACATGGGCCTGTGCGCCCTCGTCTTCGTCCTCTTCCGCACGCGCCTCGTCGCCCAGTTCATCCCCGAGGGGATGAGCCCGGAGAACATCGAACAACTCCTGGCCGTCGGCTCCGGCGTCATGATCATCGCCGCGATCTTCCAACTCTTCGACGCGACCGCCATCACGATGAGCGGGGCCCTGCGCGGGGCCGGAGACACCGTCTGGCCGGGCGTCTTCTGCGCGGTCATGTCGTGGCTCCTCATCATCGGCCTCGGGCACCTCCTCCTGTGGGCCGCCCCGGGTCTCTGCTCCCTCGGCCCCTGGATCGCCGCCGCGACCTACATCATCGTGGTCGGCATGGGCATGCTCTGGCGGTTCAGCCGCGGCAAGTGGCGCTCCATCCGCCTCGTCCACGACGACCCCCCCACCCCCCCATCCCCCCTTTCCGGCGCGCCGGACGCCTCTTTGCCGGCCGAGCCCCTCGCGGATCCCCTGCCGGAGGTGGCGGTGGCCCTCCGCAGCGGGGAGGCAGCCCGATCAGGCCCGGCGCCCGGCACACCTGAGGCCTGACCCGAACCCCCGGATGCGGGGGAGGTGCCTCTGGGAGCCTCCCAGAGGGGTTTTGGGCTCCCGAGGACCGGATAACCGCGCTCCAGAAGAGCTATGGAGCGCTCCAGAAGAGCTGTGGAGCGCTCCAGAAGAGCTATGGAGCGCTCCAGAAGAGCTATGGAGCGCTCCAGAAGAGCTGTGGAGCGCTCCAGAAGAGCTATGGAGCGCTCCAGAAGAGCTGTGGAGCGCTCCAGAAGAGCTATGGAGCGCTCCAGAAGAGCTGTGGAGCGCTCCAG
>CAYWRO010000026.1:0-38502 GCA_964460345.1 uncultured Phycisphaeraceae bacterium | reverse complement strand
CTCCAGAAGAGCTATGGAGCGCTCCAGAAGAGCTGTGGAGCGCTCCAGAAGAGCTGTGGAGCGCTCCAGCGGAGTTCTGGAGCGCTCCAGAAGAGTTATGGAGCGCTCCAGAAGAGTTATGGATCGCTCCAGAAGAACCATGGAGCGCTCCCCGGGTGTGCTGTCACGCCTTGAAATCGCTGCCCTGCGCCCCTCAGCTTCTCTGGTGCGCCGGCCGATCAACTGGCCGGCCCCGCTCGCGTTCCCCCTGAACCGGGGTTGACGCACCCCCTTGAGACAATCCCAAGACAGTCATATACTTGCCGAGCGCTGCGGCTGTCAATTGGCCCCTCCCCGCACCGCCCCCTTTAGGACACCCCGGGCGACCCCGACGCCCCCCCTCCCGACCCCCCAAGGGCCCCTCCCGACCCCTCACGGGCCCCCCCCGACCCCCCAAGGGCGCCCCCGACCCTGCCGGCAGCAGACTCGCCAGGGCGGGCCTGCCCCCTCAACCGAACCGGAGCAACCAATGACGCGGACCCATGACCCGATGGACGTCGTGATCGGCGCCAAGGAAGTGCAGCGCAACGCCGCCGAGGCCAACAAGCACCTCGACATCGCCCTCGCCGCCGAGGCTGAAGGGGACAAGGCGACGGCCATCGACGAGCTGCGCACCGCCGCTACGCACGACCCCACCAACAACCAGGTGATGTTCCGCCTCGGCTTCCTGCTCGATCTGGCCGGTGAAGAGGATGAGGCGATCACCGTCTACGAGCGCTGCATCGAGACGCCCCCCGCCCCCATCAACGCGCTCATCAACCTGGCCGTCCTCTACGAGGACCGCGGCGACTACGCCCGGGCCGAGCGCTGCCTGCGCCAGGTCCTCGACACGCACCCCAACCACCCGCGCGCCCTCCTCTTCATGAAGGACGTCCAGGCCAGCCGCGGCATGGTCATCGATGAGGACAACGACCGCGAGCGCGTCAAGCGCAACGCCATGCTCGACACGCCGGTCACCGACTTCGAGCTCTCCGTCCGCGCCCGCACGTGCCTGAAGAAGATGAACATCCGCACGCTGGGCGACCTGCTGCGCACGACGGAATCCGAACTGCTCGGCTACAAGAACTTCGGCGAGTCCAGCCTCGTCGAGATCAAGCAGATGCTCGCCCAGAAGGGCCTGCGCCTCGGCCAGGGCGTCGAAGACGCCCACCGCGCCGCCCGCAAGCGCATCATCGAGCAGCTCAAGGGCTCCGGCAAGGAGGCGGCCCTGGCCCGCCCGGTCTCCGACCTCAACCTCTCCGTCCGGGCGCGAAAGGCCCTGCAGCTTCTCAACATCCAGACCGTCGCCGACCTGGTCAGCCACACCGAGGCGGAACTCATGGGCGTCAAGAACTTCGGCGCCACGAGCCTCATGGAAGTGAAGGAAAAGCTCGGCGAGATGGGCCTGGAGCTGCGCCACCTCGAGGCGTGAGGCAATCTTTTCAGACAGGCGTCGCGCTGAAGCGGCGGCCGCGGCAGTGCGGCGGGCGCGGCCCCCGCGCGGTCTGGCGTGCGCATGCCGACTCAATGGACGCGGTTCGGCGGTTCCTCACCGGCGAGGATCGCCGCGGCGTTGGCGGCGGCCATCCGCGTCATCTCCAGCCGGTACTTCTCCTCCGCGCTGCCGATGTGCGGCGTGAGCACCACGTTTGAGAGCCCGAGCAGCGCCTCGCTCACCTTCGGCTCGAACTCGTAAACATCCAGCCCCGCCGCGAAGATCCGTCGCTCCTTGAGCGCCGCCGCGAGGGCGCGCTCCTCGATGACCGGCCCGCGCGCGGTGTTGATGACGATCGCCGTCGGCTTGAGCAGCCCGATCCGCCGCGCATCGAGCAGGTGGCGCGTCTGCGGCGTCAACGGCGTGTGCAGACTGACCACGTCCGCCTGCCTCAGCCCCTCTTCCAGATCCACCCGGGCCGCCGCGACGGGCGCAAGCTCAAACTCCCAGTGCCGCCGCCGCGCGACATACAAAATGCGCATGCCGAAGGCGATCGCCCGCATCGCCGTCGCCAGCCCGATCCGCCCCGCGCCGACGACCAGGAGCGTCTGGCCCGTCAGGTGGACGCCCAGGAAGTCCGCCATGCCCAAAGGCTCGCCGAGCCGGTAGGCGTCGGAGCGCGCAAAGCGGTCCGCCTCCACCACCCGCCGCGCCGCCGCCAGCAGCAACGCCATCGCGATGTTGGCCGTCCCCTCCGTCACCGCATCGGGCGTGTTCGTCGCCACGATGCCGCGCCGCGCGCACGCGGCGACGTCGATGTTTTCATACCCCACGGCGAAGTTGCAGACGCCCTTGAGCCCGTCCCCCGCCGCGTCGAGCGCCTCGTCATCGATCCGGTCGTGGTACATCGACACGATGATGTTCGAGCCGCGCACGTGCTGCAGGAGCTGCTCGCGCGACAGCCGCCCGGGGCCGGCCACGCGGATCTCAGCGCCGGGAACCTCCACCGCGCCCGGCACAGCGCGGGTGACGGCAACGATCGGTCTGGCTTCAGGCATGGCCGATTGTACGGGAGCGCTGCCTCACGCCCCGAAACACGCCCACGCTTCCTCTTCCGTGATCGCCTGCTCCGGGCCGAGCGCCTCGGAGGCCGGCATCTCCGCGCGCCGCCGCTGCGTCGCCGCCAGGATGCTGTCGGCCGGATCCGGCCGCACCACCGGCGCATCGGACCCGAAGACAAGACCAACGCCCGGCTCCAGCCCCGCATCAATCATCGCCCGCAGCGGCAACACGCGCTCCTCGGCGTGCGGCAGCAGCCGCCGCGTCGGCTCGATGTCGGAGAGGAGATGACACGGCTGCACGCTCGCCACGATGCCCATCGCGGCGAAGCGCCCGACATCCTCCGGCGCGATGAACTGGCAGTGCTCGATGCGATACCCCGCCCGCCGCGAAGGATGCCGCTGCAGGGCATCCAGAACCGACCGCACCGCCGCATCCCCGATGGCGTGCACCGCCAGCGGAAGCTCGACGCCTTCGGCAATCGCGATCGCCTCATCCAGCCCCGCGGCGTCCGTCACGACCATCCCCCGGGGAAAGCCCGGACGCGGCGAGGCGTATTCGGTCAGCATGAACGCCGTGCGGCTGTTGAGCGCGCCATCGGCGAAGACTTTCCCCCCCGCCAGCATGACGCGCGCCGACTCCCACTCGTTCCGGGAGGCCCAGGCCTCGCGCAGCCGGCGCACCGGCGCATACACCTTCACCAGGTCCACTTCGAGCCGCCCCTCCCGCTCCAGGCGCGAGAGCACGCGCGGCAGCGCCGAGGGCATGTGCATCTCGTGCACCTCGCGATACCCCAGCCGCGCGAAGTCCGCCAGCGCGGCGTGGGCGTACTCGACGAGCGTCTCCTCCGCCGGCCTGGGCGCAGACTCCCACAGCGCCGTCCCCGCCGCCTCCAACGCGACGCCCGTGGCAGCGCCGTCTCGCTCGAGCACGAGGCCATGATCCCCGACCCGCTGCCCGGGCCGCAGCCCGGCCGCGGCAATCGCCGCCGAGGAGCCCATCGCGCTGTGCAGGTCGAGCGACATCAGCACCACCGGCCGGCCGCCCGCCGCCTCGTCAAGCTGCGCAAGCGCCGGCCACTCGCCCTCTGCCCACGACTCCGGCCGCGCGCTGTGGAACCGCACCCACGCGCCGGCCGGCGCCTCGGCGCAGCGCGACGCCACCTCCTCAAGACATTCCCCGATGCTTGCGCACGTCGCCAGCGACGGCAGCGTCAGCGCCTCGCCATGTGCCAGGATGTGACAGTGCGCCTCACGCAACGGCCCGCGACCTTCACCCACCACTCGCCTCCTTCACGCGCCGCCCGAGAGCATCGCTTCGATCAACCGGCCCGCCTCTTCCGCATCCGCCGCCGGCGCGGCGAACTCCAGCCGCACGATCCCAAACCTCGCGCGCACATCAATCCCGTCCGGATCCACGCCAACGGCCAGCGGCTCGGCGACCTCAACCCCCGCCTCGCGCCGACACGCCGCCGCGAGCGCCTCCGCATCCTTATTGAGACGCTTTACCAGTGCCGCCTCACCCCCCCTTAATGGGTTAGCAGACATCACAGCTTCACCGTCGTAAACCCATCCTCCCGTCCGCAGCGTCTCCAACCCGCAGCTCACCCACCTTCTTTCGGCGGTGCGACCGTGGTACGCCGCCCACCGATCCAGAGCCTCGTCGAACTCAGACTCCAGCGGCCGCGGCGTGACGATGACCTCCAGCTCCGGCTCCGTCTGATCGGGGGCATAGAGCACATGTTCAAGGGCGTCGGCGGCAGCGGGTTCGATGGGCATGACAAGCCGGCCGTCGCGCCCGTCGATGATGAACCGGACGGGACTGACGCGCTCGTTGAACGCGAGGATGCCGGCGTGGTGTCGCCGAAGGATGCGCAGTGCGGAGGCCGGGTTCTCGTCAGGCTGTGACATGCTCCATTGTTGGGGAGCTGGAGCGGCAAAAACGACAGCGGGACCGACCGAGTCGATCCCGCCGTGTGTGGCGCTCTAAGGGGGCCGGGGCTACGCCGCCCGATTCAGCCCCATTCTGCAAATGGGTGAAAGGGTAGTTACCGGCGGGTGGCCTTCTTGCGGGTGGCCTTCTTCGCCGTTGCCTTCTTCGCGGTGGCCTTCTTGCGGGTGGCCTTCTTGCGAGTAGTCTTCTTGGCGGTCTTCTTTGCAGCCTTCTTCTTTGCACGCTTTGCCATACTGGTTCTCCTGGACTGAATCGGAGTCCCTATTGACTCCAGCAGCGGCTCTAGAGCGCCACGGAAAGGCGCCGCTGTGATGTGAAACTCAAACTGCTATCGGTTCAGACTCCACTACTGCTTGAGCAAACCTTGCGCACCATACACTCAGTATGGCGGAGGATACAAGCCAATGTCAAGTCAACCCACAAGAATCGTGGTGCATGGAGCGCTTGGTCGGATGGGCGCGCGCCTCTGTGCACTGGCCATGGATGACCCGCACCTGACCCTCGTCGCAGCGCTGGATGCGAGCGCGCAGGCAAGCGCTCCGCAGCGCGCAGTCAACGGCAGTGACCAGGCGCCCATCGTCGAAAACACTATGAATCCCGGTGTTTTTTGCGATGTCATCATCGACTTCTCCTCCGACGCCGGCGCTGCGGCGGCGACGCACGCCGCCATCGACCGCGGCGTCGCCATCCTTGTCGGGACCACTGCGTTGTCCGATCAGACGCGCGCATCGCTCGCCGAGGCGGCAAAAAAAATTCCTGTCCTCATTGCCGCAAACACGTCCGCCGGCGTCGCCATCACCGCCGAAGCCGTCCATCGAATCGCGTCCATCCTCGGCGCCAACGCGGACGTTTCCATCGTCGAAGCGCATCACGCCGCCAAGAAGGATGCGCCATCCGGAACCGCCATCCGCCTTGCAACCGCTGCCAGAGAAGGCGGCGCAACCGTTCGCGATGACCAGCTCCTGGCCATCCGCGGCGGCGATGTGATCGGTGAACACACCGTCCGCTTCGCATGCGCCGATGAGTACATCGAGGTCACCCACCGCGCAACATCGCGCGACCTGTTCGCGCGCGGTGCGCTTCGCGCAGCGCGATGGCTCGCTGCTCAGCAACCCGGTCTCTACACCATTGAAGATGCGCTCGGGATGCGCGACTGACGCAAGATCGCGCATGTTCATTGCACGTTCGCGTGTGTTGGCAGCAAGATCACCGCGTACCAACCCTGCCTTCAAACATCAATATCGCCGTCGATGACACCACCGAACGTCTGTCAACTGGGTGTTCATCCCCAGCGTCGCGCCCCGCTCACGCCACACACTCTTCTGAAACAACAACTCGATGACGAACGTCGCACCCGCGGTCAGGTCGCAACAGGCTCGGCACAGCCATCTGCCATCGCTGCGTGGTTAGGCCCAGGAACCAAACCCGCTTACTGCCGCCCCGCCTCCGGCATCATCGGCGCATCCGGCTCCACGAACGCGTGCTCCTCCTCCGCGACATCCCCTTTATTGGTGGCTGCCGCCACCCCTCCCAGGCTCACACGCTCCTCGCCGCGGTCGAAGATCGACAGGAGTGTGCTTCCATTGATCTGGTTGTAGAGATTCAAGGCCGCATCGTCATTCACGAGCACAGGCACGCGAGCCCGCACTACCCCCTGATACGGGTTATACCAGAACGCCGCCGTCCGGTCATCGAGCGTCATGCGAACGCTCGGGTGCAGCATGTCCGCCTGGTCGGGCGTCGCCACCTCCACCCACGGACGGTCCCTGCTCACCAGCTCATTGAGCGGCGGATCATCCTTAAACCATGTCGGGTCCACAGTCGTCGGAAAGCCACGTCCGGTAACCGTCACTTCTCCGGTCGCGCCGCGATACTTCACTTCCAGTTCCATCCGGCGCACGGCCGTTGCCGTCCGCTCGACGGCAGCTTCCTCCTCGCTCTGCTCGCGCATGACGTGGAGAACCCCGAACGCCAGCATCCCCAGGATCGCCAGCGCTGCGATGTCGATGAACCACCGGGTTGGTCGTTTCACAGCCACCGTAAACCTCCGTATGGAGATGATCGGATTTCCGCCGCGCCGGCCGAACACGCCGGTGCGGAAACCCAGGCGGCCGCGAGGGTCTGCGACGGTCAGGCAAACCCTGCCCTCCCCACCAACCTCTTGATCTCCGCCCCGCATCTCCTCGCCCACTTGCCCGGCGGATAGACTCGCCAACGCGCGCCAACCGTCCGAGGGAGCCGCGGGAAAGGAAGCCATGTCCGATATCCGTGTTCTCACGCTGGATTGCGGCCTGCCCCTTGTCGTGGAACGCATCCCGGCCGTCAAATCAGCAGGTGTCTCCATCTTCCTGCCGGCCGGATCCGCTACCGATCCCGATGACCGCCAGGGTCTGAGCGCCATGTTCAGCGAACTGGTCTTCCGCGGCGCCGGCGACCTCGACTCGCGCGCACAGGCCGACGCCTTCGACCGGGCCGGCGCCAACCGCGGCTGCTCGGTCGGCACCTTCTACCTGAAGCTCTCCCTCTCCACCCTCGGCGCCCGGATCGCCGATGCCCTGCCTCTCCTGACCGACATCATCCGTCGTCCGAGGTTCGAGCAGGCCTCCATTGATCCGGTCCGCGACCTTTCTCTTCAGGCGATCGAGTCGCTCGCAGACGATCCGCACGAGCGAGCCTCGCTGATCGCGAGGGAGCGCTTCTTCCCCTCGCCGATCAACCGCTCGGGCCTCGGCACCGTCGAAGGGCTTACCAACGCCACGCGCGACGACCTCCTCCACGCCTGGGCACAGCGCATCCGTCCGCGCAACTCGATCATGGCGGTCGCCGGCGATGTGGACGCTGACGCGATCGCCCCCCAGCTCAACCGCCTCCTCACCGGGTGGGAAGGCCAGGCCGACGAAGTCACCTGGGGTTCCCCCACCACCCGCGGGACTTATCACCACGTTGATGACAAGTCTGCCCAGGTCCAGATCATTGCGCTGCACGAGGCTCCGCCCGAGCCGCACCCCGACAGCGTCCTGGAGCGCATCGTCACCACCATCCTCTCCGGCGGCATGTCCGCTCGCCTCTTCACCGAGGTTCGCGAGAAACGCGGCCTCTGCTACTCGGTGCACGCCGGCTATGCCACGGACCGCCTCTTCGGCCGGTGCATGGCCTACGTCGGCACCACCCCGGAGCGCGCGCAGGAGTCGCTCGACGTACTCGTCAGCGAGTTGCGGCGGATCAACGGCACCATTGAAACAGGCGGAGGCGTCGACCAATCCGAACTGGAACGCGCCCGGATCGGCCTGAAGTCCAGCCTCATCTTCTCCGGTGAGTCCACCGGCGCTCGCGCCGCCGCGCTGGCCTCAGACATGCACCGCCTCGGACGCCCGCGCTCCCTGGATGAGATCAACGCCGCCATCGAGCGAGTCACCCTCGACGATGTGAACGCCTACCTGGCGCGCCGCCGGATCGAGGGCCTGACCATCGTCACCCTCGGGCCGAAGTCGCTCAAAGCGCCCGCTTAGCACGCCGCCAATGCGTGAGGAAGACCTTCTCAACCACATCTACCAGCGCTCAAGCGATCTCCAGGACCGCTTCCCCGCCGTCATCGTCGGGCCAGGCGACGATTGCGCCGTCGTCGCGACCTCCGGGGGCGATGCGCTCCTGCTCACCGTCGACCACGTTGTCGAAAACCGCCACTTCAGGCTTCACCCCGACCTTCGGCACATCCCTTCGCCCGATCCGACCGGCGCCACGCTGGAGGAGCTCGCGCACAAAGCCATCGCCCGCTCGGTGAGTGACATTGCCGCCATGGGCGGCTCCCCGTCGTGGGCTCTGGCCACTGGGCTGCTCCCCCCTCACTGGCCGCACGCCGATGCCCTCTTCGACGCCATGGCCTGCGCCGCCATCGCGCTTGGTTGCCCGCTCGTCGGCGGTGACATCGCCATGTGGAGTCCGAGCGCTGATCCCGCCACGAAACCGAACGCCATCGTTCTCACGGTCACCGCCGGCGGCACGCCGCATGAGGCCCGCGGCCCCGTCCTCCGCAGCGGCGCGAGGCCCGGCGATCTCGTCTACGTCACCGGTTCGCTCGGCGGCTCCCTCTCCTCCGGCCGCCATCTCTCCTTCACGCCCCGCCTCGCTGAGGCCGCGTGGCTCTGCGACCTGTTGGGTGATCACCTCCACGCCATGATTGACATCTCCGACGGTGCGGGCCTCGACGCCGCTCGCATCGGCCGCGCTTCCGGCTGCCTTCTTGAACTAGATGCCGACGCACTGCCGCTTCACCCGGATGTCCGCACCTGGACGGCCGCGGCGGCGGACGGTGAAGACTACGAACTTCTCTTCACCACCTCGCCACAAGCAACCCTTCCCCCGAAGTGCCCCCTGACTGGAACGCCGACGACGTTGATCGGGCGCGTGGTGGAAGCTCCGCCCGCCGCGCCGGGGGCGGGGCCCGCGGCGGGCGCGCGCATTCGCACACCGGAAGGCGCGTTCATCGATGCCGCCTCGCTCGGCTGGGATCACGGTCAGGCCGGGCCATCCAGCGCATAAAGTCACGCGTGCGCCTCAAGCATGTCACCACCAGCGAAGCGGAGACTGTCGCCCTCGGGCACGCCCTTGGCAACGCGCTCCTCCCTGGCGACATCGTTTTGCTCGACGGCGCCCTCGGCGCGGGCAAGACCCGCCTCGTCCGCGGCGTCGTCGCCGGTCTGGGCGGCGATCCCGACGATGTCTCCAGCCCGACGTTCGTCTTTGTGAACGAGTACGACACCCCGGTGGCGCCCCTGGTACATGTCGATGCCTACCGGCTCAGCGGGCCCGATGACTTGGACTCCATTGGCTGGGACGCGGCGCTCAGCGGTGATCCGCCCGCCATTGCGCTCATCGAGTGGGGTGAGCGCGTCGCCGCGGCAATCGAAGGCAGCAAACCTGCCCACCTCCTCCTGGAGCACACGGGCGGAGACCGCCGCCGCATCACGATCGAGCTTCCACCGAACTGGCTGGACCGGCCGGCGCTCGGAGCCCTGTTTGACCTGGTCGGCGGCCCGCTGCCGCGGAACTGGGCGCATTGCCCCACCACGAGCCGGGCGGTGCACGCATCCGTTCCCACGTTCCCCTTCGTTGATGAGCGGGCCCAGATGGCTGACCTCGGCAAGTGGCTCAGCGGCGAATACACCCTCAGCCGCGAGATGAGCGAGGAAGATCTCGACGACCCGGACCTGCCGCAGCCGTGAGAAAAAACGCCGGCCGCTCCCTGGAAGGGAACGGCCGGCGCAGGTCGTTCTGCGTGGAGTCTCTGACGAGAGCGCAGAACCGCGTCAGAAGAGCAACTGAAACTGCAGCCGCAGGGCGATTTCGCTGTCCTCCATGGACCCGAGCATGCCCGCCCCGTCGTTGGGGAAACCATTGAAGCCGCCGACCAGATCGTCGGTCTCCTCCAGCGCGTACACGATGTCGGCAGTGGCCTTCACGGCGTGACCGGCGAGGTAGTGGTTCACGCCCGCCGTGATGAAGTTGAAGGTGTCCTCATCCAGATTGCGATCATCATCCGCAAAGATCGCGTCCCAGCGGCCGAAGATTTCGGTCCGCTCCGTCACCCGATAGCCGCCCTGCAGGACGACGCCGAAGTCATGGAAGTCGTCGTCGCCCGCGGCGGAACTCGCCTCCGCCCAGTTGCCGACGAACGCGCCGAACGCGTTCCAACCATCGCCCTCGAGTTGGGCGTCGAAGGTGTAGAGCAGGCTGGTCACGTCGATGTCGGCCGGATCGCCGGTCTGCGAGCCCTTGCCGAGCGTCATCTGCTGGTAGTGAGCCGCAGCGCCGACGCGACCGGCAAAGCCCTGGCCCCGCTCGCTGGTGAAGTCGCGGAAGCGGCGCCAGTCGGCTTCATCGCCGAAGATGAAGTCGAACCGGCCCGTGAAGGCGTAGTCCGCTTCGCCGGCACTGTTGAAATCGGTGTTGTCGCTGGCGATGCCGTCGGAGAAGGCCGCCTGCACGCGCCATTGCTCGGCCGTGTAGGTGCCCTGAACGCCCTGCGAGCGGTCCTGCCTGAAGACCTCGTTCATGATCGATCGCTCGACCGCCAGTTGCCGCGACGATGAGGTGCTCTCTTCCCAGAGCACGGGCAGCTTGAACTGGCCCCCCATCAGCTCGAACCCGTTGTCAAACTCGTAGGTGACGAACGCATCCTCCAGACTGAACTCGCCGCCGTCACGATCGAAGCCGCCGACGACCTTGTAGCCGAAGTTTTCGTGCACCGTGCCTTCGAACCAGACCTTCGTCCGGCGCGCCTGAAATCCCGTGTCGAAATCGTCACTGTCGTCCTCGTCACGGAAGTTCGCGATGTAGCGGAACTGCATCTGCCCGCCGACTTCCAGGCGAAAGCCGTCGCTGGCGAGGAAGAAGTCTCCATCGTGGCCCCCGTCCGCACCGGACAGCAGGCTCGTGCGCGACTGCGCATCGGACGTTGCTTCGGCCACGAGCGCCCGAACCTCGTCATGGCTCATGACGCTTCCGGACTGACCGAACGCGGCCCCGCAGATCGCTGCCAGCGCTGCAGGGACGACAACTGCGCTTCTGTTCAACTGCATGCATTTCTCCAGAGTGAGGATCGCGCCGGCGCACCACCGACGCTGATGACGATCAAACCGGCGGCGTGTTGCCGCGTTTCAGGAAGAGCCGCAAGCGTACTTGGCCTCGCTCCTTCCGTCGCCGCGTGCGCCATGAAGAAATCATGAAGACTCAAGGCGATGCCAGCGCCAAAACGAGAACGGCCGGCTGCGTGAGAGCAGCCGGCCGTTGGATTCATAACCAGATTTCTTCTAAAGACTTAGAAGAGGAGCTGGAACTGCAGGCGGATGGCGATCTCGGGGTTCTCGTCGTCGCCGAGCTGGCCCGTCAGCGTGTTCGGCAGGATGCCGACGCCCGTCAGGTCCGGAGAGGTGTCCTCAAGGGAGAAGACCACGTCGGCCGTCGCCTTGGCGGCATGGCCAGCGTAGTACTGGTTGACGCCGACGGTGATGAAGCCGAAGTTGTCCTCATCGATGCCGCGATCGTCATCGAGAATCAGGTGCTCGTAGCGGCCGAACAGCTCCGTCGCCTCGGTGAAGCGGAAGCCGCCCTGCACGACGAAGCCGAAATCGTCGAACTCGTCATCGCCGGCAGCGGAGTTGACCTCCGAGCGAGCGCCGTAGAACGCGCCGAAGGCGTTCCAGCCGTCACCCTCGACCGACGCGTCCAGGGTGTAGAGCAGGGCGTTCACATCGATGTCGGCCGGGTCGCCCGTCTGGGAGCCCTTGCCGACCGTCATCTGCTGGTAGTGAGCCGCGGCACCGAGCAGGAAGGCCATCTCCTGGCCCTGCTCGCTGGTGAAGTCGCGGAAGCGGCTCCAGTCGTCGGCGCTCTTCCACTCGAAGCGGCCCGTGAAGCCGAAGTCAGACTCGCCGGCGCTGGTGAAGCCCGTGTTCGCGGCGCGGGCGCCGTCGTTGAACGAGCCGTGCAGACGCCAGTCTTCCTGCGTCCAGCCGACCCACACGCCCTGCGTGCGGCCGCCGGAGAAGACCGACTCGACCAGCGAACGCTCAACGGCGAGCTGGTAGATCTCATCCACCAGGAACTCGCGCGTCAGCGGAGCGCGGAACTGACCCCAGCCGACGGACCAGCCGTCGCCGAAGTCGTAGGTGCCGTAGGCATCCTCGAGGACGAAGTTGCCCTCGGCGTCGAAGTTCGCCTGGACGCGGAAGCCCCAGTCGTCGTGCACCGTGCCGTCGAAGTTGAGGCGGGTGCGGGTGGCTTCGAAGCCCGTGTCCAGATCGTCATCCGGGTTGTCCTCATCGCGGAAGTTGGCGATGTAGCGGAACTGCAGCGCGCCACCCACCTCGAGGCGGAAGCCCTGGGAGGCGAGGAAGAAGTCGCCATCGTGCCCGCCGTCAGCACCAGCCAGCAGGCTCGTGCGCTGCGCGGCGTCCGCCTGGCTCTCGGCCACAATGGCCCGCACCTCGTCGTGGCTCACCTGAGCCGCGGCCACCGCATTCAAGCCGAGGGCGGCGCCCGCAACCAGCCCGAGACTCATCGTTTTGGTCATAATCAGAGACTCCTTGACAAAGAAATGAGACGCGTGTGATTCGTTGGGGCGGGGATGCCACTTGCGATCCCGCTCAACTTGTCCCCTCAGCTTCACCATCAGCGTGACGGCGTCAAACCTGCATCAAACCTGCGATTGCTTTGCCTGACATCACAGCGGGTCAGATCCATTCTCGATCCCGCGTTACTCCTGATTCAGCCCCGACCACCGGCTTTGCCCGGGGCACGAAGTCCGATGAGGCTAGCGAACGCAAACTCACTTGTCCAGCACGTTTCTTCGGTCACTCAGCCCATTCCTCACCACGAATCGGGCCTTTTTGCGGCAGTCATGCGAAAATTGTGTAAAGCCGGGCTGCAAAATAGCCGGGGCCACCCACTTGGGGGATACGCTCCATCGCGCCGCCCAGCGCGTCGCAACACGACGGATAGCGAATGTAACCCATTGACAATCAATGACATGGGAACAAACCAACACATCGTGGTTGTCGAGGATGAGCCGGACCTCGCCCATCTGATTGCCTTCCATCTCGAACGCGCCGGCTTCGAGGTGAACACCATTGCCGACGGCCTCCAGGCCTTGCAGGCTGTCAGAAAGAACCCCCCGGACCTGCTGATTCTGGATCTGATGATCCCCGGAATCGGCGGTCTCGATTTGGCCAGGCGTCTGCGGGTTGATCCAAAAACTGCAAACCTGCCCATCCTGATGCTCACCGCGCGCGCCGAGGAGACGGACCAGGTCACGGGACTCGCCGCGGGCGCCGACGACTACATGACCAAGCCCTTCTCCATGAAGGTGCTTCTGGCGCGCGTCGACGCCCTCCTCCGCCGAACAGGTCCGATAACCACTGGCGACCGCCTCACCGTCGGCCCGATCGAGGCGGACCTCAACCTTCATGAGGTCATGGTGGAAGAGCGCCCCGTCACGCTGACGCTGACGGAGTTCCGCCTCCTCGTCGCCCTCATGCGCCGCGCCGGCAAGACCATGAGCCGCGAGGATCTCATGTTCACCGCAATCGGCCCGGACATCATGGTCACGGCGCGCACCATTGACGTTCACATCGCCGCCATCCGTAAGAAGCTGGGCAGCGCCGGCGCACGGATCCGCACGATTCGCGGCGCAGGCTATCTTCTGGAGGATGATGCGCCCGCCGCCCAACCCGAGGCGCCGGCACATTGAACCGGCACACGCGGGGAGCTGCCTTGGGTTACCAGAACCGTGCATCGATCGCTGCAACGGCCGGCCCCTTCCTCGGCCTGGCCGTGGTTGCGTTCGCCGTCGGGCGCTTCATGGATCACCCACTCTGGGCAGGCCTCCTCCTGGTGCTGGCCACCTTCGCCGCCGCGGCGGTCGCCTGGAGGCGACGCCGCGCGTCCGAGCAACACCTCCGGCATGTTGAGGACCACGCCCGCTCCCTCCTTGAAGCCGACTGGGGCCCGGGCCAGTCGCAGCGCCCGATCGCGCTGAGTCGCCAGGATCCTTTTGCCCCAGTCCACGAGCTGCTCAACGCCCTCGGCGAGCGCCTCACGGCCCAGCTCGAAGAGGTCGACCGCAAGACGCGGAACCTCGAGTCGCTCATTGGCGCCCTTGATGAGCCGGTCGTCGCCACCGACAATCGCGACCGTATCTTCTTAAGTAACCGCGCGGCCGAAGCGATCCTGGATGCGCCCGCCAATGGACTTATCGGACGTCCACTCCACGAGGTCATCACCCACGAGACTCTCCGTGAGCACCACGCGCATGCCCGAAAGGGAGAGCCCCGCCGCGCCCGGGTACGGCTCATTGCCGCGAGCGGCCCCCGCATCTTCCAGGTTTCCGCCTCCCCCATTCCGGCAGCCAGCGGAAAAGGCGTTTTCGGGGTTGTCCTCCTCCTCCGCGACGTCACCGAAGCGGAGAAGGCCGTTCAGGTCAAAACGGACTTTGTCGCCAATGCCTCCCACGAACTGCGGACGCCCGTGGCGGCCATCCGGGGTGCGGCGGAAACCCTTTCAATGCTTGGACCGGGGGATCAAAGCGAGGCCAATCGTCTCGTGAAGATGATTGAGGCACACGCCACACGCCTTGAGGAGATGCTTCGCGACCTGATGGATCTTTCCCGGCTGGAGGCCGATGGGGTCACACTTGCCATTGCGCCGCTCTCGCTCGCCGACCTCACCGAGTCTCTTCGATCGCTCTTTGAGGATGTCTGTCGCCGTCGATCGGTCTCCCTGGCGTTTGAGTTCGAACCGGAGTTGGACGGTTTCGCGACCGACCGCCGCCTCCTGCTGCTGGCCTTACGCAACCTCGTTGACAACGCCGCCCGATTCACGCGCGAGGGCACGACCGTCCGAATCGTCGGCAAACGCCTGAAGCAATCGGACGAGGCGGCAGCCTCTCCCATCGCCCGTTTCGAGGTGATTGATCTTGGCCCGGGCATCCCTCTCGAGCACCAGGCCCGCGTCTTTGAGCGCTACTACCAGATTGAGCAGGCCCGGTCCGGCCCCACGGCCGACGGCCCACGCGGCACCGGGCTCGGGCTCTCCATCGTCAAACACGCGGTCCGCGCGCTGAATGGCGAGGTCGGCCTGACTTCCATCTGGGGCCAGGGGGCCACTGTCTGGATCGAGATTCCCGAAGCGCCCGCGGCGACCCACGAACCTCACGGGACGGGCCGGTAGTCCACGCCGGCGAGCCGCCGCAGCCGCTCCGCGATCCGCGCCATCAAGGCCCGCTCTCGCTCGACATCACCAAACCGGCCGATCCGAGCCTGCATCCGGACCTCGGCACCGCCTTCTCCTTCACTAATGCGGGAGACCTCGAGCCACGCCGTCTCCGACCGCACGGTCTCCAGCCGGAACAGGCGGACATCCGGCGATGGCTCGTACACCTTGACGATGGCGCACTCACTCTTCTCGGCCCCCACCAGGACCGCGGCGTGCACATCGTCCCACTCTCCCGTGCCTCGCAGAACCGGAGCCCCCGCAAGAATACCCCCCATTTCAGGTGGCTTTAGAGCGCACCCTGCCACGAAAAGGATGGTGGCCACGACCCAAGAGGTCAGCCGCCAGCCTTCAGTGAGGCCGCGGCCGATCCGATAATTCTGCAAACAAAGCCTCATCCGGTGCGTCCTAACTCTGGTATGGGTACACGCCTGTGAGGGACAGTTTTGGCTGGGCCCGCGCCCGGAGCGGCGGCCGGGGCTGCAGCAGGGGAGCAACGGGGGCGAGTACCACTGGGAGCGAAAGCGACGTGGAGATCACCGTCCAGGTTCCCCAGGGCCCCGAGCGCGTGACCGTGCTCGGGCTCGGTGACCGCAACCTCAAGATCATTCGCGAGGGTCTTGGTGTCCAGGTTGCGGCCAGGGAGGGATCGGTGCGCTTCAGCGGGCCGCGGGAGTCGGTCACCGCTGCCGATACTGTCATGCGACGTCTGCAGGAAGCGGCCGCGTCTCACAAACCGCTGGACCGGCCGCAGGTGCTGGATCTGGTCAGCCGGGCCGCGGCGGGCGTGCTGGCGGACTCGGCTGATGAGAATCAGATTCGCAGCCCACGCGCCGGGCGCCTCGACCAGCCGTTCGATGAAGAACTGGATGTCTATGTTGGCGGCCAGCGTATTCGCGCCCGGACCCCCAACCAGCATCACTATCTCGAGGCCATCCGCACGCACGACCTCATTTTCGGCATCGGCCCGGCCGGGACGGGAAAGACGTACCTGGCGGTGGCGGTCGCCGTACACCTTTTGAAGACGGAGCGGGCCCGCAAGCTCATTCTGGTTCGGCCAGCCGTCGAGGCGGGGGAACGCCTCGGCTTTTTGCCGGGCGACCTGGAGGCCAAGGTTAACCCCTACCTGCGCCCCCTGCTGGATGCGCTCCACGACATGATGGACTTCCCCACCATCAAGCGCTTCATGATGAACGATGTGATTGAGGTCGTTCCGCTGGCCTACATGCGCGGGCGCACCCTGAACGGGGCGGTCATCATTCTTGACGAGGCCCAGAACACGACCCGCGGCCAGATGCACATGTTCCTGACACGCATGGGCCACGGCTCCAAGATGATCGTGACGGGTGATACGACGCAGATCGACCTTGAAGACCCCACATCCAGTGGTCTGATTGACGCCGCGCGGCGGCTGCGCCGGATTCCCGGCATCTCCTTCGTCACATTGACCGAAGGGGATATCGTGCGCCACAGCCTCGTGCAGCGCATCGTGGAGGCATACGGGCGGCGTGAAGAGGAATCGATTGCCCGCGCCGTGCTGGAGGAGTTGCAGGAGCCGGCGGCTGAGGGCCAGCCGCGGTCGGCAAGCGAGCACTAGGCAGCCATGGCAAAGGAAGCGCCGAAATCCGGATCGGGGGCGAGAACGGCCGAGTTGCGCCGTTCCATGGCCCGCCGCCATGGACCGTGGCACACACTGCTGCGCAGCCGGACGCTCGTGTGGGGCATCGTGACCTCCGTCCTCTTCACGGTCGCCTGCTCCGTTCTGGCGATCCGCGCGAGAGAGAGCCCTTTGGTCGCGGTCGGGCGCGTCATGCGCGAAAGCCAGACCGTCCGTGTGCCCTTCGAAGTGATCGACGATCAGGCGACCGAGGCGCGTCGTGCCGCGGCACGGCAGCGCACGGATCGCATCCTCAATGCCAACGTCGCGGTGCTCGACAACCTTCGAGCGCAGATCGAGAACCTGCCGCTGGCGTTGATGGATGCGCAGTCGATCGAATCGGTGAAGTACGATTTGCGCGAACAGTTCGGCCTGAAGGCCGAGTGGCTGGCCGAGATTCAGGCGCAGGTCGATGAAGGCGGCAACCTGAAGCCGGAGTGGACGGAGAAGGTCAGCCGGCTGTATGAGCGTCTGCGCCGCTCTGCGCCGATCCTGGCCACCCGTGATCAGCAGCGCCTCATCGATGCGCCGATGCTGGAGTTGCGCGTTGATGGGCGGCAGGAGGCGCGCGTCAACGTCGGGCGCATCATCGTCCTGGACAGCAGCACCTTCGCCGAAGAGATCCGCCGCGTCGCGGCGGCCGGCGTGAATGAATCCGGCGTGCGCGGCGCGGGGTTTGAAGGCGCGCTGCTCGAGCTGGTCGTCGCCCGTCTGCAGCGCCTCAGCCAGCCCACATTCACCTATGACCAGGCGGCGACCGAAGCGGCCATGGAACGCGCGGCGGCAGCCGTGCCCGCCGTCAAGCGCGCCTTTGAAGTGGGGATGCCGCTGTTTCGCCGGGGCGACACACTCACCCAGGCCGACCTTGACCGATATGAGGCGGAGATCGCCGCGTATCACGAGAAGGCGCCGGCCTCACGAATCTGGCTCCGCAGGGCCGGGGTCGCCGGCGCGGTGGCGCTTACCACGGCCGCCCTGATCGGCTATCTCATCCGGTACGTGCCGCGGGTCCGTCGAAATCCTGCGCGGGCCGGGGCGATCGCGGCCGTTCTTGCCACGGCCATGGCGATTGCATGCTGGGCAACGCAACTCAAGCCGGACATGATCGCGCTGGCTGCCGTGGCGCCGACGGTCTTTGTGGCGGTTATTTTGACCATTGCGTATGAACAGCGCATGGCGCTGGCCGTCAGCGTGTTGCACGCGGTGCTCATCTGCATCGCGCTCGGCCAGCCCATCGGCATGCTCGCCATCATCCTCGCGGGCGCCGCAACCGCCGTCTGGCAGCTTCACGACGTTCGCGACCGCAACACGATCATCCGGATGGGCGTGGTGACGGGGCTGATTCTGGCCCTGGCCCAGTGGGCCATGGGGCTCGTCGATCTGCCGGCGACTATTCCAGCGATTCAACAGATCGCCTGGGACTCGGCGATGGCGGCCTTCGGGGGGATGTTCGTGGGCGGCCTCACGCTGTTCATCCTCCCCACGCTCGAGAAGGGCTTCGACATCACGACGGGTATGACGCTCATCGAGCTGCGCGACCCCAAGCAGCCGCTGCTCCGCCAGCTTCAGCAGCGCGCACCCGGCACCTACAACCACTCGCTCAACGTCGCCTCTCTCGGAGAGGCCGCGGCCGATGCCATCGGCGCGAATGGGCTGCTCACGTACGTCGGGGCGCTCTACCACGACATCGGGAAGATGAACAAGCCCGAGTATTTCGTCGAGAACCAGACGCCTGGCATCAACCGCCACGACAAGCTCTCGCCGGCGATGTCGCTGCTGATCATCGTGGGGCACGTCAAGGACGGGCTGGAGCTTGCGCGGGAGTTTGCCCTGCCGCGTTCGCTTCATCATTTCATCGAAGGTCACCACGGCACGACGCTTGTCGAGTTCTTCTATCACCGCGCCCGCAAGCGCGCTGCTGAGAACGCGGAGGCAACTGGCGAACCCGTTGGTGAACCCTCCGAGATTGAGTACCGCTATCCCGGCCCCAAGCCGCGCAGCAAGGAAGTCGCGATTATCATGCTGTGCGACGCCGTGGAGAGCGCTGCGCGCGCCATGGCCGACCCGACGCCAAGCCGCATTGATGCCATGGTCCGCCAGATCGCCAACAAGCGCCTGCTGGATGGACAGTTTGATGAATGCGATCTGACCCTGCGCGAGCTCAACCTCATCGTGGAGACCGTTTCCAAGACGCTCGCGGCGATCTACCACGGCCGGATCGCATACCCCGGGCCGAAGAAGGAAGAGACGCGGACAGGCACGGCCGTCGCCGCGGCGGGCGCAGATACCGGCGACCGCGTTCGGGCCGATGGCGTCAGCCTGTCGACGCCGCAGCAGCCCGCGCGGCAGAAGTCCGCGTAGTTTTCTCGCCCGGTTACACTCATCCAGATCAGCGTGTTTCTGACGAGGCTTGCGTCAGGCCGCGCCGGCGTGCTCCTGCGCGCGGCTGTTCTCGCCGTAGAACTCGTCCAGCACGGCAAGCCAATCCTCGACGCTGCTGACCCGCACCATGCGCATCTTCACTTCGTCGCCGCGCGGGTGATGGCGGCTGAACTTGATGCCGAACTTGCGCATCATGCGTCCGGCTCGCTGCTCTCCATTGACGGCCACGCTCAGTTCAAAGTGTTCGTGCAGCACGGCACGCTGCTCCGCGATGGTCGGCGTGGCCGGTTCGCGCCCGGCCATCAGTTCGCGCGCCTGCCGGAAGATCCACGGGTTCCCGATGCACCCGCGCGCCACGCTTACCGAATGGACACCTGTGTAGGCGATCATCCGGAAGATGTCCTCCACTTCCCAGACATCCCCGGAGCCGAAAATCAGCCGATCCGGATACCGCGCCACGAGATCGCGCAGAAACGTCCAGCGCGAGGGGCCGACATACTTCTGCTCCACCGTCCGCCCGTGCACAGTCACCCACGAACAGCCGACGTCATAAGCGCCCTCAAACAGGCGGAAGAAGTTCCGCTCCGCCTCCGCTGAATCATCCGACCCGCGGCGCATCTTGACGGTGACGGGGATCTCCCGCGGCACGGCGTCTCGCACCGCACGCAGAATTTCAATCGCGCCTTCCGGCTCACGCAGCCAGTGCCCGCCGCGGGCCTTGGCCTTGATCTTCTTGACGGGGCACGCCAGATTGACGTCAATCGCGGCGAAGGTCCGCTCCGATGCCTCCACATGTCCCGCGCTCTCCGGGGCAGCCTCCAGGCCGCGCTCGCGAATCTTGCGATACTCGTGTGCCGGCCGCCGGCCCTGCTCGACCATCTTCACCGCCGCAGCGGCCATCTCATCGGGGTCGGAGCCCATGATCTGCCCGATCAGCGGGTGATCCTCCTGTCCCCCGGGCACGTTGTCGGCCAGAAGACCGAGATCGGCCTTGTCGAACCCGTGCCCGCCGCCCAGCAGCGAGCGGTCGAGCAGCGCCTCCGTCACACAGAGGGGGCATCCCTGCCGCCGCGCCACAATCCGCATCGCGGCGTCGGAATACCCCGCCAGCCCCGCCTGGAAGAACGGCGCATCGACCTCCGGCACGAGCGCTGCGAGGCGAGGGTCCACCCCGCGCGCGCCGATCTGCCGCGCCGTCTCGCGGACGTCGATCTGCTCGGCCCCGGGAGCAATCGCGGGACTCGGAGGGGTCGCATTGTTGCCATCGCAGGTCATCCAGCGGATGATAGAAGCCATGACAGATTCTCTGAATCAGAACGGCGTCGGGGGAGTCCGCGGCCTTGCGCTGGCGTGCCTTGCGATGCTCCCCCTGGCCGCGTGCACGACCGGCCCGGGCGAACACGGCTCCCACCCCGTCTACCCGCGCAACCTCACGCAGCAGGACACGCTGAACATCCAGGTGTCACGCGATGTGACGCGCATCACCTTCACCAATACCACGGCCCACGTCTTCGGCCCCTCGCGCCTGTGGCTGAACGGCTCGTACGGGCGCGACGTCGAGCCGATTGAGATCGGCGAGACGCTTACCCTCGACCTGAACGATTTCGTCAACGAACACGGTGAGCCGTTCCGCGCCGGCGGCTTCTTCGCCGCGGAGCGGCCGGATGTGCTCGTTCTGGCTCAGCTTGAACTGCGCGATCCGCCCCGGCTGCTCGGGCTGATCGTGGTGGATGGAACGGCGGACTGATCGTCAGGGGGGCTCCGCGGGGCGGGTCAGCCGCGCCCGATCTTGGACATGTACTCGATCAGGTCGATCTGGCTCACCACGCCGATGACGCGGGCCTCATCAACCACCACCGCCACCTGGTCGGTGTCGAAGATGTGAAAGAGTTCCTCGACGCGCGCTTTCGGGAAGACCAGGCCGCCGATTGGGTGCATGACGTCCTGCACCGGGGACGCCGGGCTGATCTGCCCGTCGTGCAGCCCCCGGAGAATGTCGATCTCGTGCACCATCCCCTGCGGCTTGCCCGCCTCGTCGACCACGGGAAGCTGGCTGATGCCGTTGTCCTTGAAGCGCCGGATCAACTCTGAGACGCTTTCGTCGGCGCGAGCCGTGATCACGCGGCCGCGGCGACCGTCGAGCAGATCCTCGATCAGGCCCAGGTCGGGCCCAGCCTCCATGAAGCCGTAATCGCGCATCCACTCGTCGGACAGGTACTTGCTGACATACCGCGAACCGTGGTCCGGCAGCACGGTCACCACCGTCTTGCCCTCCCCGAGCTCCCGGGCGATCTGCACCGCCCCGTGCACGATCGAGCCGGACGACCCTCCACAGAAGAGCCCCTCCTCGCGCACCAGCCGGCGGGCCATCAGGAACGACTCCTTATCGTTCACCTGCCGCATGTCGTCGACGACGGAGAAGTCCATCGCGCCGCACTTGATGTCTTCGCCGATCCCCTCCACCTTGTACACGTAAGGCGTTGGCATCGTGCCGGTGTGGAAGAGGTGGTAGTGAACGCTGCCGAGCGGATCGATCCCGATGACCTTGATGTCCCGGTTGTGTTCCTTGATCCACCGCCCCACCCCGGAGACGGTGCCGCCCGTGCCGGTGCCGCCGACGAACGCGTCGAACTTGCCCCCGTCGGTCTGTTCCCAGATCTCGCGCCCGGTCAGGTGATAATGCGCATCAATGTTCCACTGGGTGTGGTACTGGTCGACGTAAAAGGCCCCCGGCGTCTCCTTGGCGATGCGCTTGGCGACGTTCACGTAGTGCTCCGGCGAGTCGCCGGGCACATCCGTCGCCGTCACGATCACCTCCGCCCCGAACGCCTTGAGGGAGTTGATCTTCTCCAGCGACATCTTGTCCGGAATCGTGAAGACGCAGCGATACCCCTTCACCGCGGCGACCATCGCGATCCCCATCCCCGTGTTGCCGGAGGTGTTCTCGACGATCAGGCCCCCCTTGCGCAACAGACCCTGCTTCTCCGCCTGCTCGATGATGTACAGGGCCATGCGGTCCTTGATGGACCCGGCCGGGTTCATGTACTCGCACTTGGCCAGCACCGTCGCGCTGCCGGGAGGAACCACCTTGTTCAGGCGAACCAGGGGAGTTCCCCCGATCGCTTCCAGAATCGTGCTGCTGATGCCCACAAACGCCTCCGAATCCGCCTCCCCCACGCGGCCTCTTCACCGTCCCCAACCTCTTCTTGTGAGGATAGGTGAGGAGGGGAGCCAACGCCCTCTTGCAGGTTCGGGCGAGCCTATCACAATCCGGGGAAAACCCCGGTTTTGGATCTGTTTGTCGATTGGTCGTTGACCGACCGGGCATTCTCCCTTATCACGTACCGCGAAAGCTGGCTTCCAAGGTGGTGGGAAGCTGGGGGGCGAAGGCGCAGCTTGGTCGCAGGAGGAACGCCGGGGATGACACTCGGTCGTGCTGTCGTTTTAGCACTCATGGTCGCGCTGAGCGCGGCTCGCGCTTCGGCGGATGTGGCGGTAACGCTGACGCCGTGGGTGAGCGGTGCCGGGGCTGAGGATGGTCCGTTGACCGTTGACGTGGGTCAGACGGTTGCGGTGCGCATCGAACTCTCGTCGGCCGAGTCGGCGTGGCTTGGGGCCGCGGAGATCCTCTTCGCCTGGGACCCGGCTGTGCTGCGCCTCGCCGGCACTTCCTCCGCCGGGGCGGTACCGCTGATGACATCCGGCCTGCCGCGGCTGGATCCGTACGGGCTCAACGAATCCGCGCTGCCCACCGATGGCGATGCGATGTATTTGGCGCTGGCCCCGCTGGGCCAGCCCGTGGAGATCGGTCAGGAGGGCCACGGTGTCCTGCTGACCACGCTTCTCTTTGAGGCGCTCGCGCCGACCGCGGCGGGGCAGCCCGCGCAGATCAGCCTGTTGACCGGCGCCGGCTCGCCCCCGGGACACACGCGCCTCCTCGATGGGCTCGTGGCGAACCGGGAGATCACGGGGACGCTCACGGGCGCCGCCGTCACCATTGTTCCGGCCCCAACCGCATTCGCCGCCGCGATGGTTGGGCCGCTGGCCTGCTCACGGAGGAGGCGACATGTCTGAGATTCGTATCTGTTCGTTGGTGGCCGGCCTGGCCGTGCTCGCCGGCGCTGCCGTCGCCGCGGCGGACCCCGTGCTTTCGTTGCAGGTCGCATCCCCGACGCTGCGCTATTACCCCGGCGATGCGGTCATCGTCACCCTGCAGATGTCCGACCTGCCCGCGCCCGCCAGCGGGTTTCAGGCGTTCGTGGAGTTTGATCCCGCGGAACTGACGTTTATCGCCGCCTCCTACACCGGCGCTCCGTTCGGTCAGCCGATCATCACGCCGATTGCCGATGAGGGCGGCAACATTGATCTGGCCGCCGGGATCAACATCCCGGCGGGGCAGACCCCGACCGCGGCGGATGCAACGCTGGTGGTCATGGCGTTTCAGGCCAACCAGGTGGGGTGCATCGGGTCGGTGCAGTTCCGCACACACGCGCCGCCGGCTCGCTTCACCGACGGCGATGCACAGTCGATTGGTCCCGTGACGCTCGTCGGCCTTCCCGCCGAGCCACTGCCGTGCGGGTGCGCCTGCGAGTTCGACGGCAACGCGCATGTCAACGTCTTCGACCTGTTGATGTACCTGGACCTCTGGTTCGCCCACGATGCGCAGGCGGAACTCGACGGTACGCCCGGGATCGACGTCTTTGACCTGCTGGCGTACCTGGACTGCTGGTTCCCGGCTTCGGCTGGAGGGCCATGTCCATGACCAGTCTTCCTGGGCCTCCGCGCCCTCCCAATCACCTGGCCTTTTCCCGCCCGTGTCTTTCCCGCCCGTGTAACGGCTGTCGTTCCGGCACGTGGGCTTTACCTCGCACGATTCGTTTCTTGAAAGGAGAATGACATGAGACCTTCCGTCTTTCGCCTGCTGGCGGCCGCGATGTGTACGGCCATGCCGCTCGCAGCGCACGCCACCGAGATCCTCAACGTCGACACGGGCGAACTGTTCATGACGATCCAGGCCGCCCACGACGATGCGGACACCATCGACGGCCACACGCTCGCGGTCGTCGTGCCCACGCACGCCGAGGGGCTCGTCAGCTTCAACAAGAACCTGACGCTGCGCAGCGATCACAACGCCGTCATCACGCCCACCACGAACACGGGCGGCGGCGACGCTGCCGGGTGGTTCACCGTCGAGGCAGGGACCGGCGTTCACTTTGAAAACCTGACCTTCGACGGCGCTGGCAACAACCTCTACACCGGCCTGCTGTTCTTCGGCGGCGGCAGCATCACCGACTGCACGCTCCGCAACATCTCCTACGGCCACATCTACCTCGGCCTGGGTGTCGCGGCCCGGGGTGACGATGTCGACATCATCGGCTGCACCTTTGAGAACATCCAGCGCGTCGGCGTGCTTTACAAGAGCGCCAACTTCCATGGCTCCCGCTTCGAGCACAACGTCTATCAGGGCAAGGGTGACGGCAACTTCCTCGATTACGCGCTGGACATCAGCGCCGGCGCGCGCGTCTTCGTCCGCAACAACATCGTCAGCGACTGCCGCGGCGTGGCGGCCAGCGACGGCTCCACCTCCGCCGGATTCCTGGTCTCCACCTACTTCGCCCCCGGCACGGAGGCCATTTTCACTCACAACACCATCCAGAACTGCTCGACCGGCATCTACGTCGGCTATCTCGCCGACGATACGTCCGCCGTCACCGCCCACTTCAACAACTTCGACAACTGCGAATGGGGCATCATCAGCGCCAATCCGGTCGTCGATGCCGACCGCAACTACTGGGGCCACGCCACCGGTCCGAACGATGCTGACGGCGTCACTCCAACCTCCCTGGAAGGGTGCGCACCGCTGGCGGACGCGACCAACGATGGCGACGGCGTGATGGTGTACGGCAATGTCTCCTATTGCCCCTGGCTCATCGCTCCGCACGCGGCCCAACCCGGCCCCGGAGACGTGGTCGCCGTCACCAAGGCGAACGGCGACATGGTCAACGGCGCCGGTATCCCCGCGAACAACTTCCAGAGTGATACCAACGGCGAGGTCTCCGTCTGGCTCAAGGGGCGCAACCGCGACGGCGTCGGCGGCCAGCCGATCGCCCAGTCCGGCAACATTTACTACGTCAACCCGGGCGTGCAGCACCAGACTTTCGATTTCCAGTTCACCCCGCGGCCGACCGACGTTGTCGGCGGCGGCAACTACTACCTCCGCCTCACGGCGGATCTTGACCCCGCCGCGGGCAATGCCGGCGGGCTCTGCCCCGGTTCGGGCGCCGCGTCCTCGCTCGTCGTGCTCGACAACCCGATCTTCGATGCCGACGGTGATCAGTCCAACTCGTGGGATGACGTTCCCGGCTCCGGCGACGGGCTGTGGATCAATCCGGGCGGCGGCGCGTGGAACACCGACGACATCCCCTACGTCTACTCCCAGTCGTGGCACATGGGCTTCGGCTTCCTCAACGGCGCCGACCTCTGCCCCGGCGATTACGACATCACCTGGGAGGTTCTTGAGGGCGCGCCCGGCGATCCGCTTCGCCGCAAGCTCGCCGGCACGTCCATCGTCATGCGCGTGCTCGACGCCGCGGACGTCGTTCCGAGCCACCTCAATCTGACGGCCTGGGAGACCTGCCCCGGGCTGAGCGGCAACCAGCTCATCGTCGACGTTGACATGCAGCAGGCGACGGAAAACGTCTTCGGCGGTCAGTTCTGGCTCACCTACGACAACACCGCGCTCGATTTCGTCAGCGCGCAACCCGGCATGGCCCCTTTCACGCGTGAAGTCATGGCCAGCGTTGATGAAGGCGCCGGCTCCATCTTCTATGCAGTCGGCGTGCCGGACGGCAGCGGCAGCGCAACCGCCGACGGCCGCCTCGCCCGCTTCACCTTCAACATCGCCAGCGGCTACTGCGCCGAGGCCGGCCTGGTCTCCTTCACCCCGGGCACGCCCCCGACATCACTCACGACCGGCGACGCCGCGGCGGTCATCCCGGCGACGGCCGACCTGAACACCGTCTCCGGCGACTCTGTGCCGCCCGCGCTCTCCATCCCCGCCGACATCAGCGTCCCGGCGGATGCGGGCTACTGCTCGGCGCTCATCATCCCCGGCGTGGCGACCGCCACCGACAACTGCGACGCTGAGCCGGCGATCACCTTCGTCCGCAGCGATGGCAAGCCCGACCTCCTGGATCCCTACGACGCGGCGGACTCCCCCATCACCATCACCTGGTCGGCCGCCGACGCCTGCGGCAACATGTCTTTCGCCGTCCAGACCGTCACCGTGGATTCGACCAGCCAGCTCTCCGTCGCGGTCGAGCTTGCCAACGTCAGCGCCGGGCCGTTCACCCGCTGCATCACCTTCGAGCTCTTCGAATGCGGCGGCGGCTCGGCGGTTGTCTCGGCGGACATGACCTTCTCCGGCGGCATGGCCAACGCCATCATCGACGTTCCGTGCGGCGTCTACACCTGCATCACCGCCCGCGATGACCTGCACACGCTCCGCGCGACCGACAACGACGACTTCATCGTCGCGGGCACGCAGTACAGTGCTGATTTCACCGGCCTCGACGCCCTCACCGGCGGCAACATCAACGACGACTTCTACATCGACATCCTCGACTTCGGCGGCTACGCCAGCCGCTACGGCACGAACTACGGCAGCGCCGACACGCTCTGCGGCCCGCCCGGGCTGCACGCCGATTTCAGCGGCAACGGCTCGGTCGGCGTCGAAGACTTCACCTTCATCCAGACCAACTTCCTCAAGACCAGCGAGCCCAACTGCTGCGGCCTCAACGGCGCCATGGCCCCGCCGGTCGACCGCATCAGCGTCATCGAGCTCCGCGCCCGCGGCGATGACGACCTGGCCCGCGCTGACGTCAACCACGACGGCTGGCTCGACGCGGCGGACCTCAGCGCCTTCATCCTGACCGGCGGCGCTCCCTGCACCGCCGACTTCAACGCCAGCGGCACGGTCGACGTCTTCGACCTGCTGCTCTACCTGGACCACTGGTTCGCCGCCGACCCCGCCGCGGAACTGGCCGGAGGCGGGGCGGTGGACGTCTTCGACCTGCTGGCGTTCCTGGACGGCTGGTTCGCCGGCTGCCCGTAAGAAACCGCCGAAACCTCCAGGTTCTCGGCTCCTTCCTTGCTGCATGGAGGCCCCGACAGGGGCCTCCATGTTTTTCTTATTTAGATCTCGCGCAACAGAAAGCGGCCGGGCCACGCTCGGCCCGGCCGCCACATTGAAATGACATGAGAACGGCGTGCCTGCCGACTCAAGCGGCCTCAGCCTGATTCTGCTGGACGGTTTCGCCGCCGACGAAGTTCACGGTGGTGACGGAGGACCAGTCGCTGGCCTTGTCGCCGCGGACGGCCTGGACGCGGTACTGAAGCGCGCCTGCGCAGGTGGAGCCGATGAACTCGGAGTAGACCGGCTCCTGCACGCCCGTGAGGACGG
The DNA here is from genome assembly GCA_964460345.1 of uncultured Phycisphaeraceae bacterium. Taxonomy (GTDB): domain Bacteria; phylum Planctomycetota; class Phycisphaerae; order Phycisphaerales; family UBA1924; genus CAYWRO01. The sequence continues at coordinate 10,770 of CAYWRO010000026.1, read as the reverse complement.
TGAAGGTCGGCTCGCCCACGCGGCGTCGCGCGATGAGGAAGAGGATGCCGGAGGAGTGGCCCTTCTGCGGCGCCTTCCACGTCAGCTTCATGAGACCGACCTCGTCGATGGTTGCCCTGAGGCCGTCGGGCCGTTCGGGCGCGGGCAGCGGCGCGGGCGGCGCTGGAGGCGGGATGTTCGCCAGGCTGTAGATGCTGGGGTCGTTGGTCTTCTCGGCGTACGCCTTGATCGTGGCCAGGAGGGATGCGCCGAAGGAGCGCATCTTGGCCGTCTTGCCGTAGTACTCGTTCGTCGCCGAGCGCGAGTCGTCACGAATCAACTGGGCGTTCGTGTACGCGGTGCGCGCATCCGTGGTGAGGAGTTTGATCTGGTCGATGTCTTCCTGAGCGAGTCCGATCTGGGCCATGTGCTCCTCCCACCGGCCGAGATGCTTCTCAAAGAACTCGATCTGATCCGCTCGATTCGCAGGCAAAATCATGCTGATTCTCCTGTATGCCGCCCCCCCTGCAGGAGAGCGCCTCAACGAAAAGGAAAGGGAAACGTTTGAACCAGGGACCAACTTCCCCGGCCCGATTTGTGTGTGATCGGTTTCGATTGCGAGGGGCTTAACCGCGAGAGAAAAATTTTTTTGCACCGCTCTCACCACGCGCACCGACGCGCTGTTCACGATTCTGCACTCTCTTGAACACACACGCGCGAGTTTCACTGCACACTGGCCGCACAAATCACAAGCGCACAGCAGCCTGCCACTGACCTCTTCAACCGTCACCGCACGCCCGCACCCGCACTCGCGCCGCACTCGCAGACACAACGCAGAATGTGCGATCTCCGCCACCAGCGGCCCCACACCCGCGAACTCGCACCCTGCCCCACAGGCCCCCGCGCACCTTCCCGCCGCGCACCGCCCAGGCTTGCCATGCCCACCACCCACACCATCCGCCCCGCCCGCACCCTCCGCCAACGCCGCCGGGACCGCGCACGCACCACCCCCGCGCATGCTGCACACCCCGCCCGTGTCCCCTGTCGGCGGGCCCCTCACCCCACGCGCAAGGTCCCCAGCCCCGCGGTCAAATCACGAGGGGGCTTCGCCCACCAAACCAGAATGTACAATTCCCGCCGGCCGGGGACACGGGCCCCACCCTGCAGCCTAAACCCACGCCCCGCTTTCTCTACGCAGCTGCGTCCTCTTCTTCCTCGGCTCCCACCCTTCCCGCCTGCTCGGCGCGGATCCGCTCGTAGACCTCGCGGCCAAGCGTCTCCTGCACAAGGGTGTGCAGTTGCCGATTGCCCAGGATCCGGTTGACCAGTTCCTCGTTCTGGTCCATTCGGTCGATGACCAGCCCCTCCAGCGCCTTCCGGAAGACGTAGAGGAAGTTGTCCATCGAGTTCGCGGCCGCCGCATCGCGCAGTTCCTCGCTGGCGATCGCATCTTCACGTACCGCATCCAGGAACAGCTGGTCCGCCGGCTTGAAGTCGGTGCCGAATCGCTCGTTGAGCATCTCAATGATCGTCGAAAGCTCGACCTCCTCATCCCCGGGCCGCCCGGTCCCCACGTCCGCCGGCCCCTTCAGTTCGCCACCGACGCCGGATTGCAGGTCGATCGACCCCTCGCTGATCTTCTGCAGCCGGTAGTACTTCAGGGCCACTTCTTCATCAAACTGGTACGCCGGGCCCGAATCCGGCCGCGGCAGCTTCGTCAGCAGGAACCGGCCGAACGTATAGAGCTTCTCCAGGTCAGAGTCCTGATACGGGATCACCTGCGAGAGAAATGAGTACAGCCCTCGGAATGCTTGAAGCGTGCGCCGAAACGCCTCCTGCGCCTTCTCCTTCTCCTCCTGCCACTCCTTCTCCGTCAGCGTCGGCCTCAACTCATCCTTCAACGCCTTGAATCGCTCGACCGCCGCATCCAAAACCGCATTCATCCTTGCGTGATCGCTTGGCGACTGCCGGGCTCGCTTCGCGAAGAACACGCGGCAGAACTCTTCCATCTCCTCGCGGGTGTAGATCCCGGATGCATTCAGCTCCGACTGCAGCGCATACATGCGCGCCGGGTCCGCCTCGTCCCCAACCGTCGTCGTCTCGTAGTAGTCCTGAAACGGCCTGAGGATCTCCTCGCGCTCGTTGTAGAAATCGAGCACGAACGTATCTTCCTTGCCCGGGTGCGTCCGGTTCAGACGCGACAGCGTCTGAACCGCCTGAATCCCCGCGAGGCGCTTGTCCACGTACATCGTGTGCAGCAGGGGCTGATCAAACCCCGTTTGGAACTTGTCCGCCGCGATCAGGATCTGGTACTCATCCGTGTCGAACTTCCGCGGGATCTCGCGCCCCCCGATTCCCTTGTTCATGCTGCTCTCGGTGTGCGTGGTCTCCGGATCCAGGTCATCGACCACCGCTCCCGAGAACGCCACGAGCGTGACGATGTCCGTGTACCCCTTCTCGCGGATGTACTTGTCAAACGCCTGCTTGTAGCGCACGGCGTGCAGGCGCGAGCCCGTCACCACCATCGCCTTGGCCTTGCCGCCGATCTTGTGCCGCGTGTGGGCCCGGAAGTGCTCGATCATCACCTCCGTCTTCTGCTCCAGGTTGTGCGGGTGCATGTGCATGAAGCGCGCCAGCGCCTTGGCCGCCTTGCGCTTCTCGACCATCGGATCCGTCTCGGCTTTCTGGATCAGGCCGAAGTACGCCTTGTACGTGGTGTAGTTCTTGAGCACGTCAAGGATGAACCCCTCCTCGATCGCCTGGCGCATGCTGTACAGGTGAAACGCTCCAGGCGGCATGTCCGGCCCGCCCGGCGTCCCGAAGACCGCCAGCGTCTTGTGCTTCGGCGTCGCCGTAAAGGCGAAGAAGCTGATGTTCGGCTGCCGACCGCGCTTGGCCATCGTCCGAAGAATCTGCTCCTCGTAATCCTCCTCGAGCCCCTGCGCCTCGGCCTCCTCCTTCGCCTTCTGACGGATGTGATCGCCCCCGAGCACCGCCTTCAACTCCGTCGCCGTCTCGCCCGACTGCGAACTGTGCGCCTCGTCGATGATCACCGCGTAGCGCTTCCCCGGCAGCGTCAGCGCATCCTCCGGCGGCGGCGGCAAGCCCTTCTCCCTCGCCTCCTCCTCCGCCTGCTTCCTGATCTGCTCCGTCACAAAGGGGAACTTCTGCAGCGTCGTGATGATGATCGGCACGCCGCCCCGCAGCGCCCTGGCGAGCTGGGCCGTGTTCTCGTCGATCTTCTGCACCACCCCGTGCTTGTGCTCGAACTGGTAGATCGTGTCCTGAAGCTGCTGGTCCAGCACCACACGGTCCGTGATCACCACCACGGAATCAAAAACCTTCCCATCCTTCTCATCGTGCAGAAACGCCAGCCGGTGGGCCAGCCACGCGATCGAGTTGCTCTTGCCGCTCCCCGCCGAGTGCTGGATCAGGTAGTTCTTGCCCGGCCCATTGCGCCGCGCATCGTGCTCCAGGTCACGCACCACGTCCAACTGGTGATACCGGGGAAACACCATCGTTTCCTTCTTGATCACCCGACCATCGATCCGCTTCTCCTTCACCTCCAGGTGCAGGAACCGCGCCAGGATGTCCATCCACGAATCGCGCTGCCACACCTGCTCCCACAGGTACCACGTCCGGTGCTTGCCGTCACGCTCCGGGTTTCCCGCGCCCGTCCCCTTCTCCCCGCCGCCCAGATTAAACGGCAGAAAGTACGTGCTCGTCCCGCTCAGCTTCGTCGTCATGAAGACCCAGTCCGGGTCCACGGCGAAATGCACCAGCGCCCGCTTCTTGAACTGGAAGATCAACTCGCGCGGGTCGCGGCCGTGCTGGTACTGGTGCCGGGCATGGTTCACCGTCTGGCCCGTCATCGGGTTCTTCAGTTCCGCCGTCGCCACCGGCAGCCCGTTCACGCTCAACACCAGGTCGATCGCGTTCTCATTCTTCGTGCTGTAACGCAGTTGCCGCGTCACAGTCAGGACATTGGCCTCGTACAGCGCCAGCGTGTCCGGGTTCAGCCCGTGGGCGGGCTTGAAGTACGCGATGTGGAACTGCTTGCCGTAGCACTTGAAGCCGTGGCGGAGAACGTCCAGCGAACCCCGCGTGTCCATGGCCTTGCACAGATCATCCAGCAGCACCTCGGTCGCGCTGGGGCCGTGCAGCTTCTCGATCGCCTGCCAGTTTGCTGGTTGGGTCTTCTGGATGAAGGGGATCAGGATCGTCGGATCGAGGGCGCGGTCGCGGTCGAAGTTGGCGGGGTCCGCCTTGGTGTAGCCGCCGTTGGTGAGGAGGTGGTGCTCGATGGCTGCTTCAAAGGCGATCTCTTTGTAGTTGGCCGGCATGATCACGACCTCTCAGGCGGTGTATAGAACTGAGTGCCAGGCAGCATCCGGTTCAGGAATGCCCGAAAGCCCGGGGCAGTATGGCTGCGTAGCGACGAATGGCGACAGAAATATTCGTGAGCAGCAGGCGTCACGCTTCTGAGCCAGGGATCATACAGACGATTGGGTAGGGCGTATAGAACGCGCACGTGCCGAACCGGCAGCCGTACGTTGCTGGTGGGTTCCTTGGTGATGGTGTCACACGCTTTCCATCGGGCCTCGCGACCACGGTAGACCCCGATTTCCGCCGTGAGCCAGGCGCGCGAGCATGCCACAAGCAACGCGTGCGTCGTGGGCATGTAGCGGGAGCGCTTATCGTTGAGGTTCTGATCTCGTTGACCGCGACAGACCTCCACAGCGATGACGTCTACAAAGTCGAGTTCGCCAAACCACAGCCACAAGCCATCGGGCTGCGTAGCGAACTCGGTTGCACCCGGCATGACGAGCTTCGGCCCGGCCGTATGGCCGTCGGGCGGTTGGGCGCGCAGCCAGAAGCCGGTGGTCTGTGCTGTGCGGAACCACTTCGTTGGTCGCTGCGGCCACCCGCGGAGCACTTCCTTTGCTGCATCATCGCTTAGCTCGTCATGGCTCATCGACTCACCCTACCTCATCCGCCGCTGCCTCGCGAAGGTCAAGCTTGCCCGTCACCGCGGCGGAGATCAGGGCCGAGCGGTACTCGGCAAGGCGGCTCACTGCGGCCTCTACGTGCCCGACGAGACGCGTCAGCCGGTCTGAGTCGCGATCCAAGCTCGCGACAATGGCGTCCTGCTCCTCGCGCGGGGGAAAGGCGAATCGGTAGACACGCAGCTTCTCGGCCGTGAGGTGGGGAATCGTGTTCGGATTGCCGCCCGACACGAAGACTTCTCCGTGTGCCGCAGCGTACATGACGTAGAACAGGAAGCGGGGGTTGTCCTGAGCCCGATTGCGGGGGCGAAGGCGGTGGATCGCCTTCTGAAAGCCGCAGCGCCGCAGGTCATCGTTCCAGAAGGCGCAGCGTCCGACCTCGCCGCCTTCACAGACGAGCAAATCGCCGCGGCGGACCGTGAAGCGGTCGTACTGCCGTTCTTCGATGTCCATCTCCGGCAGGTCATCGACGTTGATCCGATCCCATTGAACGTCGACGTTCCGAAGGTACGGCACCAGATGCGTCTTGGTGATCTTCTTTTCGTCGAGCATCTTCCCTAGTTGCACGATGTAGCGGGCGTACAGGGGCGGAATCTCCCAGTGCTTCGGCACATCACCGAGCCAGTCGATGCCGGAGGGCTTCATGGGGGCGTCGGGGTTGAGGCCTTTGGTGACGGCGTGGCTGATGAGGGCGGTGCGCTTCTCCCGCAGCAGTTCGATCAGCCGCCGCTTCTTGGCCACCAGCGCATCGATCTTCGCCGTCTCCCGCCGCAGGAACGCCGCGATGGCCCGCTGCTCGTCGAGGGGGGGATGGACCACCCGCTCATCAAGGTACTGCCGTGCATCTAGGTTCTGGATGCCGATGGATTGCTTGATCGAGCGCGCGTTCACGCGGCCGGTGTAGAGGTGGTGATGCAGATAGGCCAGATACCAGGTGTCGTACCCTTCCGCCACCGGCATGCGGGCCACAAAGTTCGAGCACACCGCGGGGATGTCGTGGTCGAACACCATCACAGCGCCGACCGGCTGAAGATCGCCGCCGCCCGATTTCTCCAAAAGTAGATCACCAGCGGACAACAGGCGCCGGCGACGCTCGGAGGCCGACACTGAGCGCATCGTGGGGGAAGACGCATCGACGCGGAGTGTCTGGCGGTCGAAGTCGGCCACGCGGATGCACGCGATTTCGTTCTCCCCATCGGGCTCGGCACCCCAGATGCCGTTACGGCAGTCAAGCACGGACCACTTTGCCCGGAATATGCGCCAGTGCGAGGGCACCTTCCCGAGCCAATCGATTCCCGTGGCCTTGTACTCCGGATACGCCGGGAACCGCCGCACCCCTTCGCCGACCTCCTCCAGCGCCTCGGCCGCGTCAAACAGCGCCTCTGGCGCCGCATCGGGCGGCGGGACGGCATCGGTGATAGTTGGATCGCTCAGCATGATCGGCAACGGGGGTGATCTGTCAATTGGTGCTAAACCTGCGCTGGCCCGGCGGCTGCTCCGGCTCGCGTCTGAAAGCCAGTTCCAAGGCCATCCGCGGATTTCCGGCGAGGTTCGTGGCGCAGTCTTCCTCACTCACTGGATGATCTCCCTCGGCACGTCGGCAAGGTGATCCGCCGCCCAGTTGCCCTTCTGGTCATAGTTCAGCGACTGGGCGATGCCGCAGGCGTTCCACACTGCATCAAACATCGGGCGCAAGGCCCGGGGCAGGTCCGTTGGCGGATCCTCGAGCACGACGTCGGGGACGAGAACGACATCGCGGTCGATCGGGTGGGCAGCGCCGAAATAGCGTATGTCCACCGACATGTACGCGCCCCTTGCTCCAAGGAAGCAGAGCATGACCACGACGGGATGGCTCACGTTCAGATCCACCAGAGATTTGAGATACCGCGCGGTCGCTTCGAGCACCACCTTCTCGTACCAGATGGATGCGATAACGGGAGTGCCCTTGGGCTCACGAACGAGACCGGAATACACCGCCTCGATACGGCCCGAGCGGAACACCTGGCAGTAGGACTGCTCCGCCCCGTCGGTCGCCTGGTATGGGCGGCCGCCGTGGGTAACGTACCCATCGAGATTGATCCGGTGATCCCAGCTGCTGGCGCCGAGCGGCTGAAACGGAATGGCTTTGCCATCCAGTTTGGCGGCAGGAATGCGAAAGGGATCAGCAAGCGACTCAAGGGGCACGAGGTGCAGGACCATCTTGGCCCCCGGCTGCAAGGGGACGGGGGTGTCGTCAGCGAGGATTTTGGCGATGCGTTCCTCGCGCCATCGCCTGATGACTTCTACGGCGCTGGTTGCGCTCTCGAAGGCCCGCCGGATCTCCTGGGCGTCAAGCGGCTGCTTGCCGCGGCTCGTCCGAGCGTACATTCGGAAAGACCCGGCGTGCTTCACGAGGTGCGGCATCCGCCAGCTACGCGGCACATGTATGGCGATCGCTACCGTCCCGGCAGTTGTCGGAACAGCGCGACACGCAAGGCCCGGAATCGGTGGATCGACGCCTGCCGTGAGAATCTGCTCCAGTCGCAGGATCGTCGCATCGGCATCGATCGTCAGCCCGGGGACCGCGGTGGCGACACCGGCGGTCTCCTCGACGCCGAAAAGGAGATAGCCGCCGGACGTATTGGCGAAGGACGACACGTCCGCGCACAGTTCTCGCTTGTCCGCGTCGGCAGAGCCGGGCAGATCGCGCTTGAACTCCAGTTCCCGCCCCTCCTCGATGGAGTTAGCGACAAGCGCGTCGAGATCGGCGGCGGTGAGTTGGTCCAGGGCTTTCGCGATCATCGAACGATCATCCCTCCGCAAGCGCCCAGATGGCAAGACCTACCAGTCCTGCCACGGCCCATGCCTGCTGTTGCCGGTTCTTAGCCAGTCCCGCGAGCGTCTCCTTGAGCCGATTCATCGCGTCCGGGAAGCGATCGGAATCAAGGGGTAGGTACGTGATCCCGTGCAGGGATCCGAGCCGGTCGCGGGGAACATCCGGGCCGACCAGGGGGATGACCATCTTCCCTTTGCCCTTGGCATACCCGATCTCCTGATGGACGGCCTCGCCGCGTTGGACGACGTTGTCGGTGAGCACGGCGATGACGCAGCCAGAGGCATCGATCCACCCGTGGATGGTGGCCCAAGCGTCCTGGCCGGGAACTCGATCACGGCTCCAGTAGACCGCCTCGGCGTGCGGCTTGATCTGCTCCGCGATGAACTCGACCAGTTTGAGGTCTTGCACGCTGTAGGAAATGAAAACCTTCATCTCGCAACCACCTCCTTCAACTCCGCCACGATCGCCTTCTCCAGTTCCGCGATCTCCGCTTCGATCTCCTCCAGCGGCCGCGGCGGCTGATAGACGTAGAAGTGCCGGTTCAGCGGGATCTCGTAGCCGACGATGCCGACCTTCCCCTCCTTCGCGTCGCGCTTCGTCGTATCGATCCAGGCGTCCGGGACGAACGGCTTGACCTCTCGCTCGAAGTAGGCGTCGACGTCTTCCTTGAAGGGGACGTACTCGTAGTCGCGGAGTTCGGTGTCGGGTTCGGGGTTGCCATCGCTGTTGCGGCAGATTTCGGCCTGCTCATCGCGCTGCCCTAGGGCGGTGACGATGGCGCGCCGTACGGGGGCGCGGAGGGCGATGCCTGCCATCATGGCCGCGTGGTCGAGATCCGGCAGGAACTTCTCGCGGTCCATCCAGACCTGCTCCGTGCCGAGTGACTGGAGGGCCGCGATGATCTGGTCCTGAAGCTCGCGTCCTTCAGCCTCGTCCTTGGCCTTGGCCTTCTTGTCCTTCTTCTTGCTGACGACGAGGTTCTTAAAAGTGGTGGACTCCCGCAGCGCGTCGAGACCCTCGGGCGTCACCTGGAACTTCAGCCGCAGCGGGCGTTCGATGGTGACCTTGCGGTAAGCAAAGTCGGTGTTGTCGAAGATCTTGCTGACGACGGCGGTGATCTCGCCGCCGTTGGACTGGATCGTCCGCTCATCGTTGTGCTTGAAGTCACCGTAGATCTGCGTGAGCTGGCCGATGTGGTCGGGGAGGTTGGGCTCCTCATCCGTCGGGTACGCGATGCGGTTTCGCTTGTCGCCGAGACTCTTGCGCATCTTCACGTAGTACTCGGTGGCATTGATGAGCTGGACCTTGCCGCGGCGGTGCGGCGCCTTGCGGTTGGTGACGATCCAGATATACGTGAAGATGCCGGTGTTGTAGAAGAGTTGATTCGGCAGGGCGATGATCGCGTCCAGCCAGTCGTTCTCGATGATCCAGCGGCGGATCTCCGATTCGCCGGAGCCGGCGTCGCCGGTGAAGAGCGGGGAGCCATTGAAGACTATCGCGATCCGCCCGCCCTCCCCCCCTTCCCCCTTCTCCGGCGCTTTCATCTTTGAGATCATGTGCTGGAGGAACAGCAGCGAGCCATCGTTGATGCGCGGCGTCCCCGCACCGAAGCGGCCGCCGTCGCCGAGGGCGGCCTCCTTCTCGACGGTGTCCTTCTCCGCCTTCCACTCCACGCCGAAGGGCGGGTTGGCGAGCATGTAGTCGAACTTCTCGCGCGGGAAGCCGTCGCTGGTCTTGCCGTCGCCGAGGACGTTGCCGAAGACGATGTGCTCGATCGAGTGCCCCTTGATGAGCATGTCCGAGCCGCAGATGGCGTACGACTCCGGGTTGTAGTCCTGGCCGAAGATCTCCGGGCGGACGTCCGGGTAGTGCTCGTGCAGGTAGTCCTCGGCGCCGGCCAGCATGCCGCCCGTGCCGCAGGTGGGATCGTAGATGGAGGGAGCGAAGCCCTTCTTGACGAGGCGGTCGCCGTCCCCGCAGAAGAGGACGTTGACCATGAGGCGGATGACCTCGCGCGGCGTGAAGTGGTCGCCCGCCGTCTCGTTGGCGTCTTCGTTGTACTTGCGGATCAGCTCCTCGAAGATGTACCCCATCTCCTGCGGCGGCACGGTCTTCGGGTGCAGGTCGATCTCGGCGAACTTCTGCACGATCAGGTAGAGGCGGTTGGCCTCGTCAAGCTTCTGGATGTGTTCCTGGAACGCGAAGTGGTCGAGGATGGCCCGGGCCCGCGGAGAGAAGCTCTTGATGTACTTCGTGAGGTTCGCCGCGATGTTGTTTGCGTCGGCGGTGAGCGCCTTGAAGTCGAGCTTGCTGGTGTTGTGGAACTGCTGACCGGCGACGCGGTTGAGGATCCGTTCCCGGGCTTCGGGCGCCTTGTCCTTGTGCTTCGCCGCGGCTTCCAGCACCTTGGCCCGCGTGGGGGCGAGGACGCAGTCCAGCCGCCGCAGCACGGTGAGCGGCAGGATGACCTTCCCGTACTGGTTGGGCTTGTACGGCCCGCGCAGGAGGTTGGCGATCGAGAAGATGAAGTTGACCTTGTCTTGAAACTGTGTCTTCATGGCGCTCGCATCGCTTCAAGTCAGCCGGCGGCCGCAGGGCCAGGCACGGGCCTCAAGCGATGCGAGCCGCGACGATCGCGCGGCCCGAACTCGGAGCACCCGTGGCGTGATCAGATTTCCACCGCAACGGGCCAGTATAACAGAAACTACGACAACGATGCCACCTTCCTACCCGGATTAAGGGAAAACCCTGGCGCGGCGTGCGAAGCTGGGGAGACTGGGGGATGGCGGGCTGCCACCTGCGTGGCGGCGAGCGGGCGGGCAGTTGACAGTTGAGAGTGGACAGTGGATAGCGCTGGGTGGGGTGGGTAGTTGACAGTTGAGAGTGGACAGTGGATAGCGCTGGGTGGGGCGGGTAGTTGACAGTTGAGAGTGGACAGTGGATAGCGCTGGGTGGGGTGGGTAGTTGACA
>CAYWRO010000025.1:3824-46960 GCA_964460345.1 uncultured Phycisphaeraceae bacterium | reverse complement strand
CCCCCCCCCCCCCCCCCCCCCCCCCCCCCCCCCCCCCCCCCCCCCGGCCCCCCCCGGCCCTTTTTGATGAACAGCGACGAGGAGACGGGGTCGTACTGCTCGGACCGGGCGATCCGGGCGGAGGCGGCCAGAAGCGAGTACGGGTGGGGGATCGCCCTGGAGCCGGCCCTGCCCGCCCCTCCCCAGGCGGACCCTGCGCACGGCAAGTGGGGGGCGCTGGCGGTCGAGCGGATGGGGTCCGCCCAGTTCATGATCGAGTGCCGCGGCCGGTCGGCGCACGTGGGGCGGGACTTCGCGTCCGGCGTGTCGGCGGTGAACGCGCTGGCGAAGGCGATTTTGAAGGCAGCGGACATGGCGGACCCCGAGGCGGGGCGGATCGTGAACATCGGGCCCCTTCAGGGAGGGACGGTGACCAACGCGGTGCCCGACCTGGCCCGGGCGTGGGGGAACGCCCGCACGTCGACGGCCGGGCAAGCCGATGAAATAAGGAAGATGCTCGAGGATCTGCAGACCGATGGGTTTGAGGGAGGCGCCGGCGGCGAGGCGGCGGTGAGCGTCGCGTATCGCCTGGCCCGCCCCCCCAAGCCGCTCACACCGGCGACGGAGAAGCTCGCGCTGGCGGCCCGGCAAGCGGCCGAAGACCTCGGCCAGCGGCTCCCCTTCGCAAAGACGGGGGGCGTCTGCGACGGGAATAACATGCAGGCGGGGGTGGAGGGAAAGCCGGGGCTCGCGACGATCGATACGCTCGGCGTCCGCGGCGGGGGGCTCCACACCAGGCAGGAGTGGATCGACCTGGAGAGTCTCGTTGAGCGGTGCCAGCTCCTCGGCGTGCTCCTGTCACGCCTCGCCGAGGGCCGGCCGGCCGCAGAAAGGATTCGTTGAGCGATGTCCCGTTCTTCTCTTTCGTCTTCGCCGGCCGCCGCCGAGGCCGCGGCCACGCTGGGTGAGTCGCTGCTCGCCGATGAACAGATCGTTGGGGCGATCGACACGATCGTCGAGCGCGTTGCGGCGGTGAGCGCGCAGCTCACGGATGTGCGTCCGCCGAGGCCGGAGCTGAAAGAGAGCTACAAACAGTTCATGGACCGCGCTGCGGCGACGCGCGGGCGGCCGCTCTTGTATCCGTACATCGGCAGCGGGATCGGCAACGGCGCGCTGGTGGAACTGCTGGACGGGAGCGTCAAGTGGGACATGATCACGGGGATCGGCGTGCACTTCTTCGGGCACTCCGACGCCGAGTTGATCCGCGCCTCGCTGGAGGCGTCGCTCGACGACACGCTCAAGCACGGCAACCTGCAGTCCAACTTCGAGGCGTACGCCTTCGCCGAAACGCTCCTGGCCCAGGCGGGCAGGAAGAGCAAGCTCAGCCAGTGCTTTTTGAGCACGGGCGGCGCGCTGGCCAATGAGAACGCGCTGAAGGTGTGCTATCAGAAGAACGCCCCCGCCAGCCGCGTCATCGCCTTCAAGGATTGCTTCATGGGCCGCACCGTGGCGATGGCGCAGATCGGCGACGCCGCGGCGAACCGCGTCGGGATCCCGCTCACGACGCTCGTCGACTACATGCCCTTTTATAGCGAAGTCGAGGCGGAGCAGGTGGGCGTCGGGAAGTACATCGAGGGGGCGGTGAGGCAGCTCGAAGAGTACATCGCCCGCTACCCGAAGCAGCACGCGGCGTTCATCTTCGAGCTGATCCAGGGCGAAGGCGGCTTCAACGTCGCCCCGCGCGAGTTCTTCACGGCCCTGATGGACGTGTGCAAGGCGAACGGCATCGGCGTGTGGGCCGATGAGATCCAGACCTTCGGCCGCACGGAGACGATGTTCGCCTTCGAAAAGCTGGATCTCGGCGAGTACATCGACGTCCTGTGCGTCGGCAAGATGACGCAGGCGTGCGCGACGCTCTACACCGACGAGTACGCGCCGAAGCCGGGCCTGCTGTCGGGCACCTTTACGGGGGAAGGCGTCACCTTCCGCATCGGACGGCGCATCATCGAGCGGCTCGCCGAGGGCGACGGCTACGGCCCGAATGGCGCGCACGCGAAGCATCACGCGGCCTTCTGCGAGCAGGTGCGCGCGATCGCCGGGAAGCATCCGGAGTGGTTCCCGAAGGTGGCGGGCGTGAAGGATGTCTGCGGCGGCGCCGGCGGCATGATGCGCTTCACGCCCTTCGGCGGAAAGAAGGACGCGATCTGGCGGCTCTGCCAGGTGATGTTCGATGAAGGCGTCATCGCCTTCTATTGCGGCCACAGCCCCTTCCACGTCCGCATGCTTCCGCCCTTGCCCGTCTTCAAGGAAAGCGACTGGCCGCGCGTCTTTGCAGTCGTCGAGAAGGCCATGGCGACGGTCGCCGCCGAGCAGAAGAGCAAGTGACATCCCCTTCCCGCCGGCGGCCTCACGCGGCCGCCCGACGGGAGTTCCCTCGCTGGAGCGATTGTGTATCTCATCAGACGAGCCAAGGTCGAGGACGCCGGCACCCTCCTGAAGCTGGCCAAGATGGTCCACTTCATCAATCTCCCCGCCGATCGCGAACTGATTTCGAGCAAAATCCTTCGCAGCCGGCAGAGCTTCATGGCCGCGGCGGAGGCCGCGCCCAGGGTCGCGGAGCGGAGCCGCCGCAACGGCTCGACCGATCAGGGCCTCGCGAGCATCACCGCATCCTCCAACATGTTCATGTTCGTGCTGGAGGACGCCGAATCCGGCAGCGTGCTCGGCACCAGCCAGGTGATCTCCCGCATGGGCGGGCCCGGGCATCCGAACATCTCCTTCAGCCTGAGAAAGGTGGAGAAGTTCTCCACCACGCTCCAGACCGGCGCGACGCACATGGTCGCCAAGCTGCACCTGGATGAACGCGGGCCGACGGAGATCGGCGGCCTCATCCTGCAGCCCTCCTACCGCGGCCACAAGAAAAAGCTCGGGCGGCTGCTCTCGCTGGTGCGGTTCCACTTCATGGGCCTGCACCGCTCGTTCTTCGCCGACCAGGTGCTCGCGGAGATGATGGCGCCCATCACGCCCGATGGACACAACACGCTCTGGGAGTACCTCGGCCGCCGCTTCATCAATCTCTCCTACGAAGAGGCCGACCGCTTCTGCCAGCACAGCAAGGAGTTCATGATCTCCCTGCTCCCGCATAATGAGATTTATCTCTCGCTGCTGCCCGCCGTCGCCCGCTCCGTGGTGGGGCAGGTCGGCCCGGAGACCGTCCCCGCGCGCAAGATGCTCGAGCGCCTCGGCTTCAAGTACCTCAACCGCATCGATCCCTTCGACGGCGGCCCGCACCTGGAAGCGGAGACCGATGACATCCGCACGGTCCGCGACACCCGCCGCGCCCCGCTCGGCGAACCGATACGCGTCAACCAGGCGGACCAGACCGGGATCGTCAGCGTGCTGGACGCCGATGGGGAGTTCCGTGCGATCGAAACCGGCTTTAAACTCGATCGCGCCGGGCGCATCGGTCTCGATCGGGCCTCGCTCAAACTGCTCGAGGCCGCGCCCGGGGATGAAGTCGGCTTCACACCGCTGACCGCGCTCGAGAAGCCGGCTCGCTCCGCCTCGGCTGCCGCAAACGGCCGCGGCCGCAAACGTACCACCAAACGCCAGCGCACAAGGGGGTAACACGTGCTCAGCACCAGGACGCTCGGACGCGGCCCCGCCGACCTGATCAAGGGCCGGTGGATTGAACTGACCGGCGGCGGGGTCACCTCGACGAATCCCGCCCGCCCGGACCAGGTCGTCTGGCGGGGCTCGCCGCGGCTGGACCATGTGGACGCCGCGATCGCCGCAGCGCGTGCGGCCCTTCCGGAGTGGGCCGCCTGGCCTCGCAAGCGCCGCTTTGAGGTGCTGCGCCGGTTCGCCCGGCTCTGCCGGGAACGCGCCGATGACATGGCCGCCCTGATCACCGACGAGACCGGCAAGACGCTCTGGGAAGGCAAGGCCGAAGCGGGCCTGCTCGCCGGGAAAGTCGACATCACGCTGGACGAATCGGCCATCGGCGCGATCCGGCGCGTCACGGGCTTCAGCATCGAACTCTCTCCCACGCGCGTCGGGTCCACGTGGTTCAAGCCGCACGGCGTCATGGCCGTCGTCGGTCCCTTCAACTTTCCGGCGCACCTGCCCAACGGGCACATTGTGCCCGCCCTGGCGATGGGCAACACGATTGTCTTCAAGCCGAGCGAGAAGACCCCGGCAGTCGGCCAGTTCCTCGCCGCGCTCTTTCAAGAGGCGCTGGCCGCCGAGGGCGCGCCCGCAGGGGTTTTCAACCTCGTGCACGGCGCGGCGGAAACGGCCGGCAGCATCGTCAGCCATGACGGCGTGGACGGCATTCTCTTCACCGGCTCATGGCCGGTCGGCCGGCGCATTCTGGAGGCCAACCTTGACCGCCCGAGCCGCATCATTGCGCTTGAAATGGGCGGCAACAACCCCGCCGTCGTCATGCCCGATGCCGATCTGCGCCAGGCGGCCATTGAGGTCGCCCGCTGCGCCTTCATCACGACCGGCCAGCGCTGCACCTGCACGCGACGGCTGATCGTCCATGAAGCCGTGGCGGACCGAATCATCGCCGCGGTCTGCAAGGTGGCGTCAAACGTCATTGTGGGCGACCCGCGAGCGGACCATCCTGTCTTCATGGGCCCGATCATCAACCGCGAGGCGCGCGATGCCGCGCTCGACTTCCAGCGCTCCCTTGCGCAGGCCGGGGCAAGCCTGCTTGTGCAGGCCACCGCGCCCGAGACGCCGGAAGGCGGCTGGTACATCACGCCCGGGGTAGCGCAGGTGCGGCGATTCACCACGTCCGATGAAGGCCCCGGCAGGGATGCAGGGTGTGACGCCGAGCTGTTCGGTCCCTATCTGCGCATCACCGTCGTCAACTCGCTCGACGAGGCCATCCAGCAGGCCAACGCCACGCGGTACGGCCTGGCGGCGTCGATCTTCACGCAGGATCTGGACGCCGCGGAGCGCTTCCGCTTCGAGTGCCGCGCCGGGTGCATCAACGTGAACACGGGCACGGCCGGGGCCAGCAGCAAGCTTCCCTTCGGCGGCCTGGGCCTTTCGGGCAACCACCGCCCGGCAGGTTCCTTCTCGCTTGACTACTGCGCGTATCCGGTCGCCGGCATGGCCGAAACCGGCTCTGCCGCGGCGGACGCTCCGGGCATGCGGTTCGAGGACGACTGGGTCGCTTAGGCCCGCTCGACCGCGGGGAAGGCCTCGCCGCGACCGGTCATCGTTCCGCACTCCGGACAGACGCCGCTGTTCAGGCCTTGCAGGTCGTACCCGCAGTTGGAGCAATGCGAGTCATCGTTCGGCGTGCCGACGAGCACGGCGTACGCCGCACCTGTCACGGCCAGCGAGAGCGGCATGCCGAGCAGCGGCAGGCCCACGCACAGCAGCAGTATGCTACCGGCCGCCACGAGCCACAACAGGACATGCAGCGCCACCAGGCGGCCCCAGTACGGCGCTGTCAGACGCCATGAGTGCTGGATGGACCCGACGGGTCCCTGTCCGACCGCTGGATCAAGGCACATGATGGGGGCGAACGCCAGCCGCGCGTACAGCACCAGCACCACGACGGCCAGAATCAGCGCAATCCCGAAAATGATGAATACGTTCGCGCCACTGCCGGACCCGAACGCCACAAGCAGGCCGATTCCGCCGGCAAACGGCAGGACCGCGCCGAAGTAGAGCAGGATCACCAGCAGATTGACGCCGACGATCGGCCAGTAGCGGCGGAAGCCGTCGAAGATGTGATCGAAGGCGATGGGCTCCCGGCGAGTCGCACGGGCGGCCACGAACGTCAGTCCCGTCTGCAGCACGGGCATCAGGAAGATTGACCCTGCCAGGCTCACCACCGATCCGGCGGGCGCCGCAATGGCGTTCAGCACGGTCTCCACAAGGCTCATCGCGATCGAAATCCCGATCACGAGCACGACCCCGCCCAGCATGATCCCGTAATGCCGCTTGAAGACGTCCCATCCGCGACCGAAGGCCTGCTCAACGGAAAAGGGCTGATCAAAGACAGGCGGGGGTGCGGGTGGCGTTACGCTCGGGGCAGTGGGGGGGGAGCCGTGTGGGTCGTACTCGTTCATCTGTTGTACCTTTGGCTGAGGGGCAGGCGGTCAATGTACCCGACCGCACCACGAACCGTCAAGGCAGGCGCGTTCCTTCCAGGCCGATACACTCTCGCCCATGCCGCCTCGCACCATCCTCCCCGATGCACGCACTAGCCCGCGCTTTTCCGGCATCGCGACCTTCTGCCGTTACCCGCGCCATGAGGACGTTCCGGCGGAGAATCAGCCGGTCGATTGGGCGCTTTACGGGTATCCATTCGACGGCGGCGTGACCTACCGACCGGGCGCACGCTTCGCCCCCCGCGCAATCCGCGACGCCTCTCAGTACGTCAAACCCTACCACCTCGTCCACGATGTCAACGTCTGCGAAGTCCTTTCGCTCGCCGACGCCGGCGATGCCCCGGTTCACCCATACTCGGCGCGGGAGACACTCGAAGCCGCCGTTCAGTTCGCCGCAGCGCTCGGTGATCCCGCCGGTACCCGTTTGCTTGCGGTGGGGGGTGACCACACCCTTGCCTACGCCAACATCAAGGCAACGTGGCTCCGCCGCGGCAGGCCCGCGGGCGGTCTTGCTTTGATTCACTTTGATTCACACCTGGACACCGTCGACACGGTCTGGGGCGAGAAGTGGACCCACGCATCGCCCTTCATCCGCCTCATTGAGGAGGGCATCGTTGATCCGCAGCGTATGCTCTCGCTCGGCGTTAAGGGGCCGCTCAATCGACGCGATGACCTGGAGTTCGCGCGGTCCCGGGGCGTCACCCTGATTACCGGCGACGAGCCCGCGCCGGCGCGCGACGCTCGAGTCGCAGAGTTTCTTAGCCGCCTTGGAGAGGACGAGACGTACGTCACGTTCGACATCGACTGCGTGGATCCGGCCTTCGCCCCCGGCACCGGCACCCCCTGCCCCGGCGGCTACACCAGCGCTGAAGTCCTCGCCCTCCTGCGCTCCCTCCGCGGCGTCAACATCGTCGGCGCGGATGTGGTGGAGGTACTGCCCGACCGCGACCCGGCGGGTATCACGGCCTTTCTGGCCGCGCATGTGATATTTGAGCTTCTCGCGCTCAGCGCGCTGCGTCCGCAGCCGTAGTACGGGCAGGCGCGTTACGCCGCGTCCAGCACACGACCCAGCACGGCGTTGATGAACGCAAACCGCGAGTTGCTGACCTCTTCGTCGGTCCGCTCCTGCGCTGCGCGCCGTGCTTCATCCAGGCGGTCGGCAATCGAGCGGAGTTGAGTCGGTGCTTCGTCCGCCCACTTCTCCAGCAACAATTGCACCATCTCCAGTTCGTGTTCATCCAGCCACACCGCCCCGCACGCGCCGCAGCGATCGATGAAGATTGTCGTGTCCCCCGTGTAGTTAATGGTGCGCATCTTGCTGTCGCAGCAGGGGCACGTCAACAAACGATCCCGCTCCTCGGCAATCATTCCGTGCAGCGGCTGGCACTCCTCGACCAGTGCAGCGAACTCTGCGCCGAACCGTTCCTGTCGCGTGCGAACGATGTGCGCCAGCGCGTCGCCGGAGAGCAACTCGCCCCCGCACGTCCGGCACGTGTTGATCACGCACCCCTCATACTCGATGTGCGTCAGCGGGCTCTGGTCCACCGGACACTTCATGCCGTGATCTCCTTCCCCGGGTCTCTGGCCGGATTCGCCGTATCGGCACAATCACCGCCCCGATTTGCCCCCCAGGGCAGATCGCCGCAAATGCGGGCGAGCCCGGCCGGCTTCGACGGGTTATCGCCCCTGGTATGCAGGAAGGCCGTTCACGATCACCGTTTCAATCCAGCGATCGTCCCACGCGTAGAGCAGGGCCCCGAGCGGATCCGGCGCCCGCCGCCAGTCAATGTCAGGCCGGATCACCACGAGGTCCGCGGCGGCGCCCTCTTGAAGAAGACCGGCATCAGCCCACCCCATCGCCAGGGCGTTGCCGCGGGTGATGCTCCACCACGCCTCGGCCGCCGTGGGGGGCGGCGCTTCGGGTCTCACCTGCTTGGCGGTTTCGATCATCGCCCGCGCGACGCGCACCATCGATACATCCGGACCGCCCGCAACATCGCTGCCCAGGCCGAGGCGGACACCGGCATTGACCTGGGCTCGAAGGTCCATCGGGCCGGCGCTCAGGAACAGGTTGGCGGTCGGGCAGTGGGCCACGACGCATCCCCGTTCACGCAAGAGCGAGCGGTCCTCCGCACTGAGCCAGATCCCGTGCCCGAGGATGGTGCGCTCTGTCAATAGCCCGGCCTGCTCGTACACCTTCGTGTACCGCAACCCGCCATGCAGGCGCGACACAAGCTCGCACTCCGCCTCCGTTTCGGCAAGGTGCGTCTGCACCGTCCAACCCGTCTGCCGGGCCAGCCGGCCTGCCCCGGCCAGCAGATCAGCCGAGCAGGAGATCGCAAATCGAGGCGTCACGGCAGGCTCAATTCGGCCGGCCGGTTCCATCGCGGCCGCCTGCGCCAGAAGCTCCGCGGCGGGCCGCACGAGCTCCGCGGGCGCCTGCTGATCCATCAAAACCTGCCCGACCACGCCTCGAAGCCCCGCTTTCGCGATCGCTTGAAGCGCGGAGCGAGTTCCCTCGGCATGAACTGTCGCGTACGCCCCGACGCCGGTTGTGCCGGCGGCAATCAGGCGCGTGGCCACGCGCGTGGCCATCTGCCCCGCGTAGTCCGCATCGGCCCACTGCGCCTCGGCGGGGAAGATGATCTGGTCGAGCCAGGTGAGCAGATCCAGTCCATCCGCGCCGATGCTGTCGAACTGCGGCAGGTGGACGTGTGTGTCCGTAAAGCCCGGCAAAACAAGGGTTTCCGACTGGGCAGAGCCGTCGGGTGCGTCGCCTTTGTCCAGGCGCACGTGCCGGATTACAGCGCCGTCGACCTGCACATGTCCCGGCGTCAATGCCACGCACGCCTGCGTGGAATCGGGCATCAGCAACGTTCCATGAACGATCATTCGTGACCCTTCTTCGGCCTTCATCGACCCCTCGCATGATGCGTTGGCCACCTTAAAGACGCCCACCCTTGGCCCGCTCGCCCCAAAAAACAAGGGAAAAACTGCGTTTGGAGTTGCAACTTCGCCGACTGGTCGGTACAACCATACCGCGTGCAAATGGACTCGCACGCCAAAGGAGAACCATCAGATGGCAAGAACGACTCGCAAGAAGACCAAGAAGACCAGCAAGAAAACGGCGAAGAAGACCACTGCCAGGGCGTCCGCGGCCCCGAAGAAGAGCGTCAAGATCACCGGCGCCACCGGCAAGCCCCGCACCAAGGGCGAGATCTTCAGCCTGCTGGCGGAGAACAACGACCTGTCCCGCAAGCAGGTCGCCGGCGTCTTCGAAACGCTCGGCAAGATCCTCGAGGCCGACCTCCAGAAGGGCAAGGCCGGCGTCGTCAACGTCGGCGGCCTGATGAAGGTCACCGTCCAGCGCAAGCCGCCGACCAAGGCGCGCAAGGGCATCAACCCCTTCACCGGCGAAGAGCAGGTCTTCAAGGCCAAGCCGGCCCGCAACGTCGTCAAGGTCCGCCCCCTGAAGGCGCTCAAGGACCTCGTCTGACCTGACGCGAGTTCGCGCGATCTTCGCGGGCCGCCCTCCGGGGCGGTCCGCGTCTGTTTTGGCCAGGTGCGGTCAGTTCTGTTCGGAGGGCAGGCTAGTTTGTCACCTGAAACCGGGGATTTTGCCCCCTATTTGTACGGTGTGGCGTGAAGGCACCTACCCTGCGTGGCCGATAAACTCCCGGACATCCCGGGGCGCTCAGGAGAGCCGCCGCTTCGGGCCACAACAGGAGGTACAGGCGCACACCATGGACGCCGCGCAGATCGAACGCATCAAGTCCTCATACGCCTCATTGCAGCCGCAATGGGACAAGGTGATCAACCGCTGCTTCGATCGCCTGTTTGTCCGTGCGCCCGCACTGAAGGACCTGTACCCGTCCAACATGGACGCCGTGCGGCGAGAGTATGGGCGCGTGCTGGCCCTGCTGGTCGAGAAGGCGGACCGTCTGCAGGAGGTTGAGGAGATGCTGCGCGACCTCGGCAAGCGGCACCGAGGCTATGGCGCTGAGCCTGGCCACTACCCGCTCCTGCGCGATGCCCTCGTCGCGGGCATGAAAGATGTCGCGGGCAAGGGCTGGGATTTCCAGGTGGAGTTCGCCTGGAAGGCGTTCATGAACGAGATCGCCAAGGCGATGCACTACGGCAAAGTCGAGGCAGCCTCTGCACCGGCCGACGGCGGGGCCAGTGCTGCCGAGGCCGCACCTCAGGCGCCAGATCAGGCCCCGGACGCCGGCCCACCCACCGGCGCCTCCGACACGGATACCAGCGGCGTGACGCCGCCCCCCGAAGCCTGACGTAAGGCAGCCCGGCCATTCAGCCGCGGCCGCCTCCCCCCGTTCCACCATTTCGTTCTCCGCAGCGCCCGGTTTCACCGGCACTGCTCCTCGTATACTCCGCCTTCATCTGGCGAGAAAGACAGGTTATTCAATGCTTCAGCGCACGCACAATTGCGGCCAGCTTCGTGAATCGGATGTCGGGAGTGAAGTGGTCCTTGCAGGATGGGTCAACGCCTACCGCGGCCACGGCACCGGTCTGATTTTTGTCGATGTCCGCGACCGGGAAGGAATCACCCAGCTCGTCTTCGATCGGGAAGACGCCAGCGAGGATCTGCTCGAAGCCGCCGACAAGCTCCGCAACGAGGACGTCATCAGCGCCCGCGGCAAAG
Source organism: uncultured Phycisphaeraceae bacterium (assembly GCA_964460345.1). Taxonomy (GTDB): domain Bacteria; phylum Planctomycetota; class Phycisphaerae; order Phycisphaerales; family UBA1924; genus CAYWRO01. Next base: position 36,187 of record CAYWRO010000025.1, on the reverse strand, counting down.
TCCGCCTGCGCGTCGGCGGCGAGAATCCGAAGCTCCCGACCGGCAAAGTCGAGGTCGTCGTCGATCGCCTGGATGTGCTCTCGAAGACCGCCAACCCGCCATTCCTCCCGGACGATGAGGAGAACCTGCCGCACGAGGAGATGCGTCTCAAGCACCGCTACATCGACCTGCGCCGCCCGATCATGCAGAAGACCCTGCGCACGCGGCACCGGGTGACGAAAGTAGCGCGTGACTACTTCGACGAGCACGGCTTCCTCGAGGTCGAAACCCCCATTCTGTGCAAGTCCACGCCCGAGGGGGCGCGCGACTTCCTCGTGCCCTCGCGACTGCAGCCCGGGCATTGGTACGCGCTGCCCCAGAGTCCCCAATTGTTCAAACAGATCCTTATGGTCTCGGGGCTCGACCGGTACATGCAGATCTGCCGGTGCTTCCGAGATGAAGATCTCCGCGCCGATCGCCAGCCGGAGTTCAGCCAGATCGACCTGGAAATGTCATTCGTCGGCCGCGAGCAGGTCATGGAGATCATGACCGGCTTCGTCCAGCGCCTCTGGAAGACGGTCATCGGCCACGACGTCGGTGAGATTCCCGTGATGACCTACCAGCACGCGATGGATCGGTATGGGATCGATCGCCCCGACCTGCGCTACGGGCTTGAACTGCACAACGTCTCCGACCTGGCCGCACGAACGGAGTTTGGCGTCTTCAAGACGGCGCTCGAGAAGCGGAAGGGCGTCGTGAAGGCCATTCGCGTGCCCGGCGGCGCTGAGAAGCTCACACGCAAGATGACGGACGGCTACTCCGAGTGGGTCAAGACCTTCGGCGCCGGCGGGGTGCCGGTTGTGAAGTACACGGACAAGGGGCTTGAGACCGGCATTGCACGGTTCCTTGAGCCTGTCAAGGATGACCTGGTGAAGCGGCTCGGACTGGAGCCAGGTGACACCGTTCTCTTCGGCGCGGACGCCTACTCGGTCGCCTCGAAGGCGATGGGGGAGTTGCGCCAGAAGGTCGCTCGCGACCTCGGCCTCATCCCGGAGGGCGCCTGGGCCTTTACCTGGGTCGTGGACTTCCCGATGTTCGAGTTCAACGAGGAGACGGGCCGCTTCTTCGCGATGCACCACCCCTTCACCGCGCCGAGCGCGGATCAGCTCGAGAAGTTCCTCTCCGCCGAACCATCCGACCGCGAGGCGATCGAGTCCATCGTTTCCGACGGCTACGACATCGTCGTGAACGGCTCGGAAATCGGTGGCGGTTCGATCCGCATCCACCGCCGCGATGTGCAGGCCAAAGTCTTCGATCTGCTCGGCATGTCGCGACAAGAGGCAGAGACGCGTTTCAGCTTCCTCCTGGACGCTCTCCGCTTCGGCGCTCCGCCCCATGGCGGCATCGCCTTCGGCCTGGATCGACTCGTCATGCATCTGGCCGGTACCGAGAACATCCGCGACGTCATCGCCTTCCCCAAGACTCAGACCGGTGCGGACCTCATGTCCGAGGCGCCCAGCCCTGTGGATGAGGCACAGCTTCAGGAACTCTTCGTCCGTAATGTCGACCTGCCGGGTTGACCGTTAGCGCCGATCGAGAGGCTGAAACGCAGATCCCGTGCATGCCCGGCTGTTTACAGCGCGGGCATGCTTTCTTTACTCTCCGCCTTCAGTGCCCGTCACGCTCCCCGCGCACGCTTACTGGTTGATCATCATCGTCGCGACCTGATGCATGAACGGTCGAAGCATCTCCACGCTCCGATCGTCCAGGCCCGCTTCCTCGATCGCCTCGTCCATCAGCGCCACCCACCGGTCCCTCGCCCGCTGATCGATCTCAAACGGCATGTGCCGCATCCGCAATCGTGGGTGCCCCCGCACCTCCAGGTACCGCCGCGGGCCGCCAAATCGGAATACCAGAAAGTCCCGCAGCCGCTCCTCCGCCCCGTCCCAGTCGTCCTGAGGGTACATTGGCGACAGAATGTCATCTTGCCGCACACGCCGGTAAAACCCGGCCACCAGCCGCGAGAACCCCTCCTCGCCGATTCGCGAGTACACGGATGTATCCAGAAGGTCCATATTCAATCATAGGAATGCGCCACGAAGCGCCCCGTCGCGACCGCGGTGTCTACTATGGAAAACGATGAAATTTGAAGAGTTCAGAGCAACGGATGCTCCGGTCACATTTCGGCCTGGCAATAGCCAACGTCATTTGACGGCCGCCACCGCCAGCCACTATCCTCAGCCCGCAATGAATGCTCGTGCGACTGGTACGTATCGGGTCACGCGGAGAGAGCAGCTTGAGGCTCTCGCGTCGCCCGTCCGCATCGCGATCGTCGATGTCTTCCATGCTCGCGGCAAGTGCGCCATCAGCGAAATCGCTGCCGCGCTGGATGTCACCCCAAACTCGCTGTACTACCACGTCAAGATGCTCACGGACGTCGGTCTTCTCATTGAGGATTCCGTCCGCAAAGGGAAGCGCCGCGACGAGACCGTTTACCGGCTCGTTCGCCCTCGCATTGAGCTCGTGTACGACGCGGCCGTGGACGGATCCGCCGAAACGCTCGCCCGATTCGCCGCGTCGATCATGCGCATGACCGAGCGCGATGCTCGAGCCGCTCTTGAACGAGGCGACGTCGTCGACGACGGTCCTCATCGCAACTACCACGTCGGACGCGGCAAGGTCCGCCTCACCCCCAAGGGGCTCGAGCGATTGAACAAAATCATCGGTCAGATGGAAGATCTCCTCCATCGCGAGGGCAGGAAGAAGCAGGGAGACATCTACTCCCTCACCATGGCCCTCGTCCCCCTTGAAGCCTGCGTTGACGACGATCACGAACCAAGCGACAACGGTCACGTGTGAGTGGCGCGCAGGCGACGGCCTCATTCAACACCGATAATGCTGCAAAGTTGAACGCCTGTACCGATCAGGCGGCTGCTGCCCACGCGCCTGCCCTCACCCCGGCCGCACGCCCTGCCGATCCAAAGAGCATGCAGCCGCACAACGACGCCACTCCCGCGGATTCTCCGCGCCCGGAATCGGACCGCCAACCCGCACCCGAGTCCGGCCTCGAACCCGTCATCGCGACGCTTTTCTCCGGAGGCGCCACTCACGGCGGGGTGGCCGCGGCGGCTCCCGCGCACAGCCCTCCCGATCCACGACAGCACTCGACGGTGGAGACCCGGCTGTCCCTCGGCCCGCGTACCGCCGTCGTCATTGCCGCCTGCCTGGTCGCCCTCACCGCCCACTCCCTCGGCGCGGCCTGGCTCGGAGCGAGGTTCCTCTTCCTTCCGATCGGCCTCTGGCTCGTCGGGATCGTCATCGGCCTTTACGAACTGGGCCCCCAGCGTCTCCGCCGCGCTGCCCTGAACTTCCTCGATTCGCTCGACCGGCTCCTCGGACGCGTGCTCTCACGCGTTGATGAGGAGTCCTCGACCTGGCTCGGACGCCTCGGAACGCGTCTCGCCAACGCCTGCACCGCCGCTGTCACACCTGTCATCCGCCCACGCATCGGCATCGATCTGCCAGCACGCGACGCAGACACCATCCTGGCGGCGGCTCACGATCTCTGCCGCAGCGAAGACGTCCTCTGGACCCGCGCTTCCCGGAGCGAACACGGCGGCGTCGCCCCCAGCCAGGTGACGCTCCTGCGCCGCGTTCCGGGCGAGGACGCCCTGGAACTGCTCGTTCCTGAGCGTGCCGGTCGCAAGGCGGTCTGGTGGGACTGGTCGCAGCCCCTGCCGCTCGGGTACGCCGCGGTCTTCCCGCCCCGGCTCGATCCCGGCCATGTCCGGCTCGGCGAGGTCGATCTGCACGATGCCGGCCAGGTTCGGTTGCTCGTCCTGCTCGCCCAGGCCGCCGCGGCACACGCCATCGTCGCCACCCGTGGCCTGGCCGAACGCCTCCACGGCGGCAGTTCTCTCACCCCGCCGCTCCCGGCCGCCTTCGATCCGGAGGTCGCCACCGCGCGGCTCGCCCGGGAGTTTGAGCGCCAGGGCGAGGCCGCTCGACGGTCGCCCATCTTCGCGACCGCCGCGCGCCTCATCAGTGCCTGGTGCGTTGATCCGGATTACACGATCGAGACCGCCGAGCGCGTCCGACTGCTTGAACTCTGCGCACGCGCCTTGCCCGAAGAGCCCGAGGTCTCACTCCGCGTCGCGACCGGGTACCTCGCGGCGCATGAGGATCACCGCGGCCTCCACACGCTCCTCGACGCTTACGACCAGCTTCGCGAGCGTCAGGGATGCTTCACGGACCCACTCGCCTTCGTCTTCTCAGAAATCGAGACCGGCCGCGACTCACCGCTCACCACGGGCCGCGTCGCCGCCGGGTATGCCCTTGTCTGGGCCACCGCGCCCGAAGACCGCCTCCCCTTCCTGGCCGGGGACCTCATCGATGAGCTTCGCTATGCGAGTTGGCTGGTGGGACGCGATCAGGACCACCGCCTGCTTCTGCATGTCATTCATGAACTCGACCGCGCTCAGGCGAGCCAGGGAACGCTCTGGGAGCGTGATCCTGAGGATGCAGCCACCTCGCCACGTGGCCGCGGCGTCCTGCGCAACTCGCGAACCCGCGCGGCCTAGGCCCGCACCGCGCGTCAGCCTTCGACATCAAGCCGCGGACCAGACTCCCCCGGATCGGACCGGTAGTGGTCGTGCTCCTCGCGGTCCTCGCGCGTCTCTTCCTGGTCGTTGCCCTTGAGGTTTCGAACCGCCTCGAGTGACTGCACGAGATCCACCGAATCCTTGTCCCGTTGCTTGGAGCCGGCGTTCGCACGCTTCTTCTCATTCTCGCGCGCAGTGAGCTTCTCGGCTTGATTCAGGCCGGCGACCGACTGCGCGGCGTTTGTGCCGAAAATGCTCATACGGCAAGTATCGACCCAACCGCGATCCAGTCTTCGGCCCCGTCAGTTGTCGCTGCCCGAAACAGGGGGTTCTCGGGCCGGGTGCGCGGCACATCCCACCCATTGTCGCGCGGAGGGGCCCGGCCTCCACGGGTCTCTCGCTACAGGCCCACCGTGTTCACACCGCAGTCGACGTAGATCGTCTCACCGGTCACTCCGCTGGACAGATCGCTTGCAAGGTACGCCGCGGTCTTCCCCACGTCCTCGCCCTCGACGTTCCGCCGCAGCGGGGCACGTGCCGCGGCGTGTTCGGCCATGCCGTCCGTTCCGCCGACGGCAGAGGAGGCCAGCGTGCGCAGATATCCGCCGCTGATCACGTTCACCCGGATCTTCTGCTCCCCGAGTTCCCACGCCAGGTACCGTGCTGTGCACTCCAGCGCTGCCTTGGCCACGCCCATCACGTTGTACCCCGGCACAACCTTCTCGCCGCCGTAGTACGACATGGCCATGATGCTTCCCCCGCCGCTGCGCACCATCAGATCCCGCGCTCGCTGTGCCATCGCCAGCAAGGTGTAGGCGGAGATGTCGATCGCCTGCGTGTACGCCGCCCGCGGCGTCTCGATGAACTTTCCGGGGCTCAGCCACTCGCGCTCGGCGAACGCGATCGAGTGCACCAGGACGTGCATCGAATCAAACGCTTCGCCATATTTGCCGAAGGCCTCGTCGAGTTGTCCGTCGTCCGAGGCGTCCAGCGGCGTCAGCCACGGATCAGCGATCCCGAGCGCCTCGACGGCCCGCCGCGTCCGCCGCTCATTCTTCTCTCCGGGGAGGTGGGTGAACGCCAGCCTGGCGCCCTGCTCGTGCAGGGCCTTGGCGATGTACCACGCGTACGAGCGGTCATTGGCGATCCCAACGATCAACCCCGTCTTTCCTTCGAGCAATCCCGGCATCATCTTCTCCTGAAAGCCAAGCCGCACAGGATAGGGCCGCTCCCGCGAGGGTGCGGGAGCGCACCTCTCCGACAACCCGCAACCTACCCTCCCCGGAAGGAGCAACCATGTCCCTCGACGCCGCACTCACCTGGCTCACCGATCACGAAGCGGATTCCATACAGCGCCTCACGGAGTGGCTTCGCATCCCCAGCATCTCCACCGACCCCGCGTATCGCGAGCACGTCCGCGAGGCCGCCGCATGGGCCGCTGAACGCTTGGTCGAAGCCGGGCTCACGGTGGAACTCTGCGAGACCGGACAACCGGGCCGCCGCGGCCATCCGATCGTGCTGGCCACGGTGGACGAGGGCAGCGCCCCTGATGGCCCGCACGTTCTTTTCTATGGCCATTACGACGTCCAGCCCCCCGACCCGGTGGAGCTGTGGGAGAGCCCTCCCTTCGAGCCTGTCATCAGGGGGCAGGAAGGCAGCGAGACCGATCCGAAGCGCATCGTCGCTCGCGGTAGTTGCGACGACAAGGGACAGGTCATGATGTTCCTTGAAGCTCTCCGCGCCTGGAAGGAAACCTCAGGCAAGCCCGCCGGCGGCGTCCGCTTTACGGTTCTGCTCGAAGGCGAAGAGGAGTCCGGTTCGGTCAACCTTGAGCGATTCCTTAACGAACGCGCTGGTCAACTCCGCGCGTGCGACTTCTGCCTGATCTCAGACACCGGCATGCTCTCCCGCACGCAGCCGGCGATCACCTACGGGGTCCGCGGCCTCGCCTACACGGAGGTCACGCTTCACGGCGCGGACCAGGATCTTCACTCCGGCTTGTGGGGCGGCCGCGCACCCAACCCCGCCAACGACCTGGCCCGCATCCTTGCGCAACTGTGGGACGAGAGCGGCCGCGTCACCATCCCGGGCTTCTACGAAGCCGTGCGGCCCATCGAGCGCTCCGAGCGCGATGCGTGGGCGCAACTCCCCTTCTCGCAGGCCGAAGCTCTCAAGCGAATCGGCCTCCCCCCGGAGGCGGATCGCGGCGAAAGCGGCTTTTCGCCTCTGGAGCGTGAGTGGGCCCGCCCGACTGCAGACATCAACGGCATCAAGGCAGGCTACATCGGCGCCGGCGCCAAGACCGTGATCGCATCCCACGCCACGGCGAAGGTCTCCTTCCGCCTCGTCGCCGACCAGGATCCCGCCGCCATCACACAGGCCTTCTTCGACTGGCTTGATGAACGCACCCCGCCCGGCTGCCGCTGGGAGAAGACCGATTTCGGCGGCGGGTATCCGGCAACCGTCTCGACCGATTCCCCCTGGCTTCACGCCAGCCGTTCCGCCATCGCCGCGGCGACCGGTGTTGAGCCGGTCCTGATCAAGAGCGGCGGTTCGATCCCGGTGGCCGGCCTGCTCAAGAGCCGTCTCGGACTGGAGACGGTTTTCATGGGCTTCGGTCTCGATGACGACCGCGTTCACTCGCCCAACGAGAAGTTTGAGATCTCCTGTTTCCGCATGGGCGCTCGCAGCCATGTGGGGTTGATCGGCGAGCTTCAGTCCTACCGCCCCTGATCGGCCGTCTGGTTTCCCCGCAACCTGCCCGAATCAGGCGTGTATGCCCCTCCGTCCCGCACGCCCGGTCTTAGTGGGCCGGTCGGCACCCATTGCCTTCGGGCTTCCCTCACGCACCCACCACGCCGGTCCACGCCGGCGGGTGGTACGCCGGCCGGGGGCGTCGCGGGACCCATTTGCCGGGCGGTCGCCACTGGGGAAAACCCTGGTTTTTGTTAGGATCGGCGGCAAGTGTGCCCGGGGTGATCGTCGCCACGAAATCCGAATCCTGCGGCCGTCATCGGTGGACTGGCCGATAAGCCACACATGCCACGGCGCCCGGCCTTTGCAGGTCGCGGAAATCTGCGAAACTTCCGTCTCAGGTCGAAGAATCGAACTTTCTGGCGGTGTGCATAAACGCCTTTGTTCCCTCGTACTTCATGGTATGATCAAGTGGGGTATGTTCTCGAGAGTTCACCGAGCACGCTCAGTTCTTGACGTGCCAGTCCAAGTCAAATCGACCACACCTCTCTCGGAGAATTCACCGAATGGACGCTTCACACCTTCGACTTCAGCGCCGTCGGGGCTTCACGCTTATTGAGCTCCTGGTCGTCATCGCCATCATCGCGTTGCTCGTTTCCATCCTGCTGCCCGCGCTTGGCGCAGCTCGCGAAGCGTCACGCACGACCAAGTGCATGTCCAACATGCGCCAGATCGTAACGGCAGCACTCACGTACGCCACGGACTACAAAGAACAGATCTGGTACGCCAACTGGTGGGCCGATCTCGACGAACGGCCGGGTGTCTTCGAGCCGGGGCTCCTCTTCAAGTACGCCTCCGATGCCGAGTTCATCGTGGAGTGTCCCACGAACAAACGAGCGGGCAACGTCACCGGCGGCGACGGCATCAATGACTTCGGTACCCGCCGCGACCTGAACTTCGACTACACCATGTTCGACGAAATGCAGGGCTATCAGCTCGGCCGCGACATCCAGGTCGGCTATACCCGCCCGACCATCACGCCCAACATCACTCTGGCAGCGAGCATCGCCCGGAGCCCTGCCTTCACCTACATGCAGAACCTGCCCATCTTCATGGAAGAGAGCACCTACATCTACAACCAGCAGTACACCGACGGCTGGTGGGGCAACATGGATCAGATCACCATGCGTCACGACGGCGGCGGCTTCATCGGCTACGCCGACGGCGCGGTCAATCGCTTCAAGCCCCCCCACGGCCAGAATGAAGAGATAAGGGAGGATCGCTACGACCTGGAAGCTCGCCACTTCTATGCTTCCGGGAACCGTCGCGATTGGTACCAGATCACCGACGGTAAAGTTTACGGCTGGATCAACAAGCCGCGGCCGACGGCTCACTGACCGGCAGTCCCGTCGCGTTTACGGATCCGGCCTCGTCGGACCGATCTCTGAACGGAGCCCCCTGATGTCCATGACCCGCCTTGCCGCTGCGGCCCTCCTCGCCGCGGCCGTAATCGTTGCGCCGGCCCTCGCTCAGGAGTTCACTCCTTTTCCGGACCGGTACTACTACCAGGGCGCACCGCGGCAACTCGAAGGCAAGCCTCTTCCCACGATCGCCGCGAAGGACTGGACGACGAAGCCCGTGACACGGGCGGACATGAAGGGGAAGGTCGTCATCATCGACTTCTGGGCCACCTGGTGCGGTCCCTGCCGCGCGGCCCTGCCCAAGAACGTTGACCTGTGGAACAAGCACAAGGATGACGGCCTGCTCATCGTCGGCATCCACGATGCCAAGCGCGGCTCCGGCACGATGCGCCAGGTCATGTCGCAGGCCGGCGTGGAGTACCCCAACGCCGTCGATGACGGCGGCAAGTCACAGCACGCCTTCGGCCTGAGGTTCTGGCCGACGTATGTCGCCGTCGACCACAAGGGCATCGTGCGTGCCGTCGGGCTGAATCCGAGCTTTGTCCCCGAGGTTGTCGAAACCCTCCTGCAGGAACGGGCGGCCGACCTCGCCGCGGATGCCGACTCTGGCGACAATAAGTCCGGCCAGGCTGCAGCGGGCGAGGCCAGCATCTCTCTTGAGTGGCTCGAAGGGCACAAGGGCCGTCGGAACCAACTCGCGGAACTCGAGGGGCGCGAGCCCCCGGCGCTCGCCGTCACCGGCTGGGTCAACGCCGAGCCTTCCACCCTCGAAGACCACCGCGGCAAGGTGGTGATGCTCGACTTCTGGGCCACCTGGTGCGGCCCCTGCCTCGCCGCGATCCCGCACACCAACGAACTGGCCGAAACGTACGCCGACCAGGGGCTCGTGGTGATCGGTGTTTGCCAATCCCGCGGTTCCGACAAGATGGGCGAAGTCGTCACGAGCCGCAACATCGCCTACCCGGTCTGCATCGATCCGGATGGCAAGACCATTGAGGCGTACAACGTCGATGGCTTCCCGGACTACTACTTCATCGACCGAGCCGGCAATCTCCGCGTCGCCGATGCGCAGAACAACAGGCTTGAGGACGTCATCAAGGCGCTCTTGGCCGAGCCGGCGCCCAAGGCCGCGGCCGCCGCTGCCTCGCAGTGATCTGATCGCCGCGCGACCAGACTCCGAAGCCGTTCACCTGCGCGCCGCCTCCACAAGCCGCCGAAACACCCCGACGCCGACCGCATCGTCCTTCGTGCGCTCCGGGTGCCACTGCACGCCGACGTAGAAGCGTCGGTCCGGCTCCTCGATCGCCTCGATGATCCCATCCGGGGCACGCGCCGCGACGTGCAGAGACCCGGGATCGGCAATTGCCTGGCGATGCGCGCTCGTGACGGCCGCGCCCTCGCGCTCAACGTTCGAAAACACAGCGGCCAACTGTCCCCTGAGTCCCGCCTCGGGCTCTACCGCGTGCACGGCATCGTTCCAGTGGGCTTCGTGCGTCGGTGTGTTGTCGGGCATGTACTGGTTCAGCGTTCCCCCGGCTTGAAGGCCCATCCATTGCATGCCGAGACAGATCCCCAGCACCGGCGTGTCCGGCCGCTCGGCCAGGGCCGACAGAAATGCCAGGTCAAAGCCCTGCCGCGCCTCGTGCACCGGTGTGACACGGGGATCGGTCGCCGCGCCGAACGCCTCCATCCGCGGATCGTCCCCGCCCACCATCACAAATCCATCGCACAACTCGAGGTGCTGCTCGATGAGCGAAATCTCCGGCACCAGGATCACCGGCATCCCGCCCGCCGCCGCGATCGCGCGGCCGTACGTCAACGCTGCCATCGCCCGCACGCTCCCCGGCCGCGGTTCATAGAAGTCCGGCGCAATCCCAATGATCGGTTGGCGCATGGCTCACTGTATGCCGTCGCCACACGATCCCCGTTCCGCGCCGCGGATACACTCGGCACATGATCAAGCGAACGCTCCCCCTCACGGCCATCCTCCTCCTGAGCCTCCTCATCGCCGCCGCGACGACGCAGGAAACGCCCACCGTGCAGACCGGCTTTCTCTTCAAGTCCATCACCGTAAACGATCGCTCGTACGACTACATTGTCTACGTCCCGCGCGACTACGCCCGGCATACGAGCGGCGCCGACGCGAACAGTGGGGGGGAGGCAGGCTGGCCCTTCATCCTCTTCCTGCATGGCATGGGTGAGAGCGGAACCGATGGCCAGCGTCAGATGCTCGTCGGCCTTGGCCCGCCCCTCGTCGACAAGGCCGAACGCTGGCCATTCATCGTCCTCATGCCGCAGAAGCCCGTCGCGACCGACCAATGGGAAGATCACGCCGATGCGGTGAGCGCCATCCTTGAGCGCACGCTTGCCGACTACGACATTGACGAGTCGCGCCAGTACCTCACCGGGCTCAGCCAGGGCGGTCACGGCACATGGATGTTCAACGCCCTCTTCCCCGACCGCTTCGCCGCCATCGCCCCGATCTGCGGTTATGGCGAGGTTCCGCCGGAGAGTTACCCGATGCCCCGCACCTGGCGGACCGACTCCGAATCACCCGTTGCGAAGCAGATTATCGAGGCCGCGGCCGGCGTCCCCGTCTGGGCCTTCCATGGTGAGGCCGATCCGGTCGTGCCCGCCAGCCAGACCACCTTTCTCGTCGAGCAGATCAAGGCCGCGGGCGGCGACGCCAGGGCGACGCTGTACCCCGAAGTGAATCACAACTCCTGGGACAAGGCGTACGCCGAAGACCTGCCTGCCTGGTTCCTCTCCCGTCGCCGCGGCGGCTGACCCTACTCGGCGATCGCCGATGCAATCGCCGTCTCATCCGTGTGGCTCAGTGACAGTCGCCACGTGGTGATGCCTCGCGCCTCCGCCGCTCGCCGCGCCGCCCCCTCCAGCCACACGCCCGGCTCTCCCACGGCGGTGCGGGTCACCTCGATGTCGGTCCAGGCGATCCCATCGCGAAGCCCCGTCCCCAGCGCCTTCAGCACCGCTTCCTTCGCGGCGAACCTGGCCGCCGCGTGCGCTGCCACGGCCCGCCCGGCCCAGGCCTGAGCCCCGCCGCGTTCCAGGCAGTACGCCTGCTCGGCGCTCGTAAAGACGCGCGCGATGAACCGATCGCCGTGCTCATCCAGGAGCCGCCGAATCCGCGAGACCGACACGATGTCCACGCCATGTCCGATGACCGCCATGGTCCAGCGTAGGTCGGCGGGCTAGCTGACCGCCTCCGCCGCGGCGTACCCGCTCCGCGCCGCCCCCTCCATGGTCGCCGGCCACCCCGTGTCGGTGTAATCGCCGGCGAGGATGATCCCCGACGGCCCCGTCGCGCCCGGCCGCAGCCGGGCCATTCCCGGCAGCGGCGCAAACGTCGCCCGCTTCTCCTTGACCGCACGGACCGCCAGCAGCCTCGCGCCGCCGTTCTCACCCGCGGCGGGGAAGCACGCGCGGACATCCGCCAGCACGCGCTCGCCGATCGCCTGTTCATCGAGCCCGACCCACGCCTCCGCGGCGCTCACGACCGCGTGCAGGGCGCCGCGGACCGGCACGCCGTCGATGATCACTCCCTCGCGCTCGATCTGCTCCGACTTGTCAAAGAGCCAGTGCGTCGGCCGGTCGACCAGGACGGCGTGCGGCAGGTCCATCACCGGCCGGTCGAAGAGCAGATGCACGCCCAGGATCGGGCTGTGCGTGAACCGATCGAGCGGTTCGAAGCGCGGGTCCGAAGCGGCCGCTTCAGCGCCGGCCACGAGCCGCCGGACGCGCTCCACGGGCGCTGCCAGGATCACCGCATCCGCCTGAATCTCCCGGCCGTCCGCGAGCGTGACGGTGTTCCTCGTCACGCGCTCGACGCTTGCCCCCAAAAGCACCTGCCCGCCCGCCGTCGCGACGATCTCCGGCGCCTGCGCGAAGAGTTCCGCCAGCGGCGTCTTCGGCACGCCGATGTCCGCGGCGGTCTTGCTTGACAAAAAGCCTTCCTGGAAGACATGCAGGGCCACCGCACACGACACGCGCTCGATCTCAAGGTTGCACGCGCTGACGATGATCGGCGCGAAGAAGCGTCGCACCACGCGCTCGCTCACGCCCGCCCGCTTCAGGAAGTCGCCGAACGTCTCCTCCTCGTGCGCAGCTCGCCGCGCGCGGGCGATCTTCGCGATCGCGCGCCCGATCGACAGCACTTCGCCAAAAGAAAGGAACCCCGCGCGGAACATGGACGGCGCGAAGTGCAGCGGCGCCGGCAGAAAGGAGGGCTGAACCGTGCTGACGCGTCCGCCTTCCTCCACCCAGTGCTGCTGACGGTACCAGCGGATCTTCTCCGCCGCTCCGACGCGCCTCAGCAGGTCCAGGTACGCCGAGCAACACCCCATCACGACGTGCTGACAGTTGTCGATCGTCAGCCCGCTTCGCACATCCACGAAGGAGGTCGCCCGTCCGCCGAGCTTTCGCCGCGTTTCCAGGAGCGTGACCGGCACACCGCGTTCGGCAAGCCGAACCGCCGCCGCCAGACCCGCGATGCCGGCCCCGACGATCGCAACCGTCACGCCAGAACCTTCCGCGCTGCGCGCCGCGCCGTCAACGCAATGATCGCCTTGCGCCTCCCCGCCACGCGAATGCGCTTCTCACCGACGATACGCTGCGGGTCTTTCTCGATGACCTCGAGCAGCTCCGAATAGATCCGCGTCATCGCGTGCAGGGCCGGGACGCAGTCGGCGCTGATCAGCTTTTCCAGTTCCGCGCTCGCCTCGTACTCGCGCCGGGCCCGCGCCGCCTGCTCACTGACGAACTTCCAGCACCGCGCCTGGTCCTTCCACTCGCGCAGCGCTTCCAGCGTCAGGCCGTGCCGCCGCAGCGACTCGCGCGACAGGTAAATCCTCCGCTCCGCATCGTCGTAATCCTGCCGGAAATCCCGCAGAATGTTCGTCAGTTGAAAGGCCAGCCCGCGCCGCACCGCCAGTTCCGCCGCGCGCATCGCATCCTCGGCCCGGCGCAGCCCCCAGATCGACACGCACACCAGCCCCACCGTTCCCGCGACGCGGTAGCAGTACCGGTCAAGCTCCGCATCCGTCTCGTACCCTTCGTGCCGCAGGTCTTCATCCAGCCCGGCGAGCATGTCACGGATCGTCTGCCTCGGCACGGGGAAGCTCGCGAGCGTCGCGGCGAACGCCAGCCAGTACGGCTCCTGCATCGCATCGGGCGTGCCCCCGCGCAGGATGTTCTCCGTCACCTCGACGTGGTACGCCAGCCGGCTCGCCTTGGCGCCAGCGTCTCCCGCATCGTCCACACGATCATCGGCGGCGCGCATCCACGCATAGATCGAGTAGATCGCCGACCGCCGCGGCTCCGGGATCAGCTTCAGGCCGTGGTAAAAGTTCCGCGCCGCCTTGCGGGCGACCGCGCGGCAGTGCGCATACGCCGGGCGGAGCGAGTCGGCCGAATGCCCGGAGAGCTTCGGCTCCACCTGGGCGCACCGCGCCAGCGCCGCCCCATCCAGTTCCGGCAGCGCGCCCCCCGCGCTCGCGACCACGGCGCTCACGGCCGCCGCGCCGTTGCGCGCGCCGCGATGCGCCGGCTGCGCGGCCGCAGTCGCGGCTCGCCGCGGCGGGCCAGATGTCCGGTCATCCTGGGTCACGTGCCTGTTCGTCCTCTCTCATCATTCGCGATCATCGTCCCCGCCGCGCTGCGGCGAGCTTCGCCCCCGCAAAGGCGCGCGCGACCAGCAGCAGCTTGTCCGCGCGGCGCAGTTTCGGCCTCTTCCACAACGTTGTGCACCCAATCTCTTCCACGCGGCGGAGCACGCGCCGCCCGCCGGCGGCAAAGAGCCACACCACCGGGCGAGCCTCCGGCGCAAGGGTTCCCGGCAGCGGCCGACCTTTCTCATAGAGCGCCCACGTCCTCTCCACAAGCGGCCGCAACGCGCGAATGAAGGGCACGCGCACGTCCGGCCCATCTCGCCCGCGCACCCACCGGCGCAGCATTTCGGCGCTGATCCCCGTCTCCTCGGCGGGCAGATACACGCGATCGCGTTCCAGCAGGTCGCGGCGGACGTCCTGCCAGAAGTTGGTCAGTTGCAACGCTGTGCAGATCGCATCGCTCATCTCGTGCCGAGCCCGATCGGGGTGCGTGGCCGGGGCATCCGGCCCCGGGGGGGGATGGCCAAACATCGAGAGAACGATACGCCCCACGGGGTCCGCGCTCTTGCGGCAATACCCGATCAACTCCTCCCACGTCCGGTACTCGCGCACCCGCTGATCCTGCTCAAACGCCTGGATGAGCAAATCAAAAGGCTCAATCGTCAACCGCCGCCGCGCCACCGTCGCCCGCAGCGCGACGAACACGGGATGGAGAGGGGGGGAGTTGACAGTTGATAGTGGAGAGTTGACAGTGGGGGATGTCGCCCCGGCATCGCGTTCCCCGCCACTCCTATCACTGTCCACTGTCCACTGTCCACTCTCAACTGCCCCGGCATCGCGTTCCCCGCCACTCCTGTCACTCTCCACTGTCCACTGTCCACTCTCAACTGCCCTGACATCGCGTTCCCCGCCACTCCTGTCACTGTCCACTGTCCACTGTCCACTATCAACTGCCCTGACATCGCGTTCCCCGCCACTCCTGTCACTCTCCACTGTCCACTGTCCACTATCAACTGCCCCGAAGCATCGCTGCAGTTCCCCCCTCCACCACGCCAGGAGCTTCAGACTCCGCTCGCGCGCGGCGTCGTCGTCTCCCGTCTCGTCGCCCAGGTCGTCCGCCCACCGGCAGAAGGCGTACACCGCGGCGAAGTCGTCGCGCAGCTCGGCGGGGACGAGGGCCGACAGGACGGAAAAGTTCTCGTAATGCCCGAGCGCCAGCCCGCGCACATAGCCAAGCGCCTCCGCCTCACCCACCGCGCGCGGCGCAGGAGCGTCTGGCCCATACTCGGCAAGGAGCTGCATCGGCGGAATGTCGGCGCGCAAGGTCACAGGGCCGGAACAATAGGGACGGGAGTTGACAGTGGACAGTTGGCAGTGGACAGGGGGGAATGGTCAATGGTCAATAGACAATGGACAATGAGCGGGGCCCATTGTCCATTGACCATTGACCATTGGACATTGCCGTCAGGCCGCGAGTGACTCGGGACCGGACCGGAATGCAGCGAGCAGTTCCGGCGGCAGGTTGCCGAAGAGGACCTGCGTGGTCGCGGGGGAGTCGCTGCGCTTGGCTTCGCGGACGCCGTAGGCGCGATAGGTAATGCTCACAGAGTTCATGGGGACGCGATCGTCGAGCCAGCGCTTGCCGCGGACGTTCTTGACGAACGTGAACGTGCCGCCGTCGATCGAACGTTCGATGTCGAAGGACTGGTTCTGGCTGAGCGTGCCCTTCCAGGTCAACGTAATCGTCCCGTCGGCGTTCGGATCGGCGCGGAACTCGGTCGGGCTCGTCGGCGGGGCGATCGGCGCCGGCGGCGACGGCGGCGCGAGCTTGGCAAGTTCATAAACTTCAGGGTTGTTCGTCGCCTCGGCAAACGCACGGATGGTCGCCACCGCCGCGCCGCCGATCTCGCGCAGCGCCTCGGCGTCCGCATTGAGCGTCGCAGTCGCCGCCTTGCTCGCATTGCGAGCCAGATTCGCCGCCGTCAGAGAAGCAGTCGCCTTCCCAACGGCCTCCTTCACCGCGAGGGCAAGCGCGGGACTGATCCCCACGGCCTCACCCGCCGCTTCCCAGAGCTCGTAATGCTCCTGGTAGAACTGGATCAGTTCATTACGATTCGTCGGAACGTTATTAATGCTCATCTTCGTATTCCTTTCCAAGTCTCCCGGGCGGCGTCCATCACCGCCCACATGCAGAGTGGATCGGGCGAGCGCGAGGCCGACTTGATGAACCGCCAAAAAAAATCTGCATTGTGCCCGGGCAGGGTGGTGGCCCCCGCGCCCGGCCCGCCGCAACCACGCGCAAGAACTGCGCGATGGACCCCCCAAAAAGCAGGGGGCACGCCCGCCTGGAGGCCCGGGGATAGGACCCATGAGTCCTATAGGACCGATTATAAGTCGCGCAGAAGCGGATCCGCGCTCCTGATAAGCGGATACAAGCTCCTCAAATCCGGATACGCGCTCCTCAAAACCGGATATGAGCTTCTCAAAAGCGGATGCAAGTTCCTCAAAACCGGATCTGCGCTCCTCAAAAGCGGATACGCGCTCCTCAAATCCGGATACAAACTCCTCAAAGCCGGATCAGAACAGCTTGAATCCGGCACAAGAGTCGTCCAAAGCCCCCGTCCCCCCTCCGCGCCCTCCGCGCTCTCCGCGGTTCCTTTCAATTCACCGCGGAGCACGCGGAGAGCGCGGAGAGATTCCAGAGACAATGAGCGCGGAACCCGCGCCCGTCCCGTCATACACGGAGAGACCCGGAGGAAAGCAGATCGGAAGGCGGCCAGGACGGCCAAGCTCATCTCCGCGCCCTCCGCGCTCTCCGCGGTTCCTTTTAATCAACCGCGGAGCCCGCGGAGAGCGCGGAGAGAGGGCAGGGTGACCGAGCGCGGAAGCCGCGCCCTTCCTTTCATACACGGTGCGACACGGAGGAAAGCAGATCGGAAGGCGGCCAGGACGGCCAAACGCCTCTCCGCGCCCTCCGCGCTCTCCGCGGTTCCTTTTTATTCACCGCGGAGCCCGCGGAGAGCGCGGAGAGATGCCAGAGACAATGAGCGCGGAAGCCGCGCCCGTCCCCTCATACACGGAGAGACCCGGAGGAAAGCAGATCGGAAGGCGCCCAGGGCGGCCAAACGCCTCTCCGCGCCCTCCGCGCTCTCCGCGGTTCCTTTTTATTCACCGCGGAGCCCGCGGAGAGCGCGGAGAAATGGCGGGATGACCGAGCACGAAAGCCGCGCCCGTCCCCTCATACACGGAGAGACCCGGAGGAAAGCAGATCGCAAGGCGGCCAGGACGGCCAAACTCATCTCCGCGCCCTCCGCGCTCTCCGCGGTTCCTTTTAATCAACCGCGGAGCCCGCGGAGAGCGCGGAGAGATGGCAGGGGCAATCGCCGCGCATCCTCCCCCAATCTGCGCCATCTGCGAAATCTGCGGATCCTCCCTCCCCCGCGTCTGTGCGCCTCTGCGTGAGGCCGGGACTGCGGAGCTTACTCGCTCCGCCACACCGTCGCGAAGTCGAGGACGTCTGTCTTCAGCGTGCCGGCGAGGGCCTCGGCGTCGGGCTCGGTCGCGAAGGCGGCGATGCCGGAGGCCATGGGGGTGTGCAGGTCGGGCGAGCGGATGTAGTGGGCGGACTCGGCGCGGAGCCATTGGCGTGTGTTGTGGTCGTGCACCCAGCGGGCGAGGATTGTCAGCTCCGGGCGGGCGCGTTCATAGCGGATCTGGTCGCCGATATCGTCAAAGAGGAGGGGGACGGGCCCGCCGCGGGCGTCCTGGATGATGACGGCGGAGGCGAAACGTTCATCGTTGATGATCATGTCGCAGTCGGCGCAGATGGAAACGCCGTACGTGATCTCCGGAGGCGCTGCGGGGTCGGGGCGATCGCACCCGGGGATGAGAAATGATGCTGCAAGAAGTGTCGCGACGGCGAGCGCGGCGGCGGCGGGCCGGAGCAGGCGGCGGCGAACGCATGAAAATGGGTGTATAAGGGAGTGCATGCGGAATAATCCTGGTCGGGTGCAACGCGGAAGTCACACGGGGGAGCGGCGAGTGAAGCACACGCCCGCCGCAACCAGCGCACCGATGGCCCACGCGACCATGACGCCGGTAAGCATCCACGGCAGGGCGCGTCCATACGTCTGCGAGGCGTAAAGACCGGCCGGGCCGAGGACGTCAAGCGATGCGTTCATGGTGACGATGACGCCGGTCTTGAAGGCTTGCAGCGGGTTGAGGACGGCGAGCGCGAAAACTTCCTGCACACGCAGCTTGAAGACGAGCGTGCCCGCCATCAGGCCGAGGTCGCTCAGGAAGACGAGCGACAACCAGACGAATAAGGCCACGCCTGTTGCAACGGAGCCCTTGCGGGAGAGTGTTGAGATGAGCAGGCCGACCGCGACCATGCCGACGGCCAGCAGGCACGTGAACGCGGTGAGCATGAGGAAAGCCCCGGCCCCCGCGCCGCCGGCGCGCCACGCCAGGACGGCCGCGCTGAGTCCGAAACCGAGACAGAGAGAGGCGCAGATGGCGCTCGAGAGGCCGAGGAACTTACCGAAAAGGATCTCAAGGCGCGAGACAGGCTGCGCGAGCAGATACAACAGCGTGCCGCGTTCGCGCTCGCCGGAGATCGAGCCGGCCCCGGCCGTGAGCGCCATCAAGGGAACGATGAGCATAACGAGGTTGAGCAGGCCCGCGGCGGTCCGGCCGAACCCGGCGAAGCCCTGCGACCCGCTGCCGGCCAGCGACATGAACGACACGGCGACCGCGAGCGTCGCGAAGGCGGTTGTATACAGCAGGAACCAGCGGCTGCCGACCGCATCGCGCAGCTCTCGCCGCGCGAAGGCGAAGACATTAGAGCGTCGCGAGGGCGCACGCCGCACGGAGCGCGGGCGCGCCAGGGTCGGCTGCGCTGGGGTGGAAGCCAGGGCGGTCATGCGTCGGTCTCCGGGTCGATCTGGAAGTCGTCGACGAGCTCGAAGTCGCGCACCTCGATGCGCGACCGGCACAGCGTGCTGATGGGCCCGGCCTTCTCGCCTCGCGGCACGGCGACACACAGGCCGTGGCCGTTCAGGTTCACGGTGTGCCCGGCTTCGCGAAGCAGCGCCGCGGCCGTTGTCTCGCTGACGTTGCTCACGCGCAGCCGCATCGTCTGCACGCCGGGGCGACCGCCATGCGCCGGCCAGAGCGCCTCAGGCGTCGTGTCTCGAAGGAGGCGTCCTTTCTCAAGGACGAGCACGCGGTCGGCGAGCGTGCAGACTTCATCCGGCCGGTGGGAGGCGAAAATGATCGTCTTGCCGTCTTGCCGAAGACTTTGAAGCGTGTGCGCCACTTCGCCGCGGCCATCGGCGTCGAGGTTTGACGTGGGTTCGTCGAGAACGATGATGGGAGGGTCGGCGAGCATGGCGACGGCGAGCGCGAGCCGCTGTTTCATACCGCCGGAGAGATCGCGCACACGCTTGGCCTCGTGGCCGCGGAGGCCGACGCGGGCCAGGAGCGAGGCTGCCTCCTTTAGCGGTGCGCCGCGCAGCTTCGCAAAGAAGGCCATCGCCGTTCCAAGGCGCATGTCGTCGTGGAAGGCGAGCTCCTGCGGGACATAACCGATCAGCCCCCGCACGCGCTTGCCGTGCCGCCGGACGTCGAGGCCGTGGACGCGGACCGAGCCGCGGAATGGCAGGATGCCGAGCAGGCAGCGGATGAACGTTGTCTTGCCGGCCCCGTTGCTGCCCCACAGCGCCAGGGCTGTTCCCGCTTGGACGTGCAGCGTCAGGTCGCTGACGGCGATTGCCCGCCCGAAGCGCTTCGTGACTCCGTCGGCGTGGATCATGCGGGGGCTCCTGTGGTCCTGCGGGATGCGAGCGAGTGGCGTGGCGAGCGGCAGCTCAGGGCAAGCAGCAGGGCAGCGGAGCTGAGCAGGCCGGCGCTGGCCGCCAGCATGGCCGGCGGGGTCGCGCGATTGCCGTCGACTGCGGCCCCCTGCACAAGAGGGGGAGACATCAGCGGCCGCGGATCGATGAACTTCGGCTCCGGGCGCATCTCCGGCAGGGCGCGGGAGGTGAACTCGATGGCGCGCTGGGCCGGGCTGTGGATGAAGAGGCGCAGACTCGGTTCGCGGGCGAGCAGGCTTTCAAAGAGATTGCGTGCTTCGTAGGGAAGATCGCCGATGCGGTCCCGATCACGATCAAAACCGGCGTAGTCAGACCAATAGTTGCCGTGCGCCGGGCCGGCGAAGGCATTGCCGCTCAGTTCGCCGCGGCCGTGCACGGCGACCTGTTCTTCATTCTCCACGAAGCCGTTGCCGGAGATCGTGTTCCGCCTTGTGTTGGGGGTGATCAGCATCCCAAGCTCGTTGAAGGCGATGAGATTGCCGGCAATCGTGCCGATGGCGGTCATCGAGGAGGGCGCGTTGTCGACATAGAGGCCGACACGGTTGGCCTCAATCGCGTTGCGCTGGACGAGGATGTCGTCACAATCCTTCAGGCCGAGCCCGTAACCGCTCGGCCCGCGGTTGCGGCGGAGCGTGTTCTCCGCAACGGTAATCCGATTGCTGTACATGAGGTATACGCCAACCGAGTTATCCTCCAGCGTGTTGTGCGAGAGGACCGTGTCGTGGCTGTACATGAAGTGCAGGCCGTAGCGGCTGCGTCGCACGTGATTGCCGCGAATCTGCAGACTCTCGGAGTACCAGAAGACCATGTCGCGCGAGTCAAGGACCAGGTTGTCGGCGATCACACACTCGTTGCTCCACCAGAGCCGGATCCCATCGCCGCGCCGGCCGGGCTCAAGAAGCTTCCCGACGACCCTGTTCCCGCGAACGATGGAATTGGAACTCGTCCGCAGGTCGATGCCAAAGAGCGCATCCTCCACGCGGTTGCCCTCGATTACCACCGGGCCGGTCTCGGCGCGGATGCCCGCCGGTTCCTGATCCACGCTCGACCCGCTTCCGCGGACGGTGAAGCCGCGGAAGGTCACGTTGGCAGCATGGATTTCGACGACGGTTCCCGTGCCGCCTCCGTCGATCGTAACGCGTTCCCGTCCTTCCAGAATGACCGGGCGATCGATCCGCAGGGGACCCGCGTAAGCCCCTGCGGGCACCTCCACGAGCCCGCCCTCCGGCGCCGCTGCAATGAGCGCCTCGATCTCCGCGGCCGGGCGCAGGGCAGGGCCTGTGACGGTCGTCGCCACAACGCCGTGTGTTGCCGCGAGCAACACTGCCCAGACGACCCAGAGGCGAGCATGCATCGGTGTCATGTGCTGCGCCCTTTCGCATCGATCAGTGGCTTGTAGGCGCGGCGATGGAAGAACAGGGCGGCGAGCATCAGGCAGGATGCGACGGTCGCCATGATCAGGCCGACGCCGGCGCTGGCGACAGTCTCGAACTGCCCGATGCCGCCGGTGCCGAGGATGGGGGGCACGAACGGCTCAATGGCGGACGACAGCGGCGCCTCGGGGTCGAGGTTCTGCCCGAAGTGACTCATCCACAGGTGAAGATCAATCAGGAACACGGCCGGGAAGGATGCCGCCGGCAATACGAGCAGCGCCGCCCATCTGTTGTGCACCCATGCGGCAAGCTCAAGCAGCACCGCCAACCCGATGAGGACGAACACGCCGAATCGGCGTTCGAGCTGCGCCGCCTCATGGAGAGAGCGCATACCGATGTAGTGGTTGAGGTTGTCAATCTCAGCCACGTCCCCCGCCAGATGGTTCACGTACGCGGTCAGGTGCAGGTTGTCCGGATACTGCGGCGCGACAAGTTCCATGTGCCAGTACGGAAGGAACAGGGATGCCAGGATTAGAACCCGAGCGGCAAGGAGAAGGAGACCCGGGGCGCCATAGCGAAGGCCGCGGCGCCGCAACTCCTCGATGGGTACGCGGGGGCCGATCATCCGTTCAATTGCTTCGCCGGTCATTGCGTCAGTCCTCAGGCGATGGAGATGGAGACCAAGCCCCACGCCGGCCCTTTCAAGCCGACGCGGGCAAGCGTGAAGTGGCTTATTCAGAGGCGCTAGCCGCGGTCCCAGGTCCAGCAGGTTCGACCATGAGGTACCCCATCATCTCCAGATGCAGCGCTGAACAGAACTCCGAGCAGTAGAACGGGAACGTCCCTGGCGTGTCGGCGACAAACTCGACTGTCACGGTCTCGCCCGGCTCCAGGCTCGCCGAGACGTTGTAAGCCGGCACCGCAAAGCCATGGGTCGCATCCACGGCGCGCTCGATGTTCGTGACACGCCACACAACCGTGTCGCCCTGCTTCACCGTGATGTGTTCAGGGTTGAAGTGGCTGCGGACCACGGTCTGGTAGATCTCAACGCGGCCCTCGCTCCGCACGATGCGCTCGTTGCCCTTCTTGGGCGCCATTGGGTCCATCATCTGTGTGTGTGGATCCCAGCCGACCTCCGGGTAGATTGACCACGACTTGACCTTGTCGGCCTTGATGATCTGCGCGTAGTGCGGCTCTCCCACGCCGATTGGCATGTCATAAAGCACCGGCATCGTCGCGCCCGGCTCCGAGATGTCCATCAACTGGAAGTTTTGCGGCAGCAGCGGACCAGTCGGGAAAAAGCGATCCACCGACCACTTGTTGAAGGAGATCAGGTACTGGCCCAGCGGGTTGACGGTGTCCCCTCCAACCGTGCCGAGGTGGCCGACGTTGTACTGGATCGGCGTCTTGGCCGCGAGCGTCCAGTCCGGCTCCGGCGTTCCCTTCCCATACGCCCCGCCGAGCGTCCAGCGTGCCACGGCCGAATCAAGGAACAGGGAGGTGTACGCGTACCCGTCAGGGCCGAACTGCGTGTGCAGCGGGCCGAGGCCCACTTCCACCTGTGCCTCGCGGACCGCGTCATAGTCCAGAATGGGAATCCCGTACTTGTCCGTCCCGGAGTACGTTTTCCTGGCGATCGCATCCTTGACCTTCGCCATTGAGTAGATCGTCACGTGCGGGTCCAGCTTGCCCGAGACGACGATGAAGTCTCCCTTCGGCGCCACATCCACCCCATGGGGGCTGCGCGGCTCCGGCGTCAGGTGAAGCAGGCCTTGAGCGATCGATGTCTCCAGGGTGATGACAGGGAAGCCTTCGATCTGTTCGACTGTTCCGGCCTTGTAGACCTGCTCCGCCTTCTTCCAGTCGATGATGTGAAGGTAGTCCGTGGCGTTGCGGCTCGCCCCGGCTTCAAACGGCGGCTTCTTCTGCTCGATGCCGCCCGTCGCCAATTCCGTGTTCAACGAGTTGATGAACAGGTAGCCATCGCTGGCCAGCTTGCCGGCATCCACCAGGTCCTGCCAGTAGGGGGGGAGTTCCATCGCGAAGGACTGGCCCTTGTCGATGCGGCCGCGTTTGCGATCGAACTTCCAGAAGATCACTGACCCACGGTGCGTCTGTTCATATCCGCTCATCGGCGCGTACTGCGATCCCCAGGGAGAGCCGTACTGCGCGCTTTCTACGACGTACTCTGTATCCGGCGTCACGCACAGGCCATGGTTGCTCAGCGTGAGGGGGTTCTTCACGATCTGCTTGGTTTCGAAGTCACGCAGGTCGATCACACCGACACGGGCGTTGATCTTGTCGTTGATGAAGAGATACTGGCCGTCATAGTCACCGGCCGTCTCAGACAGCGCCGGGTGATGCGTGTCGCCCCACAGGTTCTCCTTGCCCTTGACGTGCCCCTCGGCCAGGATCTCTCCGCCGACGCCATAGCCCCATCCCTGCCACGGCTCCGGTGTAAACACGGCGATGCTGCGCAGCATTCGCATCGATGGGACACCAATCACGAAAACCTGGCCGCTGTGCCCGCCGGAGGCGAACATCAGGAACTCATCCTTCTGCCCGCTCGGCGTGTACGTCTTAGCGGCCGCCATCAGGTCCGCGGTCGTCAGGCCACGCGCAGCGGCTGCTTTCTGCACATCGGCCATCGATTGAGCCGAAGCCGATCCGGCTCCAACGCCCAGCAGCGCGGCCGCCGCTACGCCAGCACAAACGCTTCCGAAACTCATGTGCGCCTGCATTGCTACCTTCCTTTGAAAGTAAAGAGGCCTTTGTTGAGCCGGCGCTACAGGCGGCCGGCATTCTGTTCGCCCGGCTCTCAGGCATCCCCCGCAGATGGCTGCAAGGTCCGAATGAACTGGATGATCTCCGCCAGTTCGGCGTCCCCCAACGCCGGATTTCCACCCTTGGGCGGCATGTCCAGTCCCGTTGTGTTCTCCGCGTCCCAGATCGGGCGTCCCTGCTTCACAAAGGTGGTCAACTCCGCATCCGTCTTTGATTGCACGAACTCGCTGCCGGCCAGCGGCTTGCCAAGCCCGTCCAAC
Organism: uncultured Phycisphaeraceae bacterium; assembly: GCA_964460345.1. GTDB lineage: Bacteria > Planctomycetota > Phycisphaerae > Phycisphaerales > UBA1924 > CAYWRO01. The sequence goes on along the minus strand of CAYWRO010000025.1, from coordinate 11,575 downwards.
CCCTCGCCCCGTTCGCCGTGACACGCGGAGCACGACGTCACGAACGCATGCCGACCGATAGCATCCGCCAGCGACGCGGCCGCATCTGCACCTGGCTGGGATGCAGTTCCGGTTGAGACCGCCGGTGGTCGCTCCCAGGCCTCCATGCTGACGAGGGGGGCGCCCGGCTCCTGCAGCATCCGCAGGTAACCCACCACGTCGATGAGCCGTGCATCCGACAGCCGGGGGTTGGCCCCCCGCGGCGGCATCAGCATCCCCGTCGTGTTCCCCGGATCGGCCGGACCGCGTCCGTCGCGGATGACGGCCAGCAGTTCCTCATCCGTATTGGATTGCACAAAGGCGCTGTTCTTCAGCGGCTTGCCGAGCCGCGGCACGCCCTGCCCCTCTGGGCCGTGGCAGGTCGCACACGAGGTCTGAAACACCTCTCCTCCGGCCAGAAGCGAGAAGCGGTCGACGCCGAGGCGCTCGGCCGCCGCTGCGACCGGGTCCGGAGGGACCTCGGGGTCCATGGTCAACATCAGGCCGAAGGTGGCGGGGAGCGTCGTCAGGATCACGCTGGCGAACAGGACCGCTCGCCACTTGTACGGGTCAGGAGATGCGTTTCGTTCAATTGCGGTGCTCATGGTGTCTCTCAGTCAAGACAAGAAGATAAGGAAATCCTCAATGACTAAAAAAAATCCGCCGACGTCACTCGCGCATCACACCCCGCCGCGCCGCCATCTCGCGACCGACCCCGGCGAGTTCGACCGAGTCGAGCACTTCCGCCGCGGCGGGGAACAGTTGTTCCTCTTCGAAGGCGATGTGTCCCGTATAGAGCTTGCGGAGAGCCTTAAGGTCACGTTGCATCTGTGCTCGCGTTGCATCGCCGATCGCCCCGCGTTCCAGCCATATGCGCCCGCAAGCATCCACTCGCTCATGCAGCGCCTCTGCCCGACGGTGCTCTTCTTCGATTCGATCCGCTTTCACGAGTAGCTCCTCCAGGTCCGGTCGTTCCAGCGTCCGTAAGCGTGGCAGAAGTGATTCTTCTTCATCTGCGGCGTGGCGGGGCGCGGCCTCGCGGAAATAGCGGAGGGCGGACTCCAGCGCGCGGCGCTCCTCCCCGCTCAACTCCCCGGCGCACGTCTCGGCTACCCGCTCCAGCACTCGCAGAAACTGCTCGATCCGGCGGTGGCAGTCCACCATCAGTTCGATCGGCTCTGAAAAGTCTGCCTGACCCCGGCTTCCCAACTGCACCGCCATCGCCACGCTCCCTGTCGAGTTAGCCTGCGTGCAACTGTCTCCAAAGACTCAGCAGCACCCTTGCCCGTTCTCCGACATGATCTGCGCCTCAAGCTGGAGCGCACGCGGGAACAGCACGTTGTTCTCCTTGTGCACATGCTGGTGCATATCTCGCTCCAACCGCGCCAGCCCATCGAGCATGGCCCGATACGTGTTGCACGCCCAGGTCGGCGGAAGGTATCCGTCGGTGGCGCGCCGCATCGTTTCCAGCGCATCCCCGGAATGCGTGTGCTCCGCCTCCATCTGCTCGATCGGTTTGGCGAGTGTCCCACCGCAGCAGGATTGTGCCGCCCCCGTCTCTTCCATCTTCCTGATCATGGGGAACAGCACATGCTCTTCCTTGGCCATGTGGCTGAGCATCTCGTCCTTGAGTTCCACGAACGCCTCGCGCACATTCTTCAACCGCGGCTCATGTTCACCGTGAACCCGGAAGACCTTCTCGGTGATGGCGTCGAGCCGCGGCAACTCCTCCCGGAGGAAGTCGTGATGCGCCTGGACAATGTGGTCCGCCAGTTCCTTCAGCGTCATGGCGCTTGCGTCGACAACGCCGATGCTCTCGCTCTTGATGTCCGCCTCCTCGAGCAGGCCGATAACCGTTCGCGTGTCCAGACCCCGCTTCTCGCACGCCGCGGCCAGCGGCAGCTTTCCACCGCAGCAATAGTCGATGGCGAGGGCCTCAAACACCCGCGACCGGGCCGGGCGTTCGGTCACGAGTTGTCCAACGGTGGCTTCTGGCGTGATCTGACCGGTCATGATGCCTCTCCTTCATCCCCCCCAACCCACGAAACTGTCTTTGAGTGCTTTGATGTACACTTGACCTACTTATAGCATTGTCGTACGATTGTGTCCAGTACAACAGAAAAAATTTCTGTTTCACAGGAAGTAGTGCAGATGAAGCTCCTCACAGACGCAGCCGAATACGGTCTTCGTGCGGTATCGTGGCTCGGCCATCGGCCGGGGCAGGCGCAGAAGGTCCGCGAGATTGCCGAGGCGATCCACGCTCCGCCGGGCTATCTGGTGAAGGTCCTCCAGGTGCTGTCGAAGGCGCGCATCCTGTCCGCGCAGCGGGGAAGCCAGGGCGGGTTCACCCTTCAGCGCGACCCAGCCACGCTCACCGTGCTGGAGGTCATCAATGCCATTGATCCGATCGAGCGGATCGAGTCCTGCCCCCTGGGTTTGGAGGAGCATCGAGACTGCCTCTGCCCGATGCACCGCCGCATCGACGATGCCCTGGCCCTCATCGAACAGAGCTTTCGGTCGTCGACAATCGCAGATCTCATGAGCCCGCCGCCGGCCAGAGGCGGTGTGCCTGCGGCGTGCAGCACGCTGACGGTCAACGGCTCATCGGCTCCAGAATCTCCGAAGGGATGAACCATGGCCGCATTCCACCACGCTCCGATCTCGCGTCACGAGGCGCTCGCGCCGTTCAGCCGCGATCATTACGCCGGCCTCGTTCAGGCTCGGCACCTCGTCAAGGCCGCCGGCCACGACCAGGTCGCGCGTCGTAAAGCCATCGCCGAGTTTGTCGATGCTTTCGCGCGCGACATCGCGGTCCACTTTGAAGACGAGGAACGCCTTCTGGCGGGGGTGCTCCGCGCTGATGATCATGACCGCCTCGTCGGCGAGCATCGCCGCCTGACGCGGCTGGCGGAGGAGGCCCGGATGCTGCGGCGTGAAGTCGACCCCGATCCTGCGAAACTGCGAGAGATCGGGGATGCGCTCGAACAGCACATCCGCTGGGAGGAGCGTGAACTCTTCAACCGGCTCCAGCGCTCCCTCACCGATCAACAACTGGAGGACATCGCATTGGAGACGCGGCGGATCGAGGCAGCCCGACCTCGCAACATCAACCGAGGCGCTCAGCCCTGAACGTCTGTTACAGCAACGGCGCGGCGATCTTCGTCGCATCCTCCATCCACCGCTGCCATCGCGGCCTTGCCCGCCAGGCCTCCAGGCTTATCGAGTGCGATTCGTCGATGTAGGCCAGTTGCAACTGGGTGATGCGGCGCGTGATCTCCTGCCCGAAGAGCGCCAGGTTCAACTCGAAGTTCAGGGTGAAGGAGCGGATGTCGAAGTTCGCCGACCCGACGATTGCAAACTCATCGTCAATCGTGAGTGTCTTGGCATGCAGGATGCCCTCACGATGGCGATGGATGCGCGCGCCTGCCCGCAGCAGTTCATCGAAGAACCCGGCGCCCGCCGCAGAAACAAGCGCGTGGTCGCTCCGTCTCGGCACGACGATGTCGACTCGGACGCCGCTGTGCGCCTTGCTGCGCAGGGCCAGGGCGAGCGGTTCATCCGGCACGAAGTAGGGCGTCGTGATGATTACGCTCCGATCAGCCTCGTAGATTGCATCGACGAGCATGTCCCGCATCGCGCGGGTTGGATACCCCGGGCCGCTGGGGAGCGTCTGCACGGCAATGTCGCCGGGGCAATGATCCAGCGGCGGCAGTGGGGGGTAGAGCCGGTCGTCTCCGCTATCCAGAAGCATCTCGTCGGTCTCGAAAAGCCAGTCTTCGACGAAGACGGTCTGAAGCTGGTGGACGACCGGGCCCCTGAGTCGGAGCCAGATGTCGTGCCAGGCCAGATCGCGGTGGCCGTAGCTCGCATCGCAGACGTTCTGTGAGCCGGTCTGGGCCTCAACGCCGTCGACGATCAGCAGCTTCCGGTGGTTCCGCACATCGATGCGATGGAGTCCCCGTCGGAAGAGATTCACCGGCAGCATCGTCTGCACCTGCACGCCGGCGCGGCGAAGTTCCGGTGCGATCTCTTTAAGCATGCCGCCGCTTCCCAGGGCGTCGGCCAGCACGCGGCAGACCACGCCCCGGCCTGTGGCGCGCTTCAACGCGTCGGCGATGCGCGCGCCCGTGGCGTCGATGTCGAAGACATAGAAGAGCAGGTGCACATGGTGCTGCGCGCGATCGATCGCCTCTTCCATCCATTGCACCGCCCCGTCGCAATCGACGGTCACATCGACGGCGTTCCCCGTGAGAACCTGGGTATGCCCGAGCCGCTCGAAGAGCCGGACCATGTCGCGCCGGTGCTCCTCGAAGGCTCGACGGGGCACGACGTACTCGTCCAGCCGGCCGAGGTGGCCGTCTTCCTCGACGCGCCGCACGATCTCCCGGTGACGCGCGCGGCGTCGCCTCACCAGCGGCTCGGTGGTGATGGCGACATACAGAAGCAGACCGATCCACGGCACGAAGAAGATCAGCGCCAGCCACCCGAGCGCCACGGTCGAGGGATGCCGCCGAACGGCAATCGGGATGAGCAGCAGGCGGATCACCCACTCGCTGACGTAGTAGAGCGTCAGGATGTTGAACCAGTCGGGCATTGCGTAGGAGCAGCAGGCGCAGCTTCAAGGGGTGGCCCGGACAGCCAGATCGTAACCGCGCGTGCAGGCGGTTCACGGTAGACGGAGTGCTACCTGGCACGGCCTCCCACCCCCCCTCAACGCGGCGGGATGAGGTGGCCGCACGGCCGTACGATCGAGGGACGCATCACCCGGCATGCTGCGCATCATGACTTACAACATCCGGGCCTGCCTCGGCACGGACGGGGAACGATCGGTCGACCGCGTCGCCGCGGTGATCCGTGCCGAGAGGCCTGACGTCGTTGCGCTGCAGGAGGTCGACCTCAAGCGGTCGCGCAGCGGGGGCGTGGACCAGGCGGCCGCGCTGGCCGAGCGCACGGACATGCACTGGGTCGCGGGGGCCTCAATGGAGCAGGAAGGGTGGTACGGCAACGCAGTGTTGTCGCGCATGCCGCTCGTCCCCGTTACGCACGATGCGCTGCCGCGACACGGAAGCGGGGAGCCGCGTTCGGCGATGTGGGTCCGGATCGAAGCCCCAGCGCCCTTTGGCGAGCTGGACCTGATCAACACGCACCTGAGTCTCCGCCGGCGTGAGCGGGCCCGACAAATCGATGACCTGCTCGGCGCGGGATGGCTCGGCAGCGGGCGTGACCAGGGGCGCCTGATCGTCTGCGGAGACCTGAACTGCTCGCTGTCCAGCCGCACGTACCGGCGGCTGGCGACGTCGCGGGCGCGCCTGCGTGATGTTCACGCGGTGCTGCGAGCGCGCAGCCGCGCAACGTGGCCGACGCGCTACCCCTGGCGGCGTCTGGACCACATTCTCATCTCCCCGGCGCTGCACGCTCGCGCGGCGTGGGTGCATCGTTCCCCCGTGGCGAGGCTGGCGTCGGACCATTACCCTGTTGTTGCAGAACTCGTGCGCGCGCCAAGCGAGTGACCCTTTGCAAAAATGACAAGCGGCAGGCCGTGGCCTGCCGCTTGATCAAATGCTTTTGATATTGGCGGCTTACCGCGCGAAGTGGGCGAAGGCCTTGTTGGCCTCGGCCATGCGGTGCGTCTGCTCGCGCGTCTGCATCGCCTTGCCCTCGCCGCGGCTGGCGGCGTAAAGCTCATCGGCCAGGCGGCGGGCCATCGGGCGGCCCTTCTCGCTGCGAGCCGCCTGAATGATCCAGCGGAACGTCAGCGACTGCTGACGGCGGCGGCTGACGGGGATCGGCACCTGGTAGTTGGCGCCGCCGACGCGCTTGGAACGGACCTCGACGTACGGCGTCACGCGCTCCAGCGCGAGACGGAAGATCTCCAGCGACGACTCCGGCTTGTCCGGGTTCGTCTCCTTCTTCAGCCGCTCATCGATGATGTCAAACGCGTCGTAGAGCACGCCCTGCGCGGCGGTCTTCTTCCCGTCGGACATCAGGCAGTTGATGAACTTCGACACGACCTTGTCGTTGTAGCGCGGGTCGGGGCGAAGCTGCTCTTCTGATTTGGTAATGCGTCCGGCCATTGCAATCTCCTTGGCTCATCCGTCCGCACAGGGGGCGGACCTGCTGTTCACCCGCATGGCCGGCCAGGCCGAAGCGGATTACTTGCCGATACAGATCTGCGGTTCAACACAGATCTGAAACTGAAAAACGTTACTTCTTCTTCGCGCCGTACTTGCTGCGGCCCTGCTTGCGGCCGTCGACGCCGAGGCAGTCCAGCGACCCGCGGACGATGTGATACCGCACACCGGGAAGGTCACGCACGCGGCCGCCGCGGACGAGCACGATCGAGTGCTCCTGCAGGTTGTGCCCCTCGCCGCCGATGTAGGCGGTGATCTCCTTGCCGTTGCTCAACCGCACACGCGCAATCTTTCGAAGCGCCGAGTTCGGCTTCTTCGGCGTGGTCGTACGCACGTTCAGGCACACGCCGCGGCGCTGCGGGCACGCTTCGATGTCGCGCACCTTGGACTTGGCCTTGTTGGTCTTGCGCGGCTTGCGAATGAGCTGATTGATCGTCGGCATAAATGTTCCGGTCCGGCAGGAAGGGTCAGCCTCAGGCGAGGCAAAACATGTCGTGGCGACACCCCTCGCCTGCCGCGGCGGGCAGGGGTGGGGGGGTGTTCGGGACGGAAAGCATAGGCAACGGTCCGCCCCAGGCAACCCCCCCCATCCCCCCTCCCCCGTTGTCTCAATCATCACCGTCTTCCGGCTGCCATTCCCCCCGGTCAGTCCTGCTTGTCCTCGTCCTTCCGGCCGCCGAGCAGGTTCCCGATCGCATCGCGTGCCTTGCCGCCGATCTCCTCATCGATCTTCTCGCGGGCCTTGTCAATCGCCTTGTCGGCCTCCCCGGAGAGGCGTCGAGCGACCTCAGCCTTCCCCGCCGCGACGAGGGCGTCGGAGACGGCCTTGTCCGTAATAGTGATGCCCGGGTTGTCGATGGGGCCCTTCAGGCCGATGGGGAGGAGGAAGCTGTCGACGTGGGTGGAGCCCGCGCCGGGGAGGGTGAGGGTGGTGTTCTTGAGGGTGACGTTCAGGGGGAGGTCGAGCGAGGGCGCGCCGACGGTGTACAGGGCGCCGTCCAGCGACACGCTGACCGTCCCCCCCTGGATGGGGGGCTCGCCGGCGACCTGCGTGAGGGCCTGGCCGATCACGTCGGCCGGCAGGTCGCGGTAGTTGAAGGCGATGCGGTTGTCGGTCATGGTGGCCACGCTGTCGGAGCCGGTCGTCGGGGCTGCCGCAATGCCGGCGAGTTGGACGTCGGCGTCCATGAGGCCGCTGCGTGTCTTGACCGTGATGCGCGGCGCCTCGGGGACAAGCCACGGCTCGGTCGAGAGATTGAGGGCGGTGACGTCGAGCACCTCGGGCTCGGTGCGGCCGGGCATGTCGACGCCGCGGAGGCCGTCGATCTGGAGGCGGCTGACGAGCAGGCGCGGGTGGTCGTCGATGAGGTGGCTGGCGACGACGTTGACGTAGCCGAGTTCGCGGGCCTTGCGGGCGAGGCGCTCGCCGATGGTCTCGCGCTTGGGGGCTCCGGGCTCGGCGGGCGGCTCTTCCGGCCTGCGCGAGACTTCTTCCAGCCAGCGGCGGACCTGCGTGAGGCGCTCCTGCCACTTCTCGGCTTCCTTGATGTAGTCCTCGAGCGTTTTCTGGTCGGCGGGCGCGGGCGGGGGGGTGGGGGGGCG
>CAYWRO010000025.1:0-3814 GCA_964460345.1 uncultured Phycisphaeraceae bacterium | reverse complement strand
TGCCCCCCCCGCGGGGCGGCCGGGCGCGCCGGGCGGGCGCGGCCCCCCCGCCCCGGCCGACTAGAACGCCGCGGACTTTGCGCTGCTCGCCCGTGACGGCGTCGACGACGACCACGTTGTCGAGGGCGAGGCGCTTGGTGAGGAGGTCGGCGGCGCTGACGTCGCTTTCGACGCGGACCGCGCGGAGGAGGTCCGTATCGAGGGCGTTGGGGTCCGCCATCGCCAGGCCGTGGACGGTGAGGCGTCCCTTGCGCAGGTCGAGTTCGGCGGAGTCGACATCGACGGTTGCGCCGTTGGCGCGCTCAAGGCCGGACTGCAGCGCGGCGGTGACAAACGGCTCGGCAAAGAACATCTGCCCGATCCACAGCAGGGCGACGACGAGCACGGCGAAGACGACGCCGAGGATGCGGATGGGGTTGCCGATGCGCTTGTTGAGGAGAGCCGCGTACTGTCCCTTGGCCTTGTCGCTGCCGGCGAAGATCCAGACGAGGGCGCGGACCCAGCCCTTGCTCATGTACGTCTTGTAGCGGTCGGAGCCCTCTTCGAGCGAGGCCATCTTGCGGCGGAAGCCGCTCAAGACCTTGACGATCGCGAGCCCGACGATGAGGCCGAAGACAAGGCCGAGCACGATGGAGCCGGAGACGGCGGGGCGCTCGAAGCCGAAGAAGGCGAGGACAGGGGTGTTGGCCCCGAGGCGGAGGAGGGGCTCGGTGGGGCCGGTCGAGAGGAGGACGCCGAGCTTAAAGGAGACCGGCAGCAGCGCCAGCGAGGCGAGTTTGGCCAGGCCGGCCGTGATCGCCGCGACGCCGAGGTTGGCGTTGAGGATAATCAGGACAAGGACGAGGGCAATGACGAGCCCCGGCGCGCCGGTAAAGGTCGGCACGAACCCGATGAGCCCCCCGAGAATCGCGGCGGCGAGGATCTGGAAGGGGGTGGCCTTGCCGCGGAGGATCTTGCCGATCTTGCGTGTGAACATGCGGTCGCTCTCCGTAAAAGGATGAGGCCGCGGAGTTTAGGCGGCCTCGCGCGAGAGGCATACGCCGGCAGTTCCAGCGCGATCGCACACGCCGATCTGGCGGCTACAGCCGCGCGCGGCTGGCCCCAGCCGGTCAAACGCCCGCGAGACTCAAAAGCATCAAGCAGCGTGAGGGAGGATGGGAATCAACTCGGGAAGGGATCCGCTGGCGCGGTGACCGGCGCATCGGCCTTGCGGTCCCTAAAGAGGGCGACGAAGATCACGAGGACCACGAGGGCGGCGATGCACGGGATCAGCCAGATGGCCCCCCAGTCGATGATCGCATTGGCCTGGGTCGCGGCGTTGTTCGCCTGTTCGAGCAGTTGCTTCTGCAGCTCCGGATCCGTCTGTGCGTAAGCCTGGCGAGTCAGGTCGCTGGACTGGGCGAGCAGATCCTGCGCCTCCGGCGGCGTGAAGGCGCCGGCGATGCGTCCCATGACCTGTGCGCCGATGCCGAGGCCGAGTCCCTGCGTGATCAGGACCAGAAGACCCTGTGCCTGGCCGCGGATTTCGGCGTTTGCCTTCTTGTCGGTGTAGATGAAGCCGGTGACGAAGAAGAAGTCGTAGCAGATGCCGTGGAGGAGGATGCCGCCGAGGACCATCCACATGACGTTCTGGTCATCGGCGCCGGCGAAGAGCCCGTAGCGAACCACCCACGCCAGCATGCCGACGGCGAGCATCCACTTGACGCCAAGCCGCACGAAGAAGAGCGGCATGAGGAGCATGAAGACGATTTCGGAAACCTGTCCGAAGGACATCACCGTCGCGACCTTCTGATACCCCACCTTGCCTGCAAAGACAGGGGCGTACGCGTAGTAGGCCGCCAGCGGAATGCAGATCAGGAACGAGCAGACGATGAAGACGGTGAAGGAACGTTCCTTCATCAGCGCAAGCGCATCGAGGCCGAGCACTTCGCGGACGGAGGTCTTCTTGCCCTTTGCCGGGGGCGGCGTGTGGGGAAGCGTGAAGCTGTAGAGCCCGAGGGCCACGCACGCAGCGCCGGCGACGTTGAACTGCGTGGCCGTGAAGTCGGCGCCGAGCCAGAGACTCACGACCCAGTTGGCCGCGATCCATCCGATCGTGCCGAAGACGCGGATGATCGGAAACTGCTTCTCCTGGTTGGTGATGTTGTGAAAGGCGAGCGTGTTCGTCAGACCGAGCGTCGGCATGTAGCAGAGCATGTGGGCCAGCAAGAGGAGGATGAACGGCGTGGGGCCGGCTTTGGCCGCGAAGGGGGCTGCGAACATGGTCGCTCCGGCGAGCAACTGCATGACGCCGAGAACCCGCTCCGTTGCGAAGAAGCGGTCCGCGACCATGCCGAGGAAGAAAGGCGAAATGATCGCCGCGATCGGTCCGACGGTGTAGGCCCAGAAGATCTGGTCCAGCATGCCGTGGGCCTTCATGTAGTTGCCGACGGTGACGTACCACGCGCCCCAGACGAAGAACTGCAGGAACATCATCGCTGACAAGCGCGGGCCGACCATCGTTGCGCCGCCTGCTGGAAGTCCGCCGCTGTTCACATCCGACATATCCGACTCCTTCGCCTGGCCGCCGCGTGTCTGCGCGGGGTGCGGTGAGGATACCGCAAAGGGCGGTCGGCTGCAATGCGCGCTAGAGCAGCCCCACGCTGAGTACAGCGTGGGCATGCCACGCAGGTCTTGGGCATTCCCCATGGGGCGTGCGGGCCATTGACCGGCGCGGTACGATGCGGCCATGATGAACGCAGAGAGCCGGTTTGTCGATCGTCGTCAGGTGCTTCGTGCCGGGCTGCTTCTCGGGGCCGCCGCGGCGGGGGTCGGAATCGGAGCGGGCGGTCGAACTTTCGCACAACCGGGAGGGGCGGCGGACAAGGCGGGCGAGCCTGCGGGCAAGCCCGGGCCGGACGGGGGGGGCGCCGGCGGTGACGCCGATCCCCTGTTCCGCATCTCGCTCGCCCAGTGGTCGCTGCACCGGACGCTCCGCGCGGGAGAGCTCGACAACCTCGACTTCGCGCGCACCGCGCGCGAGGTGTACGGGATCGAGGCGGTCGAGTACGTCAACGCCTTCTTCAAGGACAAGGCCGACGACCGCGCGTACCTGACCGAGATGAAGCAGCGCGCGGCGGACAGCGGCGTCAAGTCGCTGCTGATCATGTGCGACGGCGAGGGCGCGCTCGGGGCGGCCGACGACGCGGCCCGCGCGCAGGCGATCGAGAACCATCACAAGTGGGTCGAGGCGGCGGTCTTCCTCGGGTGCCACTCGATCCGCGTCAACGCGCAGAGCGAGGGGTCGTACGACGAGCAGCTCGCGCTCGCGGCGGACGGGCTGCGGCGTTTGAGCGAGTTCGGCGATCAGCACGGCATCAACGTGATCGTCGAAAACCACGGCGGGCTCTCGAGCAACGGCGCGTGGCTCGCGGCGGTCATGAAGCGCGTGGACCACCCGCGCTGCGGAACGCTGCCGGACTTCGGCAACTTCCGCATCGGCGGCAAGCCGGGCCAGAGCTGGGACGAAGGCGAGTGGTACGACAGGTATAAGGGCGTCGAGGAGCTGATGCCGTACGCCAAGGCCGTCAGCGCCAAGAGCAACGACTTCGACGAAGCCGGCAACGAGACGCGCACCGACTACCGCCGCATGATGAAGATCGTGCTCGACGCCGGGTACCGCGGCTGGGTCGGCATCGAGTACGAGGGCGGCCGCCTGAGCGAGCAGGAGGGGATCCTGGCGACGAAGCGGCTCCTCGAGAGGGAGCAGGGGATAGAGAATAGAGAATAGAGAATAGAGAATAGAGAATAGAGGATAGAGAATAGAGAATAGAGA
>CAYWRO010000024.1:0-49205 GCA_964460345.1 uncultured Phycisphaeraceae bacterium | reverse complement strand
CCCGCTCACGCGCTCGCGGCGATGACCTGCTGCGCCGTCGCGCGCACCAGCTCCGACTCCCCGTCATCGTCCACGATCTCCCGCGCCCGCGCCAGCACCGCCGCGCGCACGCGCTCATCGCGCGACGCGGCCCCCGCCAGCAGCGCGTTGCGCTTCATCATGTCCAGCTTGGCGCGCTTGAGGGACGATGACTCGAACGCGGTCCGCCGATCCTCCTCGCTCCAGCCCAGCACTTCCAGCAGATCGAACCCGCTGCGTTTGGGCGCATACGCCTCGTGCACGCGCGCTTCGCCGCTCCCCTCCGGACGCGGCGAGTTGTGCGGGCAGACTTCCTGACAAATGTCGCAGCCGAACACCCACCCCCCCGTTTTGCCCGCGAGATTCTCGGGAATTGCCTGTCTCCGCTCGATGGTGAGGTAACTGATGCACCGACTTGCGTCCAGCGAATACGGCGTGATCGCCTCCGTCGGGCAGGCGTCGATGCAGCGCGTGCATGTGCCGCAGTGATCGGGCTCGCGCTGCTCGCGTTCCTCCTCTTCGCTCACCAGTTCCAGCGTCGTCGCCACACCGCCGAGCAGAAGCCATGATCCCAGCCGCGGATGGATCAAAAGCGTGTGCTTGCCGATCCACCCCAGCCCCGCGCGCACCGCCTGCTCGCGCTCGTGCACCGGCGCAGTGTCCACGAACGCCCGGAACTGCTCCTGCGGGTGCCGCGCCCGCAGCTCATCGCACAACACATGCAGCCGCTTCTTCATTTCCTTGTGGTAATCCCGCCCCCGCGCATACCGTGCAACCCGTCCCACCCCCGCTTCCCGCCCCTCCGCGCGCTGCGAGCCCTCATCGCCGCGCGCACTGGCCCCACGCGCTGCGTACTGGTCCGCAACCATGATCACGCTCTTCGCACCGGGCAGAAACCGCCGCACATCCGCGCGCACATCGGCGTGCTCGGCAAGCCATGCCATCGAGCCGTGCTTCCCGGCGGCCAGCCACGCGCGCAACTCCGCCTCGTGATCGCTCGCGTGCGCAGCAGCCACGCCCGCGAGGGCAAAGCCGAGCGCCCGGCAGCGAGCCACGATCTCGCGCGCGTGTTCCATGAATCAATTGAAGCGTGGCTACAGCCCCGATTCCCCCGGCGCGGCGAGCGAAACCGCCTCGCCCGACGGTGAAATCGCTTCCACGCCCCTGGCAGGCGGCGGCTGCAGGTAATACACCGCCCGCGCCACGTGGTACGCGACCCGGTCCGCCCACCGGATCGCCTCGATCGACTCCTCCGCCTCCCGAGGCGGCATCCGACCCGCGGCCGTTTCCTCCAGAAGCCGCTTGCGCTCGCCGCGGCGCAGCTCGGCGATCTCCGCCATGGCCCCGCTCAAATCCGGCAGCGGCGCATCGGGCCGCTCATCGGCCACGGCCGGCCGCGCGCGCCGCAGAACCTCGCGCACCCTCGCCGCCGCCGGGGCCGCGGCGGGCAACGACAGGTGCGCCGGGTGCACCTCCTCGTCCTGGCACGTCTCGGCGAGTTCGTCGAGGTGATCCAGCGCGTGCACGAGGTTCACCTGCGCCGTCATCTCCGCCGCTCGCTGCGTCGGCTCGGCCACCTTCGCGAGAAATGCGTTGATCTCGTCGAGCGCGGCCCGGGCCGCGGCGTCCTGTTCGATCTGTCCGCGCGTGCGGCGGCGACCCTCCAGGATCGTGGCGGCCGAGTCCATGAGCGCGGCCAGCACCGCCAGCGAAGCGCGCCGCGCCGACTCGATCGCGACCGGCCCGAGTTGAGCCACCGATCGATCAAGATACTGCGTGAACGACGGCCCGCGCTCCGGCACGATCCGCTCGATCACCCGCGAGAAGGGCGTCAGCAGCGGAAAGACCAGCGCGACGCCTCCGAGGTTGAAGAGCGAATGGAAAATCGCCAGCGCCAGGACGTTGTCGGCCTCGCCGCCGGCCAGCCATTGCGCTGCGCGCACCAGAAGCCCGAAGGCCGCGAACGCCGCGACGCCGGTGAAGACGTTGAAAAGCACGTGCGCCAGCGCCGTCCGCCGCGCGGGCGTCGAAGCGCCGATCGCCGCCAGCGCTGCGGTCGCCGTCGTGCCGATGTTCTGCCCGATCGCAAGCGCAGCGGCCTGCTCGAAGTTGATTGTGCCGCTGTCGAGCGCGACAAGCGTCGCCGCCATCGCCGCCGAGGAAGACTGCATCACGATTGTCATCACGATGCCCGCCGCCACGAGCACCAGCCGCCCCGGAAGGCCGTCGCCCGGCAGATCCCCCGGCTGAATCCGCTCGCTCAGGTGCGCCATGCCCGCCTGCAGCACGTCAATCCCGAAGAAGATGAGCCCGAAACCCGCCAGCGCGATCCCCGCCGCCGCCACGCGCTCCCGCCCGATCACCCGAAGCAGCGCGCCGACAAGCACCACCGGCAGGCTCACCGCCCCGAGCGACACCTTGAAGCCGAGGACGGACACAAGCCAACCCGTGCTCGTCGTGCCGACGTTCGCGCCGAGGATGACGCCGATCGCCTGGGGGAAGGTCATCAGCCCGGCGCTGACAAAGCCGATCGTCGTCAGCGTGGTCGCGGTCGAAGACTGCACCATCCCCGTCACCGCCGCCCCGGTCGCGATGCCGGAGACCGGCCCGCGAACAAGCACCTGCAAGGCCTGCTTGAGCGCGCGCCCGGCCAGGGCCTTGAGCCCATCGGTCAGCAGCACCATCCCCAGGAGAAACAGCCCGACTCCACCTGCCAGCGACACGAGCATCGACGGCCCTTACCCGGCGTGCGCCTGCACGGGCGCTGCGGCGGCGTCCGGTCCTGCGGCCGAGGCGTTCGGGGCGCTCAAGCGCCGGACGGACCCGCCGCGGGCCGCACGGGCTGCGCCGATCCACTCATACAGCGTCCGGCACGCCGCCGGCAGCACTTCTTCGGCGGGCGCCAGGTCGGGCAGCCACGCGCGGTCCCATTCGTAGACCAGCGCGCCGGCGTACCCCGCCCCCTGCAGCGCCTCGACGAAGGCATGGCACGGCACGTCTCCCGTTCCGATCATCACCGGCCGCCCATCCTTCAGGTCGCGCACGCGCGTGAGCCACAGGCGCGAGGCGAGCGTCGACACCGCCCGGGCGGGATCATCTCCCGCGGCCACGCCCGTCGCCAGGGAGTAGCACGCGCCCAGCAGCGGGTGGTCGACGAGGTCGATCAACTCGGCCACTTCTTCCGCGGTGCGGAAGGCGCCGCCATTTTCGAGCACCACGCGCACGGGACGGTTGCGGGCGTGGTCCACGACGCGCTCCAGCCGCCGGACAATCCTCGCCACCGTCGCGGAGCGCTTCTCGCGCTCGGGCTTGTCGAAGGCGAAGACGCGCACCAGCGGCGCGCCGATCGCCGCGGCGGTGTCGATGGCGCGGCGGGCGGCCCGCACCTGCTGCTCCTGGTCCATCATCACGCCGATGACCGGCGGCCACACGGGCGCATCGAAGCGGGCCGACGTCGCCAGGCAGCAGCACGTCATGCCGCTGCCCGCCAGCAGGCGGCGTACCTTCCCCGCGCCCGTCAGGGCCGGGTCGCACGCAAACTGGCGGGAATCAACCCCGAATGAGCGGAACTCAATCTCGCTGAACCCCGCCTGCTCCCCCAGCGCCACGACCTGCTCGATCGTCTTGTCCGGGCAGGCGACGGTGCTGAACGCTGGTCTGATCACGTCGCGAACTCCTTCACCTCCTGCGCACCTTCGCAGGAGCGAAGCCAACGGTAGTCACCCTGTCTGTCCCGCAGAGGCTTGCGGGGAATGTCGCGGGGGGGACTGTTCGGGGGGAGCAACCGGCAGGACAATCTTCATGTCGGTGCCCCGCCCCAGTTCCGAGTGCACATCGATGTGCCCCCCGTGCTCTTCGATCAGCCGCCGCGCCGTCGGCAGGCCGAGCCCGGAACCCCCCGTGCGCGTCGTGTAGTACGGCGTGAAGATGTGGGCGAGCCGCTCGGGGGCAATCCCCGGGCCGGTGTCAATCACGTGCAGTTCCACCGCCGCCGCGCCGTCCGCCAGGCGCGCTGGACGCACGCGCAGGATCAGTTCCCCCGCCCCACCCCCGCCCCCGCCGCTTGCCGGCCCCGCCGCGCCCGCTGCGCCGCTCCCCGCCTCCGGCGTGCCCGCCCGGCGGGCCATCGCCTGCGTCGCGTTGAGGATCAGGTTCAGGACCGCCTGCTTGACGAGGCGCGGGTCGATCACCGCGGTGATCGGCTGTCCATCGGCGCTGGGAGGGGCGGGGTCCGCCCACAGCCGCACGCCCTGGCGTTCGGCCTCGGGGAAGTAGAAGTCGACCAGCTCTTCGACCAGTTCGTTCACGTTGGTCGGCCGGCGCTCCAGGTGGATCTGCCCGGCGAACTCCAGAAAGTCGGTGAGGATCCCGCTGAGGCGCTCGATCTCGCGCCGCAGCGTCCGCAGGCGCGAGAGCAGGCGGCTGCGCGTCTCATCGGCCAGGTCGAGGGCCTCGACCTGCTCGGCCAGGAGCTGCGCGTTCATCCCGATCGTCGAGAGGGGGTTCTTGATCTCGTGGGCAAGGCCCCCCGTCATCGCCCCGATCTCCGCCAGCCGCTCGGCCGCCCGGGCCCGCCGCTCGGCGGCCAGCCGCCTGCCCAGGTGGCGGCGCACCATGAGCCACGACGCCAGCGCCGTCGCGAGCACACCGATCCCGAAGCCAAGCAGGACGCCCTGGAGCAAGGGCGAACTGTAGTAGTTGAGAGTTGACAGTTGAGAGTGGATAGTGGGGCGCTGGACGAAGCGCGGCAAGTGGCGCGGGGGTAGCCCCCAAACAGGGGATTGGCCCGGCGACCCCCTGGGCAGCCGCCTGAACCGGGGGGCCACCCCCCGCTGGCGGGCTGCAAACGCCGGTGAAGGTCAGATAACCCTCGCACAGAGTCGTTCGAAGAGCCTACAGAATGATTTGAAGAGCCTACAGAATGACTCGAAGAGCCTACAAAGTCGTTTGAAGAGCCTACAGAGTCATTTGAAGAGCCCTCAGAATGACTCAAAGGGTCCACGAAATCATTTCGAGAGCCCACAGTACGACTTAAAGAGCCGTTCAAAGAGCGTGTCCCCCCGGTTCAGGGCCCACCTCTTCACCCCCCCACTCCCCCACCTCTTCACCTCTTCACCTCTTCACCTCCCCACCTCTTCACCTCCCCACCTCTTCTTCACCCCTCGCCCCCTCACCGCCGCGGCGAGCGGGCGTAGGCGGGGCGTGCGCGGACGGTGATCTCCGGCTCGAGGCGCACGCACCTGGTCGCGTGCCAGCCGCGCTCGGTCAACTCGGCGTCGTAGCGCACGCTCGTGCCGTCCTTGAGCGCGCGGAAGCCGCTGCCGTCGATCTGCGTGAAGTGGATGAAGATGTCCTGCCCCGCCGGGCCGATGATGAACCCGTACCCCTTCTTGGGGTCGAACCACTTGACCACGCCCTGGACATCGACGATTCGTTCCCGGCCGTCCATCATTGCACGCCCTCTTCACCTGGCCGGGCGAGCCGCCGTGCGCTTGGCGATGCGCGCCCCGCAATGCGCAAGTTGACACCCGTGCGAGTGTGAGTCGGCAGCGTATCAGAAACCACCCGCCCCGCCAAGTGGCAACAGCCGCGCTCGCGTCAAAGACGCGAAATCGCGGCTGTTACGCCCGTGACGACTCCCCAAATCAGGCGACCGGCGCGGCCTCGGCCGACTGCTCCTGCATCGCGGCACGCAGGGACAGCTTGATGCGCCCCTGGTCGTCCACCAGGATGACCTTCACCTTGACGACGTCGCCGACATTCACCACATCGGTGACCTGGCGCACGCGCCCCTCGGCCAGCTCGGAGATGTGGACCATGCCGTCGGTGCCGGGGGCGAGCTCGATGAACGCGCCGAAGTCCTTGACACTCACGACCTTACCGGTGTAAATGGTGCCGACCTTGATCTCGGCGGCGAGCGCTTCGACCTCCGCGCGGGCCTGGTCAATCATCTCGCCGGTGGGGGCGGAGATCATGACCGTGCCGTCGTCCTCGACGTCGATGTTGACGCCGTAGCGGTCCTGGATCGAGCGGATGGTCTTGCCGCCGGGGCCGATGAGCTTGCCGATCTTCTCCGGGTTGATCTTGATGGTCAGCAGGCGCGGCGCGTAGACCGAAATCTCCGGACGCGGGGCGGCGATGGTCCGCTCCATGATGTCGATGATCTCGAGGCGCCCCTGGCGGGCCTGCTCGAAGATCTTTTCGATCTGCGAAAGGTTCAGGCCGCGGGCCTTGAGGTCGAGCTGGATCCCCGTGATCCCCTCGCGCGTGCCGGAGACCTTGAAGTCCATGTCGCCGAAGAAATCTTCCTCGCCGATGATGTCGGTGACGAAGACCTCGTTCTGGTCGTTCTCATCGCTGAAGCGGCCGACCGAAATGCCGGCGCACGTCGCCTTGATCGGAACGCCCGCATCCATCAGCGCCAGGCAGCCGCCGCAGACGGAAGCCATCGAGCTGGAGCCGTTGGACTCCGTGATGTCGCTGACGATGCGGACCGTGTAAGGGAACTCCTCCGGCGTCGGGAGAATGCCGAGCAGCGAACGCTCGGCGAGGGCGCCGTGGCCGATCTCGCGACGACCGGGGCCCATGATGCGCTTCGCCTCGCCCGTCGAGAAGGGCGGGAAGTTGTAGTGCAGCATGAACTTCTTGGAGTATTCCGGCAGCAGGCCGTCGACGATCTGCTCATCCTTGCCGGTGCCGAGCGTGCAGGAGACGAGCGACTGCGTCTCGCCGCGCTGGAAGAAGGCCGAGCCGTGCGTGCGGGCGAAGACGCCGACCTCGCACTCGATCGGCCGGATCTCGGTGGCCTTGCGGCCGTCGGCGCGGATGCCCTTCTCAACAATGAGCTTGCGCGTGCACTTCTTCTCAAGCGTGCGCAGCGCCTCGACGGCCATGCTGCGGCGCTTGGTCGTTTCCTTCCACTGCTCGACCGTGCCGTTCACCGTCACGGGGAAGTGCTCGTCGAGGATGCGCTTCTTGAGCGCGCTGACGGCCTCGTTGCGCTCGGTCTTGCCCTTGAGCTGGCGGGCCTGGAGCATCTCGGCCTCGCCGACTTCCCAGACCTTGCGGACCACGTCCTCAGCGGGCAGGTTCAGTTCGCCCAGGCGCTTCTCCTGGCCGGCCTTGCTGACCAGCTCATCGATGAGCGCGAGCGTCTCGGCGATCGCCTTCTGCCCCTCCTCGATCGCGCCGAGCACGCCGGCCTCGTCAACCTCGGCCGCGCCGACCTCGATCATGTTGATGCCGTCCTTATGGCCGGCGAGCACCATGTCCAGGTCGGAATACTCAAGCTGCGACACGGTGGGGTTGGTGACGTAGCGCGGGCCGTCGTCGGTGTGGATGCGCCCGATGCGCACCGTCGCGGTCGGCCCCTCGAAGGGGAGATCACTGATCGCGAGTGCAGCGCTCGCCGCGGTGCCGGCCAGCACGTCCGTGTCGTTCTCGCCGTCGTGGCTCATGACCCAGCACTGGACCTGCACCTCGTCGATGAAGCCGTCAGGGAAAAGCGGGCGGATCGGGCGGTCGATCAGCCGCATCGTGAGAATTTCCTTCTCGTTGGGCGCCCCCTCGCGCTTGCGGAAGCCGCCGGGGAACTTGCCCGCCGCGGGCGTCTTCTCGCGGTAGTCGATCTGCAGGGGGAAGAAGTCCAGCCCCTCGCGCGGATCGGCCCGCACGACCGTCGCCAGCACGGTGCTGCCGCCGTACGTCGCCACCACCGCGCTGCTGGCCAGCTTCGCAACCTTGCCCGTCTCGATCGTCAGCGTCCGCCCGGCGATCTCGCGCTCAACCTTCACATATGCCATTGTCTTCTACCTCTCGTGCATGCATGCACGGCTGGCGCTCGCGGCGGCTCCATCGAAACGAACCGTCCGCCACAAGCGCGATCTCAAACGGATTGTCCACCGTCGGAGCCCCCCAGAGGCAGAAGACAGAAGGCACTCTCACCGGAATGCAGGCTGTCCACTGCCGCCGGGTCTCCGGCGGTCACGAATACAAAGACGGCCCGCGCCGGTGAGGGCACGGGCCGCAGAAGTCACTTGCGCAGGCCGAGTCGGCCGATCAGGTCGAGGTAACGCTGGCGGTCCGTGTTCGCCAGGTACCGCAGCAGCCGGTTGCGCTTGCCGACCATCATGATCAGGCCGCGGCGGCTGTGGTTGTCGTGCTTGTGGCTCTGCAGGTGCTCTGAAAGCTGATTGATCCGCGTCGTCAGGACCGCGATCTGCACCTCGGGTGAACCCGAGTCGTTCTCGTGGGTCTTGTACTGGCTGATCACCTGCGTCTTTTCTTCGGCCATCAACGGCATATGCGTCGCATCCCATGGCATCGGGCCGGGCCCGACTGTGTTTCTCGGCGGCTATTGAAGCGGACCCCCGGCCCGCACAATCTGCAAAGACGCCGCCCCGCGTGGCGGGAACGGCGGAATCTTGCCCCAACAATAGCCCACCGGACGCCTCCAAATCAAACTGAATCCCCATTGGCCTCCGGCGACATTGGACCTGTCTCTGGCTTGCCCGCCACCCTGCCGCCGAGGCTACCATGCGTCCCGACACCTCCTCAGGGCCCCAGCAACAATGACAAACCCCAAACCCACGCTTGACCACCCCACCTTCGCGGCCGTCAAGGCCGCCTTCCCAGACCGTCGCTTTCGCGGCGCCGAGTTTCGCGGGCAGTCCACCCTCATCGTCGACCCCGCCGACCTGCACGAGGTGATGGCCTTCCTCCGCGACGATGACCGCTGCCGCTACAACTTCCTCTCCGACGTTACGGCCGTCGACTACCTCAACTATCCCGCCGACATGCCGGGCCGGTTCGCCGTCGTCTACCTTCTGCTCTCCTACGACCACAACACCCGCTTCACGGTGAAGACGTTCCTGGATCCCTCCATCCCGACCGATGGCATCGAGGAAGACCCCGCGCTTTATGTCGACAGCGTCACCGACCTGTGGCCGGGCGCCGAGTGGCCCGAACGCGAGGTCTTCGACATGTACGGCATTCGCTTCCGCAACCACCCCGACCTGCGGCGCATCCTCCTCTGGGCCGACTACCCCGCCCACCCGCTTCGCAAGGACTACCCGCTCCGCGGCCGCGGCGAGCGAGAGCACTACCGGGTGGTTGACCGCTCATCGGCGTGAGTTTGCTCAGCGTGCCTACCGCACGGCCGAGCCGCTCATCTCCTTCACGCGGATTGCATCGCGCACGAGGTCCCACTCGAGTTCCCGTGCCATCACCGGCGCGCCGCGCATGACATCGAAGAGCTTCACCTGGTTGCCCTCCCGCGCCCAGGCCAGCACCTTGCCGGTCGCCGCGTCATAGAACAGTCGATCGGCGATCAACTCCTTGCGCTGCGTCGTGCCCGGCGTGTCGGCCCGCACGTAAACCGCGCCTTCGGCTTCGATCTGCGAAAGCCTGTTCTCCTCCGCAGCGCTCGCCGGCGCATCTCCTGGCTCTTCCATCCTCGTCAGCAGGTCCTCACACACCATGAGAATCTCGGGCTGTTCTGGGTCGAGCGGCTTGTGGACCATCTCCACCGCACGCTTCATGACCAGCGTTCCCTCCGCGCGATTGCCGGTCAACGCTCCATCCCAGCGGAACAGCGTGGCGCCACGAAGCTGACCGCCCCCCCCGGCCGGCAGCAGATCCGTTCCCTCCGACTTTGCCGCCGCGACCGCACGGGCATCGTACAGGGCCGCATCGCCGGGTCCGGGAACTAGCAGGGTCCCTTCCACTTCACTGGCGATGATCCGATCGCCCTTCAGCCTTGCGAACCGCTCCAGCCGCCTGCCGCCCTCGTGTGCTTCATCAGCCACGTACCGGCGCAGCTCGGCGACCGCCATCTCGCCGCCTGCCACCTCGGTCGACTCCCCGATCGCCCGAATCTCGCGCACCCGGCGTTCCTCAATTGCGAGAGCGCCATCCCGCGTTGACGGCCCGCCCTCCGCTGAATCGACCGGCTCAAGATCGATGACGACGCGGTGCGACCGGAGGACATCGGTCGCCAACTCCCCCACCTCATTGATCGCCACGACATCGCCGACGCAGTCAATCTGCCCGGCCGCATCGTTGAAGCGCATCTCGTTCGTCCACGTCACCTTCAGAGCGCCGGGCTCCCCATCATCGCTGGCGCTCGCGAAGCTGAAATCGCCTGAGCCGAAGACGTTGATGACCCGCTCCTCGCCCCCAACCCGAACCTGTTCGCCCCGCACGACCGCGGACTCTTCCGCACCAGCGGTCCGTGAGAGCACAACGTTTTCGAAGAAGTCCGCTGTCTCGGTCAGGCCGTCCGCTTCCATGCGGGCTGCCGTGGCCTGGATCCCATCGTCGCGGCTGACCACCACGCCTTCCGAAGCGCTCACCCTGGTCACAACGACGTTGCCAGCTTCATCCCTCCGCGTGTTGGCGAGAAGGCGGCCGGACTCCAGTCGCTCCCCGGCCCGCTTCGTTATCACTCGTTGCGTTTCCGTCCCCCACGCCTCGATCACTCGGGGAGTCGGTTCTCCCCCCGTCAAGCCGACCGCTTGTTCGGCCGTCTCGAACTCCACATCCAGGTGAGTCGCGGCAATCGAGCCGATCTCACGCCCACGTTCATCGGCGCCGCCATCGGCGAGCACCTCGCCATCGGCGATCAGCCGTTGCAGCAAATCCGGCCGCTTCCCTTCTGCATCGGCCTCGCCCTGCACAAACAGCGCACGCACCGAGTCCCCCTCCAACTTGCCCCGCCCATCTGTCGCCACGACCTCACCCGAAAGCAACGCCTCCTGCAGTGACCCGATGACGCGCCCGGCCGCCGTCCGGAACCGGAAGTCCGCACGCTTGCTCCAATCGATCCGGCGGCCGCCAGTGCCCCTCCCGGCGATTTCCGGCTCCGCCACGGCGATCATCGCACCCCCACCATCCACGGACGCCAGCCCGGTCGTCAGATCCGCCCGGATCACCGGCCCGCGGAGGGTGCCGTACTCAACAGACTCCGCGACAACCTGGCCCATTGTCGTCCCGTCCTTCACCTGGGCGGTGTTGGCGAGCATCGCGCGACGCGTTGTCGCCCCGTAGTGCAGTAGCGCACACGAGACGCTCCCATCACCGTCGTCGGTCAGCAGGACGCGATTGCCGTTCAGGCCGCTGAAGCGCAATGCGGCATGGTCCTCCTCCAGTTCCGCAGGTGTCTCGTCCAATGGAGAAAGCATCAGTGGCCCGCTCCAGGTGAGCGTGATCACGTTCGGTTGATCCGGCGGTGTATCGGAAAGCGGAATCACCGTCCTCTCCGCCGGTTCTGCTTGCCCGGCCGCGGCGCCTGGACTCTGCGAGTCGACCTCGCTCACCTCTGCCGCATCCGGCTCGGTTCGTTCCTCCCCGAACGCCAGCGGCGCGATCGCCCCGTCCGGCAACTGGCCATCCAGCAATCGCGCCCACAGTTCCAGCCGATCCGCTTTCAGCCAGCGACCCTGCCCCACCTGCTGCAACATCAGGTCGCCGACGAGCACGCAGTGGTACAGGTCCTCCTTCTTCGGGCTGTCGCTTCCGGCCGGCTCGCTCGCCGCCTGCGCCGGCGTGGTCTGACCCGTCCCATCGGCGCCTTGGGCCTGCGAGGACGGCGTCGCCTCCGCCTGATCCTGTGCTTCCTCTTTTTGCACGTACTCGAGCTGGTGCCGCCGCTCGACGCGCACGAAGAACCGCTCGCGCACCTGATCGTACTGCCCACGCAGCCACGTGCCGCGATAGGTGAAGTCCGGCGTCTCCACGCGAATCTCGACATCCTGCGGCGTCGACAACTCCCCGGTTACCGCGTTGAAGCGCAGCACATCTGTCCGGAACGTGCCCGCCGGCGTCGTCGTCTCGGGGTCGATCTGGTCGTCCGGCCCCACTCCCTCGAACAGTCGGATAACCACATCGCCCGCGAGGTTCCCTTCCTCCGGATCGGAAGGAATCGCCGGCTGGCCAGCCATCTCGCTGCCAGCAGGGGCCGGCGCGACCACCTGTCCGCGCTCCGCCCGCACGTGCACCGCGCGATTGTCCTTGAGGTAGATCCACCCCGCCGGTGACTCAATCTCGTACACACCGTTGGGCTTTGGATCGATGCGCTCGGCCGTGAAGTCATACACCCGGCGTTCGGGGTCGTCCTTGGCCGTTCCCTGGATGCGCGCAGCACTGCCCGTCTGCAGAGCCCCATCCGCCGCGATGGCCTGGATCTGCTCCTCTGCCGCGACGATCGGCGCGACCGGCTGGGCCACCGGCGCAGAGGCGTGGCGGATATAGACGAACAGCACCACTCCGATGATGATCAGAGCCAACGCGAAGGCGACGAGCAGGCCGGTCGTGCGTGTGTTCATGGGACTCCATTCCAGCCCCCCGGCTGCTGGCCGCGGCCACGTCCACGACCGTGCCGCAACAGCCCCCGCTAATGGTACTGCCCGACCACCTGCTCCATGAGCCCGCGTGTGGCGATCAGCCTGTCAACTACCTCCCTCACCGCGCCACACCCGCCCCGGCGTGTGGTCACCCACGCCGCGGCGGCACGCACTGCCTCCTCCGCATCGGCCACGGCCACCGGGTAGCCGACCCGGCGCATCGCTGCCAAGTCCGGCAGATCGTCGCCCACAAAGCAGGTCTGGCCGCAGGGAATCTCCAGCCGCCGGCACACGTCCTCAATCACCTCCCCCTTGTGGCCGGCTCCTTGCGTCACTTCATCAACGCCGAGTTCCCGCATCCGGTGTGCCAGCGCTCCGCCCCTGCGGCGCGTGATCACCGCCACCTTGAAGCCCAGCCCCATCCACATCTTGAGCCCGAGCCCATCGCGCACATTGAAGCGCTTGAGTTCCCGCCCATCGTCATCGAGCATGATCGAGCCGTCGGTAAGGACGCCATCCACATCGATCGCCAGCAGCCGGACGGACGCTGGATCCACAAAGCGCCCGTCGCGCCCCACCCCTACCGCGTCGGTCACGGCCTGTGAATGCTCGCTCATTCCGGCTCCACTACTTTCAGCGCGACCAGATCCTGGACGTCGAGAAGGCCGACCGGTCTGCCGTCCGCATCCACCACCGGAATCTCGTCGCGCCGGAACTCCCGCACCATGCGCACCGCATCACGAACCAGCGCCGTGTCCACGAGCGCGCCGGGCGACCGCGTCATCACGTCGGCGATCGGACGAGAGAGCATTTCGGGATCCTTCAGAATCAACCGCCGCAGGTCGGCGTCGGTGAAGATTCCCGTTAAGCGACCGTTGTCGCCTACCAGGAGCAGCGCGCCCGGTCGCCGTTCCACACGCGCCGCCTGCTCGAGCGCCTCGGAGACCGTGAACTTCTCGCCGATCGGCTCGAGGTTCACGCCCGCACGGAAGCGCAGCACCTCCAGAACCGGGCGCAACAACCCCCCCAGCGCGCCGCCAGGATGCCGCCGTGCGAAGTCCTCATCCGTGAACTTCATCCGGCGGCTCGCCACAAGCGCCAATGCATCGCCCATCGCCAGCATCGCGGTCGAGGAGCACATCGGCGCAGGCGTCAGGCCATTCTGTTCATCAACCGCGCCAATCGTGAGCGTTGCCGTGGCCAGCCTCGCCAGTGCGCACGTTGCGCGGCCGTCTGCGTCATTGCCCCCCCGGGTGATCGCAATGATCGGCAGCCCATCCTGCCGCAGGGTCGCCGCCAGCGCAACGACCTCTTCGGTCTGGCCCGAATACGACAGGCAGATCGCCACATCCTGCTTGCGCAGTCGGCCCAGGTCGCCGTGCACGGCCTCGACCGGGTGCAGACACTGTGACGGAATCCCAAGCGAAGCGAGCGTGGCGCTGATCTTCGCGCCGATCAGCCCGCTCTTGCCCAGCCCCGCCACCACGACGTTCCCATGAGCCTGCACGCACGAGACGATCAGCCCGACCGCCGTCAAGAAATCATCCCCCAGGCGCGCAGGCAGCCCGCCCACCGCGTCCGCCTCGGCCCGCAAAAGCCCCCGGGCAAGCTCCAGTTCCTGCTCCAGATCCACGCCATCCTCCGCGCCCGAGACCGTCTCCGCAAAACAACCTGTCAGAGCGGCTCTCGTCATCGGCTAAAGCGTAGACTCTTCCGCTCGCCCGCACAGTCGGGTCTGTAACGCTCACCGCCCCTGGGGATCGCTCCGCCGCGACGACATGGTCGATTACCGAGTCCAACTCGACGCCTTTGAAGGCCCGCTCGACCTGCTCCTTTTCCTGATTCGCCGCGCGGAGGTCGACGTGACGGAGATCCCGATCGCCGAGATCACCGATCAGTACCTCGCGTACCTCACGCACATTGACCGCATCGACATCGACACCGCCGGCGAGTTCCTCGTCATGGCCGCGACGCTGATGGAGATCAAGTCGCGCATGCTCATGCCTCCGGAGGAACGGCCCGGCGGCGCGCGCAGCGGGGATGGCGGTTCGGCCGAGGGGGCTGACGCCGACCCGCGTGCTGACCTGATTCGCCAGCTTCTCGAGTACAAGCGCTATCGAGACGCGGCGGACCGCCTCGAGGAGCATCGCCGCATTTGGGAGCAGCGCTTCCCGGCGGCGGCCGCCCCTATTGACAAGACTCGCCTCGCTGAGGCCACCGCCGAACTCGCCGGCGACCCTGACGACGTCGACACCGAAGATCTCGACATTTTCGACCTCGTGGAAGCGTTCGCGCGGATTGTCGAAACCGTCAATTTCGATCGGCTCGGCGAGCACACGGTGACCGTCGATGACACGCCCATTGAGCTCCACGCGGCGGACATCCTCGACCGCCTGCAGGCGCTCCGGGGTCAGGGGGACACTCAACCCGGCCGCGAGCCTCCCGCCATCACGTTCCGCCAGGTCTTCGAGGGCCGTTCGCGAAGTGAACTTGTGGGCCTTTTCCTGGCGATCCTTGAGCTCGTCAAGCAGCAACGAATCGCCGTTACGCAGCTCGAACCGTCAGGCGATGCACAAACACCCGCGCCGCCCCCCGGTGCGGAAATCCTGCTGCAGCTGAAGGAAGAGCCCCCGGCTGGCCCGGCTGACGCAGTGCCTGCCGCGGAAGTTGGATCATCCGCCCCAACTCATTTGTAAGCGTCGACAAGCGCGAGTTTGCTGCGGCCCCCGCGCCGGAACGCGATTCCGGCTATCAGACTTCCCCATTCCCCAAACGTGCTCGGCGGGAGTCGAACCCACAACCTCTGGCTTCGGAGGCCAGCGCTCTATCCAATTGAGCTACGAGCACTCAGCGACGCGGCATCTACCGCCGCCGATCCTACGCTTCGCCGCCCCCCCGGAGCAAGCCGCGCGGGCTTGCTGACTCGTCATCCATCCCGTAAACCGCCCCCGGTTCGGGACATAGATCCAAGCAGCCGGATGTCTTCTTCATCTCACCCCCCTCGCCACGGCCCCTCCCCACTCTCGGCGATCCTTCCGTTTGTTTTTCTCAACAGCCTTGGCACGGGCGTCATCGCCGCGGGCCTGTTTTTCCTCGCTCACCACGCGTACGAGTTCTCCTTCGCGGCCAACTTCGGCCTCGGCCTCGTCTACGGCGTCACCTACATCCCCGCGGCCCTCTACGTCGGACCGGCCCTTCGACGTGTCATCGCTCAAGACCCGCGTATCAGCAGCCGCGGCGTTCTGGCCGCCCTCATGGTGCTCTTCTCAATCCTCTGCTTCCTTCCGGCTCTCCTCGAGCCCGCGGGACTCGGGGGGAGTTGGACGATGTGGGCGATCATGGCTGTCTCCGGGCCCCTGGGCGGCGCCACATGGCCGATTATCGAGTCCTATGTCTCCGGTGGACGCTCAGGACGAACCCTGCGGCGCGCGATCGGGCAGTTCAACATCACCTGGTCGATCGCCCTGGTCGCCGCGTTCTGGCTGATGGCGCCGCTTCTGGAAGAACACCCACTGCTGGTCCTGGCCGGCCAAGGCGTTGCCTACGCGCTGTGCCTCCCGCTGCTGCGCTGGATGAAGCCTGAGCCCGGCCGGCACATCGACGTTCAGCCCGAACCCCACCCGCCTGTCTACCGCGCCCTCCTCATCGTCTTCCGGCTGGAATTGCCGGCCAGCTTCGCCGTGATTTCCGCCCTGGAGCCGTACCTGCCTGCACTGCTCAACCAACTTGGCCTGAGCGCCGGCTGGGCCGCCCCCGCGGCGTCAACCTGGATGGTGACCCGGGTGGTTGTTTTCGTGCTGCTTGAACGGTGGCACGGCTGGCACGGCCGATGGGGACTCTCAGTGGGAGCCGGTTTCCTGATGGTCGGCGGATTCATCGCAGCGGTGGCCGCCCCCTTCCTCGGGGCAGGGAGTGCCTCCGTCGCCATTGCGATCGGCGGACTGGCGGTCTTCGGGGCCGGAGCAGGGGCGATCTACGCCGCGGCCCTCTATTACGCCATGGAGGTAGGGCAGGCGGAAATCGAGGCCGGGGGAGTCCACGAAGCCTTGATCGGGGCTGGATACTCCGTGGGCCCAATCTGCGGCCTTGCAGCCCTCGCGGTGAGCCCCGGCGGAGGAGGGCATGGCGGCTTCGAGGCCACCTTCGTCCTGCTCGTTATTGGCATTGTGGTCGCGACCGCCGCGTTTGCTTGGGGGGTTGCCGTTCGCCAGGTACGTGCCGAAGGAGCGAAGCCGGAACCGCCGGGTCCGGTATGACATCTCAGACGGACAGGTTTCCGGGCCGATGCCCCTAAAGCGGGTCGGGAGGCGTCTGGCACAATGGGCCGAACGCTCGCATGATCGGGGGTGGAAACTGCGGAAAGGCAAATCAGGCCAATGCCGGCGCAAAAAACAACCGATTCAGGGTGGTACGAACAGGTTGGGAACTTCGCTGCGCGTGAGGCCGTATCACAGTTGATGCGGGGGGAGGTCCGAGAATCCCTTCGACAACCTGTTAAGGAGTCGCTGATGGCTGGAAAGATTCTCCGGGGTGTGTGTGCGTGGACGATCGCCGCGGCCGTCACCTCAACCGGTGCACTGGCCCAGGAAACGGCAGACACCCCTATGACGTTCGGCGATCTCTCCGCCATGGTGTGGGACACCGCACGAGGGGGAGATGCCCAGGGCGCCATCGGCCTGCTCAAGAGCGTGCCCGAGAACTACCCGGTGCGGGCCGCGGCGGAACTCGGCGAAGAGTCCCGGACGCTCGCCGACCGCCTCAACGAACTTGAGAACGTCCGCGAAACGAAGATGACGGCCGCGCGGACGAAGATGCAGGAGCATTTGGCGGAAGGCAAAACCGCCAAGGCCCTTTCTGACGCGCTGAAGTCAGCGGTTGAGATTCAGTTGCTGGTCGAGGACGACCGGGAACTGCTCGACGACCCGCAGGTTCGCGGCCTGATCAATGACGCCTCCGTGGAAGCCCGCCGGGCCGAGGCCGCGGGTGACTGGCTCACGGCCAACGAGTTGTTCTATCGCCTCAACCTGCTTGAGGAGCGGTCTGGAACGTACAAGGAGGATGTGGAGCGCGTCACGGCGCGTCTCACCATGATCCGCATGTACAACCCGAAGCGGTTCTGGGAGCTTCGCAACGACCACCAGATCAAGAACGGCGAGGATCCCCTGCCCCCGTACAACCCGCTTGGCGAAGAGTTCGCGGCGAAGCTTGAAGGCGTTGATGCGCGGATCGTCCTCAGCGCAATCGGTCGCGCCGCCGAGCGCCACGTCGACAACCGGTTCGGCGTGCCGCACCCAATCGCTCAGGAGATGGTCGCGGGTGGGATCAACGCGCTGCGGACGTTTGTAACAACCCCCGACCTGTACAGCGTGTTTCCCGGGATGAAGGACGATCAGGCCCGAAGCGATTTCCTGAAGTTCCTCGACGAGCAGGAGAAGCGCGTCGACGGCAGTCAGATTCGCCAGGTGCGTGCCTTCCTTGACGCCCTGATGCAGGCCAACGCCAGCACGTTGCGGATTCAGAATGAGGCGCTTCTCCATGAGTTTGGCGATGGCGCCATGGCTCAGCTTGACGAGTTTTCCGCCATCATCTGGCCCGACCAGATGCGCCGCTTTGAGCGGATGACGCAGGGCCAGTTCCAGGGCGTCGGCATCCAGATTCAGATGGATACCGAGCAGCAGATGATCAAGGTGGTCACGCCGCTGGAGGGAACGCCGGCACAGCGGGCCGGCATCCAGCGCGATGACCTGATCAAGAAGATCAACGGCCAGTCGGCGGTGGGCATCACGCTCGATCAGGCCGTCGACCTGATCACCGGGCCCGAAAACACGAACGTGACGGTAACCGTCCAGCGCGGCGAAGAGGACATCGACTTCCAACTGACCCGTGCGGTCATTCCGATCCACAGCGTCAAGGGCTGGAAGCGCGTCAACGCCGACGAGACCAGTTGGGACTGGTTCATTGATCGCGACAACGGCATCGGCTATGTGCGACTGCTGCAGTTCACGGACGAGACCACGCGCGACCTGACTCGGGCCGTGCGGGAGATGGAACGCGAGGGTCTCAACGGGCTCATCCTCGACCTGCGTTTCAACCCCGGCGGGCTGCTGACCGAGGCCGTCTCCGTGGCGAGCGTCTTCGTTGATCAGGGCCGGATTGTCTCCACCGAGGGCACCATGCCCGGCGAGGAGTTGGACGCCAGTGGCCGGAGCCTGCTGGGCGACATCCCGGTCGCAGTGCTGATCAACGAGGGATCGGCCTCCGCCAGCGAGATCGTCTCCGGCGCAATCCGGCACTACGCAGACAGCGGCGACATTCCCGCGATCATCGTCGGCGCCCGAAGCTTCGGCAAGGGCAGCGTGCAGAACGTCTGGCCGCTCGGCCGCGGCAACGCCATGCTCAAGCTGACCACCCAGTACTACAAGCTTCCGGACGGCACGATCCTGCACCGCAAGCCGGGCTCGGATTCCTGGGGCGTTGAGCCGCACGTTGCCGTTCGGATGCTGCCGGAGCAGATCACCGAAGCCCTGACACTGCGGCAGGAAGCCGATGTGCTGCCAATCAACGAGGCTGGAGAGATTGTGCAGGGCGATGAGCCTCTGCCCGATCCGGACCGGTTGATTACTGAGGGCCTCGACCTGCAACTGCAGACGGCTCTGATGCTGCTGCGGGCCCAGGCCGTGGCTGAACAGGTCGGACCGCAGGCGGCGCTCAACCTCAACACCGCCCCCCTGCCGGGCAGTTGAGCACGGGGGAGCGAGGTCGGCGGGCACAGAACTGAGTAAAAGACGGGCGGCGTGCCCTCGGCACGCCGCCCTTTCTTTTCCGTTGCCGCGCACAACGCCGTCGGTGCGGCCTCGGGCGCGATCCTACAATGGCCGGGCGCTGCCCGGCGGTGGCGGGTGGCATCACGAGCGGTTCATTCGCGGCGGCTTCTCCCGCCGCTCTGGAGGATTGTCATGGCCCAAGCGGCGCAGGGGGCGGCTTCCACGACTCAGCGGCGGAAACGGCTCGCCGATTCCCTTCCGGACGAGACCCTCATCGGCTGGCTCCGGGACATGGTGCTCATTCGGGAGTTTGAGATCCGCTGCGCCCAAGCCTACCAGCAGGCCAAAATCGGCGGATTCTGCCACCTCTACATCGGGCAGGAGGCCAGTGCCGTCGGGACGCTCGGGAGCGTCAACCGCGATGACCCCGTCATTCTCGCGTACCGCGACCACGGCCATGCCCTGGCCCGCGGCATGGACCCCGGCGCCTGCATGGCCGAAATGTTCGGCAAGATCACCGGCTGCGCCAAGGGCAAGGGCGGGTCAATGCACATGTTCGACAAGCCCAATGCGCTTTACGGCGGGCACGGCATCGTCGGAGCGCAGACGCCCGTCGGGGCGGGGCTGGCCTTCGCGACCAAGTATGAGCGCGAGGTCATGGGCAAGCAGACCGGCAAGAAGGTCTGTCTCTGCTACCTGGGCGACGGAGCGCTGAACCAGGGCGCGTTCCACGAGGCCATGAACCTTGCGGGGCTCTTCGACATCCCGGTCATCTACATCGTCGAGAACAACCGCTACTCGATGGGAACCTCGATCGAACGTGGGACCACCATGGCCCACAACCTCCTCGCCAAGAGCGCTGCCTACGGCATCGAGGGGATTCAGATCGAAGGCATGGACATTCTGGAGATTTACGACCGCTTCAAGCCCTTCGCAGATGAGTGCCGCGAGAAACAGCGGCCCGGCTTTGTCGACCTGCACACGTACCGCTACCAGGGCCACTCGATGAGCGACCCGCAGAAGTACCGGACGAAGGAAGAGGTCGAGGAGGTCAAGGGGCGCGACTCGATCGCCGCACTGGCCCATCACCTCATGAATGAGCGTGAGTGCCTGACCGAAGAGGCTTACGAGCAGATGCAGGATGACGTGAAGCGCATCGTTCGTGAGGCCGTCGAGTTTGCGGAACGATCAGAGGTTCCTGATGTCGAACGCGAGTTGTACAGCGATGTCTACGTGAACCCCGAGCCGGGCCTCTCGCCCCTCGGGGAGTACGTGGAGGGTGAGAAGAATCCGCTGCTTTAGCGCCCCGCTGCGACGAGTTTCCGGCCATTGGTCGCACCGCGGCCGCCGGCCTGCCCCGCACGGGGGCTCCTCCTGTCGGGGGGATCGTTTCAAGGTTGAGATGCTGTGACCGACGCTGCGCCATCTGATTCGCTCGGCCTGTTTGATCGCCACGTCAACCCCGCGTATGCCGCCGTGTTGCGGACGATCGGGTACGACATCGATTACGTTCGCGGGCAGGGCGCCTATCTGTGGGACGCCGAAGGCAACCGCTACATCGATTGCCTCGGTGGGTACGCCGTTTTCAATGTCGGCCGAAACCACCCGAAGGTGCGCGAGGCGCTTGTTCGCACCATGGAGGCGGACCTCCCCAACCTGCCCGGCATCGGTCCGTTCCCCCTGGCCGGCAAGCTCGCGGCGGAGCTGCTGCGCCTGGCACCGCGAGCGCCCTCCGGCGAGGACGGTCAGCAGGCCCTCGACAAAGTCTTCTTCGCTAACTCCGGAACGGAGGCGGTCGACGCCGCCCTTAAGCACGCCCGAGCCGCGACCGGCCGCGGCCGCTTCATCTACACCACCCGCGCCTACCACGGGCTCGCCATGGGCAGCCTTTCGGTCTGCGGCAACGCCGAGTTCCGCGAAGGCTTCGGGCCGCTGCTGGACGCGACGGAAGTGCCGTTCGGAGACCTGGCGGCTCTGGAGCGGGCCCTCGCAAGCAGCCCTCCCGCCGCGGCTTTCATCGTCGAGCCGATCCAGGGCAAGGGGGTGAATCTGCCGCCGGAGGGGTACCTGCGTGAGGCGCTTGCCCTGTGCCGCAAGCACGGCGCAGTCTTCATCGCCGACGAGATCCAGACAGGCATGGGGCGCACGGGCAAGCTGTTCGCCTGCGAGCACGCGGGCATCGTTCCGGACATCCTCGTGATCGGCAAGGGGCTCAGCGGCGGCTACGTGCCTGTTTCCGCCGTTATCACGACGCGCCGCATCCACGAGGCGGTCTTTTCCAACATGCAGAACTGCTCGAAGATCCAGACGACGTTCGGCATGAACGATCTCGCGATGGCGGCGGGGCTCGCGACCCTCGAAGTGATGCGCGAGGAGCGGATCGTTGAGCATACGGCCGCGGTCGGCGACCACCTGATGGCTGCCCTCCGCGCGAGGCTCAGCAGCTTTGAGATGGTTAAGGAGGTTCGCGGCAAGGGGCTGATGGTCGCCGTCGAGTTCCAACGGCCTCGCTCGCTGAAGCTCAAAGCCGGGTGGGATCTGCTTCACGGCATCGACCAGAGCCTCTTCTGCCAGGCGATGCTCATTCCGCTCCTGCGCGAGCACCGGGTACTGGCCCAGGTCGCCGGGCACAGGCTGGACGTGATCAAGCTGACCCCCCCGCTGGTCTTGAGCCGCGAGGATGCCGAGGCCATCGCCGCGGCCTTCGAAGCGGTTGTCGCGGCATGCCACAAGTTTCCGGGGCCGATCTGGGAGGTGGCGCGCTCGCTCGGCGGCGCTGCCACGCGGCGGTTCGGCGGCCGGCGCGGCCAGGAGCGAGCGGTTGTGGTCGCGGGCGATGCTGCGCCCGGGCGTGCAGCCGCCGTCCACGAAGGTTCGGGCGAAGCAGCATCGCACCAATCGTCCTAGGCGCCTGCGCAGGCTTCGTTTAAAGCGGTTCGGCTGAACGCCGCTACCATTGAGTTTACCGGAGAGGATTCAAGTCCATGACCACCCTTTCGAGCAAGCCGGTCTCCTCTGCTGAGCTCCCGCCGCGTGAAGGCGATCGCATCATCCAGTTTCGCGAGGCTTTGCGTGAGGCGATGAGCGAGGAGATGCGCAAGGACAAGCGGATCTTCCTCATGGGCGAGGAAGTCGCTCAGTACCAGGGGGCCTACAAGGTCAGCCAGGGCATGCTCGAAGAGTTCGGGCCGGAGCGCATCATCGACACGCCCATCTCGGAGAACGGCTTCGCCGGGCTCGGCATCGGCGCGGCGATGTACGGGCTGCGGCCGATCATCGAGTTCATGTCCTGGTCCTTTTCCCTCGTCGCCGCGGACCAGATCCTCAACAACGCCCCGAAAATGCTCTACATGTCCGGCGGGCAGTTCGGCTGCCCGATCGTCTTCCGCGGCAACAACGGCGCGGGCGGCCAGCTCGGCTCGACGCACTCCTGGTGCGTGGAGGCGCTCTTCTCCAACGTGCCGGGGCTGAAGATGGCGATCCCCTCCTGCCCCTACGACGCCAAGGGGCTGCTCAAGACCGCCATCGTCGATGACGATCCGGTCTTCTTCCTCGAGAGCGAGCGCATGCTCTCCGACAAGGCGCACGTGCCGGAGGAGGAGTACTACATCCCCTTCGGCCAGGCGTACAGGTATCGCGAGGGCGATGCGTGCACGCTGGTCTCCTTCGGCCGCCCGGTGAACTTCTGCCTTGAAGCGGCGCAGCAGCTTGCCGATGAGGGCATTGACGTCGACCTTCTGGATATGCGCACCGTGCGTCCGCTGGATTTGGACTCCATCCTCGAATCGCTCCGCCAGACAAATCGCATCGTGGTCGTGGACCAGTCCTGGCCGTTCGGCTCAGTCGCCAGCGAGGTGATCACGCAAGTCGTCGAGCACGGCTTCGACATGCTGGATCACGAACCGGTGCGTGTGAACACCGATGACGTTCCCACCCCGTACGCCAAGAACCTCGAAGCGGCCTATCTGCCAAACCCTGAGAAGATCGTTCAGGCGGTGAAGCGGACAGTTTCCTGACCTCGAGTGGCACGATGGACGACCGAGCCGTTTCTCTACTCGGCACGCCGGGTACAGACCTTCAGGAAGCAGCGCCGCAGGCGATCAATATGATCCCGGCAACACGCTCGTCGAGATATCCTACTTCTTTGCCGGATAGCACCGCTCGGCGCTGATCCGCTTTGGGAGTGCGTTCATGCCTATCGAAATGACCATGCCGCGACTGTCCGACACCATGGAGATGGGGACAGTCGTCAAATGGAGTGTCAAGGAGGGGGACGCCGTTTCCTCCGGCGACGTCGTCGCCGACATCGAGACCGACAAGGCCACGATGGAACTTCAGACCTTCGACGACGGCACGGTAGCCAAACTGCTCGTTCCTGAAGGCCAATCTGTCGCGGTCGGCACCCCGATTCTCATGCTGGCTGCCAAGGGGGAGAGCGTCGAGGAAGCCGCCGCGGGCGCAGGGGCAGCCGCCGGCGGCCAGGCCAAGGGCCAACAGGCCGGCCAGCGCAGCGGCGGCGAAGGTGGCGACGTGCGGGACTCCGCCGCGGCAGGTTCGCGGGCAGACGCCGTTGCTCGCACGGGCCAGAGCGAAGAGGCCGGCACCCCGGTCCTCTCTCAGCGCGACGCCCGCGGCGGGGCAGGCCGCCAGGACCGCACCCCGGGTCGAGGCGCGGGGGCGGACGGCCGGGGCGGCCCGGGTCGCAACGGGCGAATCTTCGCCTCTCCGCTGGCCCGCAAGCTGGCCGAGGATGAGGGGCTCGATCTGGCCCAACTGGAAGGATCCGGCCCCTCAGGCCGTATTGTGAAACGCGACGTGGAGGATGCTCTCGCCAGGGGCGCAGGCCGCGTCGAGCGTGCAACCGAGACTGCCGGTGAGATGACGCGCGCCGCCTCCACCGCACGGGGCATGACCGTCGCGCCCGCCCCTCTGGTGGAAGTCGGGGCGGGGCTCGAGGATCGTCTGGTCCCGCTCAACAACATGCGCGGCACCATCGCGCGGCGGCTCGTCGAGAGCAAGACGACGATTCCCCATTACCAGGTCAGCGTCAGCGCCCGCATGGACGCCCTGATGACGCTGCGCGAGCAACTGAACGAGCAACTTGAGAGCCAGGGCGTCAAGCTCAGTGTGAACGACTTCGTCGTCCGCGCGTGCGCGCTGGCCATGCACGAGCATCCATTCATCAACTCTTCCTGGTCAGAACAGGGCGGACAGCCGGCCATTCAGCTCCACGGCGACGTCAACGTGGGCGTGGCGATCGCGCTGCCAATGGAACGCGGCGGCGGACTCGTGGTCGGCACGCTCCGTCATACGGACCGCATGGGCCTGCGACAGATCAGCCAGCAAACCAAGGCGCTCGCCCAGAAAGCCCGCAGCAAGGGCCTGACCATTGAAGAGATGTCAGACTCGACCTTCACCATTTCGAACATGGGCATGTTCGGGGTCGACCACTTCACCGCAATCATCAACCCGCCCAATGCCGCCATTCTCGCCGTCGGCCAGGCGATTGAGAAGGTCTTCATCGAGCGCGACGGCGACTCCGACGAAGCCACGCTCACGATCGGGCACGAGATGACCATGACCATTTCGAGCGACCACAGGATCATCGACGGCGCCATGGCCGCCCAGTATCTCGGCACGGTCCGGCGCTACCTGGAAAACCCGGCCACGCTGCTCGTCTGATCACCTCAGGGCGTTGGAACGGCCGCCGCGCTCTTGTCCCCGTACAAGGCGCGCAACTCGTTGACCTTCTGCTGCAGCGGCGGTCCGAGGCGCTGCACGCCGTCCGCCAGGTAACGATCAGCATCGTCCTGCCGACCCGCCTTCTCCAGCGAGACGATCAGCCCCGCACGCACATTCACCATCTGTGGTGCGTGCGAGAAGGCTCGCTCAAACGCCGTGACTGCATCCGGCGCCTCTCCGCGGGCAAGCTGGATGAGGCCAAGCGTGTCGAGGCACGAGGCCAGCATTTCACGCTGGTGCTGCGGCGGCGACGACACCGCACGAACCGCGTTGTCGGCCGCCTCGACCGCACTCCGTGCCAGCGAGAGTGCTTCTTCAAGGTCTCCGCCGCGGCGCCGCAGCAGTTCGGCCAGATTGTTCCGGGCCGAGGGGCCCATCTGGGGGTTGTTGCTTGCGACGACCTTGCGATACAACTGTTCCGCCGCCTCCGGGTCGGTCGATTCAAGTGCAATCGCAAGCCTGAACTGGGCACCAAGAAGCGCCGGCTCATTCGCGGCCACACGCGGCTCAATACGTTCTGTCCACTCGCGCAGCTCGCGCACGAGCATGGTTTCACCTGCCTCCGCGGCGACCATGGCGTAGCTGGCCGGTGATACAACGCCCTGCTCAACGAATGGCCAGAGAAGCTCGTGCGCATCAGCGGCACGCCTCGAACCGGCCAGCGCCGTGCCGAGCATCGTCAGCACCCTTGTATCCCCGGACGCGACGATCCACTCCTGGTGCGGCTCAAGCAACTCCACGACGGCGCGCCAATTCCGGCGATGATCCGCAACGACCGCCGCATTCAGGTGCAGCAGGAGAGACTCTCCGGCCCGGGCCCGCCACTCTCCAATCGCCGCGGCGGCCTCGTCCCATCGCTGGGCATCGATGAGCCGCGTCGTGAGAAGCTGGGTGGGCAGCGGGTCAACCGGGACGTAGTTCACGGCGCTGCGAAGCGCCTGGATCTCACCGGCGATATCTCCGCCGGCTTGCCGCTTGTGGGCCAGTTCCAGCCACCCAAGCAGGAACGAGCGATTCGCATTCACAAAGCTTGCCAGGTCCGCGCCGGAAGCGATCAGGCCGGCCAGTTCACGGGCCTGCGGACGTGTGCGACGATCCGCCAGCCCGTGCAGCCAGCGCACCAGGACTTCCGGAAACATCTCGTTATTGCGCGAGCAGAGCGCACGGGCAGTCTCCATGAGCTCCCCATCGGGCGCTCGCGACAACACTTCACGCGCCTGCTCAAGCTCGCTCGCCTGGACGTAGCAGGCCGCCAGCCGCAGCCACGTCTCGGGCGTCCCGTCGCTTGCAACGGCCTGTTCGTAGATCGAAGCCGCTTCCGCGGCAGACCCGACCGCGGCAAGATATTCTGCCAGAGCGATGCGGGCGGATGGGTGGTCATTGCTCGCCGCGATCTGTTCGAGCAACTGCCGCCCGCGAAGCGGATCACCAGTTGCGGCAAGGACGCCAGCCGCCATCCGCGCGGTGTGCGGATCGGTCAACCCTCTGTCCAGAAGCTGCTCGACGATGTGCCGAGCTTCATCCGGCTTCTTGCAGTCCACCAGCAGCAGCGCACGCTGGGCGGCGTCGGCGGGAGTCGCTTCATCGCCCAGCGCGGCCAGATCCTGAACTGCCAGTTCGTACTCGCCGAACCGCACCCACATCTCTGCTCTGCGCCGCAGGCCCGATGGGCCGACCTCGGTGAGCGATCGCCCTCGCAGCCCGTCGGCGGCCCGCCGGGCCTCGGTCAGACGACCAGCGTCCATCAGGAGGTCCACCAGGTCAAACTGTGAGTTCACATCGCCCGTCCGCGCTGCACGTTCCATGTGCGACAGCGCGCCGGCAGGGATTCCGCTTCCGGTCTTGAGCAGCAGCGCCGCCATCATCCGCAGCGCGGCGACGTTCTCCGGGTCGTGCTCCAGAGTGCGGTTGATCTCCTGAATATGGTGGGCAGCGCGGGAAGGATCGTACTCAAACGTGAGGAACCGGTTGGCGTTGAAGATGCGGTACATGGGCTCGCTCTCGCCGAACTTCTTCAGTTCAGCAAGAGCACGATCGGTGAGCCGCTCGTCGGTCCAGATTGCCGGCGAACCGAGCGCTTCGGTCAGCGCTGGCTCCGAATCCGGATGTTCATTGACCAGTTCCGCAGCCGCCTCGAGCGCCGCATCATCGTTGCGGGCCGTCAGGAATGCCAGACGTGCGATGCGCGCCGCCAGCAGGTCGGCGCCAGTTGCGCTCTCGACTCGCGACTGCAGGTACTGTCGCGCGGCGGCCACGCCCTCCGTGCGCGCAATCATTTCCACGTGTTCGATCAGGAGCGCCGGCGTCTGCTTCGTCCCCTCAGTCGCCGCCAACTGCGACATCCGATCGTCTAGGCCATGCTTCTGACCGGCCCGCAGCAGCGCAACCATGAAGGACGGTTCGATCTGGATCGTGCTGCCGCGCAGGGCGTCAATCACCGCGATCGCCTTCTCGCGCTGCCCGAGCACCAGCCGGCCGCGGGCAATGAGCGTCGCAACGTCATCCCAGTCCTGCGGGCGCTCTTCCACCGGAAGGTCCAGGCGTGCGAGTTGCTCGAGAAACTCGACGGAACCCGTAATATCCACCGGCCTGCCCGCCTCGGCAGCGCCAATTGCGGCGATGCTCCACAGGTACTGCGCTTCTGCATCGTAATGACGCAGTTCAAGAATCGCCCGGGCCTGCTCAAGGGCCTCGTCCGTGCGCCCCTCTTCCACGAGATGCCGATACAACGCGATCCGCGGCGCAACCAGCGACGGAACACGCTCCACGATCCGTCGCAGTTGGCGCGCCCCTCCGGCTCGATCACTCTTGCGGCTCAACGAGATCGCGCGCTCCATTTCAAAGAACGGAAGCCAGACCCCTGCGGCTTCCGTGATCGCCGTCGCTCGGTCCAGATGCTGCTCCGCCTTACTCAGGTCGCCCGCCAGGCGAGCGTCGATGGCCTCCAGCGTGTGGCGCCACACCCGCGCCACGGCGCTCTCCTGAGCCTCGAGCGCCTTGATCACCTTCTCGCGGCGCTCGCCCGCCTCTGCACACGCGCCGCGCCACCCCAACAACGCCACATCGGCTGCCCCATCGGGAATGTCGGCGACCCGTTCGAGATACGTCAGCGCATCGGCCGTGCGCCCGGTGCGGGCCCACGCCCACGCCGCGGCCGTTGAGGCAGCCCATGCGCGTCGCTCCGGGTCCTCAAGCAGATGGTTCAGGAGCCGTGCCCGCTCAGCCACCACCTGCTCACGCTGCTCGCGGCTCAACCCGCGCAGCGAGAGCGCCGCATCCGCCGCCACGAAATACTCCGCCAGTGTTCCGCCATCATCCGGGACCGCCTGGGCGACGCGGCTGAGAGCCGCCAAAGCGGCGGCGTGCAGCGCCGCTGAATCCGACCCGGCGGCCGGCTCGGCCGCGACGACGTACGCGCACTTGGCGTAGAGAATCGCCAGGTCTGCCTGCTGCGGGTAGGCGTCGCTGATGCGCTTCGCCTCGGCCGCGATCTCCGCTGCGCCGCGGCCCGCCTCAGACATGCAGCGCAGATAGAGCGACTGGGCCGCCGCGCTCTTCGGGAACACCTCCGCATACCGGCGTGCACGCGTGACCGCCTCCCGGTCATCACCAGACCAGATGGCTGCGTGGACGTTAGCCGCCATGCCCTCTTCGCTCGATTCGCCAAGCAGGGCAGCGATCTCCTCCACCTCGGCAATCTCCCGGTTCATGAAGTGCAGAACCAGCAGGAGTTCGAGCGGACGCGGATCCTCGCCGAGAGCGGCCCGCGCCGCCATTGCGTAATCGCGAGCCCCCCGGTAGTTCTTCATCCACCCTTCGGTGTCCCCACGCGCAGAACACTCCGCGGCGAGATGGAAGTGTGAGTCCGCCGTGATGTACAGCGCTTCGCCATCATGGCGGTGCCTGCCGAGGTAGACGCCCACGACGTCGATGACCCCCTTGTAGTCCTGCGCCTCATACGCCTGCCTGGCCTGCTCGTAGGCCCGCTGGGCTCGATGCTCGCGCCCCGGAACGACAACCAGGTGATATCCCGCGGCGACCAGCCCGGCCCCGGCAAGGAGGATGGCCAGAAAGAGAAGCCGCTTGCGTGTGCGTCTGGTCAATGCCATGTGCTAATCGCCCTGTTTGCCGAACAAAATGCTGAGGATAGTCTGACGAATCACCCACAGATCGAGTCGAAACGACTGGTGCGTGACGTACTCCAGGTCGTAGCGGATCCACTCCTGGAAGTCGGTCAGCGGCTCGCGCGTCCGCCGGATCTGCCAGAGACCGGTTACCCCGGGCCGAACGCTCAGCCGGGCCTCACGCCACGCGGGACAAAACTGGTTTTCCCCATCCGGGCTCGGACGCGGGCCAACCACGCTCATGTGACCGAGCAGGACGTTCCAGAACTGCGGAAGTTCGTCCAACTGATATCGGCGGAGAAACTTGCCGACCCGGAGCAGCCGGGGATCTTCCTGCATGAAGAATTGTGGTCCATCGCACGCGTTCACCGCGGCCAGCGCCGCCTTCATCCGCTCGGCATCGCGGCACATCGTCCGGAACTTGAAGCAGGGAAACTCGCGGCCCCGAATCGTCTGGCGGCGGTGTGCAAAGAACACCGGCCAGCCGTCCTCGATCATGATCGCCGCGATGATGAATGGATACAGCGGCAGCGTCGCCGCCAGCGCGCACAGTGCGAAGACAATGTCGAAGAGTCGCTTGCCGGGTCGCCGGAACGAAGCGATCCCTTTCGGCAGCAATTGCCACCGCGGCATCGCCATCTCCTCCCAACTCAGCGTGGCGACCTGCACCTGCGCGACTGGATCATCCGGGAGCACCGCCGGCCCCACAATGACCGCGTCCTGGGGAATCTCAACACCGGCGCCCACCCAGAGCGGCCCCACCAGCCGTGCATCAGGCCCGATGCGGCTCGACTCGTGGACCCATACCCCTTCGTCGTACTCGTACACCCCCTTGAACGTCTGCCCGGGCTGACGCCACACCTGAAGCAACACCTGCACGACCCGCTCCGGAGCCGTCGTGCGGAAATCCACCACATTGCCGGCGGCACGGGCCACCAGCCGCCCCTCCTTCCGGGTCGCTCGCTTCATCATTGCGTGCGCTTCGGCGCCGCTGGGCGAGTCCGCCCACCGCCGCGCCAGCCGCACATCCGGTGTGAGCCACGCCTGCATCGTCGAATGCGTCGGGGCGCGATAGTGCCGCCTGATGCTGCCGAACCGATCGCCGTCGGCGACAACTTTCTCTGCGTACTCCCCCGATGCCTTCTCGACGATCCGCACGCGCGCCGCGCGAGTCATCATCCATACAAGCTGGCGTGGAATGTCGCCCAGTTCGAAGGTGACCCCCATCTCTTCCGGCAGCAAGAGATACAGGTGCGGCCCGCGATCCTCCCGCACCGTCTCCCCGGGCCGCACAACGGCGATGCGACGACCCGCCCAGAAGCGATCGTGCATGCCCCGCGGCGTCTGCCCCCAGATGACAGGCTCCGTCGCGGCCGCTTGTGCCGGCGCGATGCCCGTCTGCTTCTGAAATGGCTCGACCGCCGTGCTCATCCACGCTGTCCCGGATCTTCAAGGTGGTCCCGCAGCAGGGCACGCACCACGGCGTCACGCTGGCCGTTGCCGGACGCCGCCGGCAAGGCACGCACGGAGCGGGCACTTGCGGAAATGCTCGTGCTTCGCTCGCAGTCAACGCGGCTGGCGCGGTTGAAGACGATGCCCGCACACGGGGCCCGGAGAGTCCGCAGCCGCTTCAGAGCCGCCCGCACCATCGCGGCGCGGCTTCCGCGACTGACGGTCAGCACGACTGCATCGCTCACGGTTGCCACGAGGTCGGCCTCGAGGCACCCTGGCATCGGGCCCGTATCGATCAGGATGATCTCCGCCGTCCGGCGAAGCTCATTGACGATTCCGTGAACGCTGCGCTGGCTCAACTCTTCGGGGCGAAGATCAGACGCACCCACCGGCAGGACGTACAGGTTCGCCAGCCCGGACGCCGTCAGCTCACCATTCACATGCCCGGCCTGCACGGCTTCCTTGAGCCCTCGCCGCCCCGTCATCTGCATCTGGTGCGTCAACCCTTCGCCGATAAGGTCGGCATCGACCAGCACGGTCTCGTAGCCCGCAGCGGCGAACGACATGCCCAGCGCGAAGGTCAGCGACGTCTTTCCATCGCCGGAGGCAGAGCTCGTCACGGTGTACACCGTCGCGCCACCCGTCTGGCTCTTCGGCGTCTGAAGCTGCAGGAGGTTGCGGACATGGTGCACGCACAACGCCGCCATTTCGTCCAC
Source organism: uncultured Phycisphaeraceae bacterium (assembly GCA_964460345.1). Lineage (GTDB taxonomy): Bacteria > Planctomycetota > Phycisphaerae > Phycisphaerales > UBA1924 > CAYWRO01. The sequence continues at coordinate 18,048 of CAYWRO010000024.1, read as the reverse complement.
CTGGCGGTTCTCAAATGACAGTGCCGGGATCGTCCCCAGGAACGGCGCATCCAGGTTGTTCGCGCTCACGTCTTCGACGTAGCGATACTCCCGCTTCATCAGCCCCGCCAGCCCGAACAGCCCCACGACCGCGCCCGCCGCGGCGACGCTGGCAGCCCCGGCCAGCGGGACTCGGCGATCGCGGGATGGTGTCAGCGGCCGACTGCCGTTGGAGACGATCTCGATCCGGCTCAGTTCCTGCTCACGGCCCTGCCGCTCGGCCAGCAGCTTCTGAAGCCGGTCCTCGGCGATGCCGATGCGCGAGTTCACATCCGCCAGTGCTGCGCGGCTCAGTTCGACCGCCTGATTCGTCTGGTTGATCTCGCGGATCTCGCCCTCGATGCGTGCGACTTCCTTCTCGTCCAGTTCGATCAGACGGTTGAGTTGCTCCAGGTTGTTTGCCCCGAGGGCCAGCCCGATCGCCGGGTTGTTCGGCTGCTGCCGGAGCATCTCGACACGCTGGTCGATCTGCTGCTGGATTGCGCTGAGCTGGCGCCGAAGCGCGATCATGTGCTCGTGCTTCTCGCCATACTCTCCTGACTTCAGGCCGATGTCGATCTGAATCTTGTTGCGATCCGTCAAGAGGCTCTCGAGCACCGGGTCCAGCGCTGCAAGCTGCTCGGGCGTCACCGGCGAGGCTTCCACCTGCGGCTCCTGCGACGTCTGCGCTCCATGGGCGAGCAGGAGTTCCCGCTGCTGGATCTTCTGCTGTAGCGAGCGTTCGAGTGTGAACTTGACTTCGGTCATGCGGCGCAGCAGCGGCTGAATCTCCTCGATGTAGTAGGCGCCGCGAGCGGTGTTAAGGTTCGCCTGCGCGATTCTCTGCTGCTCGCGGAGATCCTGCAGGTACTTTTCCAACTCCTCCTGGCGGCGACCCAGTTCGAGCCTCTCGTCGGAGATGTAGATGTTTTCCACCGCCTCCATTACCGCCTGAATGGCCCGATACGCCCGCTCCGGACTCTCATCCTCAATCGTGACGTGAATGTTCTCCGTGTTCCTGGGGTTGCTGATGCGCAGCTTCCCCTGGAGCAGCGCAACACCCTCGGGCGGCGCCGGCCACCCGGCGGCCAGCAGATTCTCATTCTGCGCAGCGCGCTCCAGCACGCGCGGAACCTTGATCAAGTCCGCCTGCGTGGCCACGTAGGAGTCAGAAAGCGGCTGATTCTCGTCCACGTCGTAGATCAGCTTCGGAAGCTTCGAGTGCACCCGGATCACGCCCCCCGCCTCGTAGACCGGCGGCATGGCGTGGTAGCCGAGCCACGCCGCGGGCACCGCCGCCAGCAGCGCCAGCGGCACGATGATCCAGTACCTGCCGCGAAAGAGTCCGTGCGCCAGCAGAAGCGGGTTGGGCGCCGCCTCTTCGACCGGCTCCACCTGCATGTTCATCGGGTGTGCCACGGTATCGATTTCACGGAGATTGTTCATCGTGCGTCCCCTCTGCGATTGTCTCGATCATCGGCGACAGCGCCGTGAGGCAAGCCTCGACAATCTGACGTTCCTGTTCCGATCCTTCCGGCATGAGCACCTGGATCTGCGCAGCCCCCAGCCCCGCCCGCCGCGTTGACCGGGCGGCGCGGGCGAGCCCGTCCATGTCGGCCATCAGATGCTCCTGGCCGGGCATGACGAAGACGTTCCAGACCACAATGCGGCTCGTGTCAATTCCGACGTGCCGCTCAAAAATGTACCGGCGCATCGGAATGGCCGTCTCGCCGATGGTGATGGTTTCACTGCTGCGACCATCGGCCGTCCATCCCTGCGAGGGATAGCAGATCGGCGGATAATGGCCTTCCATGTCGCGCACGTCCTTGCAATGCACGACAAGCAGGCCGAAACCGCCGCCGCCGGGCTGAACGTAGCGCCGCTGCACCATGCCGTTGGGCCGGAGCAGTTTGCGCGCCGCCTGGATCACCTCTTCGTCCTCACCTCGCCAGTCCCCGATGGCATATGGCGTGGACTCGACGGCGGTCGCCACGCGCTCAAAGTACGCATCGCGACCCGGCACCGGCGCGACATCCACGCCGCCGATCGCCAGCGAGGCGAGCAGAATGCCGATCGCCAGCGGCGGCGCGAGCACCCGCGATCCCATCTTCCGCACAGCCGTCTTCATCATGAGTCCTGCACCTCCACCGGCGCAATCGGCAGTTCGAGCCAGCGGAGCCCCTTGAGCGTGGCCGCCAGCAGCCCTAGCGCGACCAGCAGCGACGCCCAGCCGCTCAGGTCGTGGAACGCCTCCGCGACGCTGATGTCGGCATACCCATAAAACAGGACCGTCGGCACCAGCCGCAGGACATTCACCGCCAGCGCCACGATCGGGCTCAACAGGATGATGAACAGCCGCACGCTCTGCCGCATCGGCACGGAGAAGACGAACGCAAACGAGACGAGCGCCAGCGCGGACACCATCCGCATGCCGTTGCACGCCTCGGCGACCGCGACCTCGACATTGTTGATGATCAGCGCGTTGCCCGAGCGCATCACCTCAAACCCGAGCGCCTCCATCCCGTTGGCCGCCACCAAGGCGGAGACTTCCTGCAGTTCGCGCGCCACCGGCGTGCGCACCCGCCCGGGAACGGGGAACAGGAAAATCAGCGCGCCGACCGCCGGCAGAAACCGCAGCATGACGCCAAACCCCACGACGCTCAACAGCGCTCCGAGCACCATCATCAGCGCGCCAGCATGGCGGAAAATGTCCACCCCTCGCACGAACCCCAAGGCGCTCACCCCCCACCCAATCGCCACCAGCACCGGACCGAACCAGGACCATTGCGGGGCGCACAGACGCAGCCGGCCGCGCCGGATCCAGAACAGCCACACCGCAACCGGCACCGCCAGGAGAATGTGCGACTGCTCCTCGCTGTAGAGCGCGAAGGCGAACACCTCGGACCACACCGCCCAGGTCGCCAGCAGCGCAACAGCCGCCACCGCGCCCAGCGCGATCAGGTCAAGTTTCGTCCACAGTCGCAGCGACAGCATCTCAGCGATTCTCCCGATGAACGCCGCTGACAATCTCATCAATCACACGTCGGCCCGGCTCGACCACCGCGCCAGGGCACAGCACCGAGCGAACCACAATGGCTCCTGCGCCCACTCTGGCCCCCGCCATGATGAGCGACTCCTCCACGCGGGCGTCCGCGGCCACCACGGCATCAGGTGAAATCACCCCCGGCGGCCGAGTAAACCCGACGTTGTGCAGGATCACGCGCCGGACCGGCGCTCCAATCGCCGCACGCCAGATGTCCTCCCGCGTCCGCAGCAGCACGATCCCCGGCTCTGGCATGCGGAAGACCCGCACATCAAAGTCCGCCGCGAGCGCCGCCCGCAGCCACTGCTCCTTCATGTCCATGAAACCGCGTCGCGACGCCAGTTCAAGCGCTGCGCGACGGATCAGAAAGACACCTGCCGGAGTCGAGTCGGGATTCATCCCCACCGTGACATCCGCGCCGGAAGCCATGTGCCGGTCAACCAGGTCGTTCAGCGTGCAGGCAGCGTACCGGCCGGCCTCGATCACCAGGACCGTGGCGTCGGCGGGGAACGTCTCGAACACGTCCCGCGCCAGCCCCGCGGCCCCGCGGTACTCATGTTCCTCCTGCTCTATCGTGAGAGCTACTGGCGGCGTCGACCGCGGCGACCCGGGCCGGGGCGTCCGCGCACAGTACACCACGCGAACGCCGGCGTTCTCCCCCCATCGGTCGCTCAGGTCCGCGAGGCGGCTCAACCACACCTCCAGCAGCGTCTGCCGGCCGTCCACGGACAGATCGAGCGTCGAAAGGCCGGACGCGGCGGCCAACTCCGATGGACGCGGGCCCCCCGCCATCAGCAGAACGCCGTCGATCACGCCCGTCTGGGCGGGGCAGGGCGCCTCGACCGATGCCGAGACCGCCGCGGCCCGAGACACGGCCGGAATCGCTCCGGCGACGGTCACCTCTTCGGCTCTCATTGGGCTCTCTCCTTCTCCGACAGAATCCGGGCGACCGAAGCCGCCTTCGCCGCCCACGTCTCGCCGCTCACGCGCTGCCGGGCAGCGTCGATCACCGCGGCATCGCCCCGCTCAACCGCCTCCCGGATGGCAGATGCGAACTCGCCCGCCTCGGCGGCTGTTCGGACCAGCCCTTCATAACGGCGCAGTTCATCGAACGGAGTTGTCACGATGGGTCGCCCGACCGCCATGTACTCCTTCAGTTTGACGGGATTGCAGGCCTTGATCCACTCCCCGCTGTTCCACGGCATGATCAGGACGTCGCAGGCCGCCATACACGCCGGCACGTCCTCATAGGGGCGCTGGCCGAGCAGATGAACGTTGGCGGCGCCCCCGGTCCAGCCCGCCGGGAGCGAGCAGGCGCCCACGAGGACAAACTGAAAATCCGGCAACTGCCGCGCGACCTCGACCAGCAGCGGCGGATCGAAGGTGTGGCTGTCAATCCCCCCGATGAACCCAATCCGCGGCCGCGGAATGGCCCGGATCTCCTCCGGCGCGACCGCATCCAGCCCCTGCGTCGCAGCCGCCCGGCCCGCGGCTTCGAACCGATCGAAATCCACACCATGATCAACGTACGCCGCACGCCGGCACTGGTCCTGCTCCGCCTCGTAGAGCAGCCGCGAGCAGAAGAGCGTGACGTCCGCCCGCTCCTTCATAAAGCGGTCTGCCGCGGCGATCGCCTGCGGGTCCACGCCGGGGAAGGCCTCAAAGCGGTCCGTGCGCTGATAAACGACGACGGCCGGGGACAGCCGGTCGACCGCCGGGGCGGCCGGTGGGCAGGCCACCCAGACCAGGGGTCGCGTGATCCCCGCCTTGCGAGCGGCCCGGCGGACCTGCCAGGGCAGCGACCAGCCTGTGAGCTTCCGTCCAAGACGTCCGGGCGCGACGACGGGTGAAAAGACGGTGAAGTTCTCGCGCACGTGAACCCGCCCGCGCCGCAGGCTCCGGAGTTTGCGCCGCACGCGGGTCAGGAACATGCGGCCCTCGCCCAGGCGCGGCCGCCGCATCCCGATTGAGTTGATGTACAGCACCGGAACGGCGCCGGGGCCGGTGCTGGCCTCCCGCATCATCTGCATGTCGTAGTGGCCGCGGTTGTGATACCAGTAGTCCTCACCGCCGAAGCAGATCACCCCGCCGCACACATCGCGCAGCATCGCAGGCCGCTGCGGCGGCTGCGTCGGACGATGGGGCGGGGCTGTGAGAACCGTGGTCACGCGAGCAATCCCTCCGTCTGTTGAGACTCCCTCTCAACATCTCCATCGATGAACGCGCGGACGCGCCGGATCAGTTCCGGCGAGGCCGATGCCCCGAGGCGCTGCCCCGGCGAAAGCGCGTTGAGCTCATCCAGTTTGACGTGCAGTTCGGCTTCGTCCATGGCCACGGCGATTCTGCCGAGCTCACGGAACCGCAGAGCCGTTGCAACCTGATGATCGTTCCGAGTCTCCCTCAAATCTCCCCGACGAGGCATCACCAGAATGGGCTTCCCAGCTTCAAGCGCCGTGATAATCGACCCCATCCCCGCGTGAGCCACGATCACCGAGGCCTCCGCCAGTTGGGCCCGGAAGGCCGCAGGCTCCAGAAACTGCTTCCAGGCCACGTGCGAGGGACGCCACTCCGTCGGCCCGATCTGCGCAAAGACATCGCCGCGGCCGGCACGCGCCGCCCACTGGTCCACCGTGCGGACCAGCCGGTCAAACGGCATCTGCGCTCCAACCGTCACAAAGATCACAGAACGGCCCCTGCATACTGGACCTCGGATTCACCCTTGCCCGCAGGGGCCGCCAGATGTGACCATTGAGTCAGCCGGACGTGGGCGTGACGGGAAACCAGTTGGCCCGTCATCGAAAGTTGCTCAACGTTGGCGATGCTGTCCATCCAGAGTGTCCTTGCCCCGAGCAGCCTCGCAAATCGGATGGCGAAGTACCCCGGCGCTGCGCCCGTCGTGATCACGACATCAGGACGTTCGGTGAGGACTATCCAGAGCATGCCCATGGCCAGCTTCACCAGTCCGATACGGCTCCACCGCGTTGCATCAGCGACAACGCGAAGCCGCTCACCGGGGATGTCGTCGCGGTAGGAATCCCTGACCGTCACATATGTCACATGATGGCCTTCGAATGCCGGGCGAAGCCGTAGTAACTGCACCCAATGTCCCCCGCCGGATGCTACCGCAAGGATGCGTTTTGACGTACTCATCAGATTCCTCGCGATACCTCTTCGCGCAATCGTCAACCAGGTGCGCCCGCTTGCGCCCCGGCCTGCCCAACACGATCTGTCACGGGCGGGAGTCGCTCCATCACCCGCCGCACCCTCAGTCGAGCGGCTCAAGCAGGCTCGCATCGATCTCAAGGCTCGTGGCCTGACCAAGCGCCCGCACGCCCAGCACGATCCGATCGTCGCCGAGCCGTTCATCGACCACCCCCTCCAACCCCGCAAAAGGGCCCCGAACCACACGCACCGGCCGTCCCTCACGCAGGTACGCGAACGCCTCGCCGACCCTCCCCCCGCCAAGCGCCAGCCGCACGTTCGCCAGGTCGCGCTCGAGTTCGCCCTGGTCCGGAACGTCGATGACACAGGCGACACGCCGCGTGCCGATCGCGAACCACGTCTCCTCTTCCTCCCCGTTGAGGAACACGTACCCCGGGAACAACGGCGACTCCGTCACCCGTCTGCGATGTCCGTAGAACCGAACGCTTCGAACCAGCGGAAGGTAATGCGGAATCCCCGCCGTCGACAGCACCTCCGCCAGCGCCTTCTCCTGACGGCTGCGTGTATGGAGCACGTGCCAGCGCCGCCCGCCACGAGCAGACACGCTGGGCGCGGCCGGGCGCGGGCGCCTTGTCAATTGTGGCGCTTCCATCCGCATCGACCTTCCTCAAATCACACAACAGAATCCGAATCAGAAGCTCACGGCTTCTCCCGGCACCTTCTCCTGGCAAGCCGTGTCCCCGCGGTTTGACACCGGCCAACCCCCGGTTCTCACGGCCGCCTACAGATTATCTGATCGCACAACGGGGGACAAGATGAAGGTGCGCAAATGCCCGCCGTTGATGGCTGGCTGCGCCGTTTGCTTATCGGACGAGCCATGCGCAAGCTCCTGCTGACCGGCGCCGCCGGCTTTCTCGGACGCCGCATCCTCTCCCATCTTCAGCAAGTTCCGCAGTTACTCATCACGACAGCCGGGCGCACACGGCCGCCGCAGTCGACATCGCACCTTCACCTCGATCTGCTGGAAACCTCTGCTATTTCAGTGGTTCTGAACATTGCACGCCCGGACATCATCATCCACGCCGCGGCCATCGCAGACACCGCAGCCTGCGAGCGTGAGCCCGAGCTCGCGCTCGCCTGCAACACGACCGCAAGCGTTCAGATTGCCGCGTCGGCGGCCAACCTAGGGTCTTCCCTTGTTTTGATTTCGACAGACCAGGTTTTTGATGGAAGCGGTTCCCGTTATGCAGAAACCGCCCCATTTGGGCCAGTCAACGTCTATGGCAAGACCAAGGTTGAGGCGGAGATCGGTGTCCAGCGAGCGCTTCCAACCGCCGTCATCCTTCGTCTCGGACTGATCATTGGGCCCGGCACTTCCGATCGTCGGTCGGCTTCTGACCAGGTCCTGCACACCCTTCGCGACGGCGGCTCGCCAAGGCTCTTCACCGATGAGTTCCGCAGCCCCATCCACGTCGACGACGCCGCGCGGCTGATTGTCGAAGTCGGCCTCGCCGACCGACCTCCGCCCGTAATGCACCTCGGGGGGCCGGACCGCCTGTCCAGGTACGACCTGGGGTATTCCCTGGCTACCGCCGCGGGGCTTGATCCGATGCTCATCCGACCATCCACACACGCGGAGGCCCGGCCGTGGCCCTCGCGTCCCGCGGACGTCTCCCTTGACACAACCCTGCTGCAGACCTGGACCCGTCACCCGCCGCGGCCGGTGCGCGAGGCCGTTGCAGCCTGCTGATGGGACCAACTTGGGAACCCGGCTGGCGCACTCATTCCAGCTTCTCCATCTTCTCTTTCATCCGCCGCGGCTGCATGGCGATCGACACGGCGCGAGGTACACTTGGCCCACACCGAGACGGAAAGGAACGCCATGCGTCGCAGTCGGGTCACCGGGCTTGCAGTTGGTATTGTCGCGGCCGTGACATCGTGGGCCGCAGGGCACTGCGAGACCGCCCAAATCTCAGGTCTCGAAACGGTCAACTTCGATTCGTTCGGGGCTGCAACGGCTCTCAGTGGCGACCTGATGGTCGTCGGTTCACCGGGCGCTGAAGGCGGCGCTGGCGCCGCGTATGTCTTCCGGCTCACAGGAGCCGCCTGGGCCCAGGAAGGCCGCCTGACGGGCGCCGGCGGGTCACTGGACTCACTCGGAACGTCCGTGGCGACCGACGGGAGTGTGATTGTCATCGGCGCGCCAAACGCGATGGGGGCGGCTGCGGGAACGGGCGTCGCCGTCGTTTTCGAGTTTGACGGCGCGGCCTGGCAGTATCGACAGACGCTGAGCGCCCCTGACGGAGCCGGTCAGGACTTTTTCGGCCACGCCGTTGCGATCAGCGGCGACGCGATCGTCGTCGGGGCGTACGGAGATGATGACGCCGGCTCCGCCTCCGGGTCCGCCTATGTCTTCAACCGCACAGGCGAATCTCCCGTCTGGACGCTCCAGCAGAAGCTGCTTGCCCCGGACGGGGCCGCCGGTGCACAGTTCGGCTGGTCCGTGGCAATCGACGGCGAAACCACCATCGTCGGCGCCAACCTTGATGACGGCGCCGCGTTGGATGCCGGAGCGGCGTACGTCTTCGATCGCGCTGGCACGACCTGGTCGTTTACTACCAAGCTGGTAGCAAGCGACGCCGCCGCGACCAGCTTCTTCGGCCAGAGCGTCTCGCTGAGCGGGAATGCCGTTCTGATCGGTGCGCCGGCGGCGGATGGGGCCGAGGCGGACAGCGGATCGGCTTACCTTTTCCGCCACGATGGGACGGCATGGCTTGAGGAACAGATCATCACGGCCGGGGACGGCCAGGCCCTCGACAACTTCGGCGGCGCGGTGGCCCTGAGCGGCGAGCTTGCGATCATCGGCGCACGCGGCGAGGACGAAGCCGCGAACCGGGCCGGCGCGGCGTACGCTTTCACCCGCACTGAAGGGAGTTGGACCGAGTTCACGAAGCTGATGGCCAGCGATGCCGCCGCGGACGATTTCTTCGGCGCAAGCGTTGCCGCCAGCCAGGGCCGGGCTGTTGCCGGCGCGATCTTCAGCGACGGGATTGATGAGAACGCCGGCCGCGTTTACGCATTCGTGTTGGCAGGGGAGGATTGCAATGGAAACGGCGTGCCGGATGAGTGCGACATCGCTTCCGGCGTCGAGTCAGACGCCGACAACGACGGCGTACCGGATACATGCCAGGCCCCGGCATGCGTCTGCGAAACAGACAACGTCGCCGGCGTGGATGTCTTTGACCTTCTGGCGTACCTCGACGACTGGTTCGCCTTCTCCGCCGCGGCGGACCTGGACGGCGTGATCGGCGTCGATGTCTTCGACCTGCTCTTCTTCCTGGACTGCTGGTTCCCAGCCAGTGCCGGCTCGGCGTGCCCGTGATCGGGACGCCGCGTGCTCACGGCCCGACGGACGCCGCAGTCACCGCGCGCACGAGCTCGACCACGTTCTGAACGCCGAGCTTCTTCATGATGTTGCGGCGGTGGAACTCGATGGTCTTCTCGCTCCGGAAGAACTGATCCGCGATTTCACGGGTTGAGTTGCCGGCGAGCACCATGTCGAGCACTTCGCGCTCGCGATCCGTGAGGCGCTCGATGCGTGCCCGCATGCCGAGCAGCGTGCCGTTGCCGTTGCCCGCGTGGCGCATGGCGGCCCGGACTCGCTGAAGGAGTTGGTCCTCGTTGACCGGCTTCTCCAGGAAGTCGAGCGCGCCCGCCTGCATGGCCCTCACCGCCATGGGGATCTCGCCGAACCCGGTGACGAAGATGATCGGCACGTGCCAGCCGCTGGCGCGGAGGTGCTCCTGCAGCGCCATGCCGCCCTTGCCGGGCATCTTCACATCAAGCACAAGGCAGGCGCACTCCGCCGGGTCCCAGTGGGACAGGAAAGCCTCCACTGTCGGATAGGCAACCGCATCGATGCCTGCCGAGTGGAACAGCGCTTCCAGCGAATCGCGCATCGCATCGTCATCGTCAACGACGTAGACCTTTGCTCCGGGCGACTGGGGCAGAGTGCCGTCCTGGCTCTCCTGAAGTGTTTCAAGTTGCAGCACGTCGAACCCCGCTTGAGATGGTGAATGAGGGCACGGGCCAAACGACCGGGCCCCCGACTGGCATACAGAGCGTATCGAAAATTGTTGCAATCTGCAAGAGGGTAAGCAACGCCGACGGCGGGTTCCCTGTCCAACCGGCGGATTCCCCTGCTGCTTCTCCCCCCAATGGGCTAGGATCGGCCGGAGGGCCCCGTAGCTCAGCGGTCAGAGCAGGCGACTCATAATCGCTCGGTCCCTGGTTCGAATCCAGGCGGGGCCATTGCACTGCGAATCCCCTGGGGATCCACCCCCCCGCCTTTGACGTACACTGGGTGTATGGCCAAGGCGGTTATCGATCCTGACGAGGTCCGCAGGTTCGCGCACGATCTGGAGCGCTTCAACCGCGATCTCCAACACCAGCTTAATGTGCTCCACGGACGCCTCTCCGCCCTCGGCGAGACCTGGCGCGACCAGGAACACCGCAAATTTGCCGAAGAGTTTGAGCAAACGCTCAAGGTCCTGGCACGCTTCTCGAACTCCGCCTCCGAGCACATCCCGTTCCTGCGTCGGAAGGCGGATCGCATCGAGGAATATCTGCGGCAGCGCTGATGCTCAGGAGCAGCTCCGCGGCATGGCCTCACACGCAAACGTCAGATCGGTCGACGCCCTGAAGCGCTTTCGCGCTGCCCTCCTGCGCTTCTGCGAGGTCGCCGAACGCGCCTTGGGCGAGGCTGACAACGAGCTCAGTCGAACCCTTGATTGGGTGGACAGCACCCAGTCCGCACACTGGCGACGCGAGATCGCCAGCCGCACCGAGGACATCTCCACGGCGCGCGCGGCCGTCTTCCGCCGGGAGATCCGGTCGACCAGCGACACGCCCGGCGCGACCGAGGAACGGAAGGAACTCACCGCCGCCCGAGTCCGCCTGCGCGAAGCCGAAGATCGCACTCGAACGGTCAAGGCCTGGTCGCGCCGACTTCGGGAAGAGGCCGACCGCTACTACGCCACGGTCGAGCGCCTTTCCGGGGCCGTCCACACGGAGTTGCCCGAGGCCGCGGTCCGCCTCGGCCGCATGATCGAAAACCTGGAGGCCTACCTGGCCATCACCGGGCCTGCCGCGGACGGCCCCGCAGGCGCCGCGGCCCGCTCAGGTGAGGCCTCCCTGCCCGCGGCGGGCAGTTCCATGTCACGGTCCGGGGCCGCGGCCTCCCCCAAACCGGCATGGTGGCCTTTGCGGACCCGGGCCGGCCAGATCGGCACGCCCCCCCCACTCGCCCCCCCAGTCACCGGCGCTCCCGCCCCGCAGGAGCCCATCGATGCGTCAGACCTGATGGGCCGCATCCCGGGCGTCGCCTTGCAGGCGCTTCCCGCCGGGGCCACAATCGTCGTGGAAGAGGGCGCTCTGGCCCAACGGGAGTACTTTCTGCTGCGCCGGGCCTCTCAGGAACATCCTGAGGGCGAGTGGGTTGTGGGCCTCGCCGCGGCCGAGGCGCCGGTCCGCCAGCCCGTCCGCGTCCCCGCCGCCACCCTGGCCCGGCGCCTGGGCGCAAATGCGGGCGTCCTGCTGCTTCCCCGCGGCTGGATCATCCTCTTTAAGGAAGGGCAGATTCGACTCATCGCCGATGCGGAGGATCGCGAACGGCTCGTCGAAGAGGAAACCGTGGATTAGGCCGAACTCGCCGGTCGCGCGGAGCCGCTCGTCTTCCCGCGCATCCGAGACTCTGGAGGTTGCATGAGCATCAACGTCGGTCGCACCCTGCTGACCAGCGCCCACAAGGAACTGAACGTACACTGGCGTGAAGTGCGCGAACATTGGTCGGACATCAAGGCATCGGAGTTCGAGCAGGAGTACCTGGCCCCGCTCGAGCCGGCCGTCCGCGCTGCGCTCACGGCGATGGAGCGAATCAGCGACGTCATGGACAAGGCGCGGCGGGAATGCGAATGAACGATGCGGCCGCGACGAACCGGACGAAGCCATCGGAGGGCGCTGCATTGACCGGCGGTGCGACCACCACCAATGGGGAGGCTGCGCAGGTGAACCCGGCCGCCTGGCTTCACGAGTCCGGTCCCTCCGTCAGCGCCGCGAACCTCCGCAAACTCGTCGGCGACCTCAAGTCGCTCGTCGCCTACCGGGCCGATCTCGAGGCCCGCATTACCACCGAGCGGAAGACGGGCGGCAACCGTCTCGCCGCCGAACTCGAGGCCCGCCGCACCGAGCTCGAACAGGAACGCGAAACGAAGCTGACCGACATTGAGCGACGCCGGGCCGAGGGGCTTGCGGAGATTGATCGCGAGCGGAAGGCCGGGCTGGATGAGATCAACCGCCAGACCGAAGCCGCGCGCAAGCACATGGCGGAGCGCTTCGACGAGCCTTTCAGGAAGGAAGCCAAAAGGCTGAAGGAGGCCGTCTGGGTCGCCGAGACCATGTACGAGGCGAACGAGCACAAGCCCGCTGAGGCTTGTGAAAAGGAACTGGTCGCCCTGAAGGAGAAGGAACGCCGCCTCGACGCCATCCGCGCCGAGGCCGATGCGCTCGTCGCTTCGTACCGCCAGCGCAAGCTCTTCAAGCGCGACGCTCCCACCGGCGAGCGCGTTGAGCCCTCCGAGGCGGCGGCCCCCACGTTGGAAGCCGCCCTGGAACAGGCCGAAGAGAGCCTGACACGCCTTGGACGCCTCGGAACACCGCGACTCTTCCAGGAAGGACTTCCGTACGTTCTCGTGCCCGTGGCGATGGCGGCCCCTGTGCTCATCGCGTGGTGGCTGCTCGGCTTTACCGCCTCACAACTGCTGTGGATCATCGCCGCACTCTCGGTCGTCCTGGTGACCGTCCTGACCGTCGTTCTCTATCGCGCCGCCCGGGCCGGAACATGGCGGGTCTACGCCTCGCTGCGGTCCACGCTGGACACCGCCGCATCCGCCGCCGCCGCGGCGCGCCAGCACGCCCAGAACGTGCGTGCCGCGGACGAGCAGGCCCTGCGCGAGACCCGTGATCGCGAGATTGCCGAGGCCAAGGCGCAGTTCGAACCGGCGATGCAGCAGATCCGTGCGGATCGGACCGCGTTCGCGACCGGCGTCGACCAGAAGCGCGCCGCCGCCCTCGAAGCCATCGAAGACCAGCGCAACCGGCGCACGACCGAACTGACGGCCGCCCTCGACGCCGAAGCCGATGCCGCCCGCAGTGCCGCCGCCACGGCGATCGCCGAAGCCGAGCAGGAGCACGAGCGCGCCTCCAGCACCCTCGGCGCGCGCTGTGATGCGGCCTGGCGCACCCTCGTTCGCGACTGGAACGACGGCATGATGCGCCTGAATGCCATGCTTGCGCATGTCAACGCGCAGCAGGCGAAGCTCTTTCCCGCCTGGGGCTCGCCCGAGTGGGATGACTGGGACGGCCCCACACTTGCGCCTCCCGCCGTGCGCTTCGGCCGGATGATCGTTGATGTCGCGAAGCTCAAGGGCGGCGCGCCGCAGCATGAGGACTTCGCTCCCATCCCGTCGTCACCGGCAGCCGAGGGCGACGCCGCTGCGGCCGCCGAGATCGCGCTGCCCGCCGTGCTCGATTTCCCCGCGGCGGGGTCCGTGCTGATCGAGAGCGGGCCGGACGGACGCGACGCGGCCCTTTCCATGATGCAGGCGGTGATGCTGCGCATTCTCACCACCTTTCCCCCGGGCAAAGTGCGCTTCACGATCGTCGATCCGGTCGGCCTCGGCGAGAGCTTCGCCGGCTTCATGCATCTGGCCGACTACGACGAGGCCATGGTCGGCGGCCGCATCTGGACGGAGTCGCGCCACATCGAGCAGCGGCTGGCCGACCTGACCGAGCACATGGAGAACGTCATCCAGAAGTACCTGCGCAATGAGTTCTCCACCATTGCCGAGTACAACGAGCGGGCCGGCGAAGTCGCCGAGCCGTACCGCTTCCTCGTCATCGCCGACTTCCCGACGAACTTCACCGACGCCGCCGCCAAGCGGCTCCTCAGCATCATCGCTTCCGGCGCGCGCTGCGGCGTGTACGTCGTCATGCTCACGGACCCCGCCGCGCGACTGCCCGCGGGAATCCGCCGCCCGGAACTGAACCAGCTCCCCAACCGTCTCGTCCGCCGCGGCGGCCGCGACACCGGCGACTTCGTCTGGAAGGACGCCGACTTCGAGCCCTTCGACCTCACGATCGAGGAAGCCCCGCCGGAGGAGTTCCTCACGGACGCCCTCCGCCGCGTCGGCCGGATGTCAAAGGAGGGCTCTCGCGTCGAGGTGCCCTTCGGCCTGATCGCGCCGGAGCCGGGCAAGGAGTGGACCGCCGATTCCACGCAGGAGCTTGTCGTCCCCGTCGGGCGCGCGGGCGCGACGAAGCTGCAGAACCTCGCCCTCGGCCGCGGCACGCTCCAGCACGTGCTCATCGCCGGCAAGACCGGCAGCGGCAAGTCCACGCTGCTGCACGTGCTGATCACCAACCTGGCGCTGTGGTACTCCCCCGACCAGGTCGACTTCTATCTCGTCGACTTCAAGAAGGGCGTTGAGTTCAAGACGTACGCCATGCACCACCTCCCGCACGCGCGGGCGATCGCCATCGAGTCTGATCGCGAGTTCGGTCTTTCCGTGCTGCAGGAAGTCGACGCCGAACTCAAGCGCCGCGGCGATCTGTTCCGCTCCCTGGGCGTGAACGACCTCGCCGGCTTCCGCCGCGTGCGCCCGGATGAGCGCCTGCCGCGGACGCTGCTGATCATCGACGAGTTTCAGGAGCTGTTCATCGAGGATGACAAGGTTGCGCAGGAGTCGGCCCTGCTGCTGGACCGCCTCGTCCGCCAGGGCCGCGCCTTCGGCATCCATGTGCTGCTCGGCTCGCAGACACTCGGCGGCGCGTATTCCCTCGCCCGCACCACGATGGGGCAGATGGGCGTGCGCATCGCGCTGCAGTGCAGCGAGGCGGACTCGTACCTGATCCTCAGCGAGGACAACGCCGCCGCGCGTCTCCTGGCGCGGCCCGGCGAGGGCATTTACAACGACGCCAGCGGCCTGATCGAGGGCAACAACCCCTTCCAGGTCGCGTGGCTTCCCGATGCGACGCGCGAAGCCAATCTCAACCGCGTGTCGCAGCGCGCTGCCGGGCTCGGCGATGCGTACCGCACGGTCGTCTTCGAGGGCAACGCCCCGGCGCGGCTCGAAGCGAACCCCGCCTTCGTGCGGACGCAGCGCCTTGAGCGCAAGATCGGCGTCGGGCCCGGCGCCGCCCTGCGCGCCTGGATCGGCGAGCCCGTCGCGATCCGCGAAGCCACGCACGTGGACTTCGCGCGCCGCACCGCGAGCAATCTTCTCCTCGTCGGTCAGCAGCGCGACGCCGTCGCCGCGATGATCACCGCCGCCGTCGCTTCGATCGCCGCCCAGACGCCGCGCGCCGAGTTCCTGCTCATCGACGCCGACCCTGCTCAGGATCCGCAGGCGTGGGCCGCCGCGGCGACCGCCTCGCCGGATGTGCGCCGCCTCGAGCCCGGCCGACTTGTTGAGGAGTTGGCGCGGCTCAAGACGGAACTGGCCGAGCGCCAGGCGGGCATCGCGCCGGACGATGGCCCGCCGCCGCCGGTTTTCCTCCTGCTCGCCGGTTTGCACCACCTGCGCGACCTCCGCCGCAGCGACGACTTCGGTTTCTCGATGGGCGACGATGAGAAGCCCCGGGCCGACCGCATGCTCGCCGACCTGCTCACCGAGGGCCCCGCGTACGGCCTTCACACCGTCGCGTGGTGCGACACCGTGCAGAACCTCAACCGCGCGCTCGACCGCCAGGCGGTCAAGCAGTTCGGCGCACGCGTCCTCTTCCAGATGAGCGCCTCCGACTCCATCGAACTGATCGACGCCCCCCGCGCCAGCACACTCGGCGTCCACCGGGCACTGCTGTGGCGCGAAGAAGAATCGGAGACCGAAAAGTTCAGGCCCTTCGCCATGCTGGGGGCGGCAGGTTCAGTCAACGAACCGGATCCCGCGGTGGGGCGCTGAACCTGCAGCAAATCAGAGCCGGCGAGCGGAAGCTCGCGGAACCGGTCCCGCAGCGCCCCGGTCAGATTCAGGACGGGTGGCCCCCCTCGCCCCCCACCCCCTCGCACGCGGCACTCCGCGCGAGCGCGCGGAGCGGGTGGCATGCCCGCACGGTACTCCGCGCGAGCGCGCGGAGCGGGTGGCATGCCCACGCGGTACTCCGCGCGGGCATGCGCACTGGCGGGCGTTGGCGATCGATGGAATCCCGTCGCGGCGGTGGTGTCATCGCGATCACGAGTCCGATGCGATCCGACCGGGGCGCTGCGGGACTGGCCCGCGAGCTTCCGCTCGCCGGCTCTGACAAACGCGCGCCGCGCCCCCCTCACTTCCAGCCAGGCTCCTCCGCCCGCGCAATGGGCGCGCCTGGTGTCCGGGCCGGCTGGAAGCCGGCGGTCCATGGCTGCGCGTGTGTTTGTCGTGGTCGTGCGCGCCGGTTGTGCGGCCGTTCGCATCACTTTTGCGGCCGTGCGCGCCGTTTCTACGGCCGTGCGCGCGACTTTTGCGGCCGTACAAATGATTTCTACGGCCGCGCGCGCCATTTCTACGGCCGTGCGCGCAATTTTTACGGCCGTACAAATGATTTCTACGGCCGTGCGCGCGATTTATACGGCCGTATAAATCGCGCAACACGAGCGTTATCTGACGTTCACCGGCCCTGGCGCGCTCTCAGCGGGGGTGGGAGCCCCTCGATCGGGGGGCGATCGCGACCGGCCGGCGACGGTGCGGGCCGCACAGGCGAAAAAAAACTTACACACTGCTTAAGCCGCACCGCCAGTCAGTCGATCCACACTTTCGGACGGTACAAACCGGACGGATGGAGGCGACGCTCGTCTCCCGGATCCGGCTCGGCCGTCCGCGAGGATCTTTACCATGGGAGATACAAAAATCCCCAGCGGTCGTGACGCACTCATTGCGTTTTACAAGGAGCACCAGCCGATCTGGGACACCAACGCTGCGGCGCTGGGGTTGGATCCGGTGGCGCTCGAACCTTTCAAGGAGGCGGTTGACGCCGCGGTGCTGGCGCTGGGTGCGGCATCGTCGGCGCGCAACGCCTCGAAACTGGCCACGGATGAACTGAACATCAAGGCCGAGAAGCTGCGCCCGCTCGGCAGCAGCGTCGTCGCGACCATCCGCGCCTACGCGGAGTTCACCGGCGACGAGAACGTCTACTCGATTGCCCAGCTCTCCCCGCCGGCGCCCCCCAAGCCCGCCGGGCCCCCCACCCCTCCCACCAATCTCCTTGCCGATCCGACGGCGAACGGCCACATCATCCTGAAGTGGAAGGGGACAACGGCGCAGGGGCAGTTCTTCATCATCGAGCGCAGCGTTGACGGCGGGCCGTGGGTCCGGATGGAGCCGGTCGCGGCCAAGACATGGACCGACCTGGCCGTGCCGCGCAACACCAACGTCATCCAGTACCAGGTCTGGGGCGCGCGCTTCGACAAGCGAAGCGCCACCGCGCCGCAGGCGACCGTCAACTTCGGCACGGTGGATGCGGCGATCGCCGCCGCCTTCCGCTCCGGCCCGGCGGACACACAAGCCGCGTGAGCAGGAGGCTTACCCGCGTGCGACAACATGACATCTGTTCCGGAAGGGCTCCGCCGGGCCGTAGGCGGAGCCCTTCTGCTTTTGGATTGGGGCCGGCGTGGGTGGAAGTGGGCGCGTTGCATTCCCTATACACCTTCGGGAAAGAAAGGATGGGCTGGTTATGCTGAGTCGATCATCGCATCGGGGTGTTTCGGCGGCGGGGGTTTTGGTGGCGGGTGGTTT
>CAYWRO010000023.1:0-49427 GCA_964460345.1 uncultured Phycisphaeraceae bacterium | reverse complement strand
CACCGCCCGCCCCCGCCAGGTGCTCGGCGATCGCCCACGCCAGCGACAGCCCGTCCAGCGTCGAAGTGCCCCGCCCGATCTCGTCGAGAATCACGAGCGAGCGCTCCGTCGCGTGATTGAGAATGCGCGCCGTCTCCGTCATCTCGACCATGAAGGTCGACTGACCCGCGTGCAGGGCATCGTCCGCGCCGACGCGCGTGAACAGCCGATCGGTCAAACCGATCACGGCGCGCTCCGCCGGGATGAACGAACCCGCGTGCGCCAGCAGCACCAGCAGCGCGTTCTGCCGGATGTACGTCGACTTGCCCGCCATGTTCGGGCCGGTGATCAGCGCCAGCGACGGCCCCGCGCCGTCCTTGAGCTCGTGCGCTGCGTTCGGCTCCGCCGCCGCGGTCACCGCCAGCGCCGCCGCATCGTCCGCGCAGCAGCCGAGCGTCAAATCGTTCGGCACGAACCCTTCCTCGAGCCGCTCATCCAGCACCGGGTGCCGCCCCTGCAGGATGAAGAGCGCGGGCGCTTCGACCATCGCCGGCCGGATCCACCCGCCGCGCCCCGCGCGATGCGCCGCCTTGTCGGCAAAGGCCAGCAGCACATCCAGCTCCGCCACCGCATCCGCAAACCGCGTGATCGCCCCCAGCTTCGCCGCCGCGGCGTCGCACAGGTCGTTGAAGATCAACTGCTCGCGCTCGACGGCCCGCGCATCGGCCGTCGTGACCTTCTCCTCAAACTCCTTCAGCGCCGGCGTGATGTAGCGCTCGGCGTTCTTGAGCGTCTGTTTGCGGCTGAACGCATCCGGCGCACGCCGCGCCTGCGCGGCGGGCAGCTCGATGTAATACCCGAAGACCTTGTTGTACCCCACCTTCAAGGACGGAAGATCGTGCGCCTCGATCAGTTCCTTCTGATACGTCGCCAGCCAGCTCGACGCATCGCGCTTCAATAGCCGGCACTCGTCCAGTTCCGCATCCACGCCGTCGCGAACGAGCCCGCCTTCGCGCAGGTGCCCCGGCGGCGCTTCGACGCACGTCTCCACGATCCGCGCCGCCAGCGGCGAGAGCGCCTCGATCAACGCCGCCACCACCTCGCGCTGCGCCGCCAGCGCCGGCGCGCCCTCCACCGCCGCGGCGATCTCGCGAACCTGCCCCAGCGACCGCCCCAGCGCCACCAGGTCACGCGGCGACGCCCGCCGCAGCGCCACACGCCCCCCAATCCGCGCCACATCCTGCACCTTGCACAGGTGCTCCCCGAGCGCCTCGGCCGTGGCCCGCCCCTCCACAAACGTCGCCACGGCCCGATGCCGCGCGCGGATCCGCTCCAGATCCGACAACGGACGGCACAGCCACTCCCGCAACAGCCGCTTGCCCATCGGCGTCCGCGCCCCGCCGCGGCCGTTGCCCGTGAAGATGCCGAGCAGCGAGCCGTCCATCTCCCCCGTGCGCATCGTGCGCACCACCTCCAGTGAACGCAGCGACGTCGCATCCACCAGGCACTCCCCCGCCGTCTCCTCGCGCATCGGCGGCGACAAATGCGCCAGCGTCGGCGCGCGAAAGCCGTGCTTCTCCAGGTTCTCTCCGCCCGCCGTCTGCGTCAGTTGCAGGTAGCGCACCAGCGCCCCCGCCGCGCTCAACGCCGGATCGTCATCCGAAAGCCCAAACCCCTCCAGCGTCGCAACGCCGTACAGCCCCCGCAGCGCTTCGGTCGCCTCCGCCTTGCGGAAGTACCACGCCGGCTGGCCCGCCCCGCTCACCCCGAGCGCCTCGATCACGCGCTTGATGCGCGCCGGCGGCGAACCATCCGCCGTCTCCGCGTACAAGACCTCGGTGACCGACCGCCGCGCCAGCTCATCCACAAGCCCCCCGCCGCGGCAGTCAAACACCAGAAAACGCCCCGTCGACAGGTCCGCCGTCGCCACCGCCACCCGCCCCTCCGGCTCATCCCCCGCATCCAGAAAGCACACCGCCGCCAGCGTGCTCACCGCATCGTCCGTCAGCAGCCCCTCATCCACCAGCGTCCCCGGCGTCACCACCCGCGTCACCGCACGCTCCACCACCCCCTTGGCGTCCTTGGGATCCTGAATCTGGTCCGCCACCGCCACCCGAAACCCCGCCTCAATCATCCGCCGCAGGTAGTTCTCAAGCTGATGGTGCGGCATCCCCGCCATCGGCACCCCCGCCGTCCGCTCCGTCAGCGTCAACCCCAGCGTCCGCGACAGCGCCACCGCATCGTCGTCAAACGACTCATAAAAGTCCCCCATCCGAAACAGCAGAATGCAATCCGGGTGCTGCCGCTTGAAGCGGTAGAACTGCCGCATCGCCGGTGTATCGCGGGGGTCCTTCACGGGCAGAAGGGTAGGGTTTCACCCGCCGCCGCGACGCCCGGACGAGCCACAAACAAAAAGCCCGCGCCGACTGCCGGCGCGGGCCTCACTTGTGCACGCAAACTCAAGGCCGGTTACTGACAGGGATCGGTGGAGAACCAGCAGTCCAGATACGCGAGCAGGTCGAAGACGTCGATGGACGGCGGATCGTCGCGGCACGTGGACCGAACGACATCGCGTCTCCTCCGTGGCCGCGTCGGCGGAGAAGCAATCAGGAGCCAGCCGATTGTCTGTGGGACTGGGGCGCGATGCCCGGCACAATCTTGTCCCCGCGGGCATCGTGTACTGCGTCAAGTCCTACTGAGTCGTACTGTGTCTCCTCCGACAGGAAGCGGCTGCAAGGATCATGAATCCTGTCATCGCTCCAGGAGTCGGCACACTGGAAGCGATTCTCAGCCCGTAATTCAGAATGGGGATGTTCGGAAAGTCAGCACCGGTCGGCCACATGATCGTGTCGCCTACTACTAGGCCTGGCGAAGACCCCCAGCGGCTTCCTTCGTAAGCTCGAAATCTGAATCCAGTATTGATCTCTATGATCTCCTCAGTCCACTCGCTGGTCCCCCCCGCAACATCCAGCAGCCCCCACGGGCTCTGCACGTCGGGATACGCCCCGAGCGGGACACTGAACGGGCTCTGGCCGGGGTAGTCGCTGGCGCGCCAGCCGAAGTTCGCGTCCCCAAGACCGGGTGGCGCACCGACTGGTGGCGCATCGCTGCGTATCGAGTACTCCCACCATCCCCCCTGTCCCGGCCCGTTCTTGTTCGGGTCGTAGTGCGCCGCCTTCAGCCACTCGTCCCAGGTCGGAATCCAGTAGCGGGCGTCGGGGTGGTGCGTAGGCTGATCCGAGAACCCAGCCTGCCCGGCGGGTGTTCCAAAGGTGCTCACGTCGTACGCCCCGTCCATGAACGCCGCGCGATCGCTCGACTTGCCGTTATGCAGCCAGTTGCAGTACATCGCCGCCATCCGCCACGAGATGTCGCCCACAGGCCGGTTCTCGTTCCCGGCAGGAACCGCCCATCGCTGCGCGCCTGGAGTAGTGGGCGTCGCGCTTGTCGCCCCCCAGAAATCGGGAGCCACGATCCACGGCAGCGGGTCCGGGCGGTCGAACGCGGCGTTGAAGAACTCGACCCACTGGGCTGTCGTGACCTCGAGGCGGCCGATGTGATAGGTGTAGCCGACGCTGCCGCGGCCGACGGCGCGGTCACCCGGGGTGCCGTTGCCTGGCCACGGGACGTTGCCGGGGTCGGTGATGTGAACGAAGTCAATCCCGGACACCGGGTCGATCCCCGCCCCCACCGGCGCCACAAGCACCCCGCAAGCACCACAGACCGATAACACGATCGCCGCGGCAGCGCTCCGCAATCGTCCTGGCTGGTCTCCCGCGCCAGGAGAAACCCTGGCGCACACCTCTGAAAACTCGTGGGACATGACGCGGTCCTCCTGGGCTCTCTCTCGCTCGTGGAGTCAACGTACCCCGTCGTGTAGGCCGTGGCAAGCCAATCCGAGACAAAGCTCTTATCTCTTCCAGGTTCCGGGTCGGTGGCGAATCTGTAATCCCTTGGAGCTGGCAGAATGGCAGCCAGGATCAGCCGACGTCGTGCCACCGAGGTTGTACCCAACCTCGGTGCGACCCGCGCGCACGGAAGAACCTGACCGAACCTCGATCCGGTCGACGGTCGAGTTTACCGGAGGTGGTCGAGCGTGAGATCGAATGGATTCGATTCCGCCGCCACGTCCGCCCGAGGGCAGTTTGGTCGAACGCGGTGAACGTTCGGGTGCCACCGCTCGCCGCGGTACTCCGCGGCGCAGCGGTGCGGGCGCGCAGGAGTTCGTGACAATCGTTGATCCCGCGCCAATTGCGGCATGCTTTGCGCGCGCAGACCTGTCGCTTGCACACCCGGCGAATCGAAAAATTTCAAAAATCGTAACTCAAGTACTCCGCACCACATGCGCCGAACGCACGCGTCAAAACGGCGCCATCTGCGCGCCCGAGCCGTACCGCGCAGCCAATTACGGAAGGCCTTCCATCGTTCCTGACCAACTCCGAAAACCCCTTAACCGTCCGGACCAAGGTTTGGACAACAAATGGACGCGTCCAATGCAGATCTGCAAAGCAAGCCGATCGACTCACCTGATCCGCTCCCGCCGGCCCGGGCAATGGCCGACACCTCGAGTTCCCATCACGGAAGCGTCGTGCGCATCCACCCGGCGCGCCGGGGCCTCGCGGCCCCGGTGCGTCATTCCAGGTTTCCTGCAACCGCTCTCATCGCCATGCCGAAGAATCTACAGGGGGAAGGGGAGACATCTCGAACGACACGCGCGTGTCCATGGCTCTTGGCGGCGTTGTGCGAACTCGGATCTGTACCTTTCGTCGTCATGGCGGTGATCACCACCGCCGGCTCATCGAGCGACGAGTCCTCACAATCCCCGCCGACATCCTGACGCTCCTTCCCGCGGCGTTGTGCTGCGCGGACGCGAGTTAGCGCAACCGCTCACACCGGTGCGCGATCACGCCGCAAAGCAGACAACGAGGGATCCGGAGCAAACAGCGTGCTTCGCCGCGCTGGCGCGGTCTCCGCGCACGCAACGCGAAGCGGTGTCGAACGGTTGCGGCTCCCGCCCACGCTCCATCGCGGTCTCAAGGGCGGGCGCGTCCACCAGGGCGCGATCCCCGCGCACACATTCAAGACAGGAGACTCCCATGCGAGTCAATAAAACCCAGTTGCACACCTCACGTTCTCTCGACCAGGGCGCATTCACGCTCATCGAACTCCTCGTCGTCATCGCGATCATCGCCCTTCTCATCAGCATCCTGCTCCCCGCCCTCGGCGCAGCGCGCGACGCCGCGCGGCGCATCAAGGACGGCACGCAGGTCCGCAACGTCATCCAGGCGATGGTTGCCCACGCCCTGGCCAGCGAGGACAACTACCCCC
The DNA here is from genome assembly GCA_964460345.1 of uncultured Phycisphaeraceae bacterium. Lineage (GTDB taxonomy): Bacteria > Planctomycetota > Phycisphaerae > Phycisphaerales > UBA1924 > CAYWRO01. Next base: position 44,120 of record CAYWRO010000023.1, on the reverse strand, counting down.
TCCCCAGCCGCCTCGACCCGGGCGACGCCTCCTCCTCCCTCGCCGGATCGACCAAGGACACCACCGGCAACATCCTCTCCATCCTCATTGCCTCGGGCGCGATCAGCACCGAGCTGGCCGTAAGCCCCGCCGAGGCCAACGGCAGCCAGGTCGCCATCCTCCGCACCTATCAGTTCGACCAGCCCAACTTCGCGCCCGATCCCGCCCGGGCCTTCTGGGATCCCGGCTTCGCCGGCACCCCGGAAGACACCGGCGACACGAAGCACACACCCGGGATCAGCAACAACTCCTATGCCCACATCCCCCCCTTCGGGAAACGCCGCAAGCTGTGGTCCAACACCTTCTCCACCACCGAAGCCGTCTTCGGAAACCGCGGCCCGGTCTACCTCCTCACGAACGCCTCGGCCACCGGCCAATGGCAGCTCGCCCCCGGCGAAACCGGTGAAACCTCTTACACCCTCCTCATTCACGGCCCCAGGAAGAGCTGGGAGGGCAACATCGGCTACAACGACGGCCACGTCACCTTCGAGACCACGCCCTACCCGCACGGCCTCACGTACCAGCAAAGTGGTTCCGGCCGGACCCGCCCCGACAACCTCTTTCTGGACGAGATCAATGAAGCTTCGGGCTCGGGCGGCGCCAACGAAATCGCCACCCGAGCCAACATCTACCTGCGCCCCTACAGCCGGGTTAATGCCTCCCCCTCGTCCGCGACCATCGATGAGTGGAACGACTGACCCCACCTGATGAGCCGCTCCTTCACGCCCCCTTGCCGGGGCAGCGCCGCCGGGGCCACTCACGGCCGCGGCGGCTTTCACCCCCCCCCCACTTTGGGCGATTCCGAAAGCGCCGCCAACTCCGCCTACCCCCGGATTGAGGCCGGGGCCCAGCTTGCCGAGCGGATCGGGCTTGTTATACTCACCCGTTCGGCCGTGGATCGGCGGCCGAGCGCCGGGGCTCGCGTCAGTTCGCGGGCGAGGCGTCCAGGTACAAATGAGGATGGTCCGGGGGGGCCGCCGTCGTTGTGCACGGCGCGGGGGCGTGGTCATCCTCCCGGTTTATGAAGCGCCCTTGGGCGGGGCCACTGGTGCGGGCTGCGGTGCCCCGTGCCTTCCGATCCGGGTTTCCGCCGGTGTCGCTGTTGAAAGGTTTGGTGCCCACATGGCCAGTTCACTCGTCAAGGATCTCGTCGAAGCCGGCATTCACTTCGGCCAGCGCTCCAGCGGCTGGAACCCGAAGATGGCCCCGTACATCTACGGCAAGCGCAACGGCATTCACATCATCGACATCAAGGAGACCGTCAAGGGTCTCCTGCTTGCCAAGAAGTTCGTCCGCGAAACGGTCGCCGGCGGCAAGGACATCTGCTTCGTCGGCACGAAGCGGCAGGCTCGCTCAGTGATCGAGCAGCGCGTGGCGGACGTGAAGATGCACTACGTCACGGAGCGCTGGCTCGGCGGCACACTCACGAACTTCCGGACGATCCGCTCCCGGCTCAAGCGGCTGGAGGAACTGGAGGCGATCGAGGCGCAGGACAACTTCCAGTCCTACTCCAAGAAGATGGAGAGCCAGCTCCGCCGCGAGATGCGCAAGATCAAGCGCAACCTCGAGGGCATCCGCAACATGCACAAGCTGCCGGGCGCGCTCGTTGTCATCGACGTCGGCCGCGAGTCCACGGCGCTGAAGGAAGCCCGCAAGCTCGGCATTCCGACCATCTGCCTGATCGACACCGACGGCGACCCGGCCCTGACCGACATCGCCATCCCCGGCAACGACGACTCGATGCGCTCCATCGACGTGGTGGTCCGCGAGATCTGCCTGGCGATCAACGACGGCAAGCAGGCCCGCCCCGCCGCCTCTGAAAAGGCCGAAGGCGAGGATTCCGCTGAGCAGGCCGGACGCCCGCGCCGCAGCCGCCGCGCTCAGTTCCGCTCCGATGAAGAGGGCGAGTCCCGCGGCGGCGACGATGAAGGCAACCTGGGCGATGCGCCCGTGACCCGCGTCCCCGAGGCGGAAGCGGCCGGTCAGAAGTCCTGAGACATTCCTGAAGTTCCTTCAGGACCGCGGCCTCTACGGGCTGCAACACGCGATAGATGGAATCGGATCGGCTGATCCGATGCGAGCACGGGAGCCGCGCCGGCGCAACGCGTCGGCCACGCGGCTCTAAGAAACCTCATCGGGCCAGGCGCCGGCTTGCACGGCGTCCAAGCCCGCATCGCCTGAACTGGGTGATGCCACGCGGAGACCTGCAATGGCGGAAATCAGCGCGAAGGAAGTGATGGCCCTGCGGAACAAGACGGGCCTTTCGATGATGGAGTGCAAGCGGGCCCTGCAGGAAGCGAACGGCGACATGGAGGCCGCAGAGCTGAACCTGCGCAAGAGGCTCAAGGGGAAGATGGAGGGGCGGACTGAGCGGTCGGCAGGCGAGGGATGCATCGCCATCGCGAAGGCCTCAGATCTGACGACCGCCGCGATGGTGGAGATCCGGTGCGAAACCGACTTCACGGCCAAGAGTGAGAAGGTCCGCAGTGGCGCGCAGCGCATCGCGGAACTCGCGCTTAACGCCGATGCCGGCCCGGTGACGGTCACTGAAGAGATGATCGCGATCATCGACGACCTGCGGATCACGACGGGCGAGAACATCTCCTACGCGCGAGGCGTCAAGATGAGCGCTGCGACCGTCGGCTCGTACCTGCATCACGACTGGAAGACCGGCGTGCTGCTGGAGGCCGAGGGCGACGTCAACCGTGACACACTCAACCAGGTCTGCATGCACATCGCCGCGGCTCATCCCACGCCGCTGGGCGTTTCACCCGACGAGATCCCTGCCGAGGTCGTCGAGAAGGAGAAGCGCTTCCGCACGGAACAGGCCATGGAGTCCGGCAAGCCGCGTGAGATCGCTGAGAAGATCGTCGAGGGCGGCATGCGCAAGTTCTACGAGGAGGTCGCCCTCGTCGAGCAGCCGTTCGTCATCGACCCCTCGAAGAAGGTCAAGGACATCGTCGGCGGCGGCAAGCTGCTGAGCTTCCAGCGCTGGCAGGTCGGCCAGACCGCCTGAGCAGAGATTCCCATTTGAAAGACCCAGAGCGGGCGCACCACGCGGTGCGCCCGCTTTCGTTTTGCGTGTAAGCCATTCGGGTATCATGCCTCGCGAGGGGGGCGATCCGTTTCACCCCCCGGAGCAGGTTTATGGCGGAAGGCAACGAGCGGTACACCATCAGGCGGCAGGTCTTCAAGATCTTCGGGGCGGGGTTTCACGTGTACGACCACCAGGGACAAGTCATCGGCTACTGCAAGCAGAAGGCTTTCCGCCTCAAAGAGGATCTCCGTGTTTACACGGACGATTCGCTCTCAACCGAGTTGTTCCGCATCACCACGCAGAGCATTCTGGACATCGCCGGGACATACCAGGTTATCGATCCGCAGGGATCGCCCATGGGCGCGCTCAAGCGGCAGGGGCTCAAGTCCATGGTGCGCGATGAGTGGCTTGTCTTTGACGAGAACGGTCAACAGGTGGGCAAGATTCAGGAAGACTCGGCGATGCGCGCGCTTGTACGCCGTGTCGTGGATGCGGCCGCGATGTTCATGCCGCAGAAGTTCACGCTCACCCTGGACGATGGACGTCCGCTGGCCACGTTCCGCACGCACTTCAACCCGTTCATCTACAGGCTCGGTGTCGCAATCCACGGCGAGCATGAGACGCTGGATGATCTGATGATTCTGGCGGCCGGATGCCTGCTCGCCGCGATTGAAGGCCGCCAGAATTCGTACTGACAAAAAGGAGGCAACATGCACGAAGCAATCGATCGGCGTTCCCTGCTGGGGATGATGGGCGCAGGCGCGGTCGCCATGAGCGCGGGCGCTGCGGGGGCCATGCAAGAAGGAGGCGGCCGAGCCGGCCAAGCCGGCCGCGGCCGGCAGGCGGGCGGGTACCTCAGCGCGGGGTGGGACGCCGCCAAGGGCGAGTACGTGCTGCCTCCGCTCCCCTACCCGGCCGAGGCGCTGGAGCCGGCAATCGACGCCCAGACGATGAAGCTTCACCACGACAAGCACCACGCCGGATACGTGCGAGGCCTGAACACAGCACTGAAGGAACTCGAGAAGATCCGTTCCGGCCAGGGCGACGAAAAGCTCACGAAGCACTGGATGCGCGAACTGGCCTTCCACGGCTCGGGGCACGCCAATCACACACTGTTCTGGCAGGTGATGGCGCCGCCGGACCAGGGCGGGGGCGGCCAGCCTGAGGACAGCAATCTCAGCCAGCAGATCGAGAAGGACTTCGGCTCATTCGACAGTTTCGCCTCGCAGTTCAAGGCGGCCTCCAACGCCGTCGAAGGGTCCGGCTGGGGCATGCTCGTGTATCACCCGATGGCCGACAAGCTGATGGTGATGCAAGCGGAGAAGCACCAGGACCTGACGATCTGGGGCGTGGCGCCGTTGATGGGCGTGGATGTCTGGGAGCACGCCTACTACCTGAAGTATCAGAACGAGCGGGGCAAGTACGTGGACGCGTTCATGAGTGTGGTGAACTGGCCGCGGGTTGCTGAACTGTTTGCCGAGGCGAAGCAGGCCGGCTGAGCCGCAGGACCGATAACGAGGCACGGAACCGGCAGGCTCCCCGCCGCCGGGCTGCATCCGAGTCCGTGAATGGCCGATAGTGCCGTTGCCGCCGAGTTTTCGCGGCGGCAACGGCGAATCGGCCATGAAAGAAAAGGGAACACACCCAACTCGCGCGGGGCACGGGTCTGCCAGGGGAGCCGGATTGACGGCCTGTTTGGCCGGCATCACGCTCGCCGGGGCGGGCGCCATCCTCGCCAGCGCCGTGTGGCAGCAGGTTTCGGCCGCTGACATGGCCGGCCGGGCCGCCACGGCCGAGGCAGAAGCCGCGGCCGCTGCGCTGGGCATGCTGGCCACACGGACCGTCGAAGACGGCAATCTCCAGCGACTGGGGCAGGATGCGGCCGCACTGGCGCGGCGACTCGGCGCTGAAGAGGCCACGGTTGAACTCGCCGACGGGCAGGTGCTCTTTGATCTCCGCGGCCGACAAGCCAGCGCTCAGGAGATTCCGCAGACGTGGACAACGCTTCCGGCGACGGGCGGCGCCCCGCCGCGGGCCGGGCTGGTCACGCAGCGCGTGTCGGTCCCGCAGCGCGGCGATGTGCTGATCACCGTCGCCATGCCCGATTTGAATCACTGGTTTGCTGTCGATGAGATGGCCCTGCCGGGGGGCGCGGCGGCCGCACTTCTGGCCGTTTGCGGCTGGCTGTTCGTGCGGGCGTCGCGGCTTGCGCGGCCACTGCGGCACATTGCCGAGGCTCTGAACGCCGCGGCGGCGGGCGAGCGGTGCAGCGCAGCGCTGGGCGTCAGCGATCAATGGGGCGCGGCGGCGGAAGCGTGGAACTCACTGCTGGCGGATCGAGAGTGCCTGCGCGAGGAACTGCTCAACGAGCTTTCCCTGCAGGTCAGCGGCGCCGGGGCGGGCGACTCGCTCGCGCAGCGCGCCTGCGACACACTGCCCAGTGGCCTGCTGCTGCTGGACAGCGCCGGAAGCGTCCAGTATGCCAACGGGGCCGCCGCGATGCTGCTCGGGGTTTCGCGCGAGGAAGTGGTGTCGCGTCCGCTTCCGGAAGTGCTGGGGGATGAGGCGGTGTGCGACCAGATCGAAACAGTGCTGACGGGCGGCAGCCGCCGGCGTGTGACCTGTGAGGGCGAGCGCTGCCTGGGAGACAACCGAAGCGTCGTCCGGTTCACGGCGATGCGGATGGGGCATGACGACGGCGAGGCCGTCATGGTGATTGTCGAAGACGTCACGCAGCAGCGCGCGGCGGACGCCGCCCGGGACGCATTCGTCGCGCAGGCGACGCACGAACTGCGGACACCGCTGACGAACATCCGGTTGTACTTGGAAATGCTGCTGGAAGGGGAAGCGGACGCCGCGGAGCAGGAGCGTTCGCTGAACGTGATCAGCCAGGAATCGCGCCGGCTGGAGCGCATGGTGGGCGACATGCTTTCGGTTGCCGAGATCGAGGCGGGCAGCCTGAAGATGCACGTGGACGATGTGCGGCTCGATCAGCTTCTGGCCGAACTCGAGAACGACTACCAGGCGCAGGCGGCGGAGGCGAGGATCACGCTGGCCTTCGATCTGCCCCCGAAGCTGCCGGTGCTGCGCGGGGACCGGGACAAAATCGCACTGTGCCTGCACAACCTGATCGCCAATGCCCTGAAGTACACCCCGGCCGGCGGGCAGGTGGTGGTGACGGCGGAGGACCGCGAAGACGCGTTCTCGGTGCGGGTGAGCGACACGGGTCTGGGGATCGCGGCCGAGGAACGGGAGCGGATCTTCCAGAAGTTCTACCGGGCCAAGGACGAGCGCATCGCAACCGTGACGGGGACGGGGCTGGGACTTGCGCTGGCGCGCGACGTGGCGCGCCTGCACGGCGGAGACATTACGGTCGATTCGGAAGTGAACCGCGGCAGCACCTTCACCATGACGATTCCGGTGACGGCCAGGGCGGCGTGATGAGCGATGGAGATCCGCGAACAACGACATGGCGCAGTGACGGTGCTCCGGCCGGTCGGTCCGCTGCTGGCGGCCGATGCGCCGGGCTTCTCCTCGCGCCTTGAGGATTCGCTGCGGACGAGCCTCGGGCGCTTCGCGCTGGATCTCTCGGCGATTCCCTTCATTGACAGCGCCGGGCTGGAGGCGTTGCTGCGTGCCGCGGATGCGGTCACGGAGACGGGGCGCGTGCTGAAGCTGTGCGGGGTGACGGACACGGTTCGCGAGGTGATGGATCTGACGGAGCTGACCAGCGCCTTTGAGTTCTACGAGGATGTGGACAGCGCGGCCAGGAGCTTCCTGTGAGCGAGCGTCGCAAACAGCTCCGCGTGGGGGAGGTGCTCATCCGGGAGGGCCTGCTCTCCGAGGAACAGCTTGCGCGCATGCTGGCGCGGCAGAAGGCGTCCGGGCGCTACCTGGGCGAACTGCTCGTTGAGGAGGGGATCATCCCGAACGCGGCCCTGGTGCAGTCGCTGGCGCGGCAGCTCGGGGTGAAGGGATGCCAGATCCGTCACGGCCTGGTGGACCCGGCACTGCTGAAGATGATCGGCGCGGATGAGGCCGAACAACTCAAGGTCATGCCGATGTTCCTCGTCCGCGGCACACTGACGGTGGCCATGGCCGAACCGCAGTCGCTGCCGACGATTGACCGGCTCGAGCGGCTGACCAAGTGCCGGATCAGGCCTGTATTTGCGCTGGAATCCAACATTCTGGAGTTCATCCGGAAGTACGCGACCGGCGATGTGGACGTGGAGGCGTTCCTGACGTCGCTGGCCGAGTCGGACGTGGAGGTGGTGGAGCGGGAGAGCGTCGACGACGGCCCGACGACGGACCTGGATCGAATGGTCGCCGGCAGTCCGATCGTCAACCTCGTGAACGTGGCGCTGCTGACAGCGGTGAAGGACGGCGCCAGCGACGTGCACATCGAGCCGGATAAGCAGGGGACGCGGATCCGCTACCGCATTGACGGGAAGCTGCGCGACCTGATGAAGCCTCCCGCGGGCATGCACGCGGCGATTGTGTCGCGCGTGAAGGTGATCGGCAAGATGGACATCGCCGAGAAGCGCCTGCCGCAGGAAGGGCGCGTGCGCATCATCGCCGAGGGACGGGAGATCGACCTGCGGGTGAGCAGCATGCCGACGCTGCTAGGCGAGAAGCTGGTGCTGCGCGTGCTGGACAAGAGCAACTTGCGCGTGCGCCTGAGCGACCTGGGCATGCGCAGGGAAGCGATGGACCGCTTCCGCCGCATTCTCGACCGGCCGCACGGGCTGGTGCTGGTGACAGGTCCGACGGGCAGCGGCAAGACGACGACGCTCTACTCGGCGCTGGACCTGCTGCGCGGGCCGGAGACCAACATCATCACGGTTGAGGACCCGGTCGAGTACCAGCTTGACATGGTGAACCAGATCCAGGTGCAGGATGCGATCGGGCTCGGCTTTGCGCGCGTGCTGCGCAGCGTGCTGCGGCAGGATCCGGACATCATCATGGTGGGCGAGATTCGCGACATGGAAACAGCCCGAGTCGCGGTGCAGGCCGCGCTGACAGGCCACCTGGTGCTGGCGACGCTGCACACGAACGATGCGCCCAGCGCGGTGGCGCGCCTGCTGGACATGGAGACGAAGCCGTACCTGCTCTCCGGCGCGATCAGCGGGGTCGTGGCGCAGCGGCTCGTGCGGACGATCTGCGCGCACTGCGCGACGAACTACTACCCGACAGACGAAGTGCTGCGCGAGGCGGGGCTCGCGGAGACGACCTGCGCGATCGGCTCGGAGGCGACGAGCACCCCCGAGCGCACCCGCGGCCCGCGTCGGGCGTTCCGCAAGGGCGCGGGGTGCCGCCAGTGCCACGACAGCGGCTTTCAGGGACGGGTGGGCATCTACGAGGTAATGGAGATCACCGCCGACCTGCGGCAACTCATCCACCGGGCAGCGCCGACGCACGAAATTCTGGCCGAGTTGCGCAAGCACGGATGGCTGACGCTGCGACAGGAAGGCGTGCTGCTGGCCTTGGACAGCATCACGAGCCTCGAGGAGGTGCTGCGGGTCACGCACGGTGATGCGGAAGACGGCATGGGCAACGTCATGCGGCGCGATGCCAGGAGGGTGGCATGAAGTTCGCCTATCGAGCGTTTACGGCGAGCGGCGAGGAACGCCGCGGCGTGGTGGATGCGAGCGGCGAGGCCGACGCCTTGTCGCGCCTGCACGATGAGGGGCTCGTCGTCGCCGAGATCCAGCCGGATCGGGGTGGCGCCGGGGCGGCGACGCCGATCGAAGCGGGCAAGGGATCGGGGAAGCTCAAGGACCTGGCGGCGTTCACGCGGCAGCTGGCCGTGTTGTGTTCCACGGGCACGCCTCTGGTCGAGTCGATGACAGCGGTGCATCGGCAACTCGAGCAGCCGCGCTGGAAGGGCGTGGTGGGAGACGTCATTCGGCGCGTGCAGGAGGGTGAATCGCTCGCCCACGCGCTGCAGCGGCACCCGGGCTACTTCTCGCCAATCTACCGAAGCCTGATTGCGGCGGGCGAGTCCGGCGGGCAGCTTTCGGTGATGCTGGACCGGCTGGCGTCGATGTCCCGTCAGCAACTCAAGATCCGACAGTCGTTGATCGGCTCGAGCATGTATCCGGCGGTGCTGTTGCTCGTCGCGGTGGTGGTGATCATTGTGATGCTGACGGTCGTCCTGCCGCGGTTTGCGGATCTGTTTGATACGCTGGGCGCGCCGATTCCGGCAAGCACGAAGGTGCTGATGGATCTGGGCAACTCGATGCGAACGCATTGGTGGGCGTACCTGGGCGGCGTGGTGACGGTGGTCACCGTGGTTGTGCTCTGGGTGCGCAGCCGGGCTGGCCGGCAGTGGCTCGAGTCCGCGGTTTTGAAGGTCCCGGTTTTCGGTCGACTGGCCCGGAACCTGATTACGGCACGCGTGGTGCGCATTCTGGGGACGCTGTTGACCAGCCGCGTGCAGTTGCTCGAAGCGCTTGATTTGACACGGGAGGCGGCCGGCAATGAGCAGTATCGCCGGATGATCGACCGGACGATTGAAGGCGTGACCCGCGGCGAACTGGTCAGCACGGCGATTGCAGCGTCGGATCTGTTCGAGCCGGCGGTGTACGAAGCCATTCATACGGGTGAGCGCACGGGCTCGATGGGAAGCGTGCTGCTGACGATGGCCGACGCCATGGACGAGGACAACGAGATCGTGCTTCGATCGCTCACGACGATCGTGGAGCCGCTGATCCTGGTGGTTCTGGGAGGCGTGGTCGGCTTTGTGGCGGTCAGCATGTTCCTGCCGCTGTTTGACCTGAGCAGCGCGACGGGGCAGGGAGGTTGAGATGACGATGGTCCGCTTTGCCGCGACAATCGGCCTTGCAATCGACGCGGGATGGGTGTGCGCCGTGCAGCCTGGTCCGGAGCGCTTCGGCGGGTCCGGCCGCGCGGTCCGATTCCGTCGCCTGGAGCCGGACACGCCGCTCTCGGCGGTCGAAGCGAATCGAATCATGGAGGTGCTGGAGCGCCATGGCTTTACCGGGCGGCGGATCGCGATCGCTGCGCCCGAGGACAAGCTCATCACGACGATGCTGCAGTTGCCGGCGGGCCTGGACGACGAGGCGCTGGCGCCCGTGGTGCGGATGGAAATGGCCAGAGCGGCATCCTCACGCCCTGACACGCTGCAGGCGGGGCACGTGGCCGTGGCGGCAAACCCGCGGAACAAGCAACGACGTGCGGTTCACGGCGCTGCGCTGCGGCACGAGGACGCGGAAGCGTTGATGGAGCCGCTGCTTGCGGCCGGCGCGGATCTGGTCGCCATTGAGCCGGCGGGCGTGGCGGCGTTGCGCGCGGTGCAGCCTCTGGCGGGGGCGGATCCTGAGGCGGTTGTCAGCGTGCTGGACCTGGGCTGGGACCGCGCCCAGGTGATCGTCGCCCGTGGAGGCTCGTTCGCCTACGCCCGGACGGATGCGGAGCTTTCACTGAAGGACCTTGTCGCGCGCACCGCGCGTCTGACCGGCCTGGCCCCCGCAGTGGCCGAGCGCGCCATCATGAACGGCGCGGAGACCGCCCGGCCCGCGGTGCGGCGTCAGCTTCTGGAGATGGCGCAGCGCCTCGGCCAACTCGCCGAAGCGGCCCAGACTTATGTGCTGCAGGCGTACTCCAACTCGCGTGATGCGGGGCTGCTGGCCCACGGGCCGGGCACTGCGATTCCGGGCTTGCTGGAACTCGCGGCGGGCCAGGTTGACATGGGGTTTACGCGAGTGGTCCCGAGCATGATTGCCCCCCTGCCGCGGGGACGTTACACGGATAATCCGGCGCTGGTGACGGCGACGGGGCTGGCGATGTCGGAGGACGGGCAATGAGCGCTCGGCTGAACCTCATTCCGGAGCACCATCTGCTGGCGCGGCGGCGCGCACGCCGGGTGCAGACCTGGCTCGCGGCGTGCGGGCTGTATGGGTTGGCCATGGTGCTGGTGGTGATCGGCGTGCACGTGGCGCGGGTGGCGGATTCGGGCACGCTTGAACATGGGCTGCTCGAGGTCTCGCACATGCGCGACAAGATGCAGCTTCAACTCAACCATCTCAGCACGGAGCGCAAGAGACTGACGGACCAGTACGCGGCGGCGAGAGCGGTCGGCGTTCAGCCGGACTGGAGCGTTCCGCTGCGGCTGCTGGGGGCCGATGGCGCGGACGGGATCGTGCTGACGCGGCTGGAAATGGCGCCGGTTCTCGGGGCGGGTGTTCGTCCGTCGCTGCTGGCCGAACCGGAACGCTACCAGATCGTGGTGGGCGGGCTGGCGGTTTCCGAGACGGCCCTGGCAAGGCTGATCCGCTCCGTGGAGCGGGTCGGGCCGTTCTCCCGAGTGCGGCGCGATTCGTCGACCATCGAGGACTTCGCCGGCAAGAGCGCGATTCGCTTTCGCCTGATTTGTGAGATCGGCGAGCCTTCGCCCGGGGCGGTCCAGAAGAAGGAGGGGTCGCAATGAAAGGCTCGTGGACGATCCGGCAGGTGGACGCCGCGGGCATCGCAGCGATCCTCGCCATTACGGGGCTGGCCTATGCGCTGGCGTTGCGGCCGGCTATGCAGGCGCGGCGTGAGCGTGCCGAGATGACCGCCCAGCTAGAGCAGGAGACGATCGCCAACCGCGAGGCCGCGGCACGGGTCAATCAACTGCAGGTGGCGCTGCGGCAGGAACGGGAGACAATGGCCGCGTACCCGATCCGGCTGAGCACGCTGCCGGCCATGAATGATCGCATCAGTCGCGCCGTGGATTTGGCCCGCCAGTGCGGGCTGGAGGTGCGCAGCACGGAGCCGGGCAAGCTGGAGGAAGCGACGCTTCACGGGGCGGTAGGGCTTCGGCTGGAGGGCCGCGGCAGCTACCCGGCGTGCGCGACGTTCCTGAATCTGCTTAACAGTGAGTTCTCGGACATGGGGGTGCGGTCGATCAGCCTGATAAGTCAGCCGCAGAGTCCGTATGACGATCCGCTGTTCAGCTTCCAGTTGGTGTGGTTCGTGCAACTGGAACAACCGGGCGATGGAAGCTGACTGATCCCTTGCATCCCCGGGCGACGTTTCGCCCACTTTGGGGATGCACAAGCCAGACAGCCGGAAGGTGTACGTCACGATCCTGGGCGTGGCGGTGGCGGGCTTTATCGTCGACCGGGTCTTCCTGGGCGGCGGCTTCGGGCCTGATGCCGCCGCGGCGGCGGATATGGCGTCAACGCCGATTGCCGAGCCGGCGCCGAAGACCTCGCAGGTTCGCCTCTCTGAGCGGGTCGCCGCGGCGTTTGACCAGGCGGCGGCCAACTCGGCGGCGCTGGTGGGCCAGACCCCGGATCTATTCGATCCTGCCCCGGCCTTCGGCGGCCCCGCTAGCGGCACTGAGAAGACGCGTGAGGCCCTTGAGGCTGAGTTCCTGCGCACGCACAAGCTCACGGTGCTGAGCGACAGCGTCGTGGTGATCAACGGCGTGGCCATGCAACTGGGTTCGACGGAGGACGAGGCTCCGCTTGTCGATGGTTATCGGCTCACCGGTATTTACCGGGAAGGCCGTGGCAAGGAGATGGGCGCAGTGCTCGTGAAGGGCGATGTGACCATTCGCCTTCCGTTCAATCCGTCACAGACGGACCAGACGGCACGCTGATACTGGGGTATTCACTGATGTGGCTCACAGGTAGTGTCGATACCCAGTAGCGGTGGTAGGACCACGCAGTGTTTCGATTACTGGAGGATTACAAATGAGCCGTTGCCGCACGTCTGCTTTCAGTCTGATTGAGCTGGTGATTGTGGTGGTGATCATCGGGATCATCAGCGCGATCGCGATTCCCCGTCTGAGCCGCGGCAGCGCCGGCGCGGCCGACAACGCGCTTCGCGGCAACCTGGCGGTGCTTCGCAGCGCCATCGAGTTGTTCGCGGCGGAGCATGACGGGGTGTACCCGGACCCGACGACCTTTGAAGCGCAGATGACCATGAAGACGAACGTGCAGGGTGTGCCGGACGTCGGCGAGACCGGCGCTGCGGAGTTCCTCTACGGGCCGTACCTTCGGGAGATCCCGAAGCTGCCGGTCGGCGTGAACAAGGGATTCAACGGCGTGTCCGATACCGATGGCCCGAGCATCGGGTGGCTCTACGACCCGGATACGCATGAGATCCGCGCCAACGCCGAGGCGACGGAGAAGGACGCCGCGGGCGTGCTGTACACGGACTATTAATCGGCGATCGCGGCAGCGTGCCGCGTGATCAAGGACGCACCAGCAGCCGCGGCGCAGACAGCGCTGCGGCTGCTGCGCATGAGGGGTCGGATGACTCGCGGTTCGTTGACACTTACGGGGACGCAGAGGCCGCTGCTTGAGCGAGCGTACTCCATGGTTGAACTGGCCATGGTGATCGCGATCGTTGCGATCATGGCCGGAATTGCGATGCCGCGGCTGGCTGGTTCTGCGGCGTCCAGCCGCGTCGCCAACGCGGCGGAGAACGTGGCGGGAGTGCTCCGCACCGCCAGGCAGACGGCCATCGCGACGAGTACCTCGGTGCGTGTGACCCTTCAGGCGGACACCGTGACAGTTGAAGTGATCGACCGCGGGACGAACACGGCGACGGACGTTTCCGACATCCTGTCGTCCAGACCGGGGGCGGAGGAGATCGCGGAGATTGGGGCGGGCGCGCTTTCCGCGGCGGCCCCGGCCGACGATCGGGAGCGTGCCCGGGCCCGCCGCGCATCGCTGCTGGCGGTGCAGGAACTAGCCGGGCGAACCACGAAGTCAACCGCCAGCGGCACCTCGTCGAGCAGCGCCGTCCCCTGGGGCGCACGGATTCGGTCTCCGAACTTCGGCGGTGACGGTGTGATCGTTTTCGACGGTCATGGCGTTCCGGACAGCGGCGGTTCCGTCGTGGTGCAGCTCAACTCATTCACTCGACGGATTACCGTTCAGCCGCAGACTGGTCACATCGAGGTGGCGCGGTGAGCGCGTGGCGGTACAGATCGTCGAGGCGAGGCTTGGGACGAACCTCAAGAAGAGGCTTCAGTTTGATTGAGGCGACGATCGCCATGGTAATCCTCGGCGGCCTGCTGGTCGCATCCGTGAATGTGGTGGCGACGGTTTCAAAGCTGCGCCTGCGTGTAAATGAACAGCAGATGGGACGCCTGCTGGCGGAGGACCTCATGGCGGAGATCCTGGCGACGTCGTACAGCGATCCCACGGGTGCAAACACGATCGGCCTCGACAGCGGCGAATCCGCCAGCGATCGCAGCACGTTTGATGATGTGGATGACTATGACCGGTGGACGGCCGGGGCACGCAAGCGGGACGGGTCGTGGCTCGTACCCGATCCGAGCTGGTCGCTGCGCGTTCGCGTTCAATGGGTCGATCCCGCAGCGCCGGACACGGTGAGCGCGTCGGAGACCGGGGTAAAGCGGGTCACGATCGAGTCGCTGCGGAACGGCCGGCTCACCGCCTCGCTCAGCGCGCTGCGCACGAGCGCGTGGGAGGCAGCGCGATGAAGTGCAGTCGACGCGCACAACACCGACAGCAAGCACGCCGCGGCGGGGCGTACATCCTGGTGCTCGTCACGACGGCCATCGTCACGATGGTTTCACTGACGTCGGCCGCAGTGTGGCGGACGCGGCTGATGGCTGCACAGGTCGACCAGGATCGTGCGCGGGCCCAGCACAACGCAGTGGCCGCACTGGACCTCGGCCTCTACGCGACGCGTACGAACAACTGGCGCAGCCGCGGCTCTGTCTGGATGTCGGACGTGGCGTTTTCCAACGGCCTGATGTCGTTGTACGCGAGCGACCCCACGGATGGTGACTTAACCGATGACGAGATGGACCCGGTCCGCCTGCGGGCGGTCGGTCGCAGCGGCATCGCGCGGGAAGTCATCGAGGCGGTGCTCGAAGCGGTGCCGCAGCCGCTTGACTCACTGGAGTCCGGGCTTCATGCGGGCGCGGGTCTGACGCTCAACGGCGCGACTGTTGTCAGCGACCAGCCCGTGACGACGAACGGCGGCATCACGGCGACCTCATCATCCGTGAGCCCGGGGGTTGAATCGGTCGGGTTGATCACGGCGTTGAGCTTCACCGGCTCCAGGCGGGCTCCGGCGCCGTCACGCTCGCTGCCGGCGGTGGCCGACATGGCCGGCTATCTCGCGAGCGCGACGCTCATCAGCGGAACGCAGTTGCCGAACGTCGGCGGCGTGGCGACGCTGGAAAACGTACTGCTCAGCCCCGCACACAACCCCTTCGGGGCATCGAATGCCCTGGGACGATACGTCATCGATGCGGGCGGCCTGAGCGTGCGCATCGCCAACTCGCGAGTCTATGGCATGCTGATCGTCCGCAACGCCGCGAGCGCGACGATTGAGGGTTCGGTATCGCTGGAAGCGTCCAGCCCGATGGAGCCGGTGCTGCTCGTGCAGGGACCGATCCAGATCGCCATGTCCGATGCGCCGCTCGCGGAAGGGAACACGCGTTCCTGGAACCCTCCGGGAGCGCCTTACAAGGGGAATGCGGATACGGACATGTCCGATGAACTGGCCTCGTCCATCATCGGCCTCGTGTTCATCAGTGGGAATGCGACGTTCTCCGGCAACTCTACCGTGCACGGGCCGGTGCTCGTCGGCGGCACGGCTTCGGTCAGCGGCCGGTTGACCTTGCGAAATGACCTGGCGTGGCTGGCGAGTCCGCCATCCGGGTTCCGCAGCGCGCCGCTGATGCGGATTGCATCGGGGAGTGTGATGCGGGCGACGGACTGACTGTGTGATAGGCGGCGGCGGGATCAGGCGGCCCGCGCATCCGGATTGCGCTCGCGATCCAGGTGCCGACTGGCCAGGCGGTCATATTCGGTCATGTCGAGTTGGACGAAGGCCCGCGCCATCTCAGGGTCGAACTGCTGCCCGGCGCAGCGAAGGACTTCGCTGAGCACCTTCTGTCGCGGCATCGCGGCTCGGTAGGAGCGCGTGGAGCTCATGGCGTCAAAGGCGTCGGCCACGCCAAGGAGGCGCGCGATGTAAGGGATGTCGTCACCGGCCAGACCATTCGGGTAACCGCCGCCGTCCCAACGCTCATGGTGGTGGAGCACGCCGGGAAGGATGTCCTCGAGGGAGGGCATGTCGCGGAGAATGCGATGGCCGATGGCGGGGTGGCGCTTCATCTGCTCGAACTCGGCCTCGGTAAGGCGGCCGGGCTTCGTCAGCACCGCCTCCGGCACACCGATTTTGCCGACATCGTGAAGGAGGCCGGCGATGCGGATTCGTTCGGCCTCTTCCGGCTTCATGCCCAGCGCGCTGGCCAGGGCGGCGGCCATCAGTCCGACTCGCTCAGAGTGACCGCAGGTGTAGCGGTCCTTGGCGTCGATCGAGGCGGTGAGAGCCTCGACCATGCCCAGGAAGAGGGAGTGCTGGTCAGAGTAGAGGGCGGCGTTCTCGATGAAGACGCCCATGTAATCCGCCGCGGCGTCGAGAAGCTGTGTCTCGAAGCTGGAGACGTGCGGGTCCTCATCGTGCTTGTTGCCTGCGAAAAGGGCGCCGATCACCTGTTGCTCGCGCGTCACGGGATGGGCCAGCACCTGGCTGTTGACGCGACGGGCGAGGCGCCGGCCATCTTCGGGCGTCATGAGCGCCCATCGGTCGGAGGGAAGATCGAGCAGCGTCTCGAAGAGGAGCGTGTCGAGTTCTTCCGGTGCACAGGGCGGTTTGCCCGCGATGAACAGGCGGCCGGAGAGTCCGATCGCCACGCGCACGGAGGGCATGAACTTGAGAGCAACCCAGCCAAAGGGGAGCGTGCGGGCGAGGTCGTTGCAGGTCTCCCGGACGAAGTCTTCCGGCTGCGTGACGCGGTTCATGGACCGGCCGACGCGGTAAAGCAGGCCGATCTCTTCGTACATCTCGGAAAGCTGCGTGCTGAACTCGGCGATGGCGACGGTGTTGCGCGCCTTGGCGATGAGGTCGTCACGCATCCACTCGAGAATGCGCAGCACGCGGACTGTCCCTGACTCGCTGGTGCGCATGACGCCGCGGCAGGATTCATGCAACGAGGCCAGTTCCACGCCTTCGCGGCGGCAGAAGTCCCTCGCCTCATCGCTGTTCATGGCGGCTTCGGTGAGGCTGACGGCGGCGACGACCCACTCGGGGTGATCGCCGCGCTGATGCGGCAGGAGGATCACGTGCGCGCCGGCGAAGAGGCGCTCCATGCGGGCGGCGTTGGTGCGGGCGCAGAGGGTCGCGGCGTGGCGGACCTGTTCGAAGAGTTCTTCGTTCGTAAGCCAGCGGGCGGCCAACGAATCGGGAACGGGCACGACGGGAGATTTGAGCAGTTCGCCGCCTCGACCGAGGACCCAGGCGGGCAGGCCGAGGTCCGAGCAGCGCTGCGCCAGTTCCTCCGCCGCCGCGGCGTCACGCAGGACGGGGTGAGGGGTCGGCCTCGGGGTGATGCCGCTCATGCCGCCTGGGTCTCCCCGGTTTGGAGGATGCCTTCGATTTTCTCGAGCACCTCGCGGGGACTGAAGGGCTTGCACATGACGGCGCGGATGTTGGTGCGGGCCAGGTCGGCCTCGGAGAGCATGTGGCCGCGGGCGGTGATCATGAGGACGGGCGTGTCGCCGATGTCGGGCTTCGCGGCGAGTTCAACGCACATCTCAAAGCCGCTCATGATGGGCATCTGGAAGTCGGTGACGACAAGGTCGGGTCGCTTGGCCGCGACGAGTGCGAGAGCCTCTTCGCCATCGGAGGCGGTGAAGACCTCGTAGCCGGCCCGCTCCAGCTTGAGCGCCACCACGTGGGTGATGTGCGGCTCATCGTCTACGACCAGGATCGTTCTTCGCTTCATGGTGAGGCATCACAACCGGACTGGTGGCGATCTGCACCAGCCCGAACGGGTCTCCCCCGTCGCCCATTACAATCGACAGTCGGGGGTGGTCGCTCCAGCCTGACCCGGGTTTTCCCCTAGGTTTTGAGAGCGGATGGTCCGATCTGGTTAGGGCGCCGAAGCGGCGTCCGATAAGGCGATGGCGCGTCGGCTCGCGGCGATGGCGATGTTGCGCAAGATCCGCTGACGCCTGGGTTCCCCGGCTTCATGCTCTGGAACGGGGGCGGTGACGCGGACGGTGGCGCTGGCGCGGTCGGCTTCGAGCAGGCCCCAGCCGGGGGGGACCTCCTGAACGTCGATCAGCCCCGGAGGCGTGAGCAGCAGAAGCACATCGGCCAGGCGATAGCGGGCGGCGCGGGTGAACTTCGTCTGGCCGTAGAGCTTGTGGTCGACGCGGTCCAGCTCACGGAGGAGCGCGAGGTAGGCAGGGTCACTGCTGCGGTGATAGTTCCACTCCTCAAGCTCGGGAAAGAGGGAGGTGCCGGAACGGCGTAGATGCGGTTCCCGCTCGCGGAGGCGGGTCTGCTCCATGTGCGCACGCTCGCGCTCAAGGGCTGCGCGGCGATGCATAAGGGCTTCGACGTCGCGCGTGTCACGGAGAAAGTCGGCGCGGGACTGCTTGCACTCGATGAGGCAGGTGAGAGCGCGCTGGCGACGGCGGCGAAGGAGAGTGACGCCGTGGCATGGGGCGGCGGGATCGGCGGGGGAGGCGGCCGGGGCCGCGGAGCCATTGGCGGCCGGGGCGTGCATCCAGACAGGGGCGCGCTTCGGGAGCGGGTCGAGGTAGCCGGCGACGTCCACCCGGAAGCGATGGATGGGACACTGAACCTCTGTGGCGACCGCGCTGCACCCTTGGGCGAGCAGAAACGACACGCCGAACTGCTTCAGCCAACGATGGTCGGCCGACTCCACGCGTTCCTCCCTGCTGAGCGTGACTCGCCAGACCCCTGAACCTCCCTAACAGAGCCAATATAGGAGAGCCGGTTGAGAGCCGCCAGGAGGGATGCGGGCGGCACGAGGACGTATACTCGCGCTCGAATCCGTGCTGTCCTGCTGGTTGCCCCCCCAACCGGGCCCCCCACCGCCGACTGCCCGCCCGCACCCCCCCGCACCCCCACCGCGCCACCGCCAGTTCTTGCCGCGGCTCCCCACGCATGGCCGAAACCACCGAGTCAACGCTGAAGTCGTCCGCGCGGATCGAGGTGGTCGCGAGGGATGTCCCGCCGCTGCCGTCGGACTCGGGGTCACCCGAGGTGTCGATCGTGATGCCGTGCCTGAACGAGGCGGAGACGGTCGGGACGTGCATTGCCAAGGCGCTGGCGGGGTTGAAGAGCGCGGGGGTTCGCGGGGAGGTGATCGTCGCGGACAATGGGTCCACCGACGGCTCGGTGCACATCGCGGAGGATGCGGGCGCGCGGGTTGCGCACATCCGGGATCGCGGCTACGGCTCGGCGCTGCGGGGCGGGATTCTGGCCGCGCGGGGGCGGTACGTGATCATGGGGGATGCGGACGATTCGTACGACTTCTCGCGGCTGGAGGCGTTCATCCGGGAGTTGCGCGCAGGGCACGACCTGGTCATGGGCAACCGGTTTGCGGGGGGGATTGCCCCGGGAGCGATGCCGCCCCTGCACAAGTGGCTGGGCAATCCCGTGCTGAGCTTCATCGGGCGGCGGCTCTTCAAGAGCCCGTGCCGGGACTTTCACTGCGGGATGCGCGGGTTCTCACGCGAGGCCTTCGAGCGGATGAACCTGCGGACGACGGGGATGGAGTTCGCCAGCGAGATGGTGGCTAAGGCGGCGCTATTGCGGATGCGTGTGACGGAGGTGCCGACGACGCTCTCGCCGGCGGGCCGAACGCGTCCGCCGCATCTGCGCAGCTTCCGCGACGGCTGGCGGCATCTGCGGTTCATGCTGCTGTACAGCCCGCGTTGGCTGTTCCTGTATCCGGGGCTGGCGCTGCTCGGGGGGGGGCTGGTATTGGGGGCGTGGCTGCTCCCGGGGCCGCGGACGGTGGGCGGGGTGACGTTCGACGTGCACACGCTGCTGGTCGCCGCGGCGGCGGTGATCGTTGGAGTGCAGGGGATCGCGGCGGCGCTGTTCACCGAGACGTTTGCGCGCGTGGAGGGCTTTGTGCCGGAAGCGCGGCGGCTGGTGCTTCTTCCGTCGTCATTCACGCTGGAGCGCGGGTTGATCGTTTCGGCGCTGCTGCTGCTGGCGGGGCTCGGGTTAATCGCGACGCCGACGGTGCGGTGGGCGGGAGCGGGGTTCGGCGACCTGGCGTACGGGGAGACGATGCGCTGGGTGATTCCCGGAGTGACGCTGCTGGCAGCGGGCGCGCAAGGGGCGCTGGCGAGCCTGTTTCTGAGCATTCTGAAGATGCGGCGCACCTGAAGCATGCTCGAGTACGACCCGCTGCGCACGTTGCTTGAAATCGGTCTGATCATCGAGGCGGTGGTCGCGCTGGCGGTGCTGCTTCCGGCGCTGCGGCGGAGGGCCGCGGGGGCTGTGGCGCGGTGGTTGCCGGCATTTGACCGATTGGCGGAGCACCGGGGTCGCGCGGTCCTGGTGTGCGGAGGCGTGGCGCTCGCGGCGTGCGTGGCTGCCGCGGTGGTGCGCCCGCCGGCGCCGCGGGTGCATGATGAGTTCAGCTACCTGCTGGGGGCGGATACGTTTGCGCGCGGGCGGCTGACGAATCCGACGCCTTTTTCTCGCCCTGGAGAACAGGCGGATGCGGGGGAGGCGGAGGCCGCGGGTGTGGACCTGGCGCGGCACTTCGAATCAGAGCATGTGCTGGTGCGGCCGACGTATTCGTCGAAGTATCCACCCGCGCAGGCGGTCGTTCTGGCTGTGGGGAAGGTTGTGTTCGGTTCGCCGATTGTGGGTGTGTGGCTGAGCACGGCGCTGCTGTGCGCGGCGATCTGCTGGATGCTTCAGGCGTGGACCACGCCGCGGTATGCGCTGCTCGGGGGACTCTTGTGCGCGCTGCACGTGGGCGTTATCGGGTGGTGGGGAAACACGTACTGGGGCGGGTCTGTGGCGGGGCTTGGAGGGGCGCTGCTGTTCGGGGCGTTGCGGCGGCTGTTTGACCGGGAGGATGGGGCTGGCTCCGTGCGTGACTCAGCGCTGCTGGGGGTGGGCGTAGCGCTTCTGGCAGCGAGCCGGCCATATGAAGGGCTGCTGGCGTGCCTTCCGGCCGCAGGGGTGTTTGCATGGATGCTGCTGGGGCGGCTGGGTGAGCCGCGAGCGCTGCTTCGGATTGCCGGGCCCGCGGCGGCCGTCCTGACGCTGGCGGGAGTCGGGCTTGCTGCGCACAACCGGGCGGTGACGGGCGATGTGCTGACCTTTCCGTACACGGCGCACGGAGCACAGTACAGCGCGACGCCGATGTTCGTGTGGCAGCCGGCGCCGGAGCGTCCGGCGTATGCGCATCGCCATCTGGAGGACTTCCACGCAGGCTGGGAGTTGAAGCGCTTCCAGCGCCAGGATTCGGTGGGAGAGTTTCCACTGATCGCGCTGGAGAAGTCGATCGCGCTGTGGTTGTTCTACGTCGGGTCGGCGTTCACGCTGCTGCTGGGATTGGGGGCTGTCGCGTCGTGGCGCGGGCGGCGGTGGCGGCCCGTGAGCAGGCGCGGGGTGGAGGGGTGGACACTCTTTTCGCTTGTGACGTGCGGGATCGTGTTCGCAGGGATGCTGGCGATTCCGTGGATGAATCCGCACTACCTTGCGCCAATCCTCGCGCTGATTGTGTTTCTGCTGATGCGTTGGGTGGAACGGCTGGAGTACGCGGCGCGCGGTGGCCGGGTGGTGCTGGTCGCACTGGGCGCGCTCGTGTCGGCGCGGCTGGCGGCGTTCGTGTGGCTGCTGCCGGGACTGATCATGTCGTACCCGGCCGCATCAGGCGCGTGGCATCTCCAGCGGGCGGCGATGCAGCGCGAACTGGAACGGACACCGGAGAAGGACCTGGTCCTGGTGCGTCACGGGCGAGAGTACCGGCCGCATGAGGAGTGGGTGTACAACGGCGCCGACCTGGACAGCGCGGGCGTGGTGTGGGCCTGGGAGTTGGAGGCCGGCAGCAACGCAGCGCTGCTGGAGCGGCTGGGCGACCGCCGACCGTGGCTGCTGGAGGCCTATCGGAGCGAGCCGGCTGTGCTGGTGGAGTACCCGCCCGTGCCGCGGTGGCTGCTAAAGGATCCGGCGGTGCTGCCCGGCGGGTCTGACGCGGCGGCACTGGCGGCGGGAGATGTTGATGGGGACGGCCGGGCGGAGGTGTTGACGTTCAGCGCGAGCGAAGGCGGCGCTCGGCTCAGCGCCGTGTTTGCGTGGCGCGACGGGGCGTTCGTGAGCGTGCCGACGGAGGAAGCCGAGGCGGCGCTTGCGTCCGGTCGCATCGTCTTGAATGAGGATCCGCTTCGCGCGAGCGTCGACCTGGATGGGGACGGCTCAGACGAGATCGTGATCGTGAACCCGCCTGAAGACACGATGTCTATTTTCTCCTCGACGACGCTGCCGCTGGCGGGTGTGACGGTGCGCACGGGGATCAACGCGACGGGGGTGGTCGCAATGGATGTCGATCACGACGGCGATAAAGACCTTGTCGTCGCTTCGCTGCATGGACATGGGCTGGCGATCACTCGAAACGAGAATGGGAATCTGAGCCCATCTGCGGCGATGGTGACGGTGGGTGCACGAACGTGGTTTGAAGATAAGCTACGGTTGGTGGCCGCCGCCGATGTCGATGGCGATGGCCGGGACGACCTGATCGTCGCGGGACCGGCGGGCGCGTTTGTATACCTGACGAGCGCGGACCCGGGCTGAGGAGGTTCGCCTGTGGAGGCCCGGGTGGATGAACGGATCTGTTCGACCATCGGGCCTGCCGAGGCATCGCGCAATACGTGGGACGTGATCGTGATCGGCGCGGGACCCGCGGGCGCGGTGGCGGCGGCGGTGCTGGCGCGAGGCGGCGCGGCCGTTTTGCTGATCGAGCGACAGGCGTTGCCGCGGAACAAAGTGTGCGGTGGGTGCGTGAGTGCCGCGGCGCTGGAGGGGTTGCGGGCGATCGGGATTGATGTTGCGGGACACCTGTGCGGCGCCCAGCGCTTGCGACGCGCGGTGCTGATGGCGGGCGGCGTGCGGGCGGTTGCGCCACTGCGCGGCGGGATCGGTGTGAGCCGCGCGGCACTCGATGCGGCCCTGGTGAGGGAGGCCGTGGCGGCGGGTGCGCACCTGATGACCGAAGCGAGTGCACGCGAGTCAACGCTGGCGGGCGCCTCGCGGCGTGTGGTTGTGCAGGTGAAAGGGGCGCAGCATGCGCTGGCAGCGCGTGTGGTGGTGATGGCGGCCGGGCTGCCGGGTTGACTGAATGGCGACGTCGGAGCAATCCCGGCGCGCGTAAAGAGAGGCTCGCGGATCGGGGTGGGGGTGATGGTGGATGGCGCGGTCGGATCGGGACATATCGCACCGGGTGAAATCCTGATGACGTGCGGCCGCGGGGGATATGTGGGGATGGCGGTGATGGAGGATAGAAGGCTGAACGTCGCGGCGGCCCTCGAGCCGGGGTTCGTTCGCCGGACCGGTGCGCCGGGCGCGGCGGTACGCGCGACACTGCAGGAAGGAGGCGGACCGGCGGTGGATCTGGTCGAGGCGCGATGGCGGGGGACGCCGCCGCTGTCGCGCCGGCCGTCGCGCGTTGCGCTGGAGCGGCTGCTGCTCGTCGGTGATGCGGCGGGCTACGTGGAGCCCTTTACGGGCGAGGGGATCGCCTGGGCGATCGGCGGCGCGATCGCCGCCGCGGAGATTGCGGAGGAAGGTGTTGGCGGATGGCGGGGTTCGCTTGAAGGAGAGTGGTCGCGGCGGCATCGGGAGGTGGTCGGCACACGCCAGGCAACGTGCGGGGCAATCGCGTGGGGTTTGCGCCGGCCGATCATCTGCACGACGGCACTGCACGCGGGCCGGCTCATGCCGGCACTGGCGCAAGTGACGACGTCTTACCTTCACCGGCCGATGCAGCGGCTGTCTATCCATGAATAGCTACATTCACGCCATCGCGACGGCGACCCCGCTGGTTTCGCTCTCTCAAGCGCACGCGCTCCGGCTCGCGTGCGAGTTGGAGCAGGCCGGCGGGAAGCGTGCTCGGCTGCTGGAGCGGATCTATGCCGGGACGGGAATCGAGAAACGCGGCGTGGTGCTCGCAACGCGGGAGGATGACGACCTGGCATCGTTTTATCCTCGCCAAGCCGCGGGCGGGCACGGGCCGACGACGCGGCGGCGTATGGAGGCGTACGAAGCGCTTTCGGTGGACCTGGCCGCAGAGGTGTGCGAGAAGGCGCTGGCCGCATGCGGGTGTGAGGCGGCGCGTGTGCGGCACCTGGTGACGGTCTCATGCACGGGATTCTCCGCTCCCGGCGTGGATGTCGGGCTTGTGGAGCGTTTGCGGTTGCAGCGAGCGGTGCAGCGAACGCACATCGGGTTCATGGGTTGTCACGGTGCGATTAACGGGTTGCGCGTGGCGCAGGCGTTGGGCGCGGCCGAGAAGGATGCTGCGGCGCTGCTGTGCTGCGTGGAGTTGTGCAGTCTGCACTACCGGTATGGCGTGGAGCCGGGAGAGGCGGTGGCGACGTCGCTCTTCGCGGACGGCGCTGCGGCGGTGGTGGTGCGAAACGGGCCGGGAGGAGACGGGTTACGGCTTGTCGACACGGCGTCGATGCTGCTGCCGGAGTCGACGGAAAGCATGTCGTGGCGAATCGGGGACCACGGGTTTGAGATGACGCTCGCGCCGGAGGTGCCGGCGTTGATCCGGGCGCACCTGCGGCCGGTCGTCGGAGAGTTCCTCGGGCGGCATGGATTAAGGATTGAACAGGTCGGCGGGTGGGCGATTCATCCCGGCGGACCGAAGGTGGTGTCGTCGGTGGCTGAGTGCCTCGGCCTTACAGCCGAGCAGACGGCCGCATCGAGCGACGTGTTGCGGCGGCACGGGAACATGTCGTCGCCGACGGTGCTGTTCATCCTTGAGTCGCTGCGGCGGGGCGGTACGGCACGGCCGTGGGTAGCCGTGGCGTTCGGGCCGGGGCTGGCCGTGGAGATGGCGCTCTTCGGGTGACCAGGACGGCGCCTCAGGGCGCACCCGCGACTCCGTGAGTTCGCTTACACTCCCCGCCATGGTCGAACTGTGTCTCGCTCTTGTCGTTGTCGCCGCGGCGCTGTCGCTCCCCTTGACGGGGCTGGCTGCGGCCGCGGGGCGGCGGCTCAACGCGCTGGACAATGCGGGGGTCGCCGGGCAGGTGAAGGCGGGGGTGCGGCGCGTGCCGAACACGGGGGGGGTCGGGATCTTCCTGGCGATTGCGTTGCCGATGGCGGCGGGCGTCACGGCGGTCGCCCTGGGCGTGGATGAGCGGCTCGTGGCGCTGTTTCCAAGGATGGCCGAGGAGACGAATCTGCGCGAGCGGACTGCGGATGTGGGATGGCTGCTGGTGGGGCTGGCGGTGATGCACTTCGTGGGGCTGATCGACGATCGGCGGGCCTTGGGGCCGCTCGCGAAGCTCGTGCCGATGGTGGGCGTGGCCGCGGGGCTCGTGCTGCTGACGGAAAAGACGCGGCTGCTGACGCTGCTGGATGAGCGAGTCGGCGGGGAGTGGCTTTCGATTCTCGTCACGATCGTGTGGATCGTGGTCGTGATGAACGCGTTTAACTTTCTGGACAACATGGACGGACTGTCCGGGGGCGTGGCGGCAATCTGCGCGGCGTTCTTCCTGGTAGCGACGATCATCAATGCGCAGTGGTTCATCGGGGCGGTGCTGGCGCTGCTGGTGGGAGCGCTCATTGGGTTCCTGTGGCACAACTATCCCTGGCGGCGTGATGGGGCTCGCGTGTTCATGGGGGATAGTGGATCGCTCGTGGTCGGGCTGCTGCTCGGCTTCCTCACGGTGCGCACGACGTATCTGGATGTGAGCCTGGGAGGCGGGTGGTATGGCGTCTTCATGCCGCTGGTGGTGCTCGCGATCCCGCTGTACGATGCGTGCTCGGTGACGATCATCCGGATCAGTCAGGGGCGGAGCCCGCTTGTGGGCGATCTGCAGCACTTCAGCCATCGCCTGGTGCGGCGGGGGCTTTCGAAACGGGCCGCTGTCAACGTGATCTACGGCTTGACGGCGATTACGGCGATCGGGGGCGTTTCGCTGGGGAGTTTGCAGGCGTGGCAGGCGGTGCTGGTGGGTGTGCAGACCTTGCTGGTGGTGCTCGTGCTGGTGATCTTCGAATGGTCGAGCCGAAACGGGCGGGGGGATGCGCCGGCAGGCGACGGGGGCGGGGACTGATGGACGGGCGAACCCAGGGAACGCACAGACGTCAGGCTGGAAGCCTGCACAAAGACTCACCCGACGTCGCGCGGCTCGGCGCTGCGGTGATTCTCAGCGCGGCGCTGCTGCACGCCGCGACGATGTTCTCGCCCCTGCCGTGGTGGGACATGAGCCCGCTGGTGGTCTCGCCAAGTATGAGCGGAATGGGGCCAGCGCAGGCGCTCGTCACGGATGCCGTGATGCTGATCGGGGCGGTGCTCGTCTTCGTGGGGGAGGCGCGGCGTGGCGCGCGCGTGCACGGTGCGGCGCTGGCGCTCGCCGCTTTGGGGGTCGTGGGCGTCGTGCTGCACGGGTGGGTGCTTCCGACGCGCGGGCTGGCGAACCAGCAGCTTGGCTCCACGTGGGCGGCCGCGGTGATTGCGATGGTGGCCATGCTGCACGCGTGCCGCGATGAGCGGACGCGGCGGCTGTGTGTCGCCGTGGTGCTGGGGTTCATTGCGTTGCTCGCGATCAAGGGAGCGCAGCAGACGTTTATCGAGCATCCACGCACCGTCG
This sequence comes from uncultured Phycisphaeraceae bacterium, assembly GCA_964460345.1. GTDB lineage: Bacteria > Planctomycetota > Phycisphaerae > Phycisphaerales > UBA1924 > CAYWRO01. Next base: position 17,372 of record CAYWRO010000023.1, on the reverse strand, counting down.
CGAACTTCGAGGCGGATCGGGATCAGATCCTGGCTGCGCAGGGGTGGAGCCCGGACTCTCCGATGGCACGCGGGTATGAGCGACGGCTGCGGCAACCGGACCCATCGGCGTGGTTCGGGCTGTCGAACGTGTATGCATCGTTCATGGCGGCGGGCGCGGCGGCGTTTCTGGCCGGGCTCGTCGTGAGTTTGCGCGGGCAGGCCGGTGCGCCGAAGTGGGCGCTGGCGGTGATCGGCGCGGGAGCCGCGGCGGGACTCGGCGCCCTGGGACTTACCTACTCGAAGGGGGGCCTCGGGGCGCTCGGGCTTGGGGTAGTGGTCGTGGGGGCGCTGGTGTGGATGCACCGGCACGGGTCGCGGCGACAACCGGGGCGAGTGGCCGGACTGGTGATGCTTGGGGCAGTGGCTGCGCCGATCGTGGCGGTTGTCATGCGCGGGCTGATCGGGGAGCGGCTCGGCGAGCGGAGCCTTCTTTTCCGGTGGTTCTACTGGCAGGGAGCGAGCCGAATCGCGACGGATCACCCGGTGGCAGGCGTCGGGCCAGCCGGATTTCAGGAGGCGTACCTGTCGGCGCGGCCACCGTTAAGCGTGGAAGAGGTCACGAGCCCGCACGGGCTGCCGTTCGACTGGTGGGCAACGCTGGGCCTGTTCGGACTGGCGTGGGTCGGACTTTTCGGGCTGGTTGCCTGGCGGATCGGGAGCACCAGCCGGCTGGCGGACCTCCCCACTGCCGAGCCGATGACGGTGGCGGATCCAGAGGCCGACCGGCAGGAGTCACGGCTTGCGTTCTTGATTGCGGCGGTGGTGGCAGTGCTGGGGACCTGGCTGGACACGCAGGTCGTTCTGCCGCATGGGCCGACGGTGACGCTGGACCGGGCCGGGGTGTGGCTGGCCGGGCTGCTGGCATGGTGGGGCGTGACGGCAGCGGGCCTGCGGGTGGGACGCGCGAAACCGGCCGTGGTGGCGTGGGCTGCGACCGCCGCGGCGGTGGTGCTGGCGGTGCACGCTCAGATTGAGGTAACACCGGTGCAGGCGAGCTCGGCGGGGCTGTTTTTCGTGCTGCTCGGCGTGGCGGCGGCGGGCGGCAACGAGGAAGGGCAGGGCCGCGGGAGCCGGGCGGCGGGGGTGGCCGCGGCGGTGGTGGTTGGCGTGCTGGCGGGTTTGGTGGCGTCGAGCGCGTGGCGGGCCCGGGTCTGGCAAGAGGGCCTTCGAGAGGCGGCCGCGGTGCTGGCGCCGGTAACGGACATCCGCTCCCGGCTGACGCTTCCGGATTCTGATCCGGACGCTGCGCGGCATCGGCGCGAGGCGATGGTGGATTTGAGCCAACTGGTTGGCCGACCCATTGACGCGCCAGAACCCTGGTTGACACTGCTGCAGATTGACCGGATTCCGGCGGCGGTGGAGGCGCTGGAGGAAGCGGAAGGGGTCTTCGAGGATCAATGGCGGCTACGGCGAGCGGCCGCGTGGTTGCTGCTCGATGCGGCGGCAAGCCTGAAACAAGTAGACCAGCCGGAGGCTCGGGCGGAGGCGGACCGACTGATCGCCACGGCCAGGGAGAAGCTGGAGCCGGAAGACGGGTCCGGGACGCCGACGGGACAACTTCGCGCGTACGCGTCGCTTCTGGAGAACGTCGCGGGGCTGACCGGCATCCAAGAGTTTTTGAAGGAAGCAGCCGCGGCGTACGAACAGGTGGCAGCGAGCGACCCGTACAACCTTCCAGTCTCAGTGAAGCTGGCACGGCTGCACGAAAGGTTGGGCGACCCACAGGATGCGGGGGTTTGGGCGAGGCGAGCATTGGAGCTCGACGGCCTGAAACGGCTGGACGCAGCGGTGCACGGGCTGGATGAGGCAGACCGAGAGGCGATGCGGCGGCTGGCCGTTCCTTGACCGGTTGGGTCCCGTCCAGTAGGATTAAGCTCCTGTCGGTCGGCTTTGCCGCCGTCGGGGGAGGGTTTTTTGTTGGTCTGGCCGTCGGTTTGCCTGAAGGGGAGTTCCCCGAAATGAGGCAGGCACTCGGCCCCAGTCGTAGGAGGACTTACGACATGGGCGACGAAGAGGACGACGGCCCGCGGCGGTTTTGACCCACCGCGGGCCTGGATCTGGCCGAATGGCGGCCCGGTCCGCGGAAAACGAGTCGGCGTGTGCGGGTTTAGACCGCAAAGAGCCGGCCTGATTCTTCCGACATTGTTTATCAGTCACGCCGCATCCGTGCGGGCACGGTAGCCATCCCTGATGGTGCAGCGGGGCTGATTTTGGCGGCGACACGAAGCGGCACCGAACCCACAACGAGCGGCCTCGCGATGTGCGAGTCGCGGGGGATGAGACAAACCATGACGACGAAACTGACTCACATCCGCAACATTGGTATTTGCGCCCACATTGACGCCGGCAAGACGACGGTGAGCGAGCGCATCCTGTTTTACACGGGCAAGAACTACAAGCTGGGCGAGGTGCACGAAGGCACCGCCACGATGGACTTCCTGAAGGAAGAACAGGAGCGCGGAATCACGATCCAGTCGGCCGCGACGACGTGCCCGTGGACGCGCAACGGCAAGGAATACAAGATCAACCTGATCGACACGCCTGGTCACGTGGACTTCACGATCGAGGTGGAGCGTTCACTGCGCGTGCTCGACGGCGCGGTGGCGGTGTTCGACGGCAAGGAGGGCGTGGAAGCCCAGTCGGAGACGGTGTGGCGTCAGGCGGACCGGTACAAGGTGCCGCGTTTGTGCTTCATCAACAAGATGGACAAGCTTGGCGCGGACTTCGAGTTCTCGTTCAAGACGATCAAGACGCGCCTCGGCGCGAACCCGATCGCGATTCAGTACCCGATGGGCCACGGCAACGAGCTCGAGGGCATCATCGACCTGATCACGATGAAGGCGTACTACTACGACGCCGACGAGAAGGGCGCCGTCATTACCGAGAAGGACATCCCTGAGGCGTTCGCCGAGAAGGCTCAGCAGTGGCATCACGAGCTGGTGGAGAAGGCCGCCGAGCTGGATGACGGGCTGATGGAGAAGTACCTCGGCGACGGGGAGATTACGCCGGACGACATCCGCCGCGCGGTCCGTGCAGGCACGATCGGGCTGAAGTGCAACCCGGTGCTGTGCGGCGCCGCCCTGCGAAATATCGGCGTTCAGCGCGTGCTGGACGCGGTTGTGGACTTCCTGCCGGCGCCGGATGAGGTGCCGGAGGTGCAGGGTACGAACCCCCGCGACAAGGACGAGAAGCTCACCCGCCCGCACGATTCGACAGCGCCGCTGTCGGCCCTGGTCTTCAAGGTCGTTAACGACGCCCACGGCGACCTGACGTACGTCCGCGTGTACTCCGGCACGCTGGTGAAGGGGTCCCGCGTTCTCAACCCGGTGAACGGGAAGAAGGAGAACATCAGCCGCATCTTCGAGATGCACGCCAAGGACCGCCTGCCGGTCGAAGAGGTCGGCGCGGGCAACATCGTCGCCGTCATCGGCATCAAGGACTCGTACACGGGCGACACGCTGTGCGACCCCGATGCGCCGGTCGTCCTGGAGCGCATGACGTTCCCGGAGCCGGTCATCAGCATGTCGATCGAGCCGAAGACCAACGACGACAAGCGCAAGCTGTCCGAGGCACTGGTGACGATCCGTCGCGAGGACCCGTCATTCCGCTCGCACTACGACGAAGAGACGGGCCAGACGATCATCGCGGGCATGGGCGAACTCCACCTGGAGATCATCAAGAACAAGCTCGTTCGCGACATGAAGATCGGCGTGGAAGTCGGCAAGCCGCGCGTCTCGTACCGCGAGACGATCACCGGCACGGCCAACAACGTCCGCGGCCTCTTCAAGAAGCAGACGGGCGGCCGCGGCCAGTTCGGTGACTGCACGATCAACATTGAGCCGTACACGGCCGAGCAGGCTGCAGCGGATGGCCTGGACTTCACGGAGAACGTCGCCTTCGAGAACAAGATCGTCGGCGGGGCCATTCCGAAGGAGTTCATCCCGTCGGTGGAGTACGGAATCCGCCAGACCGCGCTGTCGGGGATCATGGCCGGCTATCAGCTCATCAACGTCAAGGTCTCCCTGGTCGACGGGTCGAGCCACACGGTCGACTCCTCGCAGGTGGCCTTCGAGCAGGCCGGTCGCCTGGCCCTTATCGACGCCTGCAACAAGGCCGGCCTGACGCTGCTGGAGCCGATCATGAAGGTCGTCATCACGACGCCCGAGGAGTACACGGGGTCGGTGACGGGCGACATTTCCAGCCGTCGCGGCCTGATCACGGACACGGAGGACCGCGGGAACGTCAAGCTCGTGAGCTGCGAGGTTCCCCTGTCGGAAATGTTCGGGTACACGACCGTGCTCCGTGGCATGACCCAGGGGCGTGCCAGCAACAGCATGGAGTTCCTGGAGTACCGCCCCATGCCGGCGGGCCTCGTTAAGGAAGTAACCGCGGCCGTCTGAGCCGACGGGCGTTAACCTGAGGAGCATTTGCCGGCCGCCCGCCCCTTTGGGGCGGGCGGCCGTTCTTTTGGCCTGCCCCGTACTGGCCTTTTCGTCCGGGTGGGGTTACCGTCTGATTCGGAACCGGGAACCGCGGCGGCCGGGCCGGAAAAGGAACCTTTCGAGATGGCAAATCGTTATCAGACAGTCCTGCTTTTCGGCGCACCCGGCGCGGGCAAGGGCACACAGGGGAAGATCCTGGGGCAGATCCCCGGGTTCTATCACCTCTCCTGCGGCGAGGTTTTCCGCACGCTGAACATCAACAGCGAACTGGGGAAGATCTTTTATGAGTACTCCTCACGCGGCGAACTGGTGCCGGATGACGTGACCGTCAACATGTGGAAGGAGAACATCGTCGCCCAGACGGTGCTGAGCCTCTACAAGCCGAACGATGATCTGCTGATCCTCGACGGGATCCCGCGAAATGTGAACCAGGCGAAGCTGATGGAGCAGCACATCCGGGTGCTGCAGGTGATTCACCTGGTGTGCCGCGACAAGACGGAGATGATGAAGCGGCTGCGGCGGCGCGCTTTGAAGGAGAATCGGGCCGACGACGCTCGTGAAGACGTGATTCAGCGACGGTGGAAGGTGTACGAGGACGAAACGTACCCGGTGCTGGACTACTACCCGCGTGAGATCATCAAGGAAGTTGACGCCATGGGGAGCCCGGCGAACGTGCTGCAGCACATTCTGGAGTGCGTCGTGCCCGTGCAGGAGGAGCACTTCCGCAGCGTCCCAGTCTGATCAGACACCGACGTATCGGGCGTAGATGCCACGGGCCCGGGCCAGGTCGCTCGTCCCGTGGACGATTGCGCGCCCATCGCGAAAGAGCGTGAGCGCAAGCGAGCCTCCGGCGTCATCGGTTTCGGGCAGATCGCCGCGGAGCAGGTGTTCGGTGCAGGTAAATGGGGCCGTTCCCGCCAGCCGGTCGCGGAGCGCGGGCAGGTCGACATCGCCCTCTTGCTCACGCGGCGGGAGCACCTGAACGGCGTTGCGGCCGCAGAGGGAGACGGCGTCGACAGAACTTGCCTCGAGGAACTCGAAGCGGCGTTTGCCGCAGCAGGGGCAATCCGGCTCCCGCCCGCGCGAGAGGTCGAGCCGGCGGCGCTGGCCGCGCCAGATGTCGAAGCGCAGGAGGGTGGGGGCGATTTGATCGGCCTGGCCCAGGAGGATGCGAATCGCGTCAGCGGCCTGGCACGCGGCGATGATCGTCGCGACGGGCGCGAGGACCCCGGCGGTGTCGCAGGTGGGAAGCGTGCCGGGCGGCGGTGGGTCTGGAAAGAGGCAACGGAGGCACGGGGTGACGCCCGGCCGAACGGTCATGGCGGCGCCCTCGGTGCCGACTGCGCCGCCGTAGACGAAGGGAAGGTCGTGCTTTACGGCGAGATCATTGATGAGGTAGCGGGTGGCGAGGTTGTCGGTCCCGTCGAGGAGGACGCGGGGCGCGGGCGGGAGGAGCCCGCCGCGGTGATCGCCGGCCGCAGGCGAGACGCCTGTGCTACCTGAATCGAAGCAGAGACGCTCGGCCGTGAGGGGGTTGAAGTCCTCGGCGGCGGCGTGGATGGCGACCTGTGAGTTGATGCGCGCGAGCCGCTGCCTGGCGGCGATGGCTTTCGGTCGGCCTGCCGCGGCGTCGTCTTCATCAAAGAGCGACTGGCGGTGGAGGTTGCTTGGCTCGACGATGTCGCGATCGATGATGGTGAGATTGCCGACGCCGGCGCGGACGAGCAGGTCGGCGATGGTGCAGCCGAGCGCGCCGCAGCCGACGAGAACGGCATGCGAAGCCAGGAGACGCCGCTGGCCAGCCTCACCGATCTCCGGGAGGAGCATCTGCCGGTGGTAGCGGTGGAGATCGCGGGCGGTCTGAGCCGTCGATGCACTCGAATCGCCTGGCGAGGAGACTTCACGCTTGCCGCTCATGAGAGCCCCTCGGTTTCGTCGAGGCCGAGCATGAGGTTGGCGTTCTGAATCGCCTGGCCGGATGCGCCTTTCACCAGGTTGTCCTCGGCCGAGACGATCACGACCCTGCCGCAGGCTACGCGAGCGTTGATGTGCACCTGGTTTGTCCGCTGCACATCGTGGAGAGCCGGCGGTTCGTCTCGCACCTGGACGAAGGGCTCGCCTTCGTAGGCTTCGCGGAGAGCAGCCTGCACGCGTGCCGTGTCGACAGAGCCGGAGGTCGGCTCGGCGTAGATCGTTTCGAGAATGCCGCGTTCGACCGGCAAGAGGTGCGGGGCGAAGAGGGGCTGGCGTGTGAAGGTTGCACCGCCGATCGCGCTGAGCGTCTGGGCGATCTCCGGCTGGTGACGGTGAACGCCGACGTTGTACGCGCTGAAGTTCTCGTTGGCCTCGGGAAAATGGAAGTTCGGCTTGGGGGAGCGCCCCGCTCCACTCACGCCGGAGGCGGCGTTGATCACGAGGGAATCCGGCTCAATGAGTCCGGTCCGAAGCAGTGGAATGAGGGCGAGTGCCGCGGCGGTCGGGTAGCACCCTGGGTTGGCCACAAGCGTCGCGCCTCGGACCTGATCGCGCGTCCACTCGGTGAGGCCGTAGACGGCCGCTTCCCGGCCGGCAGGATCGGTGTGGGGATGGCCGTAGGCACGCTCGTAGACCTCCCGGTCACGGATGCGGTACGCCGCGGAGAGGTCGACGACCTTGACCCCGGCCGCGAGAAGGGCGGGAGCGTGCTCCATCGCCGCCTCGTGAGGGAGACAGAGAAACGCGAGTTTGCAGCGCCCCGCGATCGCGGCGGCGTCGAGGGGCTCACATTGGGCGACAGCGCCGGCCAGGCGGCCGCGGAGCCGGGGGAACTCATCGTCAATCGCCGGAGCGGGCGTGCGGGCGGAGGCGAGATAGGTGACCCGGAGGCGCGGGTGGGCGTGCAGCAACTCGATCAGTTCCAGGCCGGTGTAGCCGGTGGGCCCGACGATGGCGACTCCAATTCGCTCAGTGTTCATCCCGTGATTGTTGGGAGCGTTACGGCTGTGTCAACGCGCGGACGGCGCCGCCTGGCGGGTTCCCGAAGCGATGGTGCGCTCCACGGTGCGTGCAGAGGGACGCAGCGAGCGAGCGACCTCGACGATGAGCGTGTCGTCTTCCGGCGGCCCCGCGCGGTGGCGGTCGACGACGGAGAGGATCGCCTGTGACCATCCGCCATCCAGAGCAGGCGCGCCGGAGCTGACAGCCCGCAAAAGCCCCATGACGCCCAGCATGCGGCCTGATTCGTTGCGGCACTCCATGGCGCCGTCGGTGCAGGCGATGAGCACATCGCCGGGGCCGAAGGGCTGGGTGCGTGGCTCGGGATTGAAGTCGGCATCGGCGCAAGCGCCGAGGACGAAGGTGGTGGAATCCAGTTGCTCCACGCGCGCATCGGCGCGGCGGAGGAAGGCGGGCGGATGACCGCCGCTGGCGTACTCGAGCTCGTCACGCTCCAGATCGATCGCGAAGCAGACGGCCGTCGCATAGACCGAGTGACTGGCCATGGTCAGGTGGACGTATCGGTTGAGGGCACGGAGCACATCTCCGGGGCGGGCGTCGGGGCTTTCGGCGTAGAGCCGCTCGACTTCGCCGCTGAGGCGGTTGACGGTGAGGGCGGCTGGGATGCCGTGCCCGGTAACGTCAACGAGCACGACGTTGAAGCGCTCTTCGCGGCCGGCCGATCCGGCGAAGGAGGCGTAGAGGTAGTCGCCACCGATCTGGCGCATGGGCTCGTAGCGGTAATCGAACCGCACGGGGCCAGTATGGTGCGGCCGGGGAAAGAGGGATTCATGGATGCGGCGGGCGTCAACGAGTTCGCGCCGCATCTGGCCGTAGCGGCTCTGGAGGAAACGGAGCTTGAAGGCCTCCATGCGGCGCGTGTGCTTGATCAGGGTGATGACCAGCCCGGGCGCGGCAATGAACACGGAGACAACCACAGCGCGGAGGCTGTTGATCAGATCCGTGCTGGCCACCAACACAACCGCATTCAGCGCCAGGACGGTCAACATCGGGCGAACGGCTTGGCGAGGCGTCCAGGGGATCAACGCCGTCGCGATGGTAAAGAGAAAGGCGGCAGTGAGCGGCGGACCCACGTCGCCGCGGAGCTTCGTTGCGGCGATGGAGGTCATGCCGACATAGATGAAGAACCATGCTGAGGTCTTCAGCAGTCGCTCACGGCGCGGGCGGGAGCGGAGGGTGTGCATGAGCAACCCGGTGCAGACGAGCAGGTTCAGCACGATGAGCACGACCATCGACGCGAGCGTCCAGCCGGTCAGGTCCATGAAAGCGGCGTGCACGGCGAGCTGGGCCATGAGCACGAACAGGGTGATGGCCACAAACCAGACGAAGCGGCGGTGCAGCAGGCGCGAGGTTTCGCTGAGGAACTCCTGGTGGAAGTCGGAGGTGTAGGTGAAGGTGGCGGTCATCGTCCGCTCGCTTCGTCGGAGGAAGCCTCCCCCCCACTCTTATCGGCAGGGCCCGCCTTGCGGGGATCGGCAGCTTCCGCGCGGTTTGCCCCCGGCACCCACAACACATCGTCCTTGCCGTCGTTGTTGGCGACTCGGGCGAGGACGAAGAGGAGATCGCTGAGGCGATTCAGGTAACGGACGGTCTCGGCACTGGTCGCGTCGGGCTCGATCTCCAGCAGGGCGATCGTGTCCCGCTCGGCGCGGCGCGCGATGGTGCGGGCGACGTGGAGCGCGGCCGCGAGGGGAGCGCCCCCCGGAAGAACGAAACTGCGAAGGGGCGCGAGGCGCTCGTTCCAGTGATCGATCTGCCGCTCAAGGCGCGCCGTTTGTGCCGGCGTGACACGTAGGGCCTTGGACTCATCATGCACCTTGCCCGTGCGGCCGGGGGCGGGGTCCCGCTTCACGGGCACGCAGAGATCCGCACCGACATCAAAGAGGTCCTGCTGGATTGACTGCAGGAGCTCGGCCAGCCCGGAGAGATCTGCGACGCCGGGCTGCACGAGGCACATGCCGATCGCGGCATTCGCTTCGTCGACAGAGCCGTACGCAACGACGCGCGGGGCGGTCTTCATGACGCGGCTACCGTCCCCCAGGCCGGTTGTGCCGTCATCGCCGGTGCGGGTGTAGATGCGGTTCAGCTTGACCATGAGAGAGCCCGGACGTTGCGTGCTGAGGTGCGGAAGGAGTGTATCCCCGGGGGTGGGAAGCCCCTCTGAGTGACAGGCAGGTGGCGGCGACGGGCGGCGCTGTCAACTGTAAATGCCACGGCGGGGCCTATTCTCCGGCCATGCGAGGGCTGACACGACGCTGGGTCTTCCGATGCGGCCGCGGCGCCGGCCGTCGGGACCGTCCGCTGGCGGAGCGCGTGCTGGCGGCCCGGGGTCTGGACGACGCGGAGCGGGCGAACCTCTTCCTGAACCCGCGGCTCGTGCAGATGCACGACCCCTCGCTGATTCCAGACCTGGACCGGGCGGCTGAGCGCCTGCTGGAGGCGGTGCGCCGGCGCGAACGGGTGGTGATCTACGGCGACTATGACGTCGACGGCGTGACGGCGACGGCGATCCTCTACCACATCCTGCGCGCAATTGAGCCGGAAGGGGATGTTTCAACATACGTGCCGCACCGCCTCGAGGAGGGGTATGGGCTGAACTGCGAGGCGATCAGCCGGCTGGCCGAGGACGGTGCGCGCGTGATCGTGAGCGTGGACTGCGGAATCACGGCGCTGGAGCCCGCGGTGACGGCCCGCGATGCGGGGGTGAACCTGATCATCACAGACCACCACAACCCGCCGGCCTCGCTGGCCGATCTGCCGCCGGCCTTCGCGGTGGTGCACCCGCGTCGTCCGGACTCCGCGTATCCCTTCGGCCACCTGTGCGGCGCCGGGGTCGCGTACAAGCTCGCGTGGCGGCTGGCCACGATGCACTGCGGGGGCGAACGGGTCAATGCGGAGCTTCGAGACCTGCTGGTCGAGCTGCTTGCGTTCGCAGCGCTCGGGTCGGTCGCGGACGTGGTGCCGCTGGTGGATGAGAACCGCGTGCTGGCGCGGTTCGGGCTGGGGCGGATGGCGCAGACGAAGCTGCGGGGGCTGCAGGCGCTGCTGGAGGCGTCCGGGCTGCTGGGCGCCAGTGTTGACTCGTACGCGGCGGGATTTCGGCTCGCTCCGCGGCTGAACGCAGCGGGGCGCCTGGGGCACGCACGGGAAGCGGTGGAGCTTTTTACGACGGCGACGGGAGGACGGGCCGCGGAGATCGCGGCCCGGCTGACGGACCAGAACCAGCGTCGCCAGAGCGTGGAGCGTGCAATCGCCGAGCAGGCGTGCGAGATGGTCGAGGCGGCGGGCATGCACAAGGAGGAACGGCGGGCGATCGTGCTGGCACATCCGGACTGGCACCCGGGCGTGATCGGGATCGTCTGCTCGCGCCTGGTGGAGCGGTATTGCCGGCCGACGGTGCTGATGCAGCGTGGCACCGTTGCAAGCGGAGAGGGTGAGGAGGTGGTGTGCCGCGGATCGGGGCGGTCGATCGACGGCTTCAACCTGCACGAGGCGCTGTCGCAATGCAGCGACCTGTTCACCTCGTTTGGCGGACATGACATGGCGGCGGGGCTGGCGATGCCGGCGGCGAACCTTGAGACATTCACGGAGCGGTTTACGGCAATTGCGAATGCATCAATCGCACCGGATCGCCTTCTGCATGACGTCTCGATCGATGCACTGACGACCATCGACGAACTGCTGCCGGAAACTGTGGTGGAACTGGAGAAGATGGCGCCGTTCGGGCCGGGAAACCCTTCGGTGAACGTGCTGATTCGGGGGGCGGAGTTGGCAGCGCCGCTGCGGCTGCTGGGCAGGACGGGCAAGCACGCTTCTCTGCACCTGGTGCAGAACGGGCGCCACATGCGTGCCGTCGCATGGGGATGGGGAGAACGGGCGGATGAACTGCACCGGGGAATGAAGCTGGATTTGGTGGTGCGTCCGCAGCTTTCGACGTTTGACGGCCGCGTATCTGTCGAGCCGGAGGTGAAGGACCTGCGATTGCAAAGCGCCGCGGTCGATGACTTGGGCGCGATGGGCGAGACCGCCGCGGCCGAGGTGTGAATCAGCGGAAGTTTCGCGACCCGTCGACGATTCGTTCAGGGCGGCCGGCGGGGCGGGCGAGTGTGTCTTCGGCGTCGCAGGCATGGTTGACCATGATGTGGACGACCTGGCCCTGGCGCTCGATCGTGCCGCTGACGATGAGCAGGACGGCGTGCCGGAGCGCCTTGCGGAACTTCTCGTAGATCTTGGGGCGAACGATGAGGTTCGCCACGCCGGTTTCATCTTCGATGGTGATGAAGACGATTCCGGAGGCAGTTCCGGGACGCTGGCGGACGAGAACGAGGCCTGCGACGGAGAGGCGTTTACCGTGCGGCCAGGCGCGTTCATCTTTCAGTTCGCCGTTCCGGATGATGCGCCGGGCGTCGAGTTGATCGCGCACGAAGGAGACAGGGTGGGCCTTGAGGGAGAGCCCGGTGTGAGCGTAATCGTGCGCAACGGCGGTGTAAGGGCGAACGGCCGGGAGATGGACGACTGGTTCGGCCGGAGTGCTCGTGCGCGGCGGCAACTCAAAGAGGGGCAGGGCTTCATCGCGCAACTGCCGGACCGCCCAGAGGGCGCGTTGGCGGTCAAGGCCCATGGACTGGAAGGCGTCCGCCTGGGCGAGGCGCTTAAGAGCGCTGACGCCGACTGTGGGCGTGGCGCGCCAGAGGTCGTCGATCGTCTGGAATGGACCGTGGTGCGCAACCGTGTGCGCGATCGCCTCGGCATCCGTGCGTTTGAGTCCCTTGATGAGACGCATGCCGAGACGGATGGCCGGACCGTTGAGGCCCCAGGTGGAGGGGGGTGCGTCAGCGTTCAGATCCGAAGCGGGGTTGTCTACGGTTTGGATGGTCTCTGTGTGCCCGCACTGCTGCGCCGCGGAGTACCGCGTCGAGCAGTGGCACCCGGCAGAGTCGTTCGCGTGATCTTCCTCCAGCGTGCAGTCCCATTGTGAGTGATTGACGTCGATCTCGCGCACAGTCACGCCGTGCTCTCGCGCATCGCGGACGATCTGGGCCGGGGCATAAAAGCCCATTGGCTGGCTGTTGATGAGCGCCGCGGCGAAGGCGGCGGGGTGATGGCGCTTGAGCCAGGCGGAAACGTAGACGAGCAGGGCGAAGCTGGCGGCGTGTGATTCCGGAAAGCCATACTCGCTGAAGCCTTTGATCTGCTCGAAGCAGCGCTCGGCGAACTCGGCGGGGTAGCCGCGGGCCTTCATGCCGTCCATGAGTTTCTGGCCGTAGCGGTAGATCTCGTTGCCGCGACGCTTCCACGCGGCGATGGCGCGGCGGAGCTTGTCGGCCTCGTCGGGCGTGAAGCCGGCGGCGACGATGGCGAGTTGCATCGCCTGCTCCTGGAAGAGAGGGACGCCGAGGGTCTTTTCGAGGACATGACGGACGGCTTCATCAGGAAAGGAGACGGCCTCTTCGCCGTTGCGCCTTCTCAGATAAGGGTGAACCATGTCGCCCTGGATTGGCCCCGGGCGGACAATCGCGACTTCGATGACTAAATCGTAAAAGTTCCGGGGGCGCAAACGCGGCAGCATCTGCATCTGGGCACGGGATTCGATCTGAAAGATGCCGATGGTGTCGGCATTGCAGAGCATGTCGTAGACGCGGGGGTCTTCGGGGGGGACCGTGTGGAGGTCAAGCGGGGGATCAGAGACGGAGAGACGAAGAGACGAAGAGACGAAGTGGTTTGAAGAGGGTGTCAGTGTTACTTCGTTGAGTCCTTGCGCTTCAGACTCTGGATCAGCCCCTGAAGAACGCGGTCGGCCTCTTCCAACATCGACGCAGTCTTCGGAGACGCCTTCAGCATCTGAAGATCGACAGCCAGTTCGTACTGGGTCGCCAACTCGTTCAGTGATCCACGTGACGTGCGAAGGAACTTGAGCAAATCCGGCCTGCTCTCTCTCCCGAATCCTTCGGCGATGTTTGAAGGAATCGATACTGCGGCCCGGCGCATCTGATTCGTCAGCCCGAACCGCTCCGTGTCCGGCATCTCCATCGTCTCGCGGTAAATCATCCTGGCTAGCTCCATCCCCCGCTTCCACGCCACAAGATCTCTGAACGTCTTGACCTGTGCCATCGCACATCTCCTTGTCTCCCCGCTCCACCCCACCACTTCGTCTCTTCGTCTCTTCGTCTCTTCGTCTCTGGTTCACAAACGCAAACGCCTTACTGATCGCCGTGAGCATACCAAGACCCAACACGTCGATCTTGAGAATGCCGACGGCATCAATGTCGTCCTTATCCCACTCGATCATCGTGCGATCGTCCATCGCTGCGTTGCCGATCGGGACCGTCTCCTCCAGCAGTGGGCGCGTGAGTACGAAGCCGCCGACGTGCTGTGATAGGTGACGCGGGAAGCCGATGATTTCTCCGGCGAGGGCGATCGCCTGTCGCAGGCGCGGCTCGTGCGGGTTCAGCCCCAGTTCTCGCAGGCGGTCTTCGCGCACGGCTCCCTGCTCCCACCAGTCCATGCTCTTGGCCAGCCGGTCCACGCAGTCCAGACTCAGCCCCATCGCCTTGCCGACTTCGCGGATGGCGCTGCGGCCGCGGTACGTGATCACCTCCGCCGTCAGCGCCGCCCGGTCGCGTCCGTACTTGCCGTAGATGTACTGGATCACCTCCTCGCGGCGCTCGTGCTCAAAGTCGATGTCGATGTCCGGCGGCTCCTTGCGCTCGCGGCTGACGAAGCGTTCGAAGAGCAGGTTGATCCGGCTCGGGTCCACGCTGGTGATGCCCAGCATGTAGCAGACCGCGCTGTTCGCCGCGGCCCCGCGCCCCTGACACAGAATCCCCTGCGAGCGCGCGTACACGACGATGTCGTAACACGTGAGGAAGTACGGGGCGTAGTTGAGTTCATCGATGAGCGATAGTTCGTGCTCGATCTGACGGCGCACTTTCTCCGGGAGGCCCCCTTCCTCTTCGGGGAAGCGCTTTGCAGCGCCCCGCCAGGTGAGTTGCGTGAGGTACTCCATCGGTGTCAGCTCCGGCGGGCACACCTCGTGCGGATACTCGTAGCGGAGTTGATCAAGGCTGAAACGGCTCGCGCGCAGAGCAACTGAGGCAGCGTTCTCCACGGCCTGCCGCCCCCAGGAACACGTCTCAAAAAGACGCAGCATTTCTTCAGACGCCTTGAGGTGCCGCTCGGCATGGGCGGTCAGGCGGAACCCGGCCTGCTCGATCGTGCAGCCATGGCGGATGCAGGTGAGCACATCCTGCAGTGGTTTGCGGCGAGGTTCGTGATAGATGACGTTGTTGACGGCGACGAGCGGCAGGCCGGTCAGATCGGCCAGTGCGCCGAGCTGCTCGAGGCGAAGCTGGTCATCGTGGCCGTACTGGCGTGCCGCGGCGAGGTAGAGCGTGGCATCCGTCTGGAACGCCGGCTTCCAGCCGGCTCGCACGGCGGTGGCGCGGCCGGCTGGAAGCCGGCGTTCCATAGGAGGGGCGATGCCACGAAACACCTCCCGCAACCCCCGCATCAACTCCATCACCTCCTCCCCCACCACCGCCGGCACATCCACCACCCCGATTAACCCTTCGGCGAACTCCGCCAAGTCATGCACCGCCAGGTGACACTCACCCTTTGGCGCACGTCGGCGGCCGCGGGTGAGCAGCCGGCAGAGGCGACCGTACGAAGCGCGGTCGGTCGGAAAGACGAGGACGGCAAAGCCGTCGGGTGCATCGGTGAAGATGAGACGGGCGCCGATGGCCAACGGAATCCCGACCTCCTTCGCCGCGACATGGGCACGCACGACACCTGCGAGCGTGTTGGTATCGGCGATGGCCGCGGCGGTGTGGCCGAGGGCGGCGGCGCGTTCGACCAGTTCCTCGGGATGGCTTGCGCCGGTGAGGAAGGTGAAGTTGCTGGTGATGGCAAGCTCGGCGTAAGGGATGGTTGCAACTGGACGTTCGCGATTGCGATCAACCGCTGAACCGTCTGCGGCGCCATTGCGCCTCGCCGGGTGCACGTGCGACTTGGAAATCGGGGCTTCAGGCATTACGACCACTCCCCATGGACGTACCAGCGCCCCGCGGGCAATCGACGGAAGAGCCAGAGCCACCGTCCTGATTCCGTCTGCACCTTGAAGTAGTCACGAGCGGGGGGCGCGCTGTCATCGTGTTGCTGTGAATCCGTGTCGCTGCGCCGTTGCGACACGTGCCCGGCCCACCACCACTCCTCGCTGATGCGTTCGGGACCGATCGCGCTGATCAACGTGTGCTCCTGGCCTTGCCATCGAAGCCATCTCGGCGGCCCCTCCGGGGCGACGGCCATGACCTGCGCCGGCTCAGGACGCGGCAGCAGCAGGGTCGGCCGATCGCCGACCGGCTCCTCATCCGGCACGGCTTCACGGCGCCTGCGGAGCCGTGCGGCATGGCCTGGTGGGCCGACCTCCACAACGGAGCGCTCCTGGAAAACGCGTTCGGGAATGTGCGTCTGCCTTGCTTCCAGTCGCAGGATGCGGTCGGGGCCGAGCCGCCCCGCCAGCGTGTCTACCAGTTCCCCCACTGCGCGCTCTGCGCCGGCTCTCGCCGCGGCGTCCTCATCGCGCCAGCACTCTGCCTGTGCGTGGCGCAGGCGGCCGGTCCTGGCGGCGATGAGACGGACGGATTCCACGCCGAAGCCGAGATTGGCGCGCTCCAGCTTCGGGGCGAGCAGGGCCCAGAGATGGCGCGGGTTGCGGTTGGGGTGCGAGAGCGAAACGGTGAACGCAACATTGTCCGTGTCGATGCGTTCGAGGGTGACGTCGAGCCGGCGCACGCCGCGCTCTGACGTTGCGAGCGTCGCGCAGAGTTCTTGAAGCAGCCGACGGGCGGCCTCATCGATCGCTTCGGGGCGCGTGGTGGGGCCGGTGAAGGTCATGTGAGCTTCAGGCGGAGGCACGGGACGGACGGGCTCGAGCACTTCCATGGCTTCGCCGAGCGCCTGATCGAGTCTCAACAGCAGTTCATCTCCGAATCGCGACGGCAGGGTGGAACGGGCGACATCGAGCAAATGGCCGATCTGCTCAATTCCCACCTCGGCCAGCGCGGCAACGGTTGCTTCATCGATGCGCAGCGCCTGAACGGGCAGAGGCGCGAGGGCCTCGCGCACGCGGTGCCCCCCCGGACCGGGCCGGACCATGGAGAGCCGCGCCGGGCCGTATCGGGCCAGCGCCCAGGCGCAGCCGGCGGTCGGAGCAATCGCCACGCGTGAACGCAGGCCCAGCCGTGTGCAGGCGCGTGCAACCTGGCGCACCATCTGGTCATCGCTGCGGTACAGCCGTTCGCACCCGGACAGATCCATGAGAAGACCGTCGGGCGGATCCATCGCAACAATGGGCGCGATCCGCGTCATCCACTCGGCCAGGGACCGCAGCGCGGCAAGATCCCGCTCGGGGCGGTGGTCGAGCACCCGGGCAGAATCCACCGGCAGCAGCGCGCGCGCGTGCGCAAGGGTCATTCCCGGTTGCACGCCGCACGCCAGCGCTCGCTCGCAGCACGCGGCGATCCGCTGCTGGTTCGCAACCATCGTCACGAACAGCAGGGGCGGAACGTCGGTCGCGCTCGAGACGGAGACGCGTTCAGCCGGTGCGGCGCAGCGGGGCGTGTTGTGGCCCTGGCTGCTCCGCCTCGACTCGCGCCGGCGCACCAGGTCCACCGGCCACATCGGCAGGTACAACGACAGCGCCTTCCTCACGGTCCCACTCCACAAACCAGCACTCCGGACTGATCGCCGGATGCGACGACTTGCGCCGCAGCAGTTCCAGCCGCCATCGCGCCCGCCGCCCGGAGGTCGGCGCGGGCTCGATGAGCCAGCGCGTCATCGCCGCGGACGGCTCCGCGCGTTCCTCCCACAACCGGGCCAGCAATGCGACCCCCCCACC
>CAYWRO010000022.1:0-49682 GCA_964460345.1 uncultured Phycisphaeraceae bacterium | reverse complement strand
CCTTCATCATGAACCGCATCGGCGACCTGGG
Source organism: uncultured Phycisphaeraceae bacterium (assembly GCA_964460345.1). Classification (GTDB taxonomy): domain Bacteria; phylum Planctomycetota; class Phycisphaerae; order Phycisphaerales; family UBA1924; genus CAYWRO01. Next base: position 49,651 of record CAYWRO010000022.1, on the reverse strand, counting down.
CTTGTCGCTGGGCATCATGCTCACGTTTGTTCACTTCGGCACGCTGGAGTACGCCGCGCTCTTCAATGAGACCAGCCGGCTGATGACCGAGTACCTCCCCGCGGCCCGCGCGGGGCACTTCGGCGAGATCCCGCTCGTCGTGCAGGCGATCCCGCTGCTGCTGATGGTCGGCGCCTTCGGCAAGAGCGCGCAGCTGCCGCTCTACGTCTGGCTCCCCGACGCCATGGAAGGCCCGACGCCGGTGAGCGCCCTCATCCACGCGGCGACGATGGTGACCGCCGGCGTCTACATGATGGAGCGGATGTACTGGGTTTTCGCCGTCAGCGAATACGCGCTGCCGATCGTCGCGTGGGTGGGCGGGCTGACGGCCCTGCTGGCCGCGACCATCGGCATGGCCCAGTTCGACATCAAGCGCATCATGGCCTACTCGACGGTCTCGCAGCTCGGGTACATGTTCGCGGGCGTCGGCGTGCTGACGCCGGACGGCGCGGCCTTCCACGTCTTCACGCACGCCTTCTTCAAGGCGACGCTCTTCCTCTGCTGCGGCGCGGTGATGCACGGCTTCGCGGGCCAGCTCGACCTGCGCAAGCTCTCCGGCGTCTCGTGGATGAAGGGGTGGGGCCTCGTCGGCTTCGCGATGCTCATCGGGTGTTTGAACCTGGCGGGCTTCCCCTTCACCGCCGGCTTCTTCAGCAAGGACATGATCCTGGCCGAGACCTTCGTCACGCCCGGCAATGGCTTCGGCCTGCTGGGGTGGATTCTGCTCGCGACGGCGGGGATCACGGCGTACTACACCTTCCGCGTCTTCTTCCGCGTCTTCGTCGGCAGGCAGCACGGCGAGCCCGGGGACGACCTGCACGACGCTGAGGCCGCGCACGAGGAGGAAGGGTGGCACGGCTCTCCGAGCGGTGATTCGGCGGGGTCCGGCCACGGTGACCATCACGGCTCGGAGAGCCGTGCCACCGGCGGCTTCCACCCGCACGCGCCCGGCTGGGCGATCAACCTCGTCCTGGGCGTGCTGGCGGTGGCGTCCATCCTCGCCGCGGGCGTTTACTTCGCCGGCGACCACGGGTGGGTGAGCAGCATGATTCACGACTCGAGCGCCTACCTGCCCGGCGGGGAGGGGGGGGCGCACGGCACGCTCTTCGGCCAGGACCCGCACGCGATCATGTACTACGTCTCCGCGGCGGTCGGTCTCGTCGGGATCCTCACCGCCGCCTTCCTGCACGGCCCCGTGGGCTGGCAGGGCTTGTGGATCGGCTCGCGCACCCAGGCGGCGACGAGCCGCGCCGACGGCCTGCTCGGCAAGCTCGGCCCGCTGCCGCGCTGGGCGCAGGACAAGTGGTACGTCGATGAGCTCTACAACCTTGCCATCGTGCTGCCGCTCCGCGTGCTCTCGCACATCTTCCATCTCTTCGACAAGCTGATCGTGGATGGGCTCGTGAACCTCTTCGGCTGGCTTCCCCGCGGCATGGCCCGGGCGGCCCGGCCGACGCAGAGCGGCGTGCTGCACGACTACGCCCTCCGCATGCTCGGCGGCGTCGCCGTCATCGTTCTGGTTGTCATCGTTGTGCTCGCCGTGAACGGCGCTGGGGAGGTGCGATGATCCTCTACCTGCTCATCGCGATCCCGCTCGTCTTTGCAGGCGTGGTCGCCGCGGGCGACCCGAAGCGCGCCAAGTGGATCGCCACCGTCGGCACGCTCCTGCCGCTGCCCTTCTACCTGTGGGCGGCGCTGGATTTCCCGTGGCTCAGCGGCGAGTACGCGCTGGAGGCGTCGCTGCCGTGGCTATCGTCGCTCGGGATCACGCTGAGCGTCGGCGTGGACTCCGTCGCGATGCTGCTCATCGGGTTGACCGTCCTGCTCGGTCCGGTCGCGGTCGTCTGCTCCTTCACCGCGATCGAGGAGCGCCCCGCGACGTATTACGGCTGGCTGCTCGTCCTGCAGGCGGCGATGACCGGCGTCTTCGCAGCTCGCGACCTGGTCTTCTTCTACATCAACTTCGAGTTCACGCTCGTTCCCCTCTACATCCTCATCAACCTGTACGGCTCGAAGAACCGCAAGGCCGCGGCGACGAAGTTCTTCCTCTTCACGTTCACCGGCTCGCTCATCACGCTCGCGGGGCTCGTCTACATCGCCTGGAAGCACGCGCTGGCGTACGGCGAGTGGTCCTTCCAGATTGATGAGCTCGGCGCGACGGCCCTGACGCTCTCGGGGCGCGAGCAGGCGTGGCTCTTCTGGGCGATGCTGCTCGGCTTTGCGATCAAGGTGCCGATCTTCCCGGTGCATACGTGGCTGCCCCTGGCCCACACGGAGGCGCCGACGGCGGGGTCGGTGATCCTCGCCGCGGTGCTGCTGAAGCTCGGCACGTACGGCATCTTCCGGTTTGTGATTCCCTACGCCCCCGAAGGCGCGATCATGTTTGCCCCGGCGGTCGGCATTCTCGCCGTGATCGGCATCCTGTATGCGGGGCTGATCTGCTGGGTGCAGCGCGACATCAAGAAACTTGTTGCCTACTCCTCGGTGAGCCACCTCGGCTTCTGCGTGCTCGGGCTCTTTGCCTTCAACGGGATCGGGCTCTCCGGCTCGGTTCTCTACATGATCAACCATGGTTTGTCGACGGGCGCGCTGTTCCTCCTGATCGGCATGATCTACGAGCGCTACCACACGCGCGACATGGATGAACTGGGCGGGCTCGCCTCGAAGATGCCGGTGTGGTCGACCTTCATGGTCTTCTTCACGCTCGCCAGCGTCGGCCTGCCGGGGCTGAACGGCTTCGTGAGCGAGTTCATGTGCGTGCTCGGCGCGGTGCAGTCCTACGACGGCTGGTCGGGGGCGCAGTTCGCCGGGCTGCCGGGCGAGCTTGGTCCCTGGATCGGCGGCGTCGCGCTGGCCGGCGTCATCGTCACCGCGATGTACCTGCTGTACATGCTCGGGCTGATCGTCTGGGGCAAGCTGCGCGAGCCGGCCGGCCACCACGCCCACGAGGTTCTTCCGGCCGACCTGAACGCGCGGGAGATCGGCATCCTCGCGCCTTTGGCGATCCTGTGCGTTGTCCTCGGGCTGTATCCCACGCCCGTGCTGCGGGCGCTGGAAGCGCCGACGAATGAACTGGCCGCGCTCGTGCAGGCGACGCGTGAGAACGTGGCGGCCCGCGGCGAGGTCGCCGTGCTGCCCGAAGCCGTTGCGGCGAGCGGGGCCCCGGCCCTTCCCGGCCCCGAGAGCCAGGCCACCAGTGGGGGAGGGCACTGAACCATGGCTGAAAGACTTACCACGCTCTGGCCGGAGATCGTCCTCTTCCTGACGACGTGCATCGTGATGGTCGTCGGCCTGTCGCCGCGGCGGGAGACGCGCCGGCTCTGCCCGTGGCTGTGCGCGGCGGGGCTTGCGATCGCCGGCGTCTTTGCGGTGCTCTCCGCGCCGGCGCTGCTCGATTGGGCGCGGCACGCGACGGTGCACAACCCCGGCACGCTCGATGCGTGGATCGGCGGCTTCGTCCGCACGGTCGTGGAGCGTGAGGATGGTTCGGTGCGGATGGCGGCGGGGGGCACGGACTTTCTGCCCGGGATGGCGGCGTACGGCAAGGCGCTGACGGCGCTGGTCGGCCTGCTGCTGCTGCTGCTCGTTTCGGGGACGGTGGATCGTGACGTCGAGGCGGCCGTCGATCGCGGCGGGCGCTTCGATCCCCTGCGGGCGACGACGGCCGAGTTTTATTCCTTCTTCCTGTTTTCGCTCACGGGCCTGATGCTCGTGGCCGGGGCGGACGACCTGATCTGGCTCTTCCTCGCGCTGGAGCTTACCTCGCTGCCGACGTACATCATGGTGGGGATCTCGACGGCGCGCAACCGCTCGCTCGAAGCCGCGGTGAAGTACTTCTTCCTCGGCGCGCTCGGCGCGGCGGTCTTCCTGTACGGCTTCGCCCTGCTCTACGGGGCCGCGGGCACCACGAACCTGGACGGCCTGCAGCAGGCGCTGGCGGCGCAGTCCGCGGGCGGCGCGGGGGGCGGTCTCAACGCGATCGCCCTGCTCGGCCTGCTGATGGCGGCGCTCGGCCTGTGCTTCAAGATCGCCGCGGTGCCGATGCACTATTACACGCCGGATGTGTACCAGGGCGCAGCGGCCCCGGTGAGCGCGTTCCTTGCCTTCACGCCGAAGGCCGCGGGCTTTTTCGGCCTGCTGCTCATCGCCGGCGCGGCGGGGTGGCACCACGGCGGCGAAACGAGCGGGGGCACGCTCCCCGAAGCGCTGCGCCTGACCTTGTGGGCGATCGCCGCCATGACGATGACGGTCGGCAACGTCCTGGCGTGGCTGCAGACGTCGATCAAGCGGCTGCTGGCGTACTCCTCGATCGCGCACTCCGGGTACATGCTCGTCGGCGTGATTGCTGGTCCGGGAGAAACGTTCGCGCAGAGCGGCGTGAGCGCGGTGCTCTTCTACCTGCTCATCTACGGCACCGCGAACATGGGCGCCTTCGCGGTCGTCGCCGCGATGGAGCGGCGGCGCCTGGAAAGCGGAACGCCGGACGGCACGTACGAGGAAGCGGATTCCTTCGACGACATCGCCGGCCTCTGCCGCACGCGTCCCGTGCTCGGGTGGACGATGGTTTTGAGCGCTGCGGGCCTGCTCGGCCTGCCGCCGCTGGTCGGCTTCTTCGGCAAGCTGCCGCTCTTCACCAGCGGCATCGCGGCGGGCGAGATCGTGCTCGTCGTGATCCTCGGCCTCAACTCCGCGATCGCCGCGGCGTACTACCTGCGCCTCATCAAGGGCCCGCTGCTGGATGAACCCGTCCCCGCGCCCAACCGGCCGGAACTGACGGATTCGCCCTTCACCTCGCGCCGTGTTGCGGGCGTCGCTTCGGCCGTCGCCGTGGTGCTGCTGGCGGTGATCGCCGGCCCGGTGACACAACTGGTGTGGCAGGCGTCGGCGTATTCGCCCGGCGAGGCGGCGGCCGTGGGGACGGCCGAGAGCCTGCCGCCCCTTCCCGAGGCGGCCGCGGGCGTCGCTCCCCTCACGCGGGCGGCGGAGCCTCTCCAGACGCCGCGCCGGCCGACCCCCTGACAAAACGCGGCCACGCCAGCACGGATCGGCTCCGCGCGGGGACCAATTGTCGAGGATCAACGACTAATCGTCGAGGATCAACGACTAATCGTCGAGGATCAACGACTGATCGTCGACAATCAGTGACCAATCGTCGACGATCAGTGACCAATCGTCGAGGATCAACGACCAATCGTCGACGATCAGTGACCAATCGTCGAGGATCAACGACCAATCGTCGACGATCAGTGACCAATCGTCGAGGATCAGCGACCAATCGTCGACGATCGGTGACCAAATTTCTCGGTTATCCGACCGAAACGGCCCGCGCAACAGCCGAACATCGCCGCTGGCGCTGCGGGAGGGGCGTTTTCATTATCCGGACCCGCTCTTCGAGGCCGCTTTCATCTGCCGGGCTTGGGCGATCAGTTCCTGCTCGAACCGCGCCGCCGCCGGGCTGGGCACGCGATCGGCGCGGCGCACGATTGCGAGCCGCCGCGACAGGCGACCGTCTCTGCAGACGAGCCCTGCCTCCGCGCCGTCCCCATCCTCCAGCGCGAAGCGCGAGACGAAGCCCACGCCGATCCCCGCTTCCACCATGCGCTTGATCGATTCGATCGAGCGCAGCTCCATGACGTAGTTGAGCGTGACGTGCGCATGGCCCGCAGCGCGATCCACGACCGCGCGCACCGCCGTGCCCGCCTCGAAGCCGACGACCGACTCTCCCTCCAGATCGCGCCAGCGAAAGCCATCCGGCTCCTTCCCACGCGCCCTCTCCCGCCCTCCTGCTTTGCCGCTTGCCGTTTGCGATTTGCTGTTCAGCTTGTGCCCCGGAGGCGTGATCAGGCGCAGTTCATCCTCCACGAGCGGGAGTTCGACAAGGTCTCCGCCCGCGCTGCCTCCCCCGACCGGCCCGATCGGGAGCGTGACGATCCCCAGGTCGAGTTCGCCGGAGAGGACCGCCGCGGCGACGGTGTTGCTCCCCGCCTCGCGCACGAAGAAGCGCAGCCCCGGGTGGGCCCGCCGCACCGCGGAGACGACGCTCGGCAGCAGGTACGTGATGGCCGTTGCGCCGCCGCCGATGCGGATGGAGCCGCGCTGCAGACCGAGCAGCTCGCGCACCGCCCGCGCGCCCGCCTCGGCGCGACCCACGGCGTCCTGGGCGTGCTCGAGGAAGACCGCCCCCGCCTCCGTGAGCGCCACGCCGCGGCCGGTCCGGTGCAGCAGCGGCGCGCCGACTTCCTCCTCCAGCTTTTTGAGCGCTGCCGACAGCGCCGGCTGCGTCACCCCGAGCGACTCGGCCGCCCGCGTCATGTGCCCGGCGCGGGCGATGGCGATGAAGTACCGAAGCGGCGTGAGTTCCACGGAAGTCAGTCTACCGCCAGAACGCAGGGTCACGGGACCTGCCGTGGGGCCGAGGCATGCGGAGGTGTATATTCACCGCGGAGCTCGCGGAGAGCGCGGAGCGGTTTTCGTGGCCGGGGATGCCAGGCGATCGGAGCGCCGAGGGAAGCAACTGGATCAGGACCAGGAGCTGAAGCGGCTTCTCCCCATCATAATCATGTTTGGTGAACGTGGGGCCGTCCAGATCGCAAGGGCCGCTCCGCGCTCTCCGCGGGCTCCGCGGTGAACTCCTCTTCGCGTATGCTTGGCCCATGCGGCGGATCCCCCTCTTCTGGCTCGGTACATCGCTCGTCATCGGCGGACTCTGCGCCGCCCCATCCGCCCGCGCCCAGTCCGTCGAGTTCACGCTTGATGAGGACGGCAACTGGGTGCAGGTCGACGCCCCCGAGCCCGGCACGGATGAGGCCCTTTTGGCCCGCGCGCGACGGCTGCTCGCCCAGGAGCGGCCCAAGGCGGCGCTGGAGATCCTGAACGATTTTATCGAGGCGCACAAGCGCGAGGCCCACCCGCTTCTGCCCGACGCCTACCTCCTCCGCGGCGACGCCAAGACCGCCGACGGCAACGAGTACGCCGCGCTGTACGACTACGAGGTCGTCACGCTGGAGTATCCGGCGACGGAGGCGTTCATCACGGCCGTGCAGCGCGAGCTGGACATCGGCGTCCGGTACGTCAACGGCATGAAGCGCAAGCTCGCGGGCGTGCGGATCCTCAAGGCCGACGACGTCGGCGAGGAACTGCTGATCCGCGTGCAGGAGCGTCTGCCGGGCAGCCGGGCCGCCGAGCGCGCCGGCATCGAACTGGCCGATTACTACTTCCGCCAGCGCGACATGGAGATGGCGGCGATCGCCTACGACCTGTTCCTCGAGCTCTACCCTCGCAGCGAGTACCGCGTCGAGGCGATGAAGCGCCGGGTCTACGCCACCATCGCCCGCTTCAAGGGTCCGCTCTACGACGGCTCCCCGCTCATCGATGCGCAGGTTCTGATCGAGCGCTTCGGCCGGCTCTACCCCGCCGAGGCGCAGCAGGCGGGGCTCGACGCCGCGCTCTCGACGCGCCTGGATGAATCCGCCGCCAACGCTCTCCTGCAGATCGCCCAGTGGTACCTGAAGCAGGGGGAGACTGTCGCCGGGCGCTACACGCTCCAGCGACTTGTCCGCGAGCACCCGCGCACCGCCGCGGCCGCTCGCGCCCTGGAGACGCTCGAGGAGCACGACTGGATCGAGCCCCTCAGCCGAATCTCCAGCCCCCCGGCCATCGAGCCCCCCCCCAATGAGCCCCCCGTCGAGCCCGCCGCCGCCGAGCCGGCCCCGGAGCCCGCGGCGGAACCTGCCCCGGTCGAGCCGCAGGAAGGTGGGCCTGGGGACGCCCCCGCCCCCTCGCCCCTGCCGGCGGAGACCGAAGGGGGCGCCCCATGACGCTGCCTGCGAGAACCATCTTTGTGGCCGCGGTTCTGGCCGCCCTTTCTCTTGCCGGATGCGCCTCCAACCCCGCCGATGGGTACGCCTTCGCGACGACGTACGACCAGGACATTTCCACGGTGCACGTCGCCGCCTTCGGCAACAACACCTTCCACCACGGGCTGGAGTTCCTCCTGACCGATGCGATCGTCAAGGAGCTGCGCGCCAGCACGCCGTGGCGGGTCACCGGCCCCGGGCATGCCCAGACGACCCTCACCGGGACAATTGTGGGCGCGGAGATGAGGCGGCTGTCGACCAACCGAACCTCCGGCCTGGTCCAGGAGCTCGCCTTCATCCTCACGATCGACTACGAGTGGAAGGACAACCGCACCGGGAAGGTGCTCGTCCTCCGCCGCTCGTTCACCTCGGCGGAGCCCTTCGCCCCGGCCCAGGGGGTGCAGGACCGCATCGAGGCGGGCCAGAACGCGGCGATCGCCGAACTGGCTCGAGACGTGGTCGAGTCTCTCCGATCAAACTGGTAGTGGACCGGGCGCAGAGACGGTGGGTGGAGCGGAGGGGGAGCGGCCTACCCTCCCTCTGGTCCGCCGTCGATTCAAAGGTGAGCCGATGACGCCCGAACCGGTCCGGAATGGGGTCGTAATTACACCAAGGGAGTTGTTGCCCTCGGGAGGGGCAGCGGGGGGGAGGTCCGGGGGAACGAAAAGAAACACAATGTCGAAAAATCTACGGAAGTTGATGCGGAATCCCCTTAAACGCGGGGGCGAGGCGATCCGAGCCGAGATGGCGGAGGATGCCGACGGGCGCGAGCCCGCGCGGCGTCCATCGGGCCAGCCCGGCCCCGAGGGGTCGCGTCCCGGTTCGCCGAACATGCGTCCCAGCCGCGGGCTCTTTGGCGTGGTCGCTTTGGTGGTCACGCTCGGCCTGCTTGTGCTGATCATGTCCACGGTCACGGGGCGGGCCCAGCCCGTGAAGTGGGCCGAGTTTGAGGCGATGTGGACGAACCAGGAACTCCGGGATGTGGAGATCCGGGACGACGGCATTTACGCCATCCGCAAGGCCGACCCGCAGCAGGGGCTCGCCGAAGAGGCGGTGGTCTTTCCGGTCGCCCGCGGCGAGAAGGACTATTACCGGCAGCAGGTCAATGACCTGACGCACGGCGACTACAACGAGAAGGCCACGCCGGAGTGGAAGGCGGTGGTCATTTCGCTGCTGCCGTTCATCATTCTCATTCTGCTGCTGTGGTTCGTGATCGCACGCGGGTTGCGCAGCGCGGCGGCGGGCGGCGGCGGCATGCTCGGCAACTTCGGCAAGTCGCGCCACCGCGTGCTGGCCAAGGAGATGACCGGCGTCACCTTCAAGGACGTGGCCGGCATCGACGAGGCCAAGGACGAAGTTGACGAGATCATCCAGTTCCTCAAGAACCCCAAGAAGTTCATGCGCCTCGGCGGGCGCATTCCCCGCGGCGTGCTCCTCACCGGCCCCCCAGGGTGCGGCAAGACGCTGCTCGCCAAGGCGATCGCCGGCGAGGCGGACGTGCCGTTCTTCTCGATCAGCGGCTCGGACTTCGTGGAGATGTTCGTCGGCGTGGGCGCCTCCCGCGTGCGCGACCTCTTCAAGCAGGCCAAGGAGTCTGCTCCGTGCATCATCTTCCTGGATGAGATTGATGCCGTGGGTCGCCGCCGCGGCGGCGGGTTCACCACGGGCGGCCACGATGAGCGTGAGCAGACGCTCAACGCGATTCTCGTCGAGATGGACGGATTCAACTCCGGCGACGGCGTGATCGTCATCGCCGCGACGAACCGGCAGGATGTGCTCGACCCGGCGCTGACGCGCCCGGGGCGCTTCGACCGGCAGATCGCGGTGCCGCTGCCGGATGTGAAGGGGCGCCTGGAGATCCTCAAGGTCCACGGCAACAAGGTGAAGCTGGGGCCGGATGTGAATCTGGAGCGGCTCGCGCGGGCGACGCCGATGTTCTCCGGCGCGGACCTGGCGGCGATCATCAACGAAGCCGCCATCGGCGCGACGCTGGCGAACAAGGACTTTGTCGAGCAGGAAGACCTCGAAGAGGCGCGCGACAAGGTGAAGTTCGGCCGGGCCAAGAAGAGCCGCCATCGCGAGAAGGACGAGAACAAACTCACCGCTTATCACGAAGCGGGGCACGCGGTCCTGCAGATGCTGCTGAAGGATTCCGACCCGCTGCACAAGGTGACGATCATCCCACGCGGCGACGCCGGCGGCGCAACCTTCTCCCTGCCGGAGAAGGACCGCATGGGGTACTCGCTCAAGTGGATCAAGGCGACCATGCGCCTGCTGTGCGGCGGCCGGATCGCCGAAGAGCGCGCCATGAACGACGTCTCCACGGGCGCGGCGATGGACATCACCCAGGTCACGCAGCTCGCGCGCCACATGGTGCTCGAGTGGGGCATGAGCGAACGCCTCGGGTTCATCCGGTACACGGGCGTCGACACGCGCGAGATGTTCCTGCCGGAGAAGGACTACTCCGACGAGACGGCGCGGCTGATCGACGAGGAAATCCGCAAAATCGTGGACGAAGCGTACCGCGACGCCAAGCGGATTATCGACGAGAACTGGGAGAAGGTGGTGGCGGTGGCCGAAGCGCTGCTCAAGCACGAGACGCTCAGCGCCGACGACGTCGCGCGGTTGATGCGCGGCGAGCAGCTCGCGCGGCCGACGGTCTCCGACCTGCTCGCCGCCGAGGCGGAGAAGTCGCGCAAGGAAAGCCAGAAGCCGACCAGCCGCGGGGATGAGGAAACCGACCTGCCCCCGGGGGTGGCTCCAAGCCCGGCCTGAGCGGCGTCAGCTTTGAGGTAGAAACGACCCGGACGGTCACCTGGCCGTCCGGGTTTTTCTTTTGGTTCAGCCCAGCGGCCGCAGGTTGCGGGCCACGCTCGTGCGGTACGCCGCCACCGCCGGCACGATGCCCGCCGCCGCGGCGAGCAGCACCGTGCCGATGAGCACCGCGAGCGTCCACTCCGCGGCAAGCGACGGCTGGACATGCAACTGCAGCGAGGCCGCCAGGGCGCGTGAGACAATGGCGCTCGCCGCGGCGGCCACCGCAAGACCGGCCAAGGCGCCCAGGGCGCCGAGGACAGCCGACTCGGTCACGATCAGCCCGAAGATTCGTCCGCGGCTGCACCCCAGCACGCGAAGGACGGCGATCTGGCGACGGCGCTGCTCCATGGAGTTGTACAGCGCCAGCATGATTGAGATGGCGCTGGAAACCAGCACCGCCGCGGCCATCCCCAGGAGAATGCGATCGACGTTCGACACGATGGCGAAGAGCCGCTGGACCTGCGCCGCGGGTGACGCCACGGTGATGCCCGGCTCGCTTCGCAGCGCATTGGCGACAGGCGCGAGGGAGGCGCTGACTCTTGCGCCGGGCCGCGCCGCCACGCGCGCATAGATGCCGGTGATCTTCCGATCCGCCGGGATGAGGTCGGCCTCGGTCGTCAACTCCAGAGGGCCGTCGGCGTTCGAGCGGGCCTGCTCATACTCGGCCAGACGCCGGTCGTGCGCGTGGAGCACCCACGCACTGGTCAGATCCGTAAACAGGGCCCGGTCGTGCGGACTGCCGGTCGGCGCGAGAATGCCGACGACTTCGTAGGAGTACTCCCGATGCTCGTGCGCACCTTCCTGCTGGCCAGGCGCTCCATGAGTCAGATACAGCCGCTGGCCGATCTCAAGAACGTGCGTTTGCGCTACCTCGGCCCCCGCGACGACCTGCCAGGGGCCGTCGAAAACTTTTCCCTGGGCGATCGACCAGGGGCGGCCGTTGACCGGCTCGAAGTCCGTGAAGAAGGCGGGCGTCGTGGCCATCACCGGCCGGCCGCGATAGCTGTCTCCCAGGATGGTCGGGATCGCGAAGGCGAACGGCTGCGAGTCTGCGATCCGCTCGTACTCTTCCCAGAGAAGATAGTTGCGCGGCGCGTTGACGTAGAACACGCCGTTGAGCACCGCCTCCATCGGACTTGCATCACGGCTGATCAGCAGGTCCATGTTCCCGGTGCCGCGCTCGAAAGCCCGCTGGCCCGCATCACGCATGGACAGCAGCAGGAGGAGCAGCCCAACGGAGACTGCCACCATCACCACCGTCGTTACGGTGGAGAACAGCCGCGCGGTCAGACTGCGGCGCACGATCGTCCAGTCCGTGATCGCCATCAGGCGCGCCCTCCCGCGCCGGCGCTGCCTGACAACGCTTCCAGCCGCTCGCGCCGCTCGAACCGCGACGCCAGCGATGGATCATGGCTCACACACAGCAGCGCCGCCCCGTGCCGACTGCACACCCCCTGAATCTGGTCCATCGCCGCCGCGGCGTTTTCCGGGTCCAGGCTTGCGGTCGGCTCGTCGGCCAGCACCAGGCCTGGTTCGCACGCCACGGCCCGCGCAACGGCCACTCGCTGCTGCTGTCCGACGCTGAGGCGGTCTGCCATCGCATCGGGGCGGTCGATCCCGAGTTCCTCCAGCAGCGAGACTGCGCGAGGCCGGTGTTCCGCCCGCGGCAGCTTCGAAAACATCATTGCTGCCATCACGTTTTCCGCGGCCGTGAAGCCGTGCAGCAGGTTGAAGGTCTGGAAGATCATCCCGATGTGCTCGCCGCGGTACAGGTCGCGTGCAGCGCCCGTCAGCGCGTGAATCTTTCGTCCCATCACGCGCACCTCGCCCTCATCGGGCTCCATGAGGCCCGCGATGAGGTACAGCAGCGTGCTCTTGCCGCGGCCGGATCCGCCGGTGAGCAGCACCTGCTCGCCGCGGGCAAGCCGAAGGTCGGCCATGTCGACAATCCACCCCTCGGTTCCGGGGTACGTGAAGCGAAGATTGCGGATCTCGAGGGCTGGTTCGCCCGTGTCGGTGCTCATGGTTCGACTATACGGGCTCGTCGGGGAGTCGTGATCTGGCCGGCATCGGAGCGATCGGGGCGGCGCTACCCTGCTTGCCTCAAGGAGACCGTCCATGCCCGCGATTCTTCCAGTCGTTCTCGTGGCGTTCGCCGCTGCAACGCTTATGACGGGGCAGGAGGGTTCGACCTCCTCGATCCAGCCTGACGCTCCGAAGACCTCGCAGGATTTGCGCACGAAGCCGGATGCCGGAGCGTTCCACGCGCCGTCGCCTGAGAAGGTTGCTGATGGCTTTCGCTTCACCGAGGGGCCGGTGTGGCATCCTGAGGGATACCTTGTCTTCTCCGATATCCCCGCCGACACGGTCTATCGCTGGTCACCAGGGGGCGAAGCGAGCGTCGTTCGGCACCCCGCGGGCCACCCGAACGGCAATGCGATCGATGCCGAGAACCGGCTGGTGACGGCCGAACATGATGGACGTATCACGCGCACGGATGGCGAGGGGAAGACCATTGTGCTCGTCGACGCTTATGAGGGCAAGGCGCTGCACAGCCCGAACGATCTCGTTATCGCAGCGGACGGCACGATCTACTTCACGGATCCGACCTTCGGCCTCCGCGGCCGCGAGGCCCAGATGGACCATCGCGGCGTTTACCGGCTTACAACTGACGGGGCGCTGCAGCTTCTCTCCGACGACTTTGAACTGCCGAACGGCGTGGCGTTGTCGGCGGATGAGAAGACGCTCTACATGAGCGACTCGCGCACGAACACCATTCATACCTTTGATCTCACGCAGGATGAACCAGAGGCGCGGCTCCTGGCGGAGCTGAAGGACGAGGGGGTGCGGGGCATTGCGGACGGTCTGAAGGTCGACTCGAACGGCACCGTCTATGCGACCGGCCCGGGTGGCGTGTGGGTGCTCGACGCAGAGGGTGCGGTTCTCGGACGTATCCCGCTGCCGGGCGCCTCCAACCTGTGCTTCGGCGGAGAGGATGGTTCGGACCTTTATGTCACCGCCCGGGATGCTGTTTACCGCCTGTCTGGGGTTCTTCCTATCGAAGAACCGCCCGAAACAGGGCGGTCGCGACAGTAGGCCTGACCGTCAAGGTCCAGATAACTCTTCCAGAACAAGGGTGTTCCCTCGTCAAGATCGCTCCGCCGCACTCCGATCCAACAGGAACAAGCGGCGTTTCCTGACCGGTCGCAGCCACTTCCGGCGCGATCGAGGTATCTGATGCAATCTCGACGAGGATCAACTTGACGGCTCCGTTGCTCGAACGCGTTCTGGCTTGCACGAGCCTGCCGACCCTGCCGGCGGTGGCGGTGGAGGTGCTCGAACTCTCGAGCGACCCGGATGTCCGGCTGGCGGACATTGCTTCGGCGGTGCAGAACGATCAGGCGCTGACGGGCAAGATCCTCAAGACGGTCAACTCCTCGTTCTACGGTCTTGCCCGGCCCTGTCCCTCCATCGATCGGGCGCTGGCCTATCTCGGCCTGTCGACGGTGAAGTCGCTTGTGCTTGGGTTCAGCCTGGTCGACTGCTTCCGCCAGTCGGATGTGGGGGGCTTCTGCCTCATGTCATTCTGGCGTCGGGGGGTCTCCTGCGCCGCGGCGGCGCGTCGGCTGGCGGCCGCGACGGAACTGCTCGACCCGGAGGAGGCGTTGACCGCCGGGCTGCTGCAGGATGTGGGCGTGCTTGCCATGCACATCGGCCTCGGGTCGGATTACAACGCGGTGATCTCCCGCTGCGCGGACCACCACGAGCGACAGGCCTCCATCGAGATGGAGACGCTTGGGTTCAATCACATGACCGTGGGCGCCGAGCTGGCCATGCGCTGGCGTCTGCCGGCGGAGGTGATCGCGGCCATCCGTCATCATCACACGCCGGACCGCGGTCTTCCTGATCATCGCGACCTGCTGCGGATCGTGTCCGCCGCAGGAGCCGCCGCGGCGGTGATCTGCGAGCCGGGCGAGGCGGAGAAGCTGAACCGTTTTGTCACACAGCTCCGCGAATGGTTCGGGATGGACCGGGCCGCCGCCTTTGAGCTGTTTGAACGCATCGGCGAGGATGCCCGGCAGCTCGGGCGTCTGTTTGCGGTTGAGACGGGGGCGCCGCCGGACATCGTGGGCATTCTGGGCCGCGCCAACGAGTTGATGCTGCAGCACCAGATAGAGATCGAGCGCGAGGCCACGGCGTTGCGACAGACGAACGACCAGCTCGCTCGGCAGTCGATCACCGATGCGCTTACCGGCGCTGCAAATCGAAAGCACTTCGACGCGACGCTGCTGCGCTTCTTTGAGGACGCTCGGGCCTCCAGCAAGACCCTGTCTCTGCTGTTCATCGATGCCGACCGCTTCAAGCGCATCAACGACACGCACGGTCACCAGGCCGGCGATACCGTGCTTGCTGAACTGGCGGCGCGGCTCGGCGGCGTTGTCCGAGCGACGGATCTTGTCTTTCGATACGGAGGCGAGGAGTTCGCCGTGCTCGTCCCCCGCGCTGATTCGCCATTGGCTGCGGCGCTTGGTGAACGGCTCCGGCGGCGCGTGGAGCAGGAGCCGGTCCGCATCGGAGCAGGGGATGAAAACGCCGTCCCGGTCACGATCAGCATCGGCGTGGCGACCTTTGACCCGCGCCAGGCACAGTCGGAGATCGCCACACCCGCGGATCTGGTTCGGGCCGCTGATGAGGCTCTCTATGCCGCGAAGCAGCTTGGACGCAATCGCGTCGTGACGCATGATGAGATGCGGGCCGCGGCGGGCGCGGCCAATGAGTTGCCCAGCCAGCAAGTGGATCCGGGGACGCGGGATTCGGGCGGTGAAAAGGGAAGTGTTCGGCCGCTGGTGCTGCTCGTTGAGGACAACCACCTGGCGGCACGCGTCGTCACGATGGCGATGGAGTCGACCGGCGCCGCCGTGCAACGGTGTGAAACGGTGGAGCAGGCGGACGCGGTGCTCGCCACGGAGCAGCGCATCGATCTCGTGTTGACGGATCTGCAGCTTCCCGGCGAGTCGGCGCTGACGTTGATCGAATCGATCCGCAACGATCCTCGTCGCACGGCGACGCCGATCGTGGTCGTGACGGCCTCGGAGAATCCTGAAGATCGCACGGCCTGCCTTGGTGCGGGCGCCAATGCGTTCATCACCAAGGCGCGGTTCTGTGAGGAGCCGAACAGGTGGGCCGCGCAAATGATGGAGTTCTGGGTGCTGTCACGCCTGGCCGGCTGACCCGACGGAAGCGGTCGCTCATTGCGAACCAGGCGCGACGATGACTTCCCCTTCCGCCACGCGGCGGATCGCGTCGATCACGGTTTCCGTCGGCTCGCACTTGCCGACAAACCCCCACGCGCCGGCGTCAAAGACGCGATCAATCAGCGCCTGCCGCACATGCCCGGTGTAAATGATGATGCGCGTCGACGGCTGGACGTCTGAGAGGGCGCGGACGACCTCGATCGGGTCGGCGCCGGGCATGTCCAGATCGAGGATGACGACATCTGGCTGGCGGTCCAGAACAGTGTCGTACAGTTCGTCAGCGCTGGGAAGGGAGCCAAGGAACTCGGCATCTTCCATGATGTTGATCATCAGCCGCAGCGCATCGCAGACGAGGCGGTTGTCGTCGACCACGAGCACCCGGAGGCTGCGCTGCTCGGTGGGCTTTGACACTTCAAGCGGCTCCTTGCACTTCTGGCCAGGGACAAAAGAAGAGGTAGGGCAAGAGAGATTGTGGCCCGCGTCCGGTGTGGGGTGACCCCGCGACGTTGTGTCGCCTGCGGGCAGACGCGTTTGCGGCGCTGCCGAAATGGTCACTTCGGCGGAATCCGTCTCCGCCGCCTTGATGGGAAGCGTAGACCCGGAATTGCGCAATTTGCAGCGGCCGAAGACAGGAGTGCATTCGGACCGATTGACGGGCCGTTGCCGCCTGTCAATTGCGGTGAAGTGGATCCCGTCCCCATGGGAGGGCCGAGGGGTTCACGTCATGATGGGTTGACGCCGGGATTCAGAGGGTTCGGGGGGTTTGGAGAAGCAGCATGCTCAAGGGTACAGCGGCGCTGGACAAGCCGGTGGAACGCCTCGCGCCGCAGGACATGTACGAGAAACCGCCGCTTCCGGAGCAGCACCAGCCCTCTCCGGGGCTTGAATCTGAACTGGATCCGCAGCCTCGATGGAAGGGGACGTGGTATCGACCGGCGGGGAAGCTGCGTGGGTGTGTCGCGATCGTGACCGGGGGTGATTCGGGGATCGGCCGCTCGGTGGCGTATCACTATGCGGCGGAGGGGGCGGATGTGGTGATCACGGCGCTGCCGGATGAGCACAGCGACGCCGAGGTGCTGCGTGCGGCGGTGGAGGAGGAGGGGCAGCGGTGCCTGGTGCTGGAAGGGGACCTGCGCGATCCTGAGTTCTGCGAGCGTGTGATCGAGGAGACGGTCCGCCGCTTTGGAAAGATCGACATTCTGGTCCACAATGCGGCGTGGCAGAACCGCAAGTCGGTGACGGAGATCACCGAGGAGGAGTTGCAGCGCACGTTGGAGACGAACGTTGCGCCGTACCTGCGGCTGGTGCGCTCCGCCGTTCCGCACATGAAGCCCGGCTCGTGCATCATCGCCACGGGATCAATCGTCGGCCTGGAGGGGAGCCCCAAGCTGCCGGACTACGGCGCGACGAAAGGGGCGATTCACGCGATCACGCGCACGCTCGCGCTCGAGTTGATTGAGAAGGGGATTCGGGTGAACTGCGTGGCGCCGGGCCCTGTCTGGACGCCGCTGAATCCGGCCGATCAGGGGATGTCGGCTGAGGATGTCTCGCACTTCGGTGAATCGAATCCCATCGGGCGGCCGGCGCAGCCGGAGGAGATCGCCCCGGCGTTCGTGTTCCTGGCGTCGCAGGTTGATTCGAGCTTCATCAATGGCGCCGTGCTGCCGATCTGCGGCGCTCCGGCCGTTGGGTGAGTGCTCAACTCTCCATGAGCATCGCCGCGGTGCGCAGGTCGTCGACGAACGCGGCCAGTTCGTTGCGGCGGCGAGCGCGATCGCTGATGCGCACGATCGCGGCGGGGTGAACGGTGGGAACGACATGCTCGGCCCAGCGCGTCCCCCCGATTGGCAAGCCGCGATCCCGCGTCACACGAAACTGACTGCCGAGCATTGCCTGAGCAGCGGTGGCGCCCATGGGAACGGCAACGCGGGGATGCAGCCGTTCGGCCTCCGCCTCCAGCCAGGGGACACAGGCACGAACGTGTTCGATCGTGGGCTTTCTGTGGAGGCGGCGCTTGCCGCGTTGCTCGAAGCGGAAGTGCTTGACTGCGTTGGTGATGTAGACCTCGTCGCGATCGATTCCGGCCAGCTCCATCGCCTCGTTAAGGATGCGGCCGGCGGGGCCGACGAACGGTCGGCCTTCGAGTTCCTCGCGATCACCGGGTTGTTCGCCGACCAAGAGGATGCGCGCGTGCGCCGGCCCGTCGCCGAAGACCGCATGCGTGCCGTTCCGGTACAACTCACACCCGCGGCACCGCTGTACCGCCGCGGCGAGCTGGCCGAGAGACACGCGCGGCCCTTCCGGAACGTAGGGGGCCGCGGTGGTCGCGCCTTCTTTGGTGTGACCTCGGTGCGGCATGCTCTGCGGAGCCGAAGCTCGCTCCTGATAGAGGCTCAGGCGTGCTCGGTCTGCGCGCCGGAGCGATCAATGAACTTGCAGAAGCGACTCACGCTGCCGTCCTGGACCTCGTCCTGGTACAGGAAGGCGAGGTTCTCCTGATCGAACTTCTCGAAGAAATCATCCCATGAAATCTGCTTCAACGACCCGCTCTCGGTTTGCTCAGGGAACTTCACGCGCAGGATGCCTGGCTCTCCGCGGCGTTCGCCCGTTCGTTCAACGGTTGCCGGAACGCCGTCGCGTTCTTCGATCCAACGACGGATCTTGTCGTGGTTCGTCGTGACGTGGGAGTGGTGATCGCCCATGGTGGTCCTCCGGATGGTGCGCTGCGCTCCAAAGCGCACCGTTCATGGGAGGATGGAACTGCGGGTATTTCCACGGGGACGGCGGCCCGTTGTGTCATCAGGGAGGCGTGAGCGGCGGGGGTTGGGTCTGCGTACGCATGGCGTGCGGCAGTCCGTGATCGCAGGCTGTAAGTGCTGCAGCAGCAGGATCAAACCCCGGCCGCGGCCGAAGGGAGGGGCGATTGTGACGAAAACCCGAGCGGGTGAGCGGATCTTAGTGACTGGGGGAGCCGGCTTCATCGGGTCGCACCTGGCGGACCGTCTCGTGGCCGCGGGGTACGAGGTTCGCATCCTGGACTCGCTTTGCGAACAGGTGCACGGTGCTGAAGCCAGGGCGCACAGCCGGTGGCCGCGGTACCTGCCGGAGCAGGCGGAGTTAATGCTCGGGGATGTGCGCGATCCGGCGGCGGTTGCCAAAGCGCTCGACGGGGTTTCGGTGGTGGTACATCTGGCCGCGGCGGTTGGCGTCGGCCAGAGCATGTACGAGGTGATGCACTATACAGATGTGAATGCGACGGGCACGGCGGTGCTGCTGGAGGCGATGCGCGGCCGGACGATCCGCAAGCTTGTCGTCGCTTCGAGCATGAGCATCTACGGGGAGGGGTTGTATCGGGATGTTGATGGGCACGTTTATGAGAACGAGGAGCGTGCTGCCGATGCAGTTGCCGCGGGAGCCTGGAACCTGAAGGACCGGGCCGGACGGGAACTGGCGCCGGTGGCGACGCCGGAATGGAAGCGTCCTGCGCTCGCTTCGATCTACGCGTTGACCAAGTACCAGCAGGAACGCATGGTGCTCCTGTTCGGTCGCACGTACGGGATTCCGTCGGTGGCGCTGCGCTTTTTCAACGCGTACGGCCCGCGCCAGGCACTGTCGAATCCGTACACGGGTGTCATCGCCATCTTCGCGTCCCGTCTGGCGAATGGGAAACGGCCGGTGATTTTCGAGGATGGACGCCAGCAGCGCGACTTCGTGCACGTCTCCGATGTGGCGAGGGCGATCATGCTTGCGGTCGAACGCAGCGGCGGGGACGGTCACGCAATCAATGTGGGAACCGGACGTCCGCGCGCCATCAGCGATGTTGCCCGTCTGCTGGCGCAGGTGATGGGGCGGGAGGAGATCGAGCCGGAGATCAGCGGTGAGTATCGGGCCGGGGATATCCGCCACTGCTTTGCGGACATCCAGGCAGCGCGGGACCGGCTTGGATTCGAGCCCCAGGTGTCGCTTGCGACGGGGCTGCGCGAGACGGCGCAGTGGCTCAGCGGACAGACCCCGGAGGATCACCTGGATCGGATGCGGGCGGAACTGCGCCGGCACGGCGTGACCGTGCCTGCCGCCGCAGCGGTGAGCGTGAATGGCGGACTTACTGGTGAAAATGGATCTGGTGCCGTGGCAGCAAACGGGAACGGTCGGCACGCGGGGCGCGCGGCTGGGCGGGCGAATGGCCACGGGGGTGAGAAGACCACCCTGAATGGACAGAACGGTCGCCGTACCGGTGAGAGGCCGAGTGTGCAGAACGGGGCGCGCGAAGTGCCTGGCGTCAGCGGCCGTCGCATCCTGGTAACCGGCGGGTGCGGGTTTATCGGTGCGAATGTCGCCGCGGCGCTGGCGGAGCGCGGGTGTGAACTCGTGATCGTGGACGACATGAGCCGAACGGGCTCCGAGGTGAACGCATCGTGGTTGCAGCGCCGGCTGGGGCGGCGTGGGACGGTCATTGAAGGGGATGTCCGCGATGGGGACCTGATGCGCAGAGTCGTCGACGGCGTGGACGGCGTGATTCACCTGGCCGCGCAGGTGGCGGTGACGACCAGCCTGGCTGATCCTCTGCTGGATCATGATGTGAACGTTCGCGGCACCCTGGCGCTGCTCGAAGCGTTGCGGCATCGCAAGAACGCGGCCGATGCTCACCTGGTTTACACATCCACCAACAAGGTGTACGGAGGGTTGACTCACCTGGCGCTGCAGGAGGGGGAGTCTCGATACGAGCCGGTGGATGAGGCAATCCGGGAGAGGGGAATCGGCGAAACCGCGCTCTCTTTCGAGAGTCCGTACGGCTGCTCCAAGGGGGCTGCGGAGCAGTATGTGCTTGATTATGGCCGGACGTTCGGGCTGAGCACGACGGTCTTTCGGATGAGCTGCATCTACGGTCCGCACCAGAACGGGACGGAGGATCAGGGGTGGGTGGCGCACCTGGCGCGGCAGATGCTTACCGAGCGCGGGATCACGATTTTCGGCAACGGCAAGCAGGTGCGCGATCTGCTATACGTGGATGATCTGGTGGAGGCGATCGCCGCGGCGCTTTCGAAGCCTTCGGCATCGCTGGGCCGAGCGTTCAACGTGGGAGGCGGGCCGGAGCGGGCGGTGAGCCTGACCGAGACGGTGCGAATGCTCGAGGAACGGCTCGGATGCAAGGCGAGCCTGCGCTTCGCCCCGTGGCGCGTGTGCGATCAACGCTATTACGTCTCGGATACATCGACGTTTACGCAGGCGACGGGATGGGAGGCGCGGGTGGACGTCAGGCGCGGGCTGGACCTGCTGTGCAGGCAACTGGAGCGCAGCGCCGGGGCCGCGGTCTCGGGCAACGGAAGCACCGTGGGTCGGACGGTGACTGCATGACCATCGCCGATGCGCACCAAAGCAGCCTCGGGGCTCCGGTGGTGGCGACGGCGATGCGCCTCTCTGCGCCGCGTCGCTTTGAACCGGTGGAGACCGTCCTGGACGAGCCCGGCGAAGGAGAGGTAACGGTGCGTGTCGCCGGGTGCGGCGTCTGCGCTTCAAACGTGCCGCCGTGGGAGGGACGCCCGTGGTTCACCTACCCGTTGCCGCCGGGGGCGCCGGGCCATGAAGGCTGGGGCGACGTGATCGGCATCGGACAGCGGGCCGGCGACCTGGCGGTGGGGGATCGCGTGGCATTCCTGCACGAGCACGCCTTTGCGACGCACGTTGTGGTGCCGGCGAAGCGGTGCGTGCGGCTGCCGCGGGGGGCCGGTGGAGCGGGTGGGCAGGGCTTGGGCGGCGCCGGTGGTGCGGTCTTTCCGGCCGAGCCGTTGGCTTGTGCAATGAACGTGGCGGCCCGAGCGGAGATGAGCGCCGGGCAGATCGTCGCCGTTGTGGGCGTGGGGTTCCTGGGCAACCTGATGATCCGGCTCGCCGCGGCGGGGGGGGCGCGGGTGATGGCCGTTGCGCGGCGTGGCTCATCTCTTGAACAGGCTCGTGCGGCGGGGGCGGCGGCGGCGGTGCTCGTCAGCAGCCCCGAGGAGGGCGTGCGCGCCGTTAAGGAGGCGTTTGACGGGCAGTTGTGCGATTGTGTGATCGAGTGTGCTGGAAGCCAGGCGGGCTTGGACGTGGCGTCGAAGCTCGTGCGCGTTCGGGGGCGGCTCGTGATCGCAGGGTACCACCAGGATGGTCCGCGCCAGGTGGACATGCAGAGTTGGAACTGGCGCGGCATCGACGTCATCAATGCGCACGAACGGGAAGAGACAATCTACCTCCGCGGCATGCGGCAGGCGGTGCGGGCGGTGGAGCAGGGCGTGATTGATCCTGGCCCGCTGTGCACACATCGATTCTCCCTGAGTGAACTGAATGAGGCGCTTGAGATGGCGTCGGCGCGACCGGACGGGTTCATCAAGGCGGTGGTACTCAACGACGAGGGCGCATCGGCCGGGAGGGCCGCGACATGAGTGAAGGGCAGGCCCGGGCTGAGGGAGGCGGAGCGGCCACGGCGGCTCGTGATCGCCGGCCGCGGCTTGGGTTCATCGGGCTTGGCTGGATTGGGCGCGCGAGGCTGGACGCCCTGCGGGGGGCGGACCTTGCCGAAGTCGTGGCCCTGTCCGATGTGGATGAGCACGCGATCGAAGTTGCGGCCGGATCCTTGCCGGAAGCGCTGCCGTGCGGATCGATGGACGACCTGCTGGAGGCGGATCTGGACGGCGTGGTGATTGCGACACCGAACGCGTGTCACGCCGCGCAGGCGCTGGCGGCGATTGAGCGCGGTGTGGCGGTGTTCTGCCAGAAGCCGTTGGCGACCTCGCACGATGATGCCCGGCGCGTCGCAGATGCGGCACGTGATGCCGATGTGCTGCTCGGGGTGGACATGTCGTACCGCCACCTGGAGGGCGTTGGGAAGCTGCGGCAGTTGCTGGGCGGCGCACGGCTGGAGGGGGCGGGGCTTGGCCGGCTGTATGCGCTCGATCTGACGTTTCACAATGCGTACGGGCCGGACAAGGCGTGGTTCTACGACCGACGGCTGTCCGGCGGCGGGTGCCTGCTGGATCTTGGGGTCCACCTGTTGGATCTGGCGTCGTGGCTAACGGGATGTCGCCTGGAGCATGAATGCGCGACGCTGCGACACAAGGGGATTCAGCCGTGTGTCGGTCAGGTGGAGGACTTCGCCTGGCTGGCGCTGCGGGCCGGGGACGTGCCGGTGCGCGCGGCGTGTTCGTGGAACCTGCATGCCGGGAGCGACTGCCGGATCGCCATCGAGGCGATTGGGGACACGGGGACGCTGGCGATTGAGAACATCGACGGATCGTTCGTGAACTTTCGGACGGAGCTTCGCACCGGGACGAATCGGCAGGTGCTGTGCGAAGAAGGCGGTGCGTGGGGCGGAAGGGCGCTGCTTGAGTGGACGAAACGGCTGGGCGAGGGTGCGGGATTCGATGAAGATGTGGAGGCGCATGTGGCGGCGCTTCGGCTGATCGACGGCGTGTATGAGCGGGTGGTGTGATGCGCGTGCTGATGACGACAGACACGATCGGCGGTGTGTGGAGCTACGCGGTGACGCTGAGCCGCGAGCTGTGCAGCGCCGGCGTGGAGGTGGGGCTGGCGGCCATGGGCGGGGCGTTGAGTGAGGCCCAGCGGGCGCAGGTGGCGGGCGTTTCGGGCCTGACTGTGTACGAAGAGTTGCCGTCGCGTCGACTGGAGTGGATGGACGATCCGTGGGAGGACGTCGCGCGGAGCCAGCGCTGGTTGCGCGAGGTCGGAGCGGCGTTCTCACCGGACATCGTGCACGCCAATGGCTACTCGGATTCGCTGGTGGAGTGGGAGTGCCCGGTGGTGCTCGTGGCTCACTCGTGCGTGTGTACGTGGTGGCGCGCGGTGAAGCAGGCGTGTGCGCCGGAGCGTTATGCTCGGTATCGCGGGGTCGTCAGCGCTGCGCTGCGGCGTGCGGATCGTGTCGTGGTGCCGACGCGGGCGTTTGCACGCGAGCTGGAGGCGGAGTACGGATTGATGTGCAGCGCCGGCGGTGTGCCGGGGGTGATTCGCAACGGCGTGCCCGGCCACTTCGCCGTCACGGCCCCGGATCGGCCGTTCCCGATCGTCACCGTGGGGCGGCTGTGGGACGAGGCCAAGAACGTGGGAACACTCGTCGAGGCGGCGCGGCGGCTTGATGTGCCCATTGCCGCGATCGGCGCTGTCGATCTTGGCGAAAGTGAGGAGGCCGGCGCCCACCGGTCGGCGCACGGCCTGTCACTGCCGCCCAACGTGCAGATGATGGGAGTGTTGCCGCAGGTGGAGGTGCATTCCCATCTGCGGGCGGCGCGTATCTTCGCAGCGCCGGCGAAGTATGAACCGTTTGGACTGGCGATCCTTGAGGCTGCCCAGGAGTTCTGCGCTCTCGTGCTGGGAGATATCCCGACGCTCCGAGAGTTGTGGGGCGGCGCGGCGGTGTTTGTGCCGCCGGACGATCCGTCGGCCATTGCGGAGGCGCTGGATGAGTTGATGTCGCTGCCCGGTCGCGCTGCGATGCTCGGGGCGCGGGCCAACGTTCGGGCGCGGCGGTACTCGGCCCGCCGCATGGGACTGGCCTACCGGGAGCTGTACGCGCAGCTGGCACAGGTCGATTCGCCGGCGACGACGGGGTGAGGGGACGTTTGTGCGGATCGTGATGTTCTATCACTCGCTGGTGTCGGAATGGAACCATGGCAACGCGCACTTCCTGCGGGGTGTTGTGCGCGTCATGCAGGCGCAGGGGCATGACGTCAGCGTCTATGAACCGGCGGATGGATGGAGCCGGCAGAACCTGCTTGAGCAGGAAGGGCAGGAGGCGATCCGCCGCTTCCGGGAGGCGTTCCCTGGCATGATGAGCCGGCTGTATGAGCCGGCACGGCTGAACCTGGGTGAGGCGCTTGCCGGGGCGGACCTTGTTCTCGTGCATGAATGGAACGATCCGGGACTGGTCGCGGCGATCGGGCGGCATCACGGGCAGCACGATTCGTACGCGCTGCTGTTTCACGACACGCATCACCGCTCCGTGTCACGGCCGGAGGAGATCAGCCGGTACGACCTCTCCGACTACGACGGGGTGCTGGCGTTCGGTCGCGCGGTGCACGCGGCGTACATGGCCCATGGATGGGCGCGGCGCGCGTGGGTGTGGCACGAGGCGGCGGATGTGGAGATGTATCGCCCGCTGGAGCGAGAGAAGGAAGCAGACGTCATCTGGATCGGCAACTGGGGAGATGGAGAGCGTGCGGCGGAACTGGAGTCATTCCTGGTAGAGCCCGTCCGGCGAATCGGCGCGCGGGCAACCGTCTGCGGAGTCCGATACCCGGATGAGGCGCTGTCGCTGCTGCGATCGGCGGGAATCCAGTTCCGCGGATGGGCGGGGGCGAGCGAGGTGGTGGAGCAATACGCACGCCACCTGCTGACAGTGCATGTGCCGCGGCGGTTCTACGCGGAGGCCCTGCCCGGGATCCCAACGATCCGTGTCTTCGAGGCGCTGGCGTGCGGCATACCGCTGATCTGTGCGCCGTGGCGGGATGCGGAAGGGCTGTTTGCGCCGGGCGAGGACTACCTCGTGGCCCGCGATGAACGCGAGATGACCGCACATATGTCAACGCTCCTGCGCGATGAATCGCGTCGACAGGCCCTCAGCCAACGGGGGCGCGAGACAATCCTGGCACGGCACACCTGTGCGCATCGGGTCGACGAACTCATGGAGATCTGTGAAGAACTCGGCGTGGAGACGAAGCCACAGACCGCGCATGACACTGGGATCATCCTGGAAGGCTCCACGGCAAGGCTGGAGCAACGTACATGAGGGAGACGGGTGTGGAGCAACTACAGATTGCCTTCTTCGGATCAAGCCTGTGCAGTTCCTATTGGAACGGGGCGGCGACCTACTACCGCGGCCTGATCCGGGCACTGCACGAACTCGGACATCGCGTGACGTTCTACGAGCCGGACATTCTTGACCGGCAGAAGCACCGCGATCTGCCCGAAGTGGAGTGGGCCAAAATTGTCGTGTACCCGGCTGAAAGTGAGGCCCAGGTGCTGGCCGCGCTCGACCAGGCGGGGGGGGCTGATCTGCTGGTCAAGGCCAGCGGCGTGGGGGCGCACGATGCACTGCTGGAACGGGAGATCGCCCGCCGCGGCGGGAATGGCTCAGCGGGGCGGCCGCAGACGGCGTTCTGGGATGTGGATGCGCCGGCCACCTTGGACCGGCTGGACGCGGACCCGTCGGATCCCTTTCGCGAGGACGTGCTGCAGTTTGATTACGTCTTCACCTATGGGGGCGGCGACGAGATCGTGCAGCGGTACGAACGCTTCGGCGCCCGGGTGTGCGTCCCGATCTACAACGCCGCGGATCCGCAGGTGCATCACCCGGTTGAGGCGCAGGAGCGTTTTAGAGCCGATCTGACGTTCCTGGGCAACCGGCTGCCGGACCGCGAAGCGCGAGTGGAAGAGTTCTTCTTCTCCGCGGCAAGGCTGCTGCCGCGGTCAAGGTTCCTTCTGGGGGGAAGCGGGTGGGAGCCGCACCAGCTTCCGCCGAACGTTCAACACTTGGGGCACGTGTACGTGCACGAGCACAACGCGCTGAACTGCACGCCGAGGGCTGTCCTGAACGTTAGTCGCGAGAGCATGGCCCGGACGGGCTACAGCCCGGCAACGCGAGTCTTCGAGGCGGCGGCGGCGGGCGCGTGCCTGATCACCGATTCATGGCCGGGTGTGGAGGCCTTCTTCAAGCCCGGGCAGGAGATACTTGTGGCGTCCAGCGGGCATGAGGTCGCGGAGATCCTGGCGGCTCTGGATTCCGAGCGGGCGGCGCGGATCGGCGCAGCCGCGCGTCGGCGCGTGCTGGCGTCGCACACCTACACGAAACGCGCGGCGGAGCTCATGCAACTGCTGGCACCCGCGACGCAGCAGACGACGGGAGCGCACGTCTCATGAGCGGGCTGGACATCGTCATCCTGGGGCTGTCTCTCTCGTCCTCGTGGGGCAACGGGCACGCAACGACGTACCGCGCATTGGTTCGGGCCTTGCAGGGACTCGGTCATCGGGTGCTGTTCCTCGAGCGCGACGTTCCGTGGTACGCCGAGCACCGGGATCTGCCCGATCCCCCGTACTGCCGATTGAAGTTGTACCGCTCGACCGAGGAACTTCAACGGGTGTACGCATCGGCGGTGCGGTCGGCTGATGCGGTGATCGTCGGTTCGTACGTTCCGGACGGCATCCGCGTGGGCCGGTGGGCGCAGGAGACCGCGGCGGGCGTGGTGGCCTTCTACGACATCGACACGCCGATCACGGTGAGCTCTCTGCGACGCGGCGACGCCGCTGCATCCAGCGCGGGGGCGGCACACGAAGGCGGAGAGGTCAGCTACATCTGTCGCGAACTGATTCCGGGGTATGACCTGTATCTGTCGTTCGCGGGCGGTCCGGTGCTGACGGAGCTTGAGAGGGCGTTCGGCTCACCGTGCGCCCGGGCGCTGCTGTGTTCCGTGGACATAGAGCGGTATGCCCCGCCGAACGGCTCGAGCAGACGAGTGGCGCAAGCCGGTGCGAATGGGCACGGCAGGAAGAAGTGGGCGCTCGGTTATCTCGGAACGTACAGCGACGATCGGCAGCCTGGGCTGGAAGAGCTGCTGTTGAATGTGGCGCGGCGGATGCCGAACGAACGCTTCGTGGTGGCCGGGCCGAAGTACCCGCGAAGCATCCGATGGCCCGCGAACGTCGACCGCATCGAGCACCTGCCCCCGGCGGAGCACCAGGCGTTCTACTGGGACCAGGCGGCGACGCTCAACCTGACGCGCGCGGCGATGCGGCGGACCGGGCACGCCCCGAGCGTGCGGCTGTTTGAAGCCGCGGCGTGCGGCACGCCCATCATCAGCGACGTGTGGCCGGGGCTGACCGACCTGTTCACGCCGGGAGAGGAGATCCTGCTGGCGCGGCGGAGCGAGGATGTGCTCGAGGCACTTCAGCGGTCGGCCGTTGAACTGGAGCAGATCGGCCGCCGCGGGCGTGAGCGCGTGCTGTCGGAGCACACGAGCGTGCATCGGGCACGGCAGTTGGAGCGCTGGTTGCACGAGGCCGCAGAAGCGGGTGTTGCAACCGGGAGCGTGCGCGCTGGAGGAGCGACGGCATGAACGGGGAGGATTGGGCGCGCGATCGATCGCTCCAGGTTGCGCCGCCGACCGGTGATGCGGAAATAGATGCCATGCGGCCGTGGTTCCACAACCTGCATCTGCCGGACGGGCGGCAGACCTCGCCGCGGCACCAGCTTGGCGACTTCCCCCGGAACAAGTGGGAGCGGCTCGCGCCCCATCTGCCGGAAGATCTGACCGGCTGGCGTGTTCTGGATATCGGGTGCAACGCCGGCTTCTACACCTTCGCCCTGGCGGGTCGTGGCGCCGACGTCACGGCCGTGGATGTGGAGGAGCACTACCTGCGACAGGGCCAATGGGCGTCGGAACGGATGCGGGTGAAGGGACAGGTGACCTTTCGGCGCGCGGGCGTGTGGGACATCCTGCAGGAGAGAGACCGGTACGACCTGGTGCTGTTCATGGGTTTGTTCTATCACCTGCGCTATCCGCTTCTGGCGCTCGATGGGCTGGCAAGCCGCGCCGAGCGGCTGCTCGTCTTTCAAACACTGGTCGCCGACGGGGATGGGACGCGGCCTGGCACGGGCAAACAAGGGAACGACGGGTCGCGGCGGCGAGGAGACGGCCGCACGCCTGACGACGTTCCCTTTGAAGAGGCCGATCGCCTGCTGTCGCCTGGGTGGCCGACGATGGCCTTTATCGAGCATGCATTTGCGGGCGATCCGACGAACTGGTGGGTGCCGACGGAAGGGTGCGTCCAGGCGTTGCTCCGCTCGGCGGGTATGCGGCCGACGGTGCGCTTCGACGATGGGGCGTTCGTGTGCGAGCCGCGCGGGGCTCACGTTGACAGGGATGTAGCAGATCCGGTCCGTGTGGCGGCTGCACTCGAATCCGGGGCACGTCAGCCGACCCTGTTTGATGATGCGAGCCCGGCGTAGGGTCGCGTTGCTCAATACGGGCAATCACGCCCCTTTTGATGTGCTGCAGCAGGCGCATACTGCAGTTGGCCGCACGGATTTGACCCTGTGGCCGCTGCAACGCGGGCATCACTCTGGACCATTCGGCGGGCTGATGAGCACGGCGCCAGAAGCGCTGCGGCATCAATGCGCCGACGACACTCGGGGGAAGGGAGCGGCATGGGCAGGAGCGTGTGTGATGTGGTGATGGATCACCTGCAGGCCTGGGGGGTGCAGCGTGTCTACACCCATGCCTGCCGGGCAACCGGCGCAACCGTTTCCGCCGCATCACGCGCCACAGGCGTGGGCCTCGTGACAGTGGCGGGCGCGGAGGCGGCCGCGCTGTCGGCATATGCGCACGCCAAGTTCACCGGTCGGCCGGGGGTGTGTGTGACGTCGTGGGGACGCGACACAGTGCGCGCGTTTGAGGCGCTCCAGGATGCAAGCCTGGAGGGGCGTCCGGTAGTCGTTATCGCGGTAGCGGGATCACCGCCCCGACTGGGTCGCCAGAAGGACTGCTTCCGTTCGCTGTGCGCCGGGGTCGCCGCGGCGGGCGTTCAGAAGGTAGGGCATGCGGCGGAGTTCTTGGAAGCGGTCGCCGGGGCTCTGCGGGCCGCGGTTCAACGCGGCGGCGTGGCCTGTGTGGTGGTGCCGCGGAGCGTACAGGAGGGCCAGATTGAGGCGGAAACTTCACACGTGCCAGGGCCCGCAAGCGGCCCCCTCGGGGTCGTGGTGATCGGGGGCGGCGGTCGCGGCGGTCCCGACGAACTCGCACTGCTGGCGCGTGTGCGCGCAGCGCTGCCGGAAGAGGCGATGGTCGCGTGCGACTGGGAGGAGGCGGGGCCGTCGTCCGCGATTGAGGCGACGACGCCGGATGAGGCGGCGATGCTCTGCCCGGGTGTGCCATATGCGCTGGCCGCGAAGTTCGCCTACCCGGATCGTCCCGTCGTGGCCGTTACGGGGAGCCGGGCGATGCAGATGCTGGGCAACAACGGGTTGGTCGCGGTCTGCCGCCACTGGCGTGACTGGTCGGATCCGCGTCTGGCCGTCGTTGTGCTGGAGGACTGGGCCAGTCGCCGGCGGTTGCAGCCTGGGTCGACGGTCGGTGCGGCCGAAGGCTCATTCTCGTTTACTTCATACGCCCGCATCCTGGATCTTGGAAGCGAACGCGTGGAGACGTCGTGTTCGCTGAGCGCAGCGCTGCAGCGTGCGATGCGCTCGCGCAAGCCGGCGGTTATCGAGGTGACCGCAGCAGCGGCACGCGCCAACTTGGGAGCCATGATCGAGGCAGCGCCGGCCGCGGAGGCGGCGGCGCTCACTCGGGCTGGGGCTGTGGGGCTGACGAGGCCGCTGGCAGAGGTGGGGGGAGTCGGGGGGCGTTCGTGAGCAAACTTGCTAAGAGGGCAACGCCGTAGGTCAGGTTGCTCGCCCGCGGCTTCAGTGGTGGCAGACGGGTGTAGGCAGCCCGACCCGTTCGGATCGGGGTGGGGCCTCCGCGGATTGCCGCGTGGTGACCGGTTCGGTACGGTCCTGTCATATCGGAGTGCCGCTCCACGCGTGGCGCACGGTCGCCAGATCGCACAATGCGAGTGAGTGAACAGGGGCGGGTTGCTTCGAAGGAGGCCGGCTCGGTGCGTCCGGGGCGGCGGGGACTTGATCATGAAAGGAATGGAGGGCACCATGAGACCCGAAACCGATGTTGGCCTGATGATCCGACGGAAGCTACCGCTGGCGATCGCGCTGGCCGCGGGGACGATGATCGCTTCAAGCGCGCTCGCACAGAGCGAGTATTACGAGGATGCGGACGATCGCAAGGACCGCGACGCGGAGACCCGGTACGAGCGTTACGAGACCCGCCCGGTGACGACTCGCTCGCAACAGCCGGTGCGACAGCGCTCTGATGCGGATGTTGAGGCGTGGTTTGACGATGACCGCAGCTATGTCGAGTATCGCACGGATGAGTGGGATCTCGATCGTGACGCCGGGGTGATCGTGTACGACCAGTACTACACGGTCGACTACGAGCGTGAGCCCTTCGGAACGGATACGTACGAGGCACGCTTTCAGGACACGCAAGATCGTGTGCGCCCGGGCGCGGACAGCACGGTCGCGGAAGACACCGATTACTACTACGACCCGGACCGCGACGATGAGTGGGACAGCGATCGCCTGCGCACGCAGCCACGGCAGCGGGAGCGGGCGCGGATCCATGAGCCGCCGGTGCATACCGAGATGCAACGCCAGCAGCAACAGCAGCAGGCGATGGGGATCACATCGGTGAGCGGTGAACTGGACAGCTACCGGGAGATTCATTTGCAGGGCCAGCCTGAACCGCACACGATCGTGAAGATCAGGACCGACGACGGACGGATACGTCTCGTGAACCTGGGGCCGCGTGTGAGCCTGCGCAACATGGGACTGCAACAGGGCGACCAGGTGGTTGCGGAAGGACGACGTGCGACGATCAACAACCATCCGGCGCTGATCGCCACCAGCATTCGCGCCGAAGGGCAGTCGCGTCAGTTGCAGACCTCGAACATGGATGATGAGTTGTGGCTGCAGCAGCGCGGCGCCGAGCGCGACTTCCAGCGTCAGCAGCGCATGCGGCAGGGTCAGGACAGGCAGGACTGGATGCAGTCGCGCGACAACCAGCGGCGGCAGTACCAGACCACGCGCGACCGGCAGATGACGGCCGCCGCGGCCGGCACCACGACCGTCCGTGGTGAACTGCAGAGCTTTGGTGAGATTGAGCTCCGGGGGCAGTCGCAGCCGCACAACATCGCGGAGATCCGGTTGCAGGACGGCCAGCGGGCGCTGGTGAACTTCGGGCCGCATACCAGCCCGGAAGACCTGAACCTGCAGCCCGGCGACCAGGTGATGATTGAGGGCCGGCGTGGCCGGATCAACAAGCAGCCGGTGCTCATGGCCACGAGTGTCGAGGCGAACGGTCGCCGGACGCAGATCCGCCAGTCCCAGGCGATGGGCATGCAGCAGCAGGACCAGCAGCAGGCCAACATCCAGGGACAGGACGAGGAGCTGCGCGAGCAGGATGAGTCCGGTTATATGTACACGACCGAGCGCGTAGCCCAGACTGGTGAGAGCGGCGGGCAGCAGCAGCTGGAGCAGATCATCATAAGCTGGCCGTCGGCTTCAAAGGAAGCAGCCAGGCAAATGCAGAGCAAGTACGGCGAGCCGGACGTGAAGACCTCGCAGATGCTCATCTGGGAGGACAGCGGCCCCTTCGTCAAGACGATTGTCCACAAGGAGCCGGTGCAGCACGATTTCCCGAAGCAGCACGAGGATGTGCTCGAACAATGTGTGAAGTACCAGGTACCGGCCGACAAGATGGACGAACTGGCCGAGTTCGATGGAAGCATCATCGTCTACCGCACGGAAGGCACCATGTCGGCGCGGTGTCACAAGGAGCCGATGAACATTCTGGCGCTGAACCTGGCCGATCAGATCGTCAAGGGGGATTTGTCGGTCGACGAAGCCCGCCAGCAGCTTGCTGATACGGCCAAGCGCGTTGAGCAGGGTGAGCAGCCGGAGATGACCCGGCAACTGCAGTTCAACACCGGCGGCAACACAGCCGAGCCGGATTCTTCGGCCGACGAAAGCGATGCGCCGTTCAGGCCGAGTTCGAGCCCGGCCGGCGAGTCGTAAGAGTTCGCCGCAACCGCTTGGGCGACCTCGTTTATCAATTAAGACAGCAGCACGGCGGCCTCCTCACTTGTGGGGGGTCGCCGTTTTCGTTACGGGTGCTCCGGTTCAGCGGAGACAACCTCTGCGACCTCCGCCCCCTTCGGCTTGAGTTTCACCTGCCTTGCCGCGGCGACCGCGGCGGCGGTGAGCATCGGGGCAAGGACCGCGCCAAGCAGGCCCCAGACCCAACCCCAGAACAGCAGAGACGCAAGCATCAGGAACGGGCTGAGTTTCAGGAAATCGCCGTGGAGCACGGGTTCGAGAACATTGCCGGAAAGGAGTTCGATGACAACGAGCCCCCC
The DNA here is from genome assembly GCA_964460345.1 of uncultured Phycisphaeraceae bacterium. Classification (GTDB taxonomy): domain Bacteria; phylum Planctomycetota; class Phycisphaerae; order Phycisphaerales; family UBA1924; genus CAYWRO01. Next base: position 16,668 of record CAYWRO010000022.1, on the reverse strand, counting down.
GACCACCAGGAATGCCTGCCCCGTGCCAAGTTCAGCGAACGCGAGAAGGGTTGGAGGGATGCCGGAGAGCAGGGCCCCAATGTTGGGAATGAAGTTGAGGATGAACGTCAACCCGCCCCAGATGAAGGAGAGCGGCACGCCCATGGCCCAGAGAAAGAGCCAGGTGGCAATGCCGGACGCGGCGCCGGTGATCGCCTTGGCGAAGAGGTATCGGCGCACCTGGTGGGCGTACTGAGCGGTGAGCGAGAGCGTGTAGATGGAACGAGCGCGGCTGGACCAGGAGTTCACCCAGTCTTGCCACGCCTCCGCCTCAAGCAGGGCGAAGAGGCAGAAAGCGAGAGAAAAGCCGATGGCCGTGACGCCGCCGGCAAGGCTCCCGAGCCCGCCGACGACGATGCGCAGCAGGCGATCGCGGACGTCCTGGGAGAAAAGGGGTGACTCGGCCGTCTGGCCGGATGGCTGGGCGGCGCCTGATGGGGAGGGCTCGGGCTGATTAGCTGCGTCGGCCGAATCGGGCGAGCGAGGCGTGTCATTCAGTCCGGGAAGCCAGTGCTCAGGGATGCCGCGGTCCGTCAGCCATGAGCGAGCGTCTTCCCATTTCTGGGCGTACTGGTCCTTCGATTTGGTAGCGCGGGTAGCAACCTGCTGGCCGGTGTACCACGCGAACCAACCGACGATCAGCACGACCAGAATCGGGGGAATGAGCGCCAGGATTGACGCCAGCCAGCGCGGCACGCCGCGTGAGAGTCGCTCGACAATCGGCTCAAGCAACAGGGCAAGGACGATCCCGAGCACGATGGGCGCGAAGACGACGGCGGCCATTCGCATGCCGCCGATGAGCAGGAGTCCGGCGGTTACGAGAATGGCCCAGTAGGCGGCGCTCTTCAGGTTGAGGCTGATGTTGCCTTCCGGCGATGGTTGGTCGGCCATGTCCTCCCCGCAGTTCCGACGAATGCGCTCCGCTTACGTCTTGTCGCTTCGTATCGGTGCGGCGTCAATGCTGCTCGCCGTGGCGGCGCGTCGGCGGGCGAGGATGCTCAGGCAGGTCGTGCTTCACGCCGCCGCGCTGGCTGGGATGGTCGCTGTGGGCGGGGCCGCCGCCCTTTGTTGAGCCGCCCTGTCCGGTCGCGGTCTCCTCCACCGGCGTTCGCGGCTCTGTCGGGTCGGCGTGATCGGAGCGTTCCTGCGTGTTTCTCTTGTTGTGGTCGCGAAGCGGATTGTCGCTGCGGGTCTTCTGCGTTCCCATAGGTCAACTCCTTTTCGCGAAGTGTTCGCACAGGCGCGTCGTCGGGTCGATGAGCACGACGATCCAACGGCGGACCGCGCTGGGGCGGATAACGGGATCGACTGCTCATGTCTGCCCCGCCGGGCCAACACGTATCTTCTTTCGAGTGCGCGAAAGCACGGAGGGGCCACGGGGGGGAATCAGGCAATGTGGCCGAAAGCGTTCCGATCAGTGCACGTTGCCGCGAGGCAAAGGTCGATGCGCCGGCGGAACAGCGGACGAGGAGACTTACATGAAGTCGTTTACCTTCGGTCTGGCACTGGTCGAACTCGTGCTCGTGTTGATGGCGATTCGGACGGGGGCAATGCAGTTGGCGCAGTCACAGGATGAGACGTCCTGCACGGCGGCGGGGAAGGCGGGGAGCGTGGAGACGCTGGGCACCGGCCGGCGCGCCTGGAATGCGCCAGGCGTGACGGTGTCGGCGGATCAGCGCGTGTTCGTCAGTTTCCCGATGCGCAGCCCCGCCGCGGACGGGGCGCTGGCCGAGATCGGTTCAGATGGTTCGGTTCGACCATACCCGGACCAGGCCTGGAACGCATGGGGGCTGGCCGGGACACGCCACCCGACGACGCACTTCGTCTGTGTTGAAGCGATTACGTGCGATGGGGAGGGCGGGCTCTGGGCTCTTGATTCCGGCCGGCTGAACGGGAAGGCGGTGAGCGATGCGGCAAAGCTGGTGCGCATCGACCTGGCGACAGATCGTGTGGATCGGGTGTATGCCTTCAGAAACGACGTCGCGTGGCGCAACTCGCGCTTTACCGGGGTACGGATCGATCAGGAGCGCAACGCTGCTTATATCACCGACGCCGGCGATGGCGGGATCATCGTGTTGAATCTGGAAACGGGCCGCGCACACCGACTGCCGGAGGCCCATGCTGGATCGCCGCAAGCAAAGCAGGATCTGCTTACCGACCTCGGCTTGCGGTCGCGCGGCTGTGCCGCCGTTGAGGGGAGCACGGGAAGGCTTCTGGAAGGGGAGTGAACATGGTCTCTTCGAGCGCGGTGGTGCCCTCTCTGGCCGAGCGACCGGCGCAGGACAACGTGGGTCAGGCCGAGCGGGTCGTATCCGCCGCGGCGGGCGTGGCGCTGCTGGGGTGGGGCATCGCCGGGCTGATGCGCGGGAAGATGCTGCGGGGCGTGGCAGGCAGCGCGGCGGGGGCGTTGCTGACGCGGCGTGCCTGGTCGGGCGACAGTCCGGTCTATGCCGCACTCGGCGTACGTGAGCACGATGCAAACCGATCGCCCCTGTCCCGTGAAGTGCACGTGCGACGCTCGGTAACGATCAATCGGTCCGCGGACGAGTTGTATCGCCGCTGGCGAAAGCTTGAGGACCTACCACAGATCATGCGGCATCTGCTCAGCGTCGAATACCTCGGCGGCGGCCGGTCACGCTGGCAGGCGCGTGGCCCGATGGGCAAGCGCGTGACGTGGGAGGCCAGGATCACGACCGATCAACCGGGGCGCGTGATCGCGTGGCAGTCGCTCCCAGGGGGCGACATCGAGACTTCAGGGCGTGTGACCTTCCGTTCGCTGCGAAGCGATCACGGCACGGTGGTGCGCGTGGAGCTCGTCTATCGGCCGCCGGGCGGTGTCCTTGGGGCCGCGGCGGCGAAGCTGCTGGGGGCGGACCCGGCCACGGAGGTCGGGGAAGATCTGCGGCGCTTCAAGCAGCAGGCGGAGACTGGCGAGGTCGCCACCAATCAGTTGAACCGCGAGGGCGAGCGGACGGGAGATCGGCGCGCGTCAACGGAGCGGCGCGAGGGCAGGAGGCGGAGCCGGGCCCGGGCGGCAGGTCGCGAGTGGCCTGTGACGCGCGGAGCAATGGACGAGGTGGAAGAGGCGTCCATGGGATCGTTTCCGGCGAGTGATCCACCGGGATGGATCGGCAGCCGGGCGCTAGAAAGAGAGAAGGCATGAGGGGTGTTTGCTGGCACGGTCCGTTGGACGTGCGCGTAGACGATGTGCCGGACCCGGGCGTAGTCAATCCGCACGATGCGGTGGTGAGGGTGACGCTGACGGCGATCTGTGGTTCCGACCTGCACCTGTACGACGGTGTGATCCCGACGATGCAGGAAGGGGATGTGCTCGGGCACGAGTTCATGGGAGAGGTGGTCGATGTGGGCAAGGAGGTTCACAACCTCCGTCCCGGCGACCGGGTCGTCGTGCCCTTTACGATTTCGTGCGGTCAGTGCTTCTTCTGCGAGCGCAGCCAGTGGTCATTGTGTGATAACACGAACCCCAACGCCTCTGTGGCGGCGACAATGTACGGCCACTCGCCAGCGGGACTGTTCGGATATTCGCACATGCTCGGGGGTTACGCCGGGGGGCAGGCCGAGTACGTCCGCGTGCCGTTTGCCGATGTCGGAGCCCTCAAGATCGAGTCTGACCTGGCGGACGAGATGGTGCTGTTCCTGTCGGATATCTTCCCGACGGGATACCAGGCGGCGGAGCAGTGCGACATCGAGCCGGGGGACACCGTGGCTGTGTGGGGATGCGGCCCTGTCGGGCAGTTCGCGATCCGCAGTGCGCTGCTGCTCGGGGCCGAGCGCGTCATCGCCATCGACCATCGGCCGGGTCGGCTGCAACTGGCGACGGCCAACGGTGTGGCCGGCCAGCACGACGGCGCGGTGGAGACGATCAATTTTGATGAAGCGAGCGTGTACGAGCGGCTCATGGATCTGACCGGCGGCATGGGGCCGGATCGATGCATCGATGCGGTCGGGCTGGAAGCCCACGGGGCGTCCATTGATGCCCTGTACGACAAGGCGAAGATGGCGACCAGGATGGCCACGGACCGCATCCATGCGCTGCGACAGATCTTCCGTTGTTGCCGCAAGGGGGGAACGGTGTCAATCCCCGGCGTGTATGGCGGGTTCGCGGACAAGTTCCCGGTAGGGATCATGTTCAACAAGGCGCTCACGCTGAAGATGGGCCAGACGCACGTGCACAAGTACATGCGGCCGCTGCTGGAGCGTATTGAAAACGAGGAGATCGATCCGTCGGTCATCATCAGTCACCGCCTGTCACTGGAGGACGCGCCGGGCGCCTATGCCGACTTCAAGGACCACCAGGACGAGGTGTTCAAGGTTGTGCTGAAGCCGTAGCCGGCGCGACGATGCGCAACCAGCGGTTGCTGAGCTCGTCAGAGATCTGGGCGCTGCATGCCCTAGGAGTGCAGCCGCTCAGGGTGCTGCGGTTCCAGGTACCCGACAAGCTCGTTGTTACGGAGCGATGCGCTATCAGAAAGCGCGGTCAGCAGCGATGGCGACCAGTCGGAGGTGCTGAACTGCCCTTCAAGGGCGTGCTGCCCGATGCCGCCGTAGCCGGGCAGCAGTCGGTTGACCGCCGCCAGGGCGGCGCTGGTGAGGGTCGGCGCGAGGGCGTCCATTAACGCCGCGGCTTTGGCCGGGACACCCAGCGTGACCTGCGGTGTGCCGCGGGCGGCCGCGGCCAGAATGCGGTTCGCGGCATCTTCTGCGCTGAGCGTGACGAGGGGAAGCGAGTCGCCGATGCTGAACCAGGCGTACTCCGCCCGGTGCTTCCCCTTGAAGAGCGCCCGCGGCGGGCTGCCGGTGCGCATCAGGCCCGGACAGACCGTGGTGATGCGGACGCCTGTGGAGGCGAGTTCAATTTGAATGGCACGCGAGAGGCCGGTCAGCCCGAACTTGCCGGCGCAGTAGGGGGCTAGATGGGGCACGGGAACACGTCCGCCGATCGAAGAGATGTTGACGATCCGTCCTTCGCCGCGGGCGATCATGTCAGGAATAACCGCACGCATCGTGTAGAGCGGCGCCATGATGTGGATGTCGAGCGAGCTCCGGACGTCCTGGACCGTCATGGTCTGGAAAGGACCCACCTGGATCATGCCCGCCACGTTGAAGAGCGCCTCGACCGGTCCCCACAGCGCGCGGATCTGGTCGATCATCTCATCCACCTGGCGCTCATCGGTGAGATCACACACGAAGTCGGCGACGCTGCCGTGACCGTGGCGGGCGATGTCGTCTGCAGCACGCTCCAGTTCGTCGGAGTGGCGGGCGCAGATGGCGACGCGGGCCCCGGAGGCGGCGAGCTGGCGGGCCAGGACAAGCCCCAGGCCGCGGGAGCCGCCCGCGACGAGGACCGTCCGCCCCGTGAAGCTGAAGCGTCGGCGTGCGGCCGCGGCAAGGGCGAACGCGGCCGCCCCAAGTCCGATTGCGAGGGCGAGATGACGGCCATGGGGTCTGCGCATGGTCCCTCCGTGCGTGCGTCGAGTGATCGGCGTGTCAGTGCAAAGCAGAGGAAGGGAGGCGGGCAGCGACTATGGGCAGAGCGCCCCAAGCGATCACTGCGAGAGAGTCATTTTGCATAGGCGTTCCCAATGGCCGGAGGCGGATGTCTCGACATTCTCTGGTTGCGCTGCTGCGCGCAGTGTCCGCGCGCCCTGCGGTGCAGGAGGTGCGATCATGAACGAACAGCCGTCGGAGCCGCGGCGCGACGAGCAACGTCAGAGCGAGCGGGCAGGCGAGGCAGAGCAGTCGCGTTCAGACGAACGGGAGTGGGAGGAGGGGATCGGGCGCGGCGAGGAGTACGGGGCCGAGGGGCAACGCGAGCGGGCACAGGGCGACATGTACGGCCAGGAGCAGCGGCGCAGCGCCGGCCCGAGCGGGCGCGAGCGCGAAGACCCGCCGCAAGGGTGGTACGGCCGACAGCGTCAGCCGTCGCCCGAAAACTTTCCGCGATCGGGCCGAAGCCAGCGTGGCGAACAGCATCAGGGCACGCAGGGTGGCTACGAGCAGGGCCACCGCGGCGGATACGAAAAGGGATACCGCGGCAGCCAGAGCGGGTACGAACAGGACTACGAGCAGCTTCCGAGCGGCGGAAAGGGGCGGCCGGGCCAGAGCTTCGGCGGGCCGGGATATCAGGACCGTGGCAGCGGCGGACGCGCCGACCGCGGCGAAGGGTGGCGGCGCGAGCCGGGCGGCACGGGATGGCGTGAAAAGCACGAAGAGACCGGCAAGGGGCATCGCGGGCGCGGACCGAAGAACTACGTGCGCTCCGATGAGCGCATCTGTGAAGAGATCAATGACCTGCTGATGGAGAGCGACGAGGTCGACCCGAGCGAGGTCGAGGTATACGTGGAGCACGGCGAAGTGATTCTGCGAGGCACAGCGCACTCGCGCGAGGAGAAGCGCCGGATGGAGGATATCGCGAGTTCGGTGCTCGGCGTAGAGGAAGTGCTCAACCACCTGCGCATTCGGCGATATGACGACCAGGGGCGGGAGGAGTGGAGCCGGGAGCGCAAGCCGGATTCGGGAGGACGTGAGCCGGGCCCGTCGCGTCACTGAGACGGATGGCGACTGGATAGACAAAGAGGGCGATGCGCCTGGGCGCATCGCCCTCTGCAATCAGCAAGCGAAGAGTGCGGGTTCAGCAGCCGGCGAACCACAGGTCGAGGTAGCCGAGCAGGTCGAAGTTGTCGATGTAGTCGTCGGCGTTCATGTCGGCCGCGGCATCACCGGCAAACCAGGAGTCCAGGTAGGCGAGAAGGTCGAAAACATCGACGGCGTGATCACCGTTGATATCGGCCGGACAGCGGACGAGCGCGCCGTTGAGATAAGCGGCCATGTCGTCTGCATCCAGCCAGCCGTCGTTGTTCAGGTCGGCGACGGCCAGGTGAGCGCGGCCGGTATCAATGAGCTCGGCGACGCTGATCCGCTGAACCGGAGCAACCAGGCCCGGCTGCCCGCAGCAGTTGTTCTCGCTCGCGCCCAGGAAGTTGACGAAAATGAAGTTGAAGTCCTCGACGAAGACGGCGCCGTCACCGTTGATGTCGGCATTGATGCCGGTGGGGGGGCAGGTGGTATCGGCGGGATCGGAGAAGCTGAAACGGCCGATGAACGTGCCGAAGTCGAGGATGTCGACAACAAGATCGTCATTGAGATTGCCGCCGACGAGCCGGTCATCATCCCCGCCGGCGCCCGAGGCCGTGAAGTTGGCGACGTAGACGCTGCCGACGATCGGGTTGACGCCGAAATCGTCATTGTCGGTCTGGCGCAGCGTGTGGAGGCTGTCGCGGGCCGTGATGCAGGTGTACTCACCGCAGGGGATCTGGATCGTGACCTGGCCGCTGCCGCTGGTGAAGGTAACGGGCGCCGTCACCGTCTCGACCGTGAACGAAGGCGCGCATGCGAAGAGCTGGAAGGTGATGCACCGTGTGAACGGGCCCGCCTCGAAGCCGGTTTCGAGCTCGAGGTCAATGACGACTTCGTTCACCGGCTCCACAGTGACGAGCTGTTCGCAGGCCGCCGTGTTGCCGCACGCGTCGGTCGCAGTCCAGGTGACGGTGACGTCCTCGTCCGAGGGGAAGGGATCGGCCATGGTCAGGCCGTCGGAGCGGCTCCCGGTGACGGTGACCTCGCCGCAGGTGTCGGTCGCGGCCGGTGGGACGAGCCCGACGGAGGCGGCCGAGGCGGTGCACGTGCCGGCATCGGCGACGACCGTGACCGCGGGGAGCGGGCAGGCCGCATCGAAAACCGGCGGCGTGGTGTCCTCAAGAGTGATGATCTGATCGGCCGTGCCGACCTGCCCGCACACGTCGGTGGCGGACCAGGTGCGGGTGATGACGGTTGTGTTGCCGCAGGTGGCCGTCACCACGTCGCTGTACGTGACGACCGGGGCGGTATCGCACGCATCGGTTGCGGTGGCGGTGCCCGTGAAGGCGGGATCCGTGTCGTCGCCGCACTCAAGCGTGAGGTCGGCCGGCGCCGTGACCACGGGGGCAGTGGTGTCAACCACGGTGATCACCTGATCGGCGGTGACCGTCAACCCACACGCATCGGACGCAGTCCAGGTGCGCGTGATCGTTTGCTCACCGGGGCACGCGCCGGGCACTGCGACGTCCTCGAAGGTAATGATCGGCTCGCCGCAGTTGTCCGTGGCCGTGGCCTGGCCGGTCTCTGAGGGGGCGGTGCTGTCGCCGCACTCGACTGTGAGGTCCGAGGGAACGAAGGTGAAGGCCGGCGCCGTGTTGTCCGTGACCGTGATGGTCTGAACGGCCGTCGCGATGTTGCCGCAGACGTCTTCGGCGGACCAGGTGCGTGTGATCACCTCGGGGCAGGACATGCTGTTGCTGACGTCGCTGTAGGTGACGACCGGCGCGCCGTCGCAGTTATCCGTGGCGGTAGCCTGGCCTGTCCCCGCGGGTGTAAGGTCCGAGCCACACTCGACGCTGATGTCCGCTGGAATTGTGAGCACCGGGGCGGTGGTGTCCGTCACGGTAATCGTCTGATCGGCCGTGCCGATATTGCCGCAGGCGTCAACAACGGTCCACGTACGGACGATGACGGTCTCCTGCGGGCAGTCGCCGGGTGTGCTCACGTCATCGAAGGAGACCATGGCAGCGTTGTCGCAGTCGACGTAAGTGGCCGAGCCCGTCGAAGCCGGCGTGGTATCTCCGCCGCATTCAACGACGGCATCGGCCGGCGGGATGACGGCGGGTGGCGTGGTGTCCAGGATGGTGATGGTCTGGACAGCCGTGGCGACATTGCCGCAGGCATCCTCGGCGATCCACTCGCGTGTGATGACGGAGGCGCCTTCGCAGGAGCCCGGCGTGACCGTGTCGGCGTGGGTGACCGTGGGAGCCGCGTCGCAGTTGTCTGTGGCCGTGGCCTGACCAGCGAGGCCGCCCGGGGAGGCATCGTCGCCGCACTCAAGCGTGATGTCGGCGGGGGGCGTCAGAACAGGGGCGGTCGAATCAACGATGGTGATGACCTGCACGCCGGTCGTCGTGTTGCCGCAGGCATCGGTTGCTGTCCAGGTGCGCGTGATTGTCGAGGCGTTGGGGCAGGCTCCCGGGGTCGTCACCTCATCGAAGGTGACCATCGGGGCAGGGTCGCAGGCATCGCTCGCCGTGGGCGTGGCGGGGGAGGGCACGGGGTCATTGCACTCGATGATGACGTCCGCCGGGACGCCGCTGAGGCTCGGGGCCGCGGCGTCGATGGTGATGGCGGGCAGGTCTGCCAGCGTGGGGAGGAGGTCGGCGCCCGTGTCGTCGGTGACGGTGGTGGCCGGTTCGTTGGCGCGGAACGCCACGAGACCCGCGGCGTCGCAGACCTCGCCGACGGCGGTAAAGGTCAGGACAGCCATGCGGCCGGCGGGAACGCCGGGAGGCGGGGGATTGTCAAAGGGGTCCACGCCGGTGGCGTAGTTGATGGTGCCGGCGACGGCGTCGACGGTCTCGTGGATCTGGAAGTCGAATGGCGCATCGCCCGGCTCGGCCGAGACAAACTGGAGCACCGCCGCGTCATACTGAAGAAAGAACTGGCCGCCCACGACGTCCACCGGCGATGCGGTCAGATCGACGGCCACGGTGACCGTCGTCTCACCGGCGTTGTAGCAGGTGTCGAGGGTGGTGAGGGAGAGCGTCTGTGCCTGTGTACTCGCCGATAACCCCGCGGCGGCGACCAGGGCGGCAAGAACGCATTGCGGACCGCGGTTGGAACTCAAAAGCATCCCTCATCCTCCTTCGCGCGCGAGGTCGGCAGGTTGACCGACCATTGGGCACAAACTTCGCGTATCGAATTGGTTAACAGAAGCGCCGTCCAGGCGCTGTGGTCGAACAATCACGCGCACCCCTCGGGCGGCGCGAACCAGCAGTCAAGATACATCAAAAGATCAAAGACGTCGACGTTGGGTGGTGAATCACCGGTGAGTTCTGCCGCCGCATCCGCGGCGAACCATTGGTCCAGATAAGCAAGCAGGTCGAAGACATCGATGCCGGCTTCGCCGTCCCGCTCGCAGGGGCAGGCGCACAGCGTTGGATCCGGCTCGAAGTGTGTGAGTGTGAGGGGCGTAATGGCCTGTCCCACGGCATCCGAGAGGCGCGACTCGGTGTGCTCGCTGGTGCGGAAATGGACCGAGTCCACGCACCCCGGTTGAAGCGCCTGGAACGTGAGCGTTGCGAGTAGAGCATCGTCGCCCGCGGGCGCCTGGCCGCCGAGAACATCAACTCCGGCAGCAAGATTGACGGCGTTATCGGTCGCAGCGATCGGGTCGATGAGCGCAGATCCAAATGGCTCGACGGTGTACTCGCCGCTGACAAAGGCGAGCTCGGATGGATCAAACTCGAGGAACGCCTGAAAGCCTGCAACGGGCCGGCCGAACAGATCGCGCATGGAAAGCGTGACCGTCACCTCGCTGCCCGCCGAGACGGGGCCCTCGGGGACCACGTCCAGGGCAAGCTCAACCGGCGGAAGCCCGACGGCGATGTTGGTTCCCGACCGAGTGCCCGTGATGTCGAGGTTCGGTTCACCTCCGTCGAAGATGACGGTGGGCGTATCGGAAGGCCCGCCCGCGGCGGGCACATCAATCGCGGCGTAGCCCGGAGTGACTCCCTCAAAGAGCATCGTTCCAAGAAGAACGCCCTCCTGATCGACCGTGATCGCCGACATGAGGGGGGCAAAGGCGAGGAAAAGGCCGGAGCCGTCCTGCGGCGGGGAGACCTCGTTTACCCCATGGGGGTCAAGGGGAAACCCGCCGCTGAGCAGAGGAACGGCCCCGGTGCTGTCATTACCAAACAGGTGGAGTTGGGCCGGGTCCCACGCGATGATCACCTGGGCCGCGGAAACCAGCTCGGTTTCGGCGGAGTCGGCGACGAGCATGATGCCGACACGCACCGTTTGGCCCACCTCGGCGACGGTCTGTTCCGGGACGAGGACGATGTCGACGCCCGCGCGCGCGGCCGCCGCGGCCGTCAGGAACGCAGCCGCGGCAGCGATTGCCGCCTTCATGCTGGAAAGTGTCGTAACTTGCCCGGTCATATGCGTTTGCATCCGAATGCGACCAAGCCGGAATCGTTCCGGCGTGGATGGAACTCCCGTGAGTGCCGAGCTGCGCGCCGCGGCGGGCCGCGCGTTTTCCCGGTTCTGCCGGCTCTGCCGACTCAGGCCGGGCGCCTCCCTGAGCGTCGCTGGGGCCCGTTGTAGCCGCACGTGCGGAGCCCGTCAAGGAACGGCGCTGGCGGGCTTGATCCCGCGTGTCCGATAACGCGCGGCCCAGCGTGCCATCCGTTCAAGCGGATCTGCATGTGCAGGTCAGAGCGACACCTCCCGGCGGAGCCCAGTAGACACGCTTGTTGGGGGGTTGTCAAGCAAACCGCGGCGAAGCAGCGCCTGAAATCAACAGAACCGGGGCAACCCGAACCCACCCAGGCGAAAACCAGGGAAAACACCAGGAGTCCGGTAAGCGGCAGCGCACGCTCAGGGAGCCCGGTCAGGCCGGGCCCTGAACGTCCGGGCTGATGACGAACTGCCCGTCGCAAACGCCGCGGATGGCCGCGACCACGGCCTCGGCGCCGGCGTGCTTCGTCACGTATCCCCAGGCCCCGACGGAGGCCGCGCGGTCGAGCAGGTCGGTGCGGGCGTACCCGCTGAGCATGATGCAGCGGGTTTCCGGTCGCCAGAGCACGAGTTCCTCGAGGGCGTCGAAGGCGTCCCGTCCGGCATGTCGACGTCGAGCAGGACGATGTCGGCACTGGTCGCGACGGCGGCTTCGGCGAGGTGATCGGCCCGCTGGAGGACATCAACGACGTGGAGCCATGGCTCCATGGCGAGCCGATGATTGAGCGCCTGAACAATCAAGGCGTTGTCGTCAACGCACAGCACCCTGACGATCTGGCCCTCCGGCTGGCTCATGCGCTTGCCTCTTCAGGTTCGGCGCTCGTTTCGGCATTGACGCACTCGGCCACGAACTCGCGGACGCGATGACGAAGCGTGCCGCTCTCCCCAGCGAGCCGGAAACCGACCACGCAGTCCGGCAGAGAGATTGCGCCGTCGGCATGCACAAGGACCCGCCGCCGCGGGTTGTCGTTGCAGAAGGTTCGGGCGACTTCAGGCAGATCCGGCGCCTGATCGGTAATGAGCAGGGCGGCGCCCTGGTGAAGGTCAGGCAGAGCCGTCTGGACGTCGAAGCCGGCGACGCGGAGGAGGCCGGCGGCAAAGCCGCGGACGCGCTGGTCCTTGAGAGCGATGATCCCGACGGGGCGCTCGACGTCGCAGGCGAGGTTGGCGTCGATCAGGAAACTGAAGGTGGTGCCTTCTCCTTCCACGGAGTTCACGTCCAGGGTGCCGCCTGCCTTCTGGACGATCCCGTTGACCAGCGCCAGTCCCAGGCCGGTCGAGATTGCGCGCGTCTTCGTGGTGTAGAAAGGATCAAAGCAGCGGGCCGCGACCTCGGCGGTCATACCGGGACCGTTGTCGGTGACACCGATGCGGATGCGGTCGGTGTGTCCCGGTTCGAGCGTGGCCCAGACGCGAATGACGCCGTCGTCATTGCCGCGGAGGGCCTCGCCCGCGTTCTGGACAAGGTTGAAGATGGCCTGCGTGAGCAGGTGGGGGGCGATGCAAACGGGAGGAACGTCATCGGCGGTGAAGTCGAGTGAGATCCCTCGCGGCACAGCGTTCCGGAGGATGGGGCAGGTGTCGGTCCACCAGGACTGGAGCGTCGTGGACTGGTCGGGAGACTCCTTCTCGGGATCAAGGGCGAGGAGCCGCAGGCCGCCCGAGAGCCGGCGGAGATAGCTGACGCAGGTGGCGATCGTTTCGAGGTTCTCCTCGATCTCGGGCGTGAGCTCATCGCGCCGCATGGCCTCGAGGCGCGCCGTGATCGGCAGGAGAAGATTGCCCATGTCGTGGCCGAGTCCGGCGCAGAGGGTTCCGATGGCGGCCATGCGCTCGGCCATCCGAAGCTGGCGCTGGCTCTGCTCAAGCTGCCGGCCGCGTTCTTCGAGTCGGCGAGCGTGGAGGTTGGCCTCCTCGCGCTTGCGGTGAAGATCAACGAACACGGCGACCTTGGCGCGCAGAATCTCGGGGATGATTGGCGCGAAGATGTAGTCCACCGCGCCCAGTGAATAGCCGCGTCGAGCGTCGGTCTCATCGATATTGACCGCGGAGACGAAGATAATCGGAACGTGCTCGGATCGCTTGCGGGCGCGGATGAGTTGGGCGGTCTCAAAGCCGTCCATCTCCGGCATGTTCACGTCGAGGATGACCGTTGCGAAGTCGCGGTCAAGGAGGTGCCGCAGCGCTTCTCTGCCGGAGGCGGCGGTGACCAGGTTCTCGCCGAGCGGGGCAAGTGCGCTCTCAAGAGCGAGCATTTTTCCCGGATTATCGTCGACAAGGAGGATGTCGACGGGGAGGGAATCGGGCATGTTCATCGGGCGATCCTTCATGGGCGAGCGGCGCTGACAGCTTCGGTGCGGTCGGACGCGTCATCTTCGGCGGTCCTGTCCACGACCCAGGCGCACAGGACGGACAGGAGTTGATCGGGCGCAACGGGCTTGGGGATGTAATCAGACGCACCGGCCTCAATGCACTTCTCGCGATCGCCCTTCATGGCGCGCGCGGTCAGCGCGATGATGGGCAGTTCACGGAACCGGTCAAGGCGACGGATCTCGCGCATGGCCTGGAAGCCGTCCATTTCCGGCATCATGATGTCCATCAGGATGATGTCGATACCGGATGTTTCCTGAAGCATGGAGATAGCAGTACGGCCGTTGTCGGCGTAGAGAACGTCCATCTTGTAGCGTTCAAGAAGGCTTGTCAGCGCAAAGATGTTGCGCACATCGTCGTCGACGACGAGAACGCGCTTGGCCGCAAGCTGTTCAAGTTCTTCCGGACGCACCTTCTTCGGTGCGGGGCGGCCGGAAGGAATGACGAGAATGGGCGGATGGAAGAAGCTGTGAACCTCCTCGCGAAGGCGATCCGGAGTCGAGATGGTGCGAACGTCGAAGCCTTTGCCCGCGGCGGACCTGAGTTGCTGGCTGACCTTGCGTGACAGAGGTTCACCGGAATAGAGAAAGACCGGCAGCGGGGCCTCGTTTGGCTTGCTTTCGATCCGGGCAAGCAGGTCGGCTGAGGTCATGTCGGGCAGCCGCGGCGGGAGGATGAGGCAGTCCGGGCGATGCTCACGCACGGCCTGCAGTAGAGCCTGACCCTGTGGGAAGGTCGCCAGCGCGATGTTGTCCGTCTCGATGGCGGTGATCGCCGCGGCGATCTGCTCGCGCTCATCGGTGGCGACGTAAATGCGGCGCGGCTCTCCGCTCTTTCGAATCTGGCGAAGCAGCAACTGGAGCGCGGGAGCGTCGACCGGCTTGAGCCAGTAGGAGGCGGCGCCGAGCTTAAGGATCTCCTCGTGCCCTTCGGCGATGCCGGAGATGACGTGAACGGGGATGTCCCGGGTCTCGGCATTGCGCTTCAGGGCGGTGAGCACCTCCGCCCCGGACATGTCGGGCAGACGCAGGTCGAGCGTCGCCGCGGCGGGACGGAATCGGCGTGCAAGCGCCAAAGCGGTGTCGCCGCGGGAGGCGACCAGAACCTTGAGGCCCGCTTCGTGCGCCAGGTCGTGAAGGATCCGGGCGAAGCCGGTCTCGTTCTCAATAATGAGCAGGACGCGGTCGCCCGGTTCGATGCTGTTGACATCGTCCTGAAGCTCGTAGGCGGCTCGCGCCGGCGCGGGAACAGCGCCGGCGAGGCGCTCGGCTTCCGGCAGCAGGCGCTGCGGGAGATGGTTTGCACGTCCGGAGAGGGAGGGGTGCTGATCGGGGATGTAGAGGGTGAAAGTTGAGCCGACTCCCGGCGCGCTCTCCAGCGTGATCTCGCCGCCGAGAAGGCGCGCGATTTCGCGACTGATGGAGAGTCCCAGGCCCGTTCCGCCGTACTTGCGTGCGGTGGAGCCGTCGGCCTGCTGGAAGGCCTCGAAGATGAGCCGCTGCTTGTCGGGTGGAATGCCGATGCCGGTATCGCTGACCGAAATGGCCACGACCCGATCGGCGGCGTCGAGGGTGGCGTGATCGCTGCTCCAGCCGGCGTCCACGGTTTCGACCTTGAGCGCAACGCGGCCTTCGGCGGTGAACTTGAAAGCGTTGGAAAGGAGATTCTTAATGACCTGGCGCAGTCGCTTGGAGTCGGTGGCCAGCAGGGGCGGAAGATTGTCTCCCATCTCGATCTCGAACTCGATGCCCTTGTCGTCGGCCACGTGGTGGAACGTGCGGTCGACGAACTCGCGCAGATCGCTGAAGAGGACTTCGTCTATCTCGATGGTGACGGTGCCGGACTCGATCTTGGAGAGATCGAGGATGTCGTTGATGAGACCCATGAGGTCGGTGCCCGCGGAGTGAATGGTGCGGGCGAACTTGACTTGCTTCTCATTCAGGTTGCCGTCCGGATTCTCAACGAGCTGGTGGGCGAGGATGAGGAGGCTGTTGAGAGGTGTCCGGAGTTCGTGCGACATATTGGCAAGGAACTCGGACTTGTACTTACTGGTCAGCGCAAGCTGTGTTGCCTTTTCTTCGAGAGCGACCTTGGCCTGCTCGACTTCGCGGTTCTTGCGCTCCACCTCTGAGTTCTGCTCGGCCAGCAGCCGCGCCTTCTCCTCAAGCTGGGCATTGGTGCGCTGCAGTTCTTCCTGGCCACTCTGCAGTTCGCCGGCCAGCGACTGCGACTGCTTGAGCAGTTCCTCCGTGCGCATGTTGGCTTCGATTGTGTTGATGACGATGCCGATCGATTCGGTGAGCTGATCGAGGAAGGTGCCGTGCATCGCGTTGAACTGCTGGAACGAGGCCAGTTCAATGACGGCCTTGACCTGCCCCTCGAAGAGCACGGGGAGGATGATGATGCTGGCCGGTGCGGCCTTGCCCAGACCCGAGTTGATGCGCAGGTAATCGGCCGGGACCTGCTCGAGGAGAATGCGCTCGCGCTCCGCCGCGCACTGGCCAATGAGCCCTTCTCCAAGCTGGAACTCGCGTTCCAACTCGCCATCGGCGTCGTAGGCGTAGCCGGCCAGCAGGCGGAGCTTCGGCTCCTCGCCGGCCGTGTCCATGACGAAGAAGGCGCCATGGTGGGCGGAGACGAGTGGGGCAAGCTCTGAGAGGATCAGGCGCGAAACGGTCATGAGATCGCGCTGACCCTGGAGCATGCGGGTGAAGCGGGCCAGGTTGGTCTTGAGCCAGTCCTGATCGGAGTTCTTCTGCGTGGTTTCACGCAGGTTGTTGATCATCTCGTTGATGTTGTCCTTGAGGTAAGCGACCTCGCCGCGAGCGTCGACGCGAATGGAGCGCGTCAGGTCGCCCTTGGTCACGGCCGTCGCCACCTCGGCGATCGCGCGCACCTGCGTGGTAAGGTTCTCGGCAAGCTGGTTCACGTTGTCCGTGAGCGCCTTCCAGATGCCCGCCGCGCCCGGCACGCTTGCCTGGCCGCCGAGCTTGCCCTCCACGCCCACCTCGCGGGCCACGCTGGTCACCTGGTCGGCGAAGGTGGCCAGCGTGTCGATCATGCCGTTGATCGTGTCGGCCAGCTCAGCGATCTCTCCCTTGGCCTCCAGGTGCAGCTTCTGGCGCAGTTCGCCGTTGG
>CAYWRO010000021.1:0-51517 GCA_964460345.1 uncultured Phycisphaeraceae bacterium | reverse complement strand
GGAGTCGCTGGCGGCGCGGAGTTCGTCGATGAGCGTGCGTGCCTCGTCCCAGGCGCCGTCCTGCATGAGCAGGCGGACGAGCTGGGCGCGGTTGCGTGTGTTTTCGGGGAAGCGTTCGGCGAGGGAGCGGCGGATGCGGAGGGCTTCGGCGCGATCGCCGCCGGCGGCGGTGGTCTCGAGGGTGAGCCAGTGCTCGACGAAGTCCTGGTCGTGAGCGGCGCGGTCCTGGGCATCGCGGGCGAGGCGCAGGGCCTGCTGCGCGTTTCCGGCGATGTCGTGGGCGCGCATGAGAGCCTTGGTCGCGGCGACGTCGGTCGGGCGGAGTTCGAGGGCGCGGCGCAGGGCGTCCATCGCGGCGGTGGTTTCGCCGAGTTGGAGGCGCAGTTCGCCGAGCCAGCGGTGGGTGCCGGCGTTGAGAGGGTCGGCGGCGATGGCGCGCTCCAGGAGCACGATCGCTTCGCGGTATTGCCCCTTGAACATGAGGATGCGGGCGCGGTAGGTCTGGCCCGATGCGTTGTCGAGGTTTTCGCGTTCGGCGATCGACGCCTGCGCTTCGGCGGCTTCCACATCTCCTTCGGTCAGGGCGCGCACGAAGAGGGCTTCCACGACGGTGGCGTTGGTCGGATCGATCTCGGCGGCCTGGCGGAGTCGCTGGTCGGCTTCCTCCTGCCGGCCGAAGCGGGCGAGCACCTGGTGGGCGCGCAGGTGCTTTTCGAGGGGCGGGCGGTCCGATTCATCGATGCGCGCCAGCAGTTCTTCGACGGGGTTGGCGATGTTCAGGGCTTCGCGGAAACGCTTGATTCCCTCGTGGTCCGGAAAAGCGGCCAGCGCGGCGTCGGCGGCGGCGATGGCTTCATCCTTGCGGCCGAAGAGCGTCATGGTCTCGATGAGCGCGGCGTGCGGGCGGACGTCGGTCGGGTGGTCGGCGATCAACTGGCGGAGGATCGCCGCGGCGGCGTCCATGTCCGGGGTGACGCCGGCGAGGAGGTCGCGCGCTTCGAGCAGGCCGGCCTTGACCGGGTCATCACCGCCTCCGAGCAGCAGGTCCTGAAACTCGTCGCGCATTGCGACGTACTGGGCGTTTTCCGGCTCGGCGTCGACGAGGATCTGGGCGTATCGGGAGGCGTCGGCGTACTCGCCAAGCTGGCCGCAGACGGCGGCGAGCTGGGCGATGACCGGCAGGCTGACGCGTCCGCGATCGACCACCTCGGAGAGGAGGTCGCGGGCAGCGCCGAGGTTGCCCTGCTGGCGCATGATGCTGGCGAGCAGGATTCGAGCGTTGTCATCGTTGGGCGATGTCTTGAGGTAGTCGTTGAGGGACTTGCGGGCGGGCATCAACTCGCCGCGGGCGAACTGGAGACGGCCATCGGCGAGCAGGACGCGATCGCTGTCACGGCCGACCGCCGCGGCGAGTTCATTGCGGTAGGTCGCTGCACGCTCCAGCGCGGCGCGGCGGCCCTGATCGTCGGTCGCGTGCTCCCACTGCAGGAGGGCGGCCATGATCTTCATTTCGCGGGCGTTGTCGCGCTGGTACAGCAGCGCCAGGCCGTTGATGCCGATCGGGAGGTCGGGCTGGGCGATGACCTTGTCAAGCTCCTCGATCGCGCGAGCGGGATCGGTGGCGGTCAGTCGTTCCGCCAGCAGGAGGCGCAGCCGCGCATCGGCAGGCTTTCCGGCCAGGGCATGCTCGAGCAGGGGAACCACGCGGTCGTCGCGACCGCTGATGCGCATGTGAGTGACCAACTGTTGAACGACGAGCGGGTCGAGGGAGGCGGCATCGGCCTGAAGGATGAGACCTTCGATCTCCTCGACCATGGGGCCGAAGCGCTCCTGGAACTCTTCCGGCCGGACTTCGGCGGCGCTGCGCCGAATGGCCTGCAACTCCAGTGCGACGCGGGCGAGGCGGGCGCGTGCATTGTCGGGGTTCGTCGCGAGGAACTCATTGATGGCGCCGAGCGCCTTGGCGTTCTGCTCCGCGGCGGCTTCGGGCAGGTTGGAGAGCCGGGCCCGCTCGGCCATTTCATCATGCCAGGCCGCGCGTGCGACGCCGGAGTCCACATCGGAAGGGTTGACCTGCAGGGCGACCTGGAGATCTTCGAGCGTCAACTGCACGACCTCATCGGGGAGCTGGGCGCCCGATTCGAGCATGGCCTGGCGGGCCAGGCCGCGGTACCGGCGGAGCACCTCTGCGCCTTCGATGCCCTCGGCGGCGGCCAACTGGTCTTCGGCTTCGTGGACCAGCGCCTGCCAGCCCGCCTGGTCGGTGCCCAACTGGCGGTTGCGCTGGTAGAGCTCTTCGAGCAGGCGCATGCGTGATTCGACGCCGGTGGCGTCCGCCCGCGCGAGCCCGGCCAATCCGCTCATGTACTGGGTCTGGTAGTAGGTGCGGTACTCCTGGCGGGAGGAGGGCACGTACTTCTCCATCGCGCCGATCCAGATGCGCAGCCATTCTTCGTTCATCTGCTGCTTGTTGACCGCGCGGCTGTAGGCCTTGATGGCTTCCTCCACTTCGCCCTTGGCCATGAGCTCATCGCCCTTGGCGATGAGCTCCTCGCCGGAGTTCTTCATGGCGACGAAGGCGACCACGACGGTGGCGCCGAAGACCATCGAGATGATGACGATGAGAAGCGCGGTGAAGCGCAGATTTACTTTGGAGGCCATCGAAACTCAAGCTCCTGTTGTACTAATCGTCGTCCGTCCCTGATGCGCTGGGCGGGTAGCGCCCCATCTGCACCTCGATCCAGTCCGGAACGCACCGCATGATCTCGGGCAGCAGTTCCGAGATCAGATCAGAGGCGTGCAGCGCCAGCTCTTCCGCGGAGGAGACTGTTGCGCTGCTCACCTGCACTTTCAGGTAATACGCATACTCGTGTTTGAGGTCGAAGGCCAGGAGGCGGACGTCTTCGGCGGATGTCGCGACGCCGCCGTTGGCGATGAAGAAGTATCCCGCAAAGAGTTTTACGCCCGAGTCGGGGTCGGCGAACTCCGTTGTCCGCAGCCCGATGCGCTCGGCGTTCTGCGGGAGGTTGACGCGCATGCCGGGCGACTCGCTGTAGCGAGCATCGTACGAGGTTGGGGCGGAGAAGACGCCGTCGAAGGCCGCGGCGGTCTCGGCATCCGCCGCGGGTGGGGGGGTGACCTGGAGCCACCGCGATCGATCAAGCGTGAGGGGGACCACGCCCGCGCTGCCGACGATCTGAAACCCGCCGCCGACCATGCACCGCTCCGGCACGTGCGGGACGGTGTCGATCATGCCGGTGTAGTAGGCCAGGTGCAGGTCGAGCAGGACCGGCTTGCCGTCGGTGTCCTTGCGGATGTATGTGCGGCTGAGGTAGTTGTGTGTTCCGAGTTCTGCGAGCATCGCCTCGCCCTCGATCAGGTCATCGCGGAAGCGCTTGAAGGATGGTGTTTCAGCGGGGATGGCGCTGACCTGGCGATCGTCCGGGGCGTAGATGGGAGCCTTGCGCAGGTGCACGCGGAAGAAGGCGATCGCCGCGTTGAGGGTGACGCCGGAGACCAGCAGCACGGCAAGGCAGGTGAGAAAGGCCGGATTCTTCAGGCGGGTCCAATCCATTACGCGCTCGCCTCCGCCTGCTGGGCGGCATCGTCATCCCGCACGACCCGGTTGAGCGCCCACACGATGAACAGGAAGGCGAAGAAGCCCGGGATCAGCCAGAGCGTTCCGATGAACGTGTGAGCCTCGCCGGACGCGAGCTTGGGGTTGACCAGTGAGAGGCCGCCGAGCAGGGCCACGCGGCCGACGTTCACGCCGACGGCGACGGGGATGGAGCAGATCATCACCGCGATGCGCTGCCACCAGTGACGGCTGGCCACGAGGGTGACGGCCCCCGCCAGCGCGACGAAGGAGACGAGCGTGCGCATGCCGGAGCACTGCTCGGCGACATTGAGCGGAATGGGCTTGCCTTCATCGGGCACGATGGTGATGACGACGCCCTTCAGGTCGGTGGTGATCCCGATGATGTTGAGCAGGACGTATGACCCCTTCGCCGCGATCTGCTGCAGGGGGGCGGTGAGCTTGATCATGATCATCTCGGGGAGCGTGATCATGAAGACGAGGTAGGCGATGGGCAGGAAGGCCAGCCGCATGACGGCCGGCCCGGTCAGCAGGAGGGTCGCGCCGAAGACCGCCAGGATGACGCTCAATCCCTGGCCCATGTGGTTCGGCACGCCGACGGCGAAGAAGACATACGCCACCAGCGCGAGCGCGATGGCGGCAAAGCCCGGCCAGAAGACCCTTGCGCGGACGCGCTGCAGTTCGTCTCGCCGCTGCCAGAGCAGGTACAGGCTGATCAGCGGCACGAGGGCCGTGTGGCCCCAGTCCTCCATGTGGTTCCACGCATACAGCCCCTGGCGACGGAACCACTCATAGAAGACGAGAGCCAGCGCTGCGGTCAGAAGCAGGGCCATCACCTGCACGGTGCGATCGGTCAATGGATCGCGCACCGCCGCCGCGGGCTCAGTGCTCAGCGAAGGCGGCATCGTGACGGCAGATGACAAAGCGCGCAGCTCCTCCCTCCGGACCGGGCGGTGCTACGAGCGGTGGGCCCGGGAGGTTCTTTTCCCACCTCGGGCAAAATAGGGCTGGGACGTGCCACCACGTCTCAGAAGGCCGCCGAGCGGGAGTTAGAAGAAATCATCGTCACGCGGCGGGGGCCCGAACACATCGTTACCGAAATTCCGGTCCAAAAGGAACCCGAACCCGTACGAAAACCTGAACCCGTTGCGAATAACGGCGAGTGGGAAGGCCCAGAAGTCGGTGCCGATGTTGATGCGGTCGTCGGGTTTCAGGAAGATGTCCGGCTGCCGCTGCTCGGCGATGGCGCGGAGGTTCAGGCGGATGGTGGCCTGTCGGTTGGGTCCGATCATGCGGGTCAGGTCGCAGCGCTCGGGCACGGCGAGCTGGCTCAGGCCGCCGGCCGAGTCGATCGCCCGCAGGAGCGTCATCTGCCCGGAGGGGGGGATGTTGAAGGCGCCCGGCCGGGAGATCTGGCCGGCCATGTAGTAGTACGCGGCGGTGTGCGAGGGGACGCGGATGATGTCCCCGGGACGGACGACCACGTTGAAGTCAGCGGCCCCTGCGAGGAGCGGCTTGGTCGGAATCTCGATGACACGCTGGGTGACCAGCCCTGTGCCGCGCCGCCGCTGCGACGCGTATGAGGGGCCTCCCGTCGTGACGCGAACCCACTGGCCATTCAGCCACCGCCAAGATGACTCGCGAGGCTCCTGGCCGGCGCGCGGCGTCGACCGCGTGTCGGGCAGGTCGACGACGGGCCGATCGTCCGGCTGGAACGTGAAGCGTTCACTCAGCACGGCCGGTGACGGCTCGTTGGGCTCGGCGAGTTCATCGATCAGGTCGATCAGGTCATCGCCGGTGGGCGCCTGCGGCCGATCTTCCGGGCGTTGCGGGGGGCGCGGGGTGCGGTCGATCCCCTCCACATCCTGCCGCAGCGGAATCTGGCGGATGATGTAGATCTTCGCCACGCTCTCGGTGAAGCCGCCGGCTGCGGTGAGGGCTTCAAGGAGGCGGTAGTCCGGCTCCGGGATGAGGTAGGAGCCGGGAGCGCCGACGCCTCCGAGCACGTGGAAGGTCTGCTGACGCTGGGCCGCGACCTGCACGGAGACGACGGCGTTCTCCTTGATCTGTTCCTGCCGGATGGTTTCCACGATGGCGTCGCGGACCTCGTCGGCGGTCAAGCCGGAGACACGAATCGCGGGGAGACGCTGAATGTTGATGAAGCCGCGAGCGTCGACGACGGGGAAGAACTGCTCTTCGCGTCCGAGCTGGAAGAGGTCGCGGACGCGCACCTCAAGCTGGTCACCAGGCCCGAGGCGGTAGGCCTCGACTTCGGGGATCAGGTCTTCAGGAAGGATGTCGCTGGTCTGCACATACGAGACGTCGCCGACCTCGATGGCGGCGATGCGTTCCAGGACGGGCACGGTCGTGGGCGTGTGTTCCCATCGGCCCATGACGCTCGGGTCCAGATAGGAGTCCATCTGGCATCCGGCCAGCCCGACAACACCGCAGAGGGCCAGGGCGGCGCCGGACCCGATCTTCACGCGCCTCGTCTGCTGCCAATCGCTCACATGTACTCCTTCCGTCGCAGTAGAGCCCAGCATCGGCCGTCGCCGCGGGGCTGATTTTCTCAGATCCGCGGCTGTCTGTCACGCCGCGGGTAGGCCATCGGTGGCAAGGGATCCCTGTCTTCGCAATTCCTCACGGTGGGGTGGGAACCGATGGCGCGCTGACATAGATTGCGCGCCGGTTGGAGAAGTGCCCAATGGTAACCGGCCAAATGGCTCAAGAGAGCGATTTGGCGGCCCTACAGTAGCCACAGTGAAGGAAGAACCGAACACGATGAGTGAAGTCGCACGCCGAACTCTGGCCAGACATCCGCGTCCGGCCGGGGGAGATCCCCTGCGCAGGGTGGATCGGCCGGTGCTGTCTCTTACGGACAGGATTCTCGACAATTCCGGACCGCAGCAACTGGCGACGCGGCGGAAGCCGGCGTGGTTGCGGGCCCGCGTTCCGGGGGGTGAGGGGTACCAGCGGCTCCGCAAGATCATGGACACGCACCGCCTTCACACGGTGTGCGAGGAGGCCGGATGCCCCAATATGGGGGAGTGCTGGTCGCGCGGGGTGGCGACCATCATGATCCTTGGGGACACCTGCACGCGTGCGTGTGGGTTCTGCAACGTGAAGACAGGGCGGCCGGGGACGCTGGACAAGGACGAGCCGCGGCGGGTCGCGGAGTCGTTGGCGCTGATGGGCCTGAAGCACGTCGTCATCACGAGCGTGAACCGGGATGAACTCAAGGACGGGGGGGCGGGGATCTGGGCCGAGACGATCATCCGCACGCGCGAGGCGTGCCCGAACATGTCGGTCGAGGTGCTGATCCCGGACTTTGAGGGCAACTGGGGGGCGCTGCAGATGGTGATTGACGCCGAGCCGCACATCATCAATCACAACATTGAGTGTGTGAAACGGATGTACCCGGCGGTGCGGCCGAGCGCGAAGTACGAGCGGTCGCTGGAACTTTTGCGGCGCGTGAAGGAACAGGGACGCGTGGCCAAGACGGGGATCATGGTGGGGATCGGCGAGCACGATGATGAGGTGCTGGCGCTGATGGACGAAGTGATCGCGCGCACGAGCGAGCACGACGGACCGGACGGGGGCACCGCGGCAGGGGGATGCGATGTGCTGACGATCGGACAGTACCTGCAACCGACGCGGAACCACCTGCCGATCGACCGGTGGGTGACCCCGGAGCAGTTTGGGGTGTTCCGGGAGGAGGGGCTGCGGCGCGGGTTCAAGGTGGTGGAGTCGGGTCCGCTCGTGCGGTCGAGCTATCACGCGGATCACCAGGCGGATGTTTTGAGCACGATTGAGGCGGAGCGGCGACGGCTGTCCTGATGCTTTATACGGCGGCCCGCCGCTACAACCCTGTGCGATGCCGGATGGCCTTCGCCACTGCCGGCGGCACTTCCATCACGCTCAAACGCGGCTGGCGGACGAGTGCGAAGCCGTCGAACTGCTCGTCGGCTTTCATCTCTGCGAGCGTGAGAGGCGCCTTGGCTTTCTTGAGCGGCTTGAGGTCGAAGACGGGGCGTTTGGGTTCGCCGCGGTCGTTTGTGCCGGGTTGCTTCGGGTCTTCGTACGGGTCGCTGATGATCTGGGCGAGGCCGACGATCTGTTTCTCTTTGCCGGTGTGATAGATGAAGGCTTCGTCGCCCTTGCGTGCGGAGCGGATGGCTTTGCACGCCGCGGGATTGCTGACGCCGTCCCAGACGGTGCGCTTGTCGCGCACGAGGTCTTCGTAGGCGTAGGTGTCGGGCTCGGTCTTGAGGAGGAAGGTGGCCATGCGGAGAGGATACCAGCGTGGTGGGGTGGGACGGGTTTGGCCGCGGCGCTCGGGGCGGTGCGCCGGGGGGCGTCTTCGCCGCGCATGAAAACAGGGCCCGGTGGGGGCCCTGAGCTGGTGTGGGTTCGAGTTGATCCGGCCCTGCCGGGCTCGCCGCGAAGGCGGTGAGGCGGGGCGGTCAGGCCGCGAGGTTCAGGTTCCGGCCGATGCGGCGGCGGCGGTTGATCATCTTCCGACCGCCCTTGGTCTTCATTCGGGCGCGGAAACCGTACGAGCGCTTGCGCTTGATGCGGCTGGTGCGACGGGGGTAATGCATCAGAAACCTCGCTGACTGCTCAAAGCTGTTGGTGAGTCCGGGCCGGCCTGCCCGACGCATTGGACGCGTCCGGGGGCCCGAACTGGGCGTGAAGCATAGCGGCCTTTCCGGTCTCGGGCCAGCGCGGGCGGCGGACTATGCGGCGGTCTGGCCGCCCGGAAATGAGGTTTGCGGCTAAACTTGGCTGCCGTTCGGGTGGGCGCGGACCTGCCTGGCGGAGACATGTTGATGCCGCTGCTCGCCGGCCGTCCGGGTTGATCGGGCGCCGCCCCGACCGACCGAATGGGGGGCGGCCGCCGAGCAGGTGCGTCGACGAATCTGAGGGATCACCCCGGCCCCGGTTCCGGGGGGTTTCGCCGGCGATGTTCCGCACGCGTCCGGCACGGTTCGCCCGATGAGCGATGACACCCGCGAGGCGGTCGAGACGATCCTCGACCACAAATTTAACGATGTTGACCTGCTTTCCCAGGCGCTGACCCACGCCTCGATCGCCGAGACGCGGCTCGCGTCAAACGAGCGGCTCGAGTTTCTGGGCGATGCTGTTCTCGGGGTGATCGCCTGTGAGCAGATCTACCGGCAGTTTCCCGACCTGCTGGAAGGGGAGATGACGAAGATCAAGTCGAGCGTCGTCTCGCGGCAGACGTGCGCGGTGATCGCCCGGTCGCTTGGGCTGGATGAGCTTTTGCGGCTCGGCAAGGGGATGCGCGGCAGCGACGACCTGCCGCAGTCGCTGGTCGCCGCGGTGCTGGAGTCGGTGGTGGGGGCGCTGTATCTGGACGGCGGGTTTGAGGCGGCCCAGCGGTTTCTGGTGCCGCTGCTCGAGCCGATCATTGAGCGCGTTGAGGCGAGCGGGCACCAGGAGAACTTCAAATCCGTGCTGCAGCAGCACGCGCAGCAGAACGAGCTTGATTCGCCGGTGTACGTGGTGCTGGATGAGAAGGGGCCGGATCACGCCAAGGCGTTTGAGATCTGCGTCGAGATGGGCGTGCGGCGCTTTCCATCTTCGTGGGGGCAGTCAAAGAAGCAGGCGGAGCAGGCGGCCGCGCTGAACGCGCTGCAGGAACTCGGGCTGGTGGTTGAGGAGAACGGGCACCTGCGCGTGGTGCAGCCGGAGGCGGAGGCGGGCGGCTGAGAATCAATCGTTGCGCAGTGCTGGTTCTTAAGAAACGATCGTTGCGCAGCGGGCTTGCCTAGGAAGCGTTCGTTTCCTAGTGTAGAACAAGTGGCGAGGATTACTGGGACTTATCGGACGAGCTCCACGGCCAGCGAGCCAGTGGAGGCCTTTGTGCCTTTTCCCCTTCCTCCCGCCGACCCTCCACTGAAGATAGAGGGTGAACTGAAGCGGCTGCATGGCGAGGCGACGACGGCTCTGGCGCGGCTGGATGTGGCGGGTCGGATGGTGCCCAGCACGGCGTGGTTCCTTTACGGATTCGTGCGAAAGGAGGCTCTGATCTCCTCGCAGATTGAGGGGACGGAGGCGACGCTGCGCGATGTGGTCACCTTCGAGGTGACCCACGAAGCCGAGCGACCGGAAGACGCCGAAGAGGTCTGCAACTACGTTCGTGCACTGGAGTATGCGCGGCGGCAGATGGGGCGGCCGGGCGGTCTGCCGATCAGCACGAGACTGCTCTGTGAGGCCCATCGCCGCTTGATGGCTGGGGCGCGCGGCGGAACGAAGGGGCCGGGGCAAATCCGCCGTACCCAGAATTGGATCGGTGGAACACGACCCGCAAGCGCCACGTTTGTGCCTCCTCCGCCGGAGGATGTGCCAGGCGCGTTGGCCGCTCTCGAGGAGTGGATCCACGGTGAGGATCCGCTCCCGCCTCTGGTCAGGGCAGGCCTGGCGCACGTGCAGTTCGAGACGATTCATCCATTTCTGGATGGCAATGGTCGCATCGGCCGGCTGCTGATCACGTTGCTGCTGGAGCACTGGGAGGTTTTGCGGTCGCCGCTGCTCTATCTGAGCCTCGCCTTCAAACGACGCCAGAGGGAGTATTACGATCGACTCTCGGCCGTTCGCGTTGAGGGTGACTGGGAGGGCTGGACGCACTTCTACCTGGAGTGCGTCGGCGAGGCAGCGGACGACGGGGTCGGGGTGGCCGAGCGGCTGGCCGCGTTGTTCGGTCGAGACCGCAGGCGCCTGGCGTCCCATCCCCGATCGACCGTGGCGGCGATGCAATTGTTTGAGCTACTGCCCGAGCACCCGGTCGTCACCGCACCGCGCGTGGCGGAGCTGCTGAAGGTCACGCCTCCCACGGCGAGAAAGGCGATTGAGATCGCGGCGGATGCGGGCGTTCTGGAGGAGATCAGCGGCAAGCAGCGTGACCGGGTTTTTGCATACCAAGCGTATCTTCACACGCTGACGGGTGATGAGGAGTAGGTCGCGACGTGGGGGGCGGTTGCGGTGGGGGGGCTGGTCGCGAGGTTGAGCGCCTGGTTGAGGTCTTCGATCAGGTCTTCGACGTCTTCGATGCCGACGCTGATCCGCACCAGGTCCTCGGGCATTGCGCGCTCGCGGCGGACGTCGGCGGGGATGCTTGCGTGTGACATGCAGCAGGGCAGCGAGATTGTGGAGGTGATGCTGCCGAAGCTGACGGTCGTTTTGAACAGCCGACATCGTTCGATGATGGCGCGCGAGAGGCGGCGGTCGCCGGTCTCGAAGGCGAGGACGGAGCCGGGACCTTTCGCGTGTCGGCGGAGGATGTCGCCTCCGGGGTGGTTGGGTAGCCCCGCATAATGGACGCGACTGACGGCCTTGTGGCCGGCGAGGAAGGTTGCGATCCTCTTTGCGCCGGCCTGCTGGCGATCGATGCGGAGGGCGAGGGTTTTGAGGCCGCGCAGCAGGAGCCACGAATCGAAGGGGCCCAGGGCGGTTCCCTCGGCGTTGCAGGTGAAAGCGATCTGTTCTGCGAGCGCTGGATCACGCACGATGACGGCTCCGGCGGTGACATCCGCGTGCCCGCACAGGAACTTGGTGGCGGAGTGGATCACGATGTCGGCGCCCAGTTCCAGCGGTCGCAGGAGCGCGGGGGAGAGCATGGTGTTGTCGACTGCGAGCAGCGCGCCGGCGTGGTGAGCCGCTTCCGCTGCACGCTGCACATCCGTGATGCGCTGGAGCGGGTTTGTCGGGGTCTCGATCAGGACCAGTCGCGTGCGATCGTTAAGGCAGGCCGCCAGTGCGCCCTCTTCCCATGTTGGCGCGAAGGCTACATCGATTCCGTAGGGACGGGCGACCTGCTCCAGCAGGCGGAAGGTGCCTCCGTAGATGTCGGAGCCCGCGACAATGCGCTCACCCGGGCGGACGAGCCGGAGGACGGCGTTGAGCGCCGCCATGCCACTGGCGAATGCTCGCGCGCCGCCTTCGCAACCGCGCTCCAGTTGTGCGAGTTGTGTTTCGAGGACGGTTCGCGTCGGGTTGCCGCTGCGCGAGTAGTCGTAGCGACCGAACTGTTCCGGGTCTTCCTGCACGAACGTCGCCGTCTGGTAGATCGGCGTGCTCGTCGCCAGTGCGGGATCTCCCGGGCACGCCTCAAACTGCACAAGTTGCGTTTCGAACTTCATCGGCAGGTCTCCTGTGCAAGTGCGTGGGTGGGCTTGCCTTCAGCGAACTGGCCCGGCAAAGCTGCGGCTTGCGGGCGGCGTGATTCGCCGCCGCGGGCCAGGTCGAGCAGGTCGGCAAGCACCGACTCGGTCGTCGGCCACCGCCCTGCGCCGCGAGCGCGGATGACGGTGGGGGCGGCGGACGGATGAGCGTTTGAAACCGTGTGGATTTCACACACGACTTCTTCGCCGGTGGACTGCGCCAGCGGATCGGCATCGTCCAGCCATTCCGGCTGGACCGTTGCCTTCACGTGGCCGTCGGCATCGCGATGGCAGGTTCCCACCAGGCGCGCCACGCGGCCGGGTTCAGCGCCGGCGGCACGGTCGCGCACGAATCGGCCGATGCCGGTGACCGGGATCTCGTCCGGGTCGAGGTGCACGCCGAAGGCCTCCCACGCGAGGATCGCCAGCTTGTGCGCGAGGTCTTCGCCGGAAAGGTCCAGTGTCGGATCCGCTTCGGCCAGTCCTTTGCGTTGGGCTTCGCGAATGGCATCGCTCAGATCGATGCCCTGGCCGGTTCGTTCAAGGATGAAGTTGCAGGTTCCGCTCACGGCCGCGCGGATTTGCGCGATGCCGTCTTCCGATTCTCGCAGTCGGCGCACCGACTCGATGACCGGCGCGCCGCCGCCGACGGCGGCCGAGTACAAGAGCCGGCCCCCGTGCGAATCGCACAGTTGCCGCAGCCGTCCGCCGCAGCGGGAGACCACGTCCTTGTTGGCCGTGACGACGATGCGACCGTCCGCCAGGGCAGCCTCGATCAGTGCCGCGGCGGGTCGGCCGCCGCCGATCAACTCCACGAGAACATCGGGTTGCTCGTCGAGGACCTCCCACGGATCGGAGGTGAGCAGCTCCGGCGGGACGCCGTCGCCGCGGTGTTTGTCGCAGTCGCGCACGGCAACACGCACGACGTCAAAAAGGTCGGGCAGTGCCGCCAGCCGCTGGTGGACGCCGAGCCCCACGACCCCGAGCCCGAGCAGGCCGACGCGCAGCGGGCGCCCTGGCAAGGTGACGGTCGGGGCGGGGGGTGCGGGGGGGGTAGCCGGGAGGGGGGCGGCAACCTTTGTTGGTTGCGCGCCGATGAGTGTTGCTTTGTTCCCGTTGAGCGAGGCGACCTCGACCTCGACTTTTAACTCGCGGGCGAGTTCCAGCGCCCGCGGCTGCACGATGCGCCCGCCTGCCTTCAATGCATCGGCCCACGTCAGCGTGTCGTACCGATGGGCATCGGAGCCGCGCGTGTTGGGGTCGGCGGTGTAGACGCCATCAACGTCCTTGATGAGCCGGCAGCGTGCGCCGAGGCGAGCGGCCAGGAAGACCGCTGTCAGGTCGGAGCCGCCGCGGCCGAGCAGGGTTGGGGAGCCATCCTCATCGAGGCCGACGAAGCCCGGGACGACGATCACGGGCACTTGCGCGAGCAGATGCTGGATTTTGGTGGTGTCGACGTGGACGGGACTTGCGGAAAGCGTGGGGCCGCGGGTCTGAAGTTTGATCTGCGCGGCGTCCACGGGCGTGCACCGCAGTCCGGCCCGCCCGATTGCGAGCGCCAGCAGAGAGACGGAGCGCGCTTCGCCGGTCGCCAGGTGTGCCGCGATGGTGGCGGCCGGCGGGGAATCGTTGAACTTCCTTGCCTCGGTGAGCAGGGCATCGGTGACGCCGCCGAGTGCGGAGACGACGGCGATTACGGGCTCGCCTTCGCGGACGTGGCGGTAGATCTCGTGCACGACGGTCGCGAGATCCCGCTTCTTTCGCAGCACGGAGCTGCCGAACTTCAGGACGATCATGGCTGCTCCTGTTTCAACGGATGTGCGTGTGAAACCCGCTTGAGGTCAGGCGGGCGGCTGCCTGTGAGAAGGCGATCTGTTCATCCCAGGCCGTGGAGGGCGACTGCGCGGCGACGGGTGCGGCGGGCTCGGCGGCGTTGATGGTCGCGGCGAGGGCCTGTTCGAGGTCGGCGATGAGGTCGACCGGGTCTTCGAGTCCGACGCTGAGGCGCACGAGGCCGTCGGTGATGCCGAGGCGTTCGCGTTCCTGCGGCGAGTAGGAGCCGTGGGTCATGGTCGCCGGGTGGGTGACGAGGGACTCAACGCTGCCGAGGTTTTCGGCCAGCGCGATGAGCCTCAGGGCGTTGAGGAGGGCGATGCTGGCCGCAGCGCCGCCTGCGACTTCGAAGGCGATGATGCCGCCGCCGGCGCGCTGCTGGCGGACGGCCAGTTCACGCTGAGGGAAGGTCTCAAGGAGGGGATAGCGCACCTGGCGGACGAGCGGGTGCGTCTCCAGCCAGCGCGCCACGTGCAGGGCGTTGTCGGAGTGCTGCTTCATCCGCAGGGGCAGGGTCTTGATGCCGCGGAGCGTGAGGAAGGCTTCCTGTGCGCTCAGGCGTGCGCCGAGCGTGTTCTGCGCGAGGCGCAGTCGTTCGAGCAGGGCGGCGTCGCGCGTCACGACCGCGCCGCCGACGGTTGCATTGTGTCCTTCGATGTACTTGGTGGTGGAGTAGACGATTACGTCTGCGCCGAGGGCGAAGCAATCCTGCAGCACCGGCGTAAGGAAGGTGTTGTCGACGATGAGGGGGATGCCCGCCGCTTTCGTGATTTCGGCGACAGCGGCGATGTCGGTGAGCTTCAACGTCGGGTTGGCGGGCGTTTCGATGAAGACGAGTCGCGTGTTCGGGTTGGCCTCTAGGGCGCTGCGGACCTGGCCGGGGTCGGAGGTATCGACGAGCGAACAGGTCACGCCGAAGTTGGCGAGGATCTGACGGAGGAGCCGCACGGTGCCGCCATAGACGACGTCGGAGACGACGACGTGGTCGTCCTGTTTCAGCGTCGCGAGGAAGAGGGCGGAGATCGCGGCGAGGCCCGTGCCGAAACAGACGGCGGGCGGGGCATCCTCCAGCGCGCCGAGCTGCGATTCCAGCGCGGCGACCGTTGGGTTGCTGGTGCGCGAGTAGCAGTAGCCCTTGTGACGGCCGACGGCTTCCTGCACGTAGGTGGTCGTCTGGTAGATCGGCGTGAGGATCGCGCCGGTGGCCGGATCGGGGGAGAGTCCATCGTGGATGGCGCGCGTGGCGATCGCGTGCGCGCTGCGGGGGCGCGTGGTCATGTGATGCTCCTGGGGTGCGGGCGGTTGCCTGCCTGAGGTCGTGATGTGAGTGGGGGAGAAGTGAACCAACGAAAAACGCCGCCCCGGGGGCGGCGTCTTGTGATTCGCTTCAGGCTCGCGCTGTTGCGCTAGCGAGCCGATCGATGCGAACACGCGCCGCGCCCGGGGCCGGGCATGGTCATAAGCATTCGCATTCGCTGGCGGAGAACTCGCATCGTGCAGTCAGAATAGCACCGGCGGATGCTGTGTCAAGCGAACCGTGCGTTTGCGGGGGAGAACGGTTTGAGTTTCTGAAGTTGTGCGCATGTGGTCGAGTTTGAGCGGGTTTGAGTGCCGTGCGCACAAGCTCGTGGCTGGTGCGCGGCGTTGCTGTGCGCGCGAGGGCGGGGTGCGCCAGGCGCCGCTTTGCGCGCGTTGCGGCTCCCCGCTTGCCCGATAACGCGCCCGCATCTCCCGCCGAGTTCTCCGGATCCGCAGACTCGCGGGCCGCCCGCCATGCCCCGCCGCGGCTGCCCGATACCCCTGACCCGATCAGACCGATCCTGCCCACGGGAGAACCCGTTTCGGGACCGACGAGGTGCGGCATGGAAGGCAGCGGACGGCTTGGCAAGCTGGTGATCTTTGCGGCGCTGGCCTATGGCAGCTGGTGGGTGTACGACCGGTACTACACGCCGCCGGGGATTGTCGAGGAGGCGGACCGGGCGATGCTGGCCGGTCGGTACCGGGACGCCGCGGACCTGTATGAAGAGGCCCTCTGGGACGATGCGGACAATCCGCGGCTGCACCTGAAGCTTGGGGAGTGCTACTTCTACCTGGGGCAGCGGGGGTTGGCGGCGTCGCACTATCGCCGGTGCGAATCCCTTCTGAAGGGCGGGAACAAGTCTGTTGACATGCGCCGCCACGAGGAGCGATACAACACGCTGGTGGCCCAGGGGTTCTAGGGGTCGCTCGGTTCGGCGCGGGGGTCACGGTGGCCGGGGAAGTCGGCGGTCGGCAGCCCGCGCGTGGCCGGGGGGGTCGAGGCTACATACCGTTCCGTTTTTGCCTCCCGCACATGGGGGACGGGGTGAAAACAACGGACGGATCTGACATGACGACCCTCTCGGCTGACCCGCTGACCCAGTTTCACTTTGAGCCGCAGCCTGCCGCCCAGGCGCTGATCGACGAGATCGTGGAGGCTTTCCTCGCCCGGTGCGAGGGGGCGGCCAAGCTGGCCGATCGCATGCGCCAGGAGACGGCGACCCGCTTCAAGGACTGGATCGACCACATCGTGGTGCCGCGTTCGCAGGATGTGATTGACCGGTTGACGGAGACGGGCTTTCAGCGCACGCCGACGCCGGGCGCGCCGGACTGCTACACGCACCATGGGGCGATGTTCCCGCGCGTGCTGATCGGCACGGGGCAGGTGACGCGCGTGTTCATCAAGGTTGATGCGGTCGCGGACTTTCTTGCGGCGTGGCACATTGCCGACGACCCGACCATTTCCGAGGACGATATCGAGGGGGAGCCGCTGAGCCAGATGCGCCGCGCGCCGGCCTTCCGCTCGCAGGATGCGGAACTCTGGGTGATTGAGCGTCACGGTTGGCCGGGGTTTGCGACGCCGACGCCGGATGCGGACCGCGCGCTCAAGAGCCTCAAGCACCTCGAGCACTTCCGGCTGCGCAAGCGCGACTGGGAGGACGATGAATCGGGGATCGACCACACCGGGCACCTGATTGAGGCGGCGGTCGAGGAGCTGGGGGCGGACCTGGCTTGCTCGCTGTTTTTCCGCGCCGAGCGCGAGTACTGGCAGACGCGCAACCGCGCCGCGCAGGTGCAGAAGGCGCGCCAGGACCGGCTGGGGCTCGGCTGGGCAAACCACGATCACCACACGTACCGGTCGTCGCGCCGGTACTTCACGCGGCTGATCGCGAAGTTTGAGATGCTCGGGTTTCATTGCCGCGAGCGGTTTTACGCGGGCGCGGAGGCGGGGTGGGGCGCGCAGGTGCTCGAGCAGCCGCGGGCGGGGATCATCATCTTCGCCGACGTTGACCTTTCGCCGGAAGAGATCCGCGGCGACTTCGCGCATGATCCGCTGCCGGAGCGCAAGGAACTTGGGACCGTCGGCCTGTGGTGCGCCCTGCACGGGGAGGCGATTCTGCAGGCGGGCATGCACCACCTGGAGTGCATGTTCGACTTCGAGGCGCTGCGGGAGCAACTCAAGGGCGCTTCGATCGACACCATGGCGCCGTTTACGGACATGCCGCACCTCCGGCAGGCGTTTACGGAGGGGGAGCGGTGGCCGGTGAGCGAGAAGCGGCTGGCGCGGCTGGTGGAGGAGGGACTGATCACGAGCGCCCAGGCGGCGTGGTTCCGCACGCAGGGCGGTGCGATCGGATCTCACCTGGAGAACCTGGAGCGGAATGACGGTTACAAAGGCTTCAACCAGAAGGGCGTCAGCGAGATCATCGCGCGGACGGATCCACGAAAGCAGGAGTTCCTTGCCGGGGGGTAAGTCTGCTTGATTCTGATGGCTTGTCTTGGGGCGCCTCTTTCAGGGGCGCCCCTTGTTGTTTGTGGCGTCAACGATTAGTGGGCCAGCTTCACCTGTACGGCCTCGAGCAACTGTTCGGGCTCGACCATGCGCCCTACCCCCACGTGGCGGCAGGCCTGCCAGCCTTCGGCGGGGCCGATCAGGTCGAAGCCGTCGGCCTTGAGTGTGGCGACGTTGCGCTGATTGCTCGGCTGCGCCCACATGACGCTGTTCATGGCGGGGGCGAGGAGGACGGGGGTTCTGGCGCGGTCGATCGCGCTCAGAATGAGCGTGACGACGTCATCGGTGCGGCCGGTGGCCAGTTTGGCCATGGTGTCCATGGTGCAGGGCGCGACGATGGCGAGGCTCGCCGCGGAGGCCAGCGAGATGTGCTGGGGGTCCTGACTTTCGACGTGTTCCCACTGGCTGGTGTAGACGGGCCGGCCGGAGAGGGCCTGAAAGGTGAGCGGGGTTACAAACTTCGTCGCCGAGGAGGTCATGGCGACGGTGACCTGCGCTCCGGCCTGGGCGAGGCGGCTGACCAGGGTTGCCGTTTTGTACGCGGCGATCCCGCCAGTTACGCCGACGATGATCCGCGCGCTCTGGAGCGGCTCAGCCACGGTTCGGCTCCGTCTGTCAAGGCATCACGCTTGGGGAGAGCGGCGGGGCGGCGGGCCACCCGTCTCAACGCTGATCGGCGGGCAGGAGATTGCTGGTATCGATGTCCGCCGCGGGATCGAACTCCCAGGTAATCTTTCCCTGCATGATTTCTTCGATGACGAGTTCCAGGTCGGTGCGTCCTTCGCGCTCGACGTAAGGGCGAGCGCCTTCCATCAACTGGACGAGCCTCCGCTGGATCAGCGTGCAGAGCTTGAACCGACCGCCAACCTTTTCAACAATTTCATCGCTCTTGAGCGCTTCAATCATGGGCCAGTTTCCACTTCCTCGGCGTTACTCGGTTCTTCCAAAAAAGGGGCTTGCACGGATGCCGCCTCATCGGGTAGAATCTCCGCGTCGAGAGATCGAGACTAGATTCAGCCGGTACCTGTCGGGGCACGCCGTGCGTCGGGCTTGTATGCCTGAACGTCCATAGTAGGCCTAGGCAGCCAGTCTGGACAAGTTAACCGCGGGGGCCCAAAGTGGGGGGTTGGCCCGGAGCTGCCGGGCGCTGCGGGGGGTGGGGGAGGTTGCGAACGGCTCTGCTTTGGCGGAGGCCCACGGGGCGGGGCTGTGCGAACACACTATTGGGGAACGTCAGGATGACAACAATGACGCAGTGGTCCTATGGGGACCGCGTGATCCACCAGAGCCGCCCGGAATGGGGGGCTGGGACCATCACGAAGGCGATCGCGGCAATGCACGAGGGCAAGCCGTGCCAGAAGCTCACGATCCGGTTCGATCGGGCGGGGCTGAAGACCCTTTCCACGGCTTTCGCACGACTGGCCGAGGCCCGCGGCGGGGAGCAGCCGGAAGCCCAGCCGGACGCCTTCGATGAGGCGTTCGGGGTGCGGGAGAAGCCGGAGCAGCTCTTTGCGAAGCTTCCGGAGCCGGCTCGCGATCCGTTCTCCTCGCCGGAAGCCCGGTTTGAGGCCACGCTGAACCTGTACCGGTTCACGCCGGAGGGGGCCTCCCTGCTGGACTGGGCGGCGATGCAAAGCGGACTTTCTGATCCGTTGTCTGAATACGCGCGGCACGAACTGGAGGCGCTGTTCCGCCGGTTCGCCCAGGCGCGCGATGAGCATCTGCGGTCGGTCGCCGCGGAGTTGGTCAAGAAGAACCCCGCGCTGGTGAAGCAGGCGGCGGCGGAGGCCCCGCCGGAGGCTCGTGCGGCGTTGCGGCGGGTGGACGGTCTGCGTTGACCGCAGGCAACACGCGTCACATCCAACACACATGGTTTGCTCCTGATCGCGAGGGCGAGGCGGGGTTGTGGTGGCGCCTGCCCCGGTTTTATTGGACGTTGGACGCTCCGGAGCGGTCTGCGGGATGACCGTGCCAGACGTGGTCCTCCTCTTGTTTCCCCTCAGGTAAGCGCGGTGGGTCCATCCCGCCCGCCCGTCCGGTCTCCAGGTGGAGTCGGGCCACAACTACAGACCTGAGGAGTGGCAATGGACGAGCAGATGTTCAGCGCACGGCTGTCTGACTTGATGGGCCAGATCGAGCAGCTTCCTTCCCCCGCGAAGGAGGAGCTGCATCGGTTGGCGGAGGAGACGCGGTCGCGCCACGAGCGGATGAAGCGGACCCTGGGCGACCTGCAGGAGTCGCTGGACTATCTGCGTCTCAGCACGAAGTACCTCGTCTTCGACCTGGAGGCGACGCGGCGGGAGAACCGGTACCTGCGGCGGCTGCTGGAGGAGCAGGGGCGTCGCGAGTAGCTGGATTTCGGGCTGTTCACGGCCAGTGCCCTACTTTCTGCCCTCCGGCTCTGCACCCCGGCGGCGGCCGTTGCTATACTCGCAACCAGCCGGGGACAGGTGGCCGAGCGGCTGAAGGCGACGGTTTGCTAAACCGTTAGGTGGGGTACACCCTGCCTCGCGGGTTCGAATCCCGCCCTGTCCGTTGAATCAGAACTGCACGCGGGCCGGTCCAGCAGGGCCGGCCCGCTGCGTTGACCCGGCGGCGCGGCGCGCTCACAATCCCGGACCGATGGGGCGGTAACTCAATTGGCAGAGTGCCACCTTTGCAAGGTGGAAGTTGCCGGTTCGACTCCGGTCCGCTCCACTTCCCCGTTCCTGCCGGCCGTTTCGAGCGTGCCGGGACGCCGCCGCCGGGGCATCACGTGATGCCGGCAGGTGACTCCAGCCGGTTGCGTTCGTACCAGCCGGCGGGGTCGCGCTGCAGGGCATCGATTATCTTCGGGAGCGTGTCGATCAGGCGCCGCCGCGGACGCCAGTTCAGCAGGTTCTGCGCGCGGGTGATGTCCAGCTCATAGTGGTCGTCGGCCAGGTCGATCATCCAGGGCTTGATGAAGGGCTCCTCGACGCCGGGCACCTTGTCCTGCACCCACGCGCCGGTCTTGGCGACCGGCTTGGGGATCTCCTGCGTCGTCCAGTCGGGCTCGTTGTGGATGAGCTCGGCGATTCGGCGCTGCAGTTGGTCGTAGCTGCAGGTTTCTGGTTCACCGATGAGGATGGCGGTCTCTTCCGGAAGCGTTCGTCGCCGGTCGACGACGCGCGCGAAGGCGTCGACGAGGTCATCGAGGTGCACGAAGGCCTGCCCGTTGCGGACATCGCCCGGGAAGACGCGCCCGGTCAGACGCCGCTCGCGGATGCGCTGGATCTGGTTGGCGATGGGGATCGAGTTGCAGTCATCGGTGTACACGCCGGCGATTCGCAGCATGACGGCGGGGATGCCGTCGCGCTCGGCGCTGATCAGTGATTCGGTGTCGATCTTGGATTGGGGATAGTCCCACCTGGCTTCCAGGGCATCGTCCTCGGTGATCAGCTTGCCGCGCTCCCGCGGCCGATGGACCAGCATCGTGCTGGAAAAGACGAACTGTTCGACGGGGAGGCGATCGGTGCGGTCGACCAGCGCCTGCAGGACACGTCGCGTGCCCTGAACGGTGACCTTGTCGTAGAGGTCGCTTGGTTCGCCGGCAAAGTCGTAGTAGGCGGCCAGGTGCAGGACTGAGGCGATTGCGCCGACGGCTGTGTCGAAGACCTGCGTCATCGCGGCGTCGACGCTCTCCTGGCTCGTGATGTCGCAGTCCACGAAGTAGGCGTCAGTTGGGAGCGACTGGGTCGACTTCTCGCGCTCCAGCACCGCCACGTCGTACTCATGAACCAGGCGTTGAACGACCGCCGAGCCGATCATGCCTCCGCCGCCGGTGACGATGATTGTTCTTCGCTGTCCGTTGCTCATGTCGTCGCCTCCCTGCGCCCTGCGCGGGCCGCGCGTGGTTCGCCGGTGCTTTGTCCCTTGCTCCTGCGCGGCCACAGCGCCGCCCATCCGCCGCCGAAGGTGTGCGTGATTCGGCCGCGAACCAGCGAGAGCGCCCCGACGGCAAGGCCGCACGCGATGGAGTTCAGCGCCGCTTCAGTCGTGTGGGTGAGAACGAGCGGCGCCAGGATGAGCCATGCCGCCAGGGGGAGGTTCGCTCGCCGCACGCTGCGGGTGCACTGCGCCATGGCGATGACGCCGAATGATGCGATGAACGGGCCGATGATTCGCGCGTTTGTTGAGGCGGGTCCGCCGAAGCCGAGTGCGCCGGGCGCTGCCATGAGCCAGACGCCGACGAGCGCGCTGATCCCCTGTGCCCACACGGTCTAGTCCTTTCGTTAGGCCGCGGCGGGCCGCCCCTGCACGCGGGTGTCTTGCAGGCCCCAGAACGTTCGCCAGGCGGAGCGCTGCGGGTCGTCCTTGGCGCGCCGCAGGTGCTGCAGGCTTGCCAGGGCTTCATCCATTGCGGGGGGGATCATCACCACGGAGATTGCGGCCGTGACGAGGCAGAGCGTGCACCACGCGTCGTAGATGACGGGCTGCGCGATGACGAGCCCGACGCTGATCAGCCCGAGCGGTCCCACGAGGAATGCGAACACGATGACAATCCAGGGCATGGTGCGCCATCGGCTCGACCCGCCGATGATGCCGGCCGCGGCATCCGCCAGGTATCCCAGAGCGCCGAGCGCGGCATCGGAGATCGGCAGCACGTAGGACAGCCGGGAGTCCAGGATCTTCTCGGTCTGAAGGCCGAAGATCGGATCCCAGGCGTGGTCGACGACGTCGTACTGCCACAGGGCGAGGTACGTTGCGATGCCGCACCCAACGAGAGCGGCTCCCACGATGGGGAGCCGCTGAGCCCACGTCGCCGGGTTGTAGTCCCAGCCGGGCGGGATGTTGCTCTGGTCGCGCTCGGCCATGGCGGCCCCCCAGGTCTGCCACGATCCTCACGCGTGTGTGGCCATGCGGTTCCGCTGCTCGGCCAGCGCTGTCAGCTTCTTATCGGCATTGCCCTCTTCGTCGAGCGTCTGCTGCAGGATGTCCACGTGGTCGCGCAGCCCCAGTTCGGCGGCGTGGGCGCGAGCAGCGCCGTAGCCTGCAATCTCGTAGTGTTCGATCCTGTTGCCCATGGCCAGCAGCCCCGCATCAATGGTGCTGCCGTCGCCGTCGGCCTTGAGCACGTGCTCGCTTTCCTTGATGAGCCCTTCAATCGCTTCACACTTCATGCCGCCCGGGCGCACGTTCAGATCGTGCAGGATGCGCTCGAGTCGCTTCTTCTGCTCCCTGGTTTCTTCGAGGTGTTCGTTGAAGGCCGTGCGGACCTGTTCGTTGCTCGCCTTCTTTGCCATTTTCGGCAGCGCATCGATCAGGCGGGCTTCGGCATGGTACAGGTCCTGCAGTTCGTGAATGTAAAAGTCCTTCAGCGTCTCCAATTTCATGGATCACCTTCCTTGCTGGGTCGACTGTGCGTGTTGGTCCCCCGCCGCCTTGAAGGGCGGCTTTTGCTGCCAGTGATGCAATCAAGCAATTGCCATCACTTTGATGTGATGCTACGGACAGCGGTCGTGCGGGCCAACCGGCGTGCGCGCAATTGCACCGTCGTTCCCAATCACGAGCGGTGCGCGAGGAGATGGTTGCTCAGTCCGCCGCGGCGGCGTCCTCGATTCCGGCCGCCCAGCGGATCGCGCCGAGCAGGTGCGCTGCGAACGCATCCTCGGAGAAGCTTTCTTTGGTGTGGCCGCCGCCGGTGTAGAACGCACGGCCGCCATCGTAAAGGTGGCTCCATGCGATCGGGTGATCGTCGCCCATCCTGCCCCCTTCGTAGGTCGATTCATCCAGCGTCAGCAGCACGCCGACACGTTCAGTCGGGCTGGATCTGTAGTCGTACCACTCATCGGTGCGGCGCCAGGAGCCGGGAAGGTGCCGCGTCGACGGATGCGTCGAATCGACAACCTTGACCAGGGCGTCCTGCACGGGCGGATGGGAGAGGAAGTAGGCGCCGACAAGCCCGCCGTACCAGGGCCAGTCGTACTCAGTGTCCGCCGCGGCGTGCACGCCGACGAATCCGCGCCCGGCGCGGATGAAGCGTTTAAAGGCTGCTTCCTGCGACAGGTCCAGCACATCGCCGGTGGTGTTCAGGAAGACCACCACGTCGAACCGGCTCAACGACTCGTCGTTGAAGATGGTCGCATCCTCGGTCGCCTGAACTTCAAAGCCGTGTCGGCGGCCGAGCTGCTCAATGCAGGCGATGCCGGCCGGGATCGAATCGTGCCGGAAGCCTGCCGTCTTTGAGAAGACCAGCACGTTCAATGCACCATCGTCCGGCCGTTCATACGGCGCGAGGCGGGGACGGCCCGGGATTTCGTTGAGCGTGTACCACGCATCGGGCGACCAGATCTGCTCTCCCGCAGCGCTGGTGAGGTCGGCGCGGATGAAGACGCAGCGGCCGGGCTCCAGCCCTTCGATGGTGAGGCGCACGGCGCGATTGTCGGGCGAAGGCTCGGCGCGCGTGATGCGCAGGATCTCCTCGTCGACCTTTTCGCCGCCGTACGCCGGCGTCGGCACGTAGCGCCACTGGCGGATGTCGTAGGACTCGGGATTCGCAAGGGCGGTCGGTTCCGCGGCCTCGGTAAAGCGGAGTTCGAAGCCGTCCTCCGTCGCGCGGATGGAGTGGTACTCGAACACACCCTCATCGGGGATCGGGACGAGCCGCTGGAGTCCGGTGCGCGTGCCGCGCCACGACCAGGTGTCGCGCTCCCCGATGCATCCGACGTAGATCTCGCCGTTCTCGCCCCACATGAGACGGTTCACGCCTCCCTCGAGACCCTGGGTGAAGCGGAAGACGGCGCCCTGAGTGACGCCGTTGACTTCCTCGAGGAAGGCACGCCGGATGCCGCCCATCTTCAGTTCGCCAATGTAGAGTTGACCGGCGAAGGGGCCGTCAGAGATGTGCAGGAAGTCAGTGGGGGAGTTGGCGCACTCGTTCTGCGGCAGCCACAGGGCCGGCGGGGTGACCGGTTGGTCGGCGAACATGGCGGGCGCGCCGCCGTCGGGATAACGATCGGTTCTGACGCGGGTTTCGTTGTAGTGCCCGTAGAACCGGCCGGGCAGGACGTGGTTCACCTTGCTTGCGGGCATCCACGTTCCCTGGTTTTCTCCGACGAGCACCTTGCCGTCCGGCGTGACCAGGATGCCGTTGGGCGTGCGGAAGCCGCCGCAGAGGTACTCGATCTCGCCGGTCTGCAATGAAACTTTCATGACGGTCCCGCGCTCGGCGGCGCCCGGTCCGTTGCCGCCGATCGGTGTTCCGGAGAGCAGTTTCGCGCCGCTGAGCCCGATCGAACTCGACAGGGAGGCATACAGGAATCCGTCGTGCTCCTTGAGCCCGAAGGTGAAGTGGTGGTAGTTGTCGCTCACCCAACCGGAGGCGAAGGTCTCACGCGTTTCGAAAATGCCGTCGCCATCGACATCGCGCATCCTGGTGATCTCGTCGCGCTGCGCGATGTAGAGGTCCGGG
Source organism: uncultured Phycisphaeraceae bacterium (assembly GCA_964460345.1). Classification (GTDB taxonomy): domain Bacteria; phylum Planctomycetota; class Phycisphaerae; order Phycisphaerales; family UBA1924; genus CAYWRO01. The sequence continues at coordinate 26,663 of CAYWRO010000021.1, read as the reverse complement.
GCCGGGCCTGCGGAGTCCACCAGGCACATCCCGAGCGGGTGATAGAAGCCTTCGGCAAAGGGTTCGACGACAATGGCGTTCGGATCTGATGCGTCGAGGTTGCTCAGCGCCCAGATGGTTCCGTTCGGCGCGGTCAGGATCACGCCGTTGTTCTTCGGCTCGAAGGTGCCGACGAGCAGTCGGCCGTCGGGGAGCATGGTCATGCACCCAACCATCGGCTGGAAGGAATCCGGGTGAATGGTCTCCACCCGCCAGGCGGGGTGCACGCCTTCCAGCGGCACGCCGTCTCCTGCGCGCACGCCCTCCAGATCGGAGGCGAGCGGCTTGACGCCGGGGCTTATCACGCGTGTGACGTCCTTCTCCGTGCGCAGCGCCGACGAGGGGACCAGTTCGAAGGTGTCCGCGCCCGGCACGCGCCATCGCAGGGAGAGATGCTCCTCACCGTCGTTCTCGAAGTAGAGGATCTTCAGCGCATGGAGACCGGCCGACAGCCGGATCCTGCTGTTCATGGAGGTGGCTGGGTGCAGGCCCCGGTTCCAGATGACCCGCTCCCCGTCCAGCAGCAGCATCGAGCCGTCGTCACTCGTCAGGCGGAAGGTGTATTCGCCGGCCTCTTCGATTAGCAAGTAGCCGGTCACGGTGGCGACGAACTGATCCTTCACGCCGAAGCCGCCGGAGGCCGGATAGTCGATCACCGGCCGCAACTCGTCCAGGTTCGGGGAGACCCCGGGGATGGGCTCGGCCACCCGCTCCAGGGGGCGGCCGGCGTGGTAGACGCGCAGCGACACGCCGGGCTCCAACTCATCCAGCGGCGGCAGGCCTCCCTGCTGGCCAAACCCCTCGGCCCCCGCGGCAGCCCCTCCCGCCGTCCCCCCCACGGCCGCGGTCAGGCCCGCCGCTACGATCGCCCTGAGCCGGCCCGGTAACGTCGCGCTCTGCTGTCGCATCTGAGTAACCTCCCGGTGAGAAGCGGGAGGATGGTACCTCCAGACGGGCTGGGGGGGCCAGACGGGCTGGGGGAGCGTTCCGCCGCGGCGGCGTCCGGGGCCATTGGATCTGTCCGGTTCCGGCGAGTGTTTGAGTGCAGGGAAGCATGCCCAGCCGCGCCCATACCGCTAGCCATTCTCGCCTCGGGCTGGACGTCATGGGCGTCGTGACCGTGCTGCTGACGCTGCTGGGGTGGTCGGTGGTCCCGCTGTTCATCCGGTACTTCGCGGAGGCGATTGATCCGTGGACGAGCAACGGGTGGCGGTACGGTTTCGCCGCGCTGGTGTGGGCGCCTGTGCCGGTTGTGCTCGCTTTTCGTCGCCGCCTTCCGGCCGGCATCTGGCGGCGTGCCCTGCTGCCGGGGCTGATCAACGCCGCGGGCCAGGTCTGCTTCACGGTCGCGCATTACCAGATCGACCCCGGCCTGCTTACCTTTGGCTTGCGGACTCAGATTCTGTTCGTGACGGTCGGGGCCTTTCTGCTCTTTCCCTCTGAGCGGAGCGTGATCCGGTCCGGCGGCTTTCTGGGGGGCACGGTGCTTGTGATCGCCGGCACGATCGGGACGGTGGCCCTCGGGCCGGAGCCTTTCCGCGGCGGGCATGCGCTGGGGGTTACGTTGGCGATCGCCTCAGGGCTGCTCTTTGCGGCGTATGCGCTGTCGGTGCGCCGCTGCATGCACGGCTGCCATCCCATCACGGCCTTTGCGGTCATCAGCCTGTACACCGCCGGCGTGATGATCGCGCTGATGCTCGTGCTTGGCGAGCGGGCGGGGCTGACGGCGATTGATCCGGCGGTTCTGTCGGGTCGGGAGTTTGCCTTGCTGCTGGCGTCCGCCCTGGTGGGGATCGCCCTGGGGCATGTGTTTTACTACATCGCCCTGGCGAGGCTGGGCGTGGCGGTGGCTTCGGGGGTGATTCAGCTTCAGCCGTTCGGAGTGGCGATCGGTTCGTACTTCATGTTTCATGAGGTGCTGACGGTGCCGCAGTGGGGGGCCGGTTCGCTGGCAGTGGCCGGCGCGGTCTTGATGCTTGTCGCGCAGCGGCGCACGGCGCGTGCAGCGGCGAAGGCGGCTGCTCCGGCTGCGCCGGTCGTGTCGGCGCGGTGAGCGAGCGGGGGCGGCCCCGCGCGGTGCGATTTGGATGAGAGAACCCGGTAGAGGGGCTCAGGCTGCTCCACGCTGCGTCCAGGGCTTTTCGCCGGCGACCATCCGGGCGGCTTCATCCGGCCCGAGGGAGCGCGACAGGTGGAAGCCCTGGATGAAGTCGCAGTTGAGCGCGTGGAGCTGTGCGAGCTGCTCCGGCGTCTCGACGCCTTCGGCGATGACCTTCATGTTGAAGTGCCCCGCGAGGGTCAGCACCGCGTGCACGACCGCTGCGTACTCGCGCCGGTTGCGCATGTTGATGACGAACGACCGGTCGATTTTGAGGACGTCGATGGGGAGCTGGTGCAGGCAGGAGAGCGAGCTGAGTCCGGTGCCGAAGTCATCCATGTGCAGCGACACGCCGCGTTTCTTGATCTGCCGGAGCATGTCGGTCAGTGCTTCGAAGTTGTCGACGACGGCGCTCTCGGTGATTTCGAGGTTCAGGCTGTTGCCGGGCAGGCCTGTGCGGGCCAGGATGTCGTCGAGCCGCTCGAGCAGGTCCGTTTCGGCAAGCTGGCGCTTGGAGAGGTTTACGCTGATCGTGAGATCACGGGCGGACTTGTGCTGCTTCATCCACGAGGCCATCTTTGAACAGGCCTCCTCAAGCACCCAGTAGCCGATCGGCACGATGAGGCCCGTCTCCTCGGCGATGCCGATGAAGCGCGCCGGCTGGATCAGCCCCTCCTCCGGGTGTTCCCACCGCACGAGCGTTTCAAAGCCGATCAACTCGCCGGAGGAGAGGCCGACGATCGGCTCGAAGACGACGCGGAACTGCCGCTCCTCCACGGCGCGGCGGAGATCGGTTTCCATGCGCAGCCGCGACATGGCCTCGGCGTGCAGCGTTTCGTCGAAGAGCGCGTGGCGCGCCTTGCCCAGGCTTTTGGCCCGGTACATCGCGATGTCGGCGTCGCGCAGCATCTCTTCGGGACGCACGTAGGTCGGGTTGCCGAAGGCAACGCCCACGCTCGTGCTGACGGTGACGCTGTGGCCGCCGAGTTGGAAAGACTCGCTGAAGGCCGCCAGGATCCGCTCGGCGACGGTGATGCAATCCGACGGGCCATTCAGCCCGTCGAGCAGCACGACGAACTCATCGCCCCCGAGCCGTGCTGTGGTGTTCTCGATGCGTCCGACGGAATCGGCTGCGCGCAGGGTCGACCGCAGCCGCTCGGCGATATTGACCAGCAGTGCATCGCCGAGGTCGTGCCCGAGTGAATCGTTGATCAGCTTGAAGTTGTCGACGTCGAGAAAGAGCACGGCGAAACGTCGGGCCGGGTCGCGCTTGAAGCGTTCGATGGCGCGGGCCAGCAGGTCCATGAAGAGCGCCCGGTTGGGCAATCCGGTGAGCGGGTCGTGGTACGCGGCGTGCTTGAAGCGGTCTTCGGCCTTCTTGCGCTCGGAAATCTCCTTGCGCAGCTCAATCGTGCGTTCTTCGACCATCCGCTCCAGATCGTCGAGTTGCGCTCGCGCGCGGCGCGTGAGCCGCCATTTGGCCGTCAAGGCACAGGCGAGCTGCGACACTTCCGCGTTGTCAAAGGGCTTCTTCAATAGGAGCCAGCGGTCGCTGTGCCGCAGGCGCCGCACGATTTCGTCCCACGAATAGTCGCTGAAGGCGGTGCAGATGACCACCTGCACTTCCGGATCGTGCTCCCAGATCTGCAGGATCGTGTCCACGCCGTCCATTCCGGGCGGCATCCGCATGTCCACGAACGCCACCGCGTACGGGTCGCCGCTGGCGGCGGCGTCCTTCACCAGGGTCACGGCCTGCTCTCCCTGCAGGGCCGAGTCGAGGCGGTATTGCGCCGCCGGCCCCTCAGCCACGGGCGAGCCGAAGAGGGCCGCTTCCGCGGCGTCCAGCTCCTCGGAGTCGGCGACGTCCAGGATCTTGCGAAAGTCCTGGTGAATCGCCTCGTTGTCGTCCACGATCAGGAGGCGCGCCCGGGTGTCCTTCTGCTCGCTCAAACCGCGACCTCCTCGGCCTCCGCCGTTTCATCCGACTTGTCCTCGATCGGGGGCGCTTCCGCCCCGTGCGACGGATCGGGTTCCCGCCGCGGCTCCAGCGGCAGGCGAAGCCCGAACGTCGCCCCTTTGCCTTCTCCCTCGCTGCTGACGGTCAGGGATCCGCCGAGTTCCTTGGCCGCAAGCGCCGCCGAGTGCAGGCCGAAGCCGTGCCCGGTTTTCTTGGTGGTGAAGCCGTGGGTGAAGACCTTGGTCTGATGCTTCTGCGAGATGCCGATGCCGTTGTCGCACACCTCGATGCGCAGCCAGTCCTGCTGCTCCTCGCGCAGGAGTCGGATGCGCAGCACCTTGTCGTCGCGGCGGGCCTCCACCATGGCGTCGCAGGCATTGCTGATCAGGTTGACCAGGATCTGCAGCACCTTGTGCTTGTCGGTCTTGATGCCGCCCACCTCGGCGTAGCTGCGCACGACGCGGACCTGGTGCTTCGTCAACGCCTCGGCGTTCATCTGGATGGCGTCCTCGAGCAGTTCCGACGCGACCGCGGCCTCGATCACGCCGGATTTCTTCGAGAACGACTGCTGCATGCTGATGATTTCTTTGATGTGGCCGATGTTTTTCGTCAGCGCGGTCAGTTCGTCGATCACCTTCTCCTGTTCGGCCGCCAGGTGCGTGCCGAGTTGCGCGAGGTAGCCGGGGAGCAGCCTGCCCTTGTCGTCGGAGGTCAGGAACTCGCCCAGGTTGGCTTCGTGCTCCTTCAGGAGCGCGACTGCCTTGTCGAGGCGATCGAGCCGGCTGCGCTTGAGCAGGTCGGTGGCGAGGGTGGCCGAGACTGTGACACTGTTGAGGACGTTGCCCACATTGTGGAGAACGCCGGTGGCGACCTCCGCCATGCCTGCCTGGCGCGAGGCCTCGACGAGCTGCTTGTTGAGGGAGTAGCGCTCCATCTCCGCGTTCTTGCGCTCGGTGATGTCCGTGCCCAGGCACACGTACCCGACCAGGCGGTCCTCGTTGTCCCGGATGGGAGAGCCGGAGAGGCTGATCGGGACCATCGTGCCGCTGGAGCAACGGAAGGAAACTTCATGGTCCTTGCGCGATCGGGAGCCGAGCAACTGCTGCATGCGCGTCATGGAGAGTTCGTACCCGTTCTCGATGCACACCAGCGACACCGGCTGGCCGAGAAGCTGCTCTTCCGTGTACCCGAGCAGGTCCAGGGTGGCCTGGTTGACGGCACGGATCGTGGCGTCGATGTCGACGACGATCAGGCAGTCGGCCATGCTCTGGAGCATGTTGTTGACGAACGTCTTGTAGCTGGTCGCCGCGCTCGTTCGTTCGGCGATGGCGTTGAGCTGGGCTGCGATCATCTCCAGGTCAGGCGGACCTGAGACGGGGACGCGCGTTTCCATGCGGCCGCGCGCCATCGCCTCAACTGCTTCACGAACCCGCCGGATGGCGTGCGTTACGTCGCCCATCACCATGATGCCGAGCACCAGCCCCGCACCGGTGACGACCAGTACCAGGGTCGCCTGGCCGCGCAGCTCAGCGCCCAATTGCTCGCCGATGTTCTTGCCGGTCATCTCGATGTAGGCAAGGCCCAGGAGTTGTCCGCTGCCGTCCCGCAACGGCTCGGCCAGCAGCAGCCGGCCGGGCGACTCGGCCATGACAGGGCCGTCGTCGGCCAGCGCCGTTTCGATGACCGTGGCGTACTCGGGGAGGGGGGCGGCATCATCACCGTCGGTCGCCGTCCCATCGCTCACGACGGCTCCGGTTGGATCGAGCAGGAAGACCTCCGACACGTCCGGATCCATCCGCGCCCGGGCCAGCGCCATCGTCAGGTGCGCCGTCCCCTTCGGGATGGCGCTCTCCAGGCGCTCGCTGAGGAGCGAGAGGCTCAGCCGGCCACGATCGCGCAGCGCGGCCACCGCGGCATCCCGCCGCAATACCGCCGAGTGGGCCACCGCGACCGCGCCGACGGCCACGGCAAAGCCCACCGAATAGCCAACAAGCTGTTCCCGAAGACCCAGCATCGGCTCCCACAGCTTTCCGGACGAGCGGCCTCGCCGGAGGCGTCGTCCCACTTCACCAACAACCACCCCCGTCCCGGGGGGCAGCCGTTGACTTCATCGTCGTCATTGGCCCGCGCCTGCACGACCGGCGGCGACAGCAACCACCCGAACGCAACAGGAAGGGCAAGCGGCAACGATGAGCACGCCTGCGCCACGTGGGCTCACGTCGCCCCGCGGCCGCGGACGAGCTATCGGACCGTGGTCTCGGCGCGGGCGGCGGGCGCCTCACCGCCTGCTGATTCATCCGGGCTGGCCAGCCGCCGACGGAGAATCCGCAGCAGCGTCTCAGGCTCCAGGTGGTTGGGCGGCGGGCGGTAGTAGACCTCCCAAGGCGCCCCGGGCTCCTTCGGCTGGAGCACACGGACCGTGCCGGTTGCTTCCTGGAGCCGCTCGGCGACCGCGGCGGCGTCTTCGGTTCGAAAGACGACATCCCGGTCGTGAACGGCGATGGATCGGACGCCGAGTTCGCGCGAGGCCACACGCACCTCGGCCAGGTCGAGCAGCCGCCGTACGGGCCTGGGGGGATCGCCGTAAGCGTCCACCAGGTCGCGCTCCGCCTTGTCCAGTTCGGCCGGCGTCGCCGCGCTGGCGATCCGCCGGTAGGCGGCCATGCGTCGCAAATCGCTGGGGATGTACCCCTTGGGAATCAGCCCGGTGACGCCGACCTCCACGACCGTCTCGCTCGCGGCGGCGACCCGCTCCCCCTTCATTTCGCGGACGGCGCGGTCGAGGAGCTGGCAGTACATCTCGTAGCCGACGGCGGCGATGTGTCCGCTCTGTTCAGGTCCGAGAATGTTGCCTGCGCCACGGATCTCCAGGTCGCGCATGGCAATTTTGAAGCCCGCGCCGAGCATGGAGAACTCTTCGATCGCTTTCAGCCGCTTGACGGCCTTCTCCTGGATGTTGCGGTTCTCAGGGAGCAGCATGTAGCAGTACGCGCGGTGCTTGTACCGGCCCACGCGGCCGCGGAGCTGGTGAAGGTCGGCGAGGCCGAAGCGGTCGGCGTCGGCGATGATCATGGTGTTGGCGGTGGGGACGTCGATGCCGCTCTCGATGATGGTGGTGGAGACGAGGATGTCCGCCTCGCGCCGCACGAAGCTGAGCATGACGCGTTCAAGCTCTTTGTCCGGCATCTGGCCGTGTCCGATCACGATGCGGGCCTCGGGGACGAGCCGCTGGATGTCGTCGGCGACGCTGGTGATGTTGTGCACGCGGTTGTGCACGTAGAAGACCTGGCCATCGCGCGCCAGCTCGCGCTGGATGGCCTGCTGGATGCGCCGGGCGTTGTAGGGGATGACCTCCGTCACCACCGCGCGCCGGTCGAGCGGAGCGGTGGCCAGCGACGAGATGTCCCGCAGCCCGAGCATGCTCATGTGCAGGGTTCGCGGGATCGGCGTTGCGCTCAGTGTCAGCACGTCCACGGTCATGCGCAGCGCCAGGAGCCGCTCCTTGTGCTCCACGCCGAAGCGCTGTTCCTCGTCGACGATGACCAGTCCCAGGTCCGCGAACTTCACGTCCTTGGAGAGCAGCCGGTGCGTTCCGATGATGACGTCCACGTGGCCCTTGCGAAGCAGTTCCAGTGTCTTGTTGATCTCCTGGGTTGTCTTGAAGCGGGAGAGGGACGCCACCTTGAAGGGGTAGTCTGCGAAGCGTGAGCGGAAGGTGCGCTCGTGCTGTTCGGCCAGGACTGTCGTCGGAACCAGCACGGCCACCTGTTTGCCGAACTCGACGGCCTTGAACGCGGCCCGGATCGCCACCTCCGTTTTTCCGTAGCCAACGTCGCCGCAGAGCAGGCGGTCCATCGGCCGCTCACGCTGCATGTCTTTCTTGATCTCCGCCAGCGCGGCGAGTTGGTCGTCTGTCTCTTCGTAGGGAAACTCCGCCTCAAACTCGTGCTGCCAGGCCGTGTCGGCCGGATAGCGCACGCCGGGCATCGCCTCGCGGGCCGCCCGGACGCGCAACAGTTCGCCGGCGAGGTCGCGCACCGATTCGCTGACCTGCTCCTTCTGCTTCTTCCAGCGCGTGCCGCCGAGGGCCGACAAGGTCGGCTTGCCCCGAAAGCCGCCGATGTACTTTTGGACCTGGTCGATCTTGGTCGCCGGCACGTGCAGGAGAGCGCCGCCGGAGAACTGCAAGGTGAGAAACTCTTCCTCGAGCGACTCTTCCTTCTTCTTTCGCGCCTTTCGCTTCTCTCCCGGCAGCACGACCTTTTCGGCTCGTTTCACCGCCCGGGGCTGCATGAGGCGCAGGCCCATGAACTGCGCGATGCCGTGGTCGCGGTGGACGACGAAGTCACCCGGCTCAAACTCCAGGAACGTGTCCATCGCGCGTGCTGCGCGAACACCCGACGTCAATCGACGCCGGGTTTCGAAACGATGCAGGATCTCGTGATAGGGGATGACCGCGACGGGTGGCGCGCCGGCAGGCTTGGCGCGGCCTTCCGTTCCATCTCCGTTGACGGCATCACCCCACACAAACCCGCGATGCACATACCCGACCCGGGACTCGACTCTGTCCGAGGCGTTCGGTGCAAACTCGTGCAGCAACTCTCCAAATCGCTGCCGCTCGCCTTCGTTCTGGCAGAAGACCACCGTGGCACGGCCGCCGCCTTCGTGGTCCCCGGTGGCCATCCGGCCGACCTCCGCCACGGCCTCTCCCGCATCACGGCTGAACGACTCCAGCGCGCGCACGGGCAGGTCAACAGCGACATCCGCCGCGACGCGTCCGGCCGAGAACTGGTTTACCTCGACAAACCCGCTGAACCGGCCGTGCAGCACCTTCAGCACCGCCGGCGGCCCGAATACGCCCGCACTCTCCGTCAGTCGCTCAAAGTATCCCCGCCCCTGCTCCGTCACCTCCAGCGTCTCGTGCAGCATCGCCACCGCTCGCCGCGGGACAAGCTCGAGGAACTGCACCGCCCCCTCGCTCGGCAGTCCCGCATCCCCGGCCTTGACGATCTCCACACGCTCCACAGAGCGGTCAGACCCCATGGTCTCCAGGTCAATTTCGCTGATCCGGTCGAGTTCATCCCCGAAGAAGTCCAGGCGGACGGCCCCGCCGCCGGTCGCCGCATCGCCGCCCGCTTGCAGGAACACGTCCAGAATGCCGCCACGGACGGCGAACTCTCCCGGCTCCTCCACCGCGTCCACGCGCTTGTACCCCGCCCGATCCAGCCACCGCATGACCCAATCCGGCCCGCGTCCGCCGTTGGCGCCCCGCTCCAGCACCAGCGACATCTCATCGAGGTGTTCCGGCCGTGGCACGCCCTGCATGAGCGCCTGGATCGGGCAGACGATAACCATGCCGTCGTCTGCCTCCTCCATCCGCAGAACCCGGCGCACGATGTGCAGCCGTTCGGCCAGGAGTTCAGCGCTCACGCTGCTCTCGCCGGGCAGGGCCTCCAGGGCCGGCAGTCGCAGGGCCTCCACGCCGGCTGATGTCAGCTCGTCGACCGTCTCATCCGCCTCGTCCAGATGCGCCACGACCAGCACCACCGGCCGCTTTGTCCGCCGGGCCACCGCCGCGGCGACGAAGGATGTGGACGACCCCTGCGATCCACGCGCCACGATGCGCGCACCCTTGCCCACCGCCTCAACCATCTGCGAGACCGACTCGTCCGCTGCGATGTACCCGATCAGATCCATGCTGGCAGGTAGCAGAGTCTGGCTTTTCGGTATCCCGTTCGTCCCCCGGCCCCCGCGCATACGCCGCCGGCATGTCCCGCTCTACAGCGGGCCATGCTCGCCAAGACCTCTGCAACCCACAATCTTAGGGACGTGCTCGGCCCGTGATCGCCAGATCGCCCCCGTGGCGTGCTCCTCGTATCCTTTCCCCCGCATGCCAGACGACCGCCGTGCCATCCTCTTTACCGCCTTTGAGCCCTCCGGCGACGACCACGCCGCGGCAGTCATTGCTGAGCTGCGCCGCCGGCATCCAGATCTGCCGATCTATGCGTGGGGCGGGCCGCGCATGGAGACGGCCGGAGCGACGATCGTGGAGCGCACGGGGGAGGATGCCGTGATGGGGGTGCCGGGCTTCGCCAAGATCCTGGAGCACCGCCGGATCAACAAGCGGATCGACAGGTGGCTTGCCCAGCACCCGGTGGCGCTGCATGTTCCGGTCGATTCGCCCGCGGCGAACTTCCCGATCTGTGCGATCGCCAAGAAGCGCGGCGTGAAGGTGGTTCACCTCGTCGCGCCGCAGCTCTGGGCGTGGGGGCCGTGGCGCATCCGCAAGCTCAGGCGGCTTACCGACGGCATTCTCTGCCTGCTCCCCTTTGAGGAAGAGTGGTTCCTCGCCCGGGGGGTCAAGGCCCGCTTCATCGGGCACCCGCTCTTTGACAAGCCTCTTGATGTGGCCGCGCTTGACGAGCGTGTTCGCCAGGTCGGCCTGGAGGGGAATCCGAAGATCGCCATCATGCCGGGCTCGCGTCCCGGTGAGATTGCGCCGTCGTTTCCCATTCTGCTGGACATGTTCCGGCGTCTTCGCGCCGACTTTCCCGACCTGGCGGGGCTGGTCGCCGCGACCCGTCCGGCGGTGGCTGACCGCTTGCGCGCTGTCGCGGATGCCGAGCCGCAGGGGTGGCCGGACGGGCTTTCCATCGCCGCGGGGGAGGCGGACGCCGTGATTCGCTGGTGTGACTTCGCGGTCGTGGTCTCCGGCACCGTGACGTTACAAGTAGCGCGCCAGCGAAAGCCCATGATCACGTTTTATCGCCCGGGGCGTCTGTTTTACTATGCGCTGGCCCGCTGGCTCGTATCGGCACGCTTCTACACACTGCCGAATCTGATTGCCAACAAGAAGATTGTTCCGGAGCTGATCCCGCACTTCGGCGACGGTGAGGAACTGGCCCTCCAGGTCATCCGGCTGATGCGCCGACCCGGGTACGCGGACGACCAGCGCGAAGAACTGGGGAAAGTCGTCGAACGCTTTCAGGGCCGCAATGCGGGCAGCGCCGCGGCGGACGCCATTGAAGAAGCGGTGGGGCTTCGAGAACCGGCCCGCACGAGCCCGAGCGCCGCGGCGTTGGCGTTTTAGACACGCGAGTCAGGCGCCACGGCTTGTCCTCGCAGCGGGCCAGCCGTGTTTGCGCCGGGTTGTCAGCCACTCAGTCAGCCGCTTCCTCTCCCAGCAGTTCACACATTGTTCCGCCCCCAGCCACCCCCGCCGCGCCGTCACCACGCCGAAGCGCAGGTTTTCGAAGTCCTTCTCCGCGTGCACGTCGCAGTTGATTGCCAGGAGCGCTCCGGTCTCCACCGCGACGCGTACGTGCGCATCGCGCAGGTCCAGCCGCATCCAGTGGGCGTTGATCTCTAAAGCCTTGTTGTGCTCCTTTGCCGCCGCGGCGAGCTCGGCGATGTCGGGGTTCAGGCCTGTTCGGTGTCCCATGGTTCGGCCGGTTGGGTGGCCGACGATGTCGACCAGGGGATGCTCGATGACGCGCAGCAGCCGCCTGGTTGCGTGTTTTTCATCCTGCGTGAGCGCGGCGTGCGGCGAGGCCACCACGATGTCCAGGAGGGCGAGCAACTCGTCGTCGTAGTCGAGCGCGCCATCGGTCAGGATGTCCACTTCGCTGCCGGCGAGGATCTGAATGCCCTTCACCTGCTCGCGTGCTGCGTGCACCGCCTCGATGTGCCGTCGCAGTTCATCCGGCTTGAGGCCCCCTGCGACGATTGAGCTCTTGGAATGATCCGTCACCGCAATCGTGTGGAACCCACGCTTCTTCGCGGCCTGCGCGAGTTCGAGTATCGACAGGCGCCCATCCGAGGCGGTTGTATGGGCGTGCAACTCGGCCTTGATGTCCTCCAGTTCGATCAGCTTCGGCGTTTCCGTCAGGTCAAGCTCGCCGCGGTCTTCGCGGATATCCGGCGGGATGTAGGGGGCGCCCAGCTTTGCATAGATCTCCTCTTCCGTGCGCGAGGCGACCGCCTTCACGCCGCGTTTCTGCGGCGGTTCCTCCTCATCATCCAGCGGATACAGGCCGTATTCGTTCAGCGTCAGCTTCTGCTTCAGCGCCCGCTCACGCAGGCGCACGTTGTGCGCCTTACTCCCCGTGAAGTACAGCAGCGCCGCTCCCCAACTCTCCTCCGGCACGATCCGCAGATCCACCTGCACGGTCGGACCGCCACCGCCGGCGCTTCCATCGCCGCCCTCTTCCCCCTGCCAGCGCTCATCCACAGCGCGGACGTACATCCGCACACTGGACTTTGTCTCCCCCGCCGCAATCACACGCTCCACGCGTGCGAGGCTCCGGAAGACTTCGCCCGCCTTCTTCGCCGCGGCCTCGCCGGTCTTGCCGCCGCCGACGGAGGCCAGGATGTCGATGTCGCCAACGGTCTCACGTCCGCGTCGCAGTGAGCCCGCAAACGCGACCTGCTTCACGCCCTTGACCTTCTCAAGATTCCACAGAACATCCTGCGCGACTTCCCAGGCCGGGCCGAGCGTCAGGCGCTCGCCGGACTTCTCCATCAACTCGATCGCCCCGCGAATCTTCTCAACCGCCTTTGCCCCCATCCGCGGCAAGCCCAGGATCGATCCGTCCTCAATGACCCGCTTGAGGTCGTCGATGCCCGTGACTCCCATCTGGTTCCACAGCGCCAGGACAGTCTTCGGGCCGAGGCCCTGAATTCCCAGCAGGTCCACGACGCCCGGCGGCACCTTCGCCGCGATCTCTTCCAGTTCCTTGATGCGACCCGTCGAGAAGTACTCGATGATCTTGTCGGCCATCTTCGCGCCGATGCCGTCGATCGCCGTCAGCTTCTTCTTGTCGTCGCACAGCTCGCGGAGGTCGGTGCTCTGATCGCCCACCGCCCGGGCGGCTCGCTCATACGCCATCACGCGAAAGCGATCTTCGCCCAGCAACTCAAGGATTTTGCTTGTTCGCTCAAACCGCTCCGCCAAGGCACGATTGCTGCTCATCCGCAATCGTACGGAGCCGGGCACGGCGACAGGGACAGGACTCATCCCGCGTCGGCCAAGAGTCGCATGTGAGCGATCCGGCCAACTCAAGCGTCCGTCGCGCTTCACAGGCGCCCGAAGCTTCACCCTTCGCGCTGCGCTTCTGGGTGATGCACGTCAGCCCCTTATCGCCCCGTGTCCTCCGCCATCATCAACGGTCCCCCGACCGCCCCCGGTTCAAGCTGCATGTTCTTCAGATCCACTTCCGGCACGGTCCGGTACACATCATCCGCGACCGCATCCTCCATCACCACGTTGCCCATCGCATCGATCACCGTGTACCGCGGGCCCTCGGGCGAAGCGTACGCCCACACATCGTGGGTGGGGCCATGCAGCGAGCCCACCAGCGGCCACCCCTGCGCATTCCGTTCCGGAGCAACGGGGCCGGTCTGCTCGTCTGCCGCGGCGGGCGACTTGTTCCCCGTCTCCACCCCGACGACGACGTCGAGCTTCGCCGGCTCGCGGATCGGCCCGGCGCTCGCCACCGACCGTTCCGGCTTCATGAAGCTGGCCGCGCCCACGAACACGCACGCCCCCAGGATGTAGATCGTGATCCGCACCATCAAACGTTGCGTCTCACCGGGCCTGGCCCGCTCCCGGGGCTGCAGCCCCGACAACTGCAGTGGGGGGGGCGGGGCCTCCACCTCCGCACCAAGCTCGCGCCGAACCTCATCCAACGCCTCGCGTGTCTCTCTGTCGGTCATACCCCGGATATCGGCCGATTGCGACGGCAGGTCAATCTCGCCCCACGACCGCTGCCGGCCAGCCCAGAGGTAATCGGCCTCGGGACCCCCGAAACCAGGGGATTCCCTTGGTGCGACACTTGCCACACCCGCCGCGACCACCCGCCAGAGCCCCGCTACAATGCCGCCGCCAACCCGGCCCCATCGTCTAGTCAGGTCTAGGACGCCAGGTTTTCATCCTGGAAACAGGGGTTCGAATCCCCTTGGGGTCATTCAGCCTTGATATTGATAGGGCCATATCGGGCGACCGGTGTGCGCCCCCCTTCAGTTCTGACCCCGTGAGGCCCTCTGTGCCCATTGGTGCCCACGTCGCGCCACCAGAAACAGTAATCGAGCATCTCGTGGGTCCATCAGGGCACTTCACTTCGAGTACCCGCACCGCCCGTGCGCCGCGCCTGATGTGCGTGCTCCAGAATCTCCCACCCGCCTTTGGCGACGATCCCCACGACCACAACCCCGATCAGCAGATCGGGGAGTGGCGACTTGAAGATCATCACCGCAACGCCGGACACTGCGATCCCGAGGTTTGCGACCATGTCGTTGGTCGTAAAGATCCAGGACGCCTTCAGATGCACGCCGTGCTGGCGGTGCGATTGCAGCAACTTCAGATTGACAAGATTGGTCGCCGCGTTCACGACCGACGTCACGATCATCGCCCAACCGATCGGGTCAGACCCCGTGACGAAGCGCCGGATCACCTCGCCCAGCAATCCCAGAGCCAGCATCATCAGGAGGATGCCGGACAGGCGCGCTGCACGCGATTTTGCAATGACCGTCCGGCCCACTGCATACAGGCTCGCGCCATATACGGCGGTGTCTCCTAGATTGTCGACCGCTGCCCCCAACAGACCGGTGGACTGCGCGAGGATGCCGACGATGCCCGCGACCATGAACTGCGTCGCGTTGATGCCGAGTACCCACTTGAGCGTACGCCGCTCGGCGACGTTGCTCGGATCGAGTTCAGGTTCATCGGCTTCCGCGCGCTCGGCCCTCATTTTTGATATCTGCAACATGCCGCTTGCGACATCCTCGATTCACGCAGACTCATGATCGCTTGCCTTCGCCAGCGGGATGACCATGCGGTACTTGCCGCCACGCGACTGCTCCGGCGGCTCGTCGCCTCGCTCCACCCCGACGTGGCCGAGCTGGTGCTCCGCGAGCAGCCGCGTGATCTCGCCGTGCACCGCCTGCCAAGCACGCTCGGGATCGCCGCCGGAGGTGGGCAAACGCCACGATCTAGGCCAGCCGATCGCGCTGCCGCTGCGCCACGTTCGCCGGCTGCCGGAGGCCCGCGCTGGGCAAGTCCGTCCGCGAAAGTTCTTCAGTCATGATCCGTCTCTTTCCGGCCGACGCGCCCGCACGGCGGACCTCACTGGCGTGCGCCAGAATCTCCCAAGTTGGGCAGTGCTGCCGGGGCGGCGGTGAGCGAGAAACCCGTTTCGAGGAGGTTGTAGACGAGACTCGCCACTTCAATCCGGCGCCCCCTGCGAACCATGTGCTTGCGACCGTGTTTGTGCGGGTGACCGCACACCGTCATTATTCTCCGGCGAGACTGGACTGGCAGTAGTGGAGCGATCTGTACTTGTGCGGCCGTCATGTGAGGACCGTAGTGCTCTCGTCGATGACTTTGTCCGTGGCCCACGCGTGAATGCCACACTGATCACCGGAAGCACAAACAGCGTCAGCAGCGTCGACGTGACGACTCCGCCGATCACCACCGTGGCCAACGGCCGTTGAATCTCACTGCCGATGCCGGTCGAGACGGCCATCGGGACGAAGCCGACGGCATCAGTGATCGCGGTTGCCAGCACCGGCCGCAATCTTGTCTTCGCGGCTTGGATAACAGCCTCGCGCCGAGGCAGTCCCGAGCGCAGCGAGTCACGGATCGCCTCGATCAGAATCTGCCCGTTGAGCACGGCGATGCCCGTCAGCGCGATGAAGCCGACCGCAGCGCTCACGCTGAACGGGATGTCGCGCCACCACAGCGCGAAGATCGCACCGACCGCCGCAAACGGGATACACGTGTAGATGATCAGGACGTCTCGGAGACTCTTCAGACTGAAATACAGCAGGAAGAAGACCAGCAGCAACACAGTCGGCACGACGATGGACAGGCGGAGTTGCGCCCGTTCGAGGTTCTCGAACTGACCGGCCCACTCCAGCACGTATCCCTCCGGCAGCGCGATGCGGGCCTCGATGACGCTCCGTGCCTCCTCGACAAATGACGCGGGATCGCGCCCAACTACGTTGCACTGCACGCGGATCAGGCGGCGACTCCACTCGCGGTTGATGGTTGCCGATCCCTCGGTTTGATCGACAGAGGCCATTGCCGTCAGCGGCACAGCCACACCGCCCTCGGTCGGCACTCGGACCGAGGCGATCGCCGATGCGTCCTCCCGGAACCTCTCCGGCAACCGGACCACCAGCGGGAACACGCGCTGGCCCTCGAAGATCTCTCCGACCTGGATGCCGCCGATCGCCTCCACGAAGTCCAGCACCTCGCGTGCGGCGACGCCGTAGCGAGCCACTCGGGCCTGATCGACCGCAATGTCGAGCGCGGGTTGGCCCGTGATCTGATCAACGGAGATGTCCGATGCGCCCGGAATCTCAAGCAGTATGCGCTGCACCTCGTCGGCCAGCCGCAGTAGTTCATCGAAGTTGTCGCCGAAGATCTTGATTCCGATGTCCGACCGAATGCCGGACGCCATCTCGTTCAGCCGCATCTCGATCGGCTGGGTGAAAACCATGTTCACGCCGGGGAACTGAGAGATGATCGGCTCCATCGCAGCGACGAGACCCGCCTGCGTATCGGCATGTGTCCACTCCGATCGCGGGGTGAGCGTGATGAAGATGTCGGTCAGCTCGATGCCCATCGGATCAGTGGCGACCTCCGCGGTGCCGATCCGGCTCCAGACGTGCTCGATCTCGTCAGGAAACTCGTCTAAGAGCACCTCCTCGATTCTCGTGTTGTACCGCACTGATTCATCAATGGATACGCCTGCGAGACGGATGGTGTTGATGACGATCGATCCCTCACTGAGCCGGGGAAGGAACTCTCCTCCCATCTTCGTTCCGCGGTAGCCGGCGACGGCGAGCAGCGCGATTGCAACAAGAATGACAGCCCACCGCAGGCGGAGGGCGACCCCGAGCAGCCACCCGTATAAGCCGATCATCGCGCGGCTGAAGATACCGTCCCGGGGCTTCGTGCGCCGGGGCAGGAAGTAGTAGGAGAGCACCGGCGAGAGGAACACCGCAACCAGCAGCGCGCCAGTGAGCGCGAAGATGAAGGTCCACGCCATCGGCCGGAACATCTTGCCTTCGACACCCTCGAGAGTCAGAACGGGTGCGAAGACGAGCGTGATGATGCCCATTCCGAAGATGATCGGCCGCACGACGCGTGCGCTTGATTCAGCGATCGATTCGAGCCGTTCGGATGGAGTGAGCTTTCGTCCCAGCTCACGCTGCCGCTCCTTGAGCGAGCGCAGGTTGGACTCCGTCATCACAACCGAACCGTCGACGAGAATGCCGAAGTCGATCGCTCCCAAGCTGAGCAGGCTCGCGGCGATCGCAAACTCGTACATCCCCTGGACGGCGAATAGCATCGAGATCGGGATCGCGACAGCGACGAGCAGTCCCGCGCGGATGTTTCCCAGCAGCAGCAGTAGAACGACGATCACGAGCACTGCCCCAACCAGGAGGTTGTGCTTGACCGTCTCGATCACTTTCTCCACGAGGAGCGTGCGGTCGTAGACGACGTCCACAACCACGTCGGGCGGCAGCGAGGGTGCCAGGGACTCCAGCCGCTCCCGCAACTGTTCGGTGACTACGTGGCTATTCTCACCCATCAACATGAATGCCAGGCCGAGCACCACCTCGCCCTTGCCGTAGGCAGTGACCGCCCCTCGCCGGATCTCGCTCCCGATCTCGACGCTCGCGACATCCCGGATGCGCACCGGGGTTCCATCGCTGGACGTGATGACAATGTTCTCGATCTCCTCGATCGTCGCGACCCGCGCCAGGCCCCGCACGACACTCGCTTCTCCCGACGTGACCACCTGACCGCCGCCGACGTTTGCGTTGTTTCGCCTGAGCGCCTCAAGCACGTCATCCATCGTGAAGCCGAACTTGATGAGCGATTCGGGTTCGACCACAACGTGGTACTGCCGCTCTAAGCCGCCCCAGGAGTTGACTTCTGCGACGCCGGGCACCTTCCGCAATTCGGGCTTGATGACCCAGTCGTGGATTGTCCGCAGTTCCTCGATCGAATGCTCGCTGGTTTCTGAGCGGATCACGTAGTGAAAGATCTCGCCGAGGCCAGTCGCGATCGGACCGAGTTCCGGCCTCCCAACGCCCGCGGGCAGCTCGACGGCCGAAAGCCGCTCGGTGACGTACTGCCGCGCATCGATGATCTCGACGTCGTCGTCGAACGTCGCCACGATCTGAGAAAAGCCGAACTTGGAGACAGAACGGACGCTCTGGAGGCCGGGGAGCCCTCCGATGGAGAGCTCGACCGGTAGCGTGATCTGCTGCTCGATCTCCTCGGGGCTCAGCGCCGGCGCCACCGTATTGATCTGCACCTGGACCGGGGTCGTATCGGGGAACGCATCGATCGGGAGTTGTGTAAGCCGATATACCCCTGCGGCGCACGCCAGCGTGAACAGCAGGATGATCAGCAACCTGTTCTTCAGGGAGAATTCAATAAGGCGGGTCAGCATGATGCATCCAGATCAATCGTCAACACATCCCGCGCCGAGGCGGGACTTGAGGAATTCGGTTTTCATGGTGAAGCTACCGCGTGTCACGACCGCATCCGTCTCGTCGAGGCCGGCCAGGATGGCCACGGTGCCTGCGACGCCGGGTGGTCCGAGATCAACGCGCCTAACGGCAAACAGATCCGCCTCCTCACGAACGAATACGAACGGAGCACCGTCGATCTCATGCACCGACTCGCTCGGCACGAGCAGCGAGTCAGCGACGTTGCCCAGCACTGCGGTGACTTCGGTGAACATCCCGTCTCGCAGAACGCCGCGATCATTGGGCACGGTGGCGCGGGCGCGCACCATCCGAGTCCGCTCATCGATCTGCGTGCTGATCCACGTGATCTCTCCATCGATCTCCAGCTGTGGAAGTGCGCGGGCACGAGCGACGATCGGCGTGCCCTGTGTGATGTGAATGGCCTGCTCCTCTGGAACGGCCAGCTCGATCCACATGGACGAGAGATCGGCAATCCCAAAGAGCGCTTGACCGGAGTCGACGGCCTCGCCAAGTACCGCCGTGCGCTCCACGACCGTGCCATCGAACGGAGCGCGGACGTACAGATCTGAGGAGGATGACTGGGAGTCACGGATCCCGGTGATCTCGTCCTCGGCGAAGCCGAGGTTGAGCAACTGCTGACGCGTTCGTCGCACTGCGAGTTCCGCGAGGCGATGAGCGGCCTCCGCCTCCTGAAAGTCACGCCTGGCCGTGATGTTCTCTTCGACGAGACGCGCCTCGCGATCGAAAGCCATCCTCTTGACATCCAGGCCCGCGAGCGCCGACAGGTACTCGGACTTGGCCTGCGCGACGCCGACGGAATTTATGACTGCCAGGATCTGGCCAGCCACGACTGTCGCACCGACGTCCACCCGAACATCCGTTAGCACGCCGGATGCCAGCGGCGTCACTTTCGCGCGTAGGTTCCCGTTGTAGCGTACTTCTCCCAAGAGCTGAACTGTAGTGGCCGCGCCGCCTCGTCCTGGTTGTTCGAGTGTCAGTCCCGCCAGCTCGACGGAACGAGCCGAGGGCATCCGCACGAGCAGTGAGTCACCAACTCCAAGCGCAGTCGCAAGTTGCGGCTGGCAGATGCCGCACTGAAGTTCCGGCACGCCGTGCTCCTTGCAGAATAGTGCCGCCGAACCTTCCCCACCGGGTTGCGGCACGGACGCATCGCCTCTCAGCGCAGGATTGCACAGGTGGCACTCGTCTTCGTACAGATGGTGCTCTTCGCAGTACGCCCGCGAGGGGTCTTTCAACTGCGGTTGGCAGATCCAGCACCGATTCTCGTAGCGGTTGTGCTCCGCGCACCACAGCCGACCAGCCTCTCGCTTGGAGGGGTCGCAGATGAAACACGTCTCATCAGCAGCGTGCCCGTGCGGCCCGTTGGCCGGCGACTCACCGGCTCCGCCGAATGACGCTAGTGACGGGTCGCACAGGAAGCACTCGTCCTCGTAGAGGAAGTGCTCCTTGCAGTAGGGCCGTGACGTGTCTTCCATTTCCGGATGGCAGAGCCAGCAGCGGTCCTCGTAGCGACCGTGCTCCCGGCACCAGAGCCGTCCCGCCTCTCGTTTGGCCTGATCGCAGATGTAGCACGTCTCGCCGGCACTATGCGTGTGCGCCACCGGCGTGACGGCCGACGGCTCGCCGGTACTCGCTGCCGCCGACTCCGCCGACCTGCTGTCACAGCCGGCCAGCGCCATCACAGAGTAAAGCAGAATGGGAACGGTAAGAATGGTTGTCCAATGGCGTTGTGTCGTCCTCATGGCGAGTCTCCAGATTGTTCAGAGGCATCGAGAATGCCGGCACCGCGAGTGTTCAGGGGTGCTGAGACAAGCCCTTCGACCTGGACCAGCTCGCGGTGGTACTCGGCCAACGCCTCTAAGAGTTGTGCTTCGGTATCGAAGAGCGTTCTCTGCGCGTCGAGAACGTCCAAGTACGGGAGTTTGCCTTCGTCGTATGCTCGGCGAGTTGCTTCGTATGCGTCACGAGCCGCCGGAAGAAGCACTGAGTCAATCGATCGCGCCTCGTGGAATGACGCGATCAGTCTCGAATGGGCGCGCACGAGCTGGGTGGCAAGCGCGCGCCGCGACGCACGGCCCTCATCGAGCGCGTGCGCCACCCGCAGTCGCGCTGCGAGGATACCGCCTTGATTCCGATTAAACAGCGGAAGCGGCATCGACACGCCTCCGACGAGGCCGACATCGTCCATCTCGTTGACGTGACGAACACCGAGCCCCGCCGTAACGTCCGGGACTGCCTGGGCTCGCTCAAGCTCGACAGCCGCCATCCGTCGCTCGGTCTCGGCGATCCATCGCTGAACTTCCGGATGCGACTCGACTTGGGCGGTCAGGACATCGAGCGCCGGGACGTCCATCACCTCATCCAGCGACCCAACCACGGTCACAAAGTCAGGATCGATCTCGTCCCACATCGCACTGAGCTCGCGACGGGCAGCCTCCAGCTCTCGTTCGAGGCGCTCAACTACGATGCGGGCGGATTCGCTGGCGAGCCTCGCCTTGATCTCGTCGATGGGAGAGACGTCGCCGGCCTCAACCCGACGCTCAATGACTCGCCGACTCTCCTCGGCCAGCGCCCTCGTGCGCTCCGCGAGTTCCACCCGCTGCTGGAGTTCGAGAACATGTACGAATCGTGCTGCTGTCTCGGTCAGGACATCCAGCCGTGCGGCCTCGTAATCGAGTGCGGATACAGCCCAAGCGCGATCGGCAACATCGATCCTGCGATCCCTCTTCCCGCCAAGCTCGATCAACTGGCTGAGTACGAGCGTCGCTTCCAGCGCATCCGTCCCGCTGAGCTCGCCGGAGCCGGCGAAATTCTCAAATTCGAGTCCGACCTCCGGATTGGGCGACAGTCCGGCCTGCAGCCGTCGCGCCTCCGCCAGGCGCGGCTCCCAAGCGGCCGCGCGAAGATCTGGGCTGCGAACGAGTGCGGCGGCAAGGGCGTTTCGCAGCGTCAGATCGCCGGAGGTCGACACCACGTCTGCAGGCTGCCGCTTCTGATCAGGATTCGCGGGAGCCGAGTACCGTGGCAACTCGCGCAGCAGAGGGCGTGGCTCTGGCGGATCGAAGTTGAATGGTGATGGCGCGCACGCGGAGATCGCGCCGAACGCCACGCTGACGAGCAATAGTGAAACTGGAAACGATCGCATGGATTCCGCTCGGAGTGGGGAAAGCCGCTCGGCACCGCGCCGAGCCCAGGGCAAAAAACGAGCGCCACGGGAGGCGCACAGGCCCAAGGCTTTCCTAGAGGAGCAGAAGCACGGATCGAAGTCGGGACGTACTCGTTGCGCAGCGCGTCGGTAGGCGTGCTGTTCCCTTCATCCGTTCGTGAGGGGCATCAGGGAGCGCTTGGAAGAAACAGTGGAGGACATGGTGCGGAGACGTGGGTGAGCTACGCAGTTGCTCTTGGTTGGTGCGATCGGATATGAGCACGGCGCCATCGGCGAGGAACATAGACTCGCATCCAGCGACGCACGACCAAGTGCAGAGCATCGCCCCAGCCCTGTCCTTATCGGCGGCCTCTCCATCGTCGTACGAGTCGCAGCATGAATCGTCGGAATCGCAGCAGAACCGATGGCCGAACTCGACGGTGACCGTCCCATCGGCGCAAGAGCACAGGAAGCGCGAACCGAGTGTGCTGCCGAGTGCGAGCCAAGCCGCGAGCAGAATCGAGATGACGTGGTGTGCTCGCATCGGTTGAGGATGACGTTCCAGCCGGAGCCCGGATACTATTACACAGCATCGTGTAGTTGTCAAGAGCGGGCCGGCCTCTCTTGGCCGATCGCCGACCTCAGGCGGAGGATCCATGGACACGTGTCGACCAAAGCCAATCCTGTCCGTTCGGGCGTTG
Source organism: uncultured Phycisphaeraceae bacterium (assembly GCA_964460345.1). Taxonomy (GTDB): domain Bacteria; phylum Planctomycetota; class Phycisphaerae; order Phycisphaerales; family UBA1924; genus CAYWRO01. Next base: position 4,194 of record CAYWRO010000021.1, on the reverse strand, counting down.
ATCGGGCCTCAGGAAGCGAAGCGCCTCGGAATGCTGTTCAAGAGCCTCGCGCACCCGACCCGGCTTCGATTGCTTCACGCGCTGATCCGAGCGGGGGAACTCAGCGTGAGTGACCTTGCTCGGGAGGTGGAGATGACGGCGCAGGCCGTGTCAAACCAACTACAAAGGCTGGCCGGGATGGCTGTGGTCAGCAGCCGGCGCGACGGACTCCAGATTATCTATCGAGTCGTCGATCCGTGCGTGCCGATCCTGCTCGAGCGGGGCTGGTGCCATGTCGACGAGTTCGACGAAGCTACGCCAAAGGCGGGTAGTCGCCGCCGCGCCTCCAGGCCGATCCCACACTGCCAGGCCTCACCTGTATAAGTACCCAGCGACGGCGCGATCTGCCTGGCCGTGGGTATTGAGATCGTGTTCTTCGGCCTTGCCTGCTTGATTGTCGACGCTGTGGATGGTGGTTATCGCGGACCTCGTTGCCAGGTTGCTGGTCGTGTCCCATGGACTCAGGCTTTTACGGCCCCGCGAGCCGGAAGCGTGAGCAGGTAGGCCGAGGGACGTCATGGCGAGCCGCACACCCGAGGTCCTCTTCCTCCACTTGTTCCAGCCCGACTGCCTCCAGTGCCAGGCCGAGATGGAGGCGCTCCAGGGCGTCTACGAGGAATTCGCCGACCGCGGCGTGCAGGTCGTGAGCGTCGCGCACCGCGTGGACGCCCAGGGGGTCCAGAGCGCGGCCGATCGGCTCGGCGTTACGTTTCCGCTCGCGCTGGGCACTGGTTCGGATGCGGCCAGGCAGGTCGCGGCGGGCGACGCCATGGCGATGCTGGACTCAAGCGGCGTCGTGCGCTTCGCACAGGTCGGATACCGGCCCGCCCACGGCGATGAACCCGGGGATGAGGCGCTGTGGCGAGAAAATCTCGCCCTCATGCTCGACGGCGAACCCGTCAGACAAGCCTCCGTCGATCGCGAGCGCCTCGAAGCCGGGGACCTGCTCCCGGCCGTGAAGCTCGGCGACATCTTCACCGGTGAGCCCATGGTGCTGGCCGGCGAAGATGGGAGGCTGACCTTCAGCGACGCCGAAGGCAATCGCATCCACCCCAGGGCGGCGATCGGCCTGTTCTCGCGCTATTGCGACTTCACGCGCCAGGAGATGAAGTTTCTCCAGCGGCTCTCGGAGAAGTACGGCGACGAGGGCCTGTTCGTCTTCGCCATCGCCATGCACCCCGACCCGCAGACCACGCCGCAGATAACCCGCGACCTTGGGGTGACCTACCCCGTGTTTTCCGGCTACGGCTCGCAACTCGGCGAGCAGTACGCCTACGGCTGCCCGGCCTACATCGTCGATGCCAAGGGCGTCATCCAGTACACCCAAGTGGGGTTCGAGGAGGCCGAGGAGAAGAAGTACGAGGCAGTCATTCGCCAAGTGCTCGACGAGGCGGAGAGTCCTGAGGAAGGGGAGCCGCCCGCAGACGAGCGTCCGTAGAAGCGGGGCACATGGCTGACGCCGACCGGGTGGAATCGTGGCGCAGACCGACCTCATTGGTCGTTCAGTGTCCCTCCAGCTCCGCGATGAGTTCCTTCATTTCGGCGATCTCTCTCCGCTGGGATTCGATGATCTGGTCGGCGAGTTCCCGCACGCGCGGATCGGAGATCTCCGCTCGCTCGCTCGTGAGGATTGCAATCGAGTGGTGCGGGATCATCGCTTTCATGTAGGAGACGTCCTGCACGGTGGTCTGGCTGCGCACGAGGAAGATGGCGAGGGCGAAGACGAGCGCGGCGGTCGCATAGATCCCGACGTTGACCTTCACGCTGCGGAGCATGTGCAGCATGAACGACAGCATGATCGCGACCATCGCCGCGCCCATGATCAAGGCCATGTACGCCCGCGTCTCGCTCCAGAAAATGTGGTCCATCCTGTAGACATGAAGATACATCAGTGCGAACATGACGACGGTCGACGTGGCGATCATCGCGGCGAAGCGCGCGTACGTCGCAATATGCCCGGCTCCTCCCGCTGCGTGCGTCGACCCGCTCGTGCTTGACGACCGTTCCTCTGCGCCGGGCCCCCAACGGCTTGTGGTGCGCATCTCCCCTCCCGTGTTTGCGATGTCCTCCGAGAGACTACCGATGGATGGGCAGGCGTTCAAGAAAAAAGCTGCAGTCGGCAGCGCATCTTCACGGCGGGCGCGAGGTCTGCGCGGGCGGCTGGATCCTGCGCGGCGGTCGCGGGCTGCATGGGCGATCCGCACATCGGACAGCGGCCCATGCTCCACATCACGACTGCGCCCACGACGAGGGCCAGCACGATCGTGCCGAGCACCCCAACGAGCACGCCGATCCAGAAGCGGGCCTTCATGGCTCAGACCGTCGCGGCGGCCAATTTCTCGCAGGACTGGGCGCACTTGCGGCAGACCTGCGCGCACTGCTGCATCACCTGATCGCCGTTTGCCAGACGGTCGCAGTCGTCGGCGCACTCGTTGCAGATCACGGCGCACTGGCGGCACAGGTCGGCGGCGTGGTGCGACGCCCGGGCCATGAAGCCGACCGACATACCGCAGATCTGTTTGCAGTCTTGGAGTAGGCCCTGGTGTTCGGGTGAAGCGTGGTCGCCGCCGAGATGGAGACAGTGATGAGCGGTCCGGGCGCAGGCGCCGGCGCACTCGCTGCAGTCTCTCATACAGTCAAGCAGTTCGCGCGAAGGCATTTCGTGAGGCATGGTGGATCCCTTCCGTGAAAACGGACCATAGCCGGCCAGTCGCGCACCCGGCATGGGAGTCGGTTCCCCAAAACAGAGCCCCGCGTTGACCGACATCGGCGAGCGAAGGCCCAATCAGGCGCGTGTTCCCGCGCCGTGCTCATCGAGGTCGAGACTGAGCTGCACGGAGCCGCGCAGCGATTGCCTCCTCATCCGGAAGCCCGCCCGGGTAGCGAAGCGGTCCGCGGCGGCGAGGCCATCGCCGAGCGGCCCGACGGCTCGCGCATCTGGTTCGAGCCGTACCCCACGCCGCTGCGCGACGAGGCCGGCGCCATCATCGGCGGCATCAACATGCTGGTGGACATCACCGAGCGCAAGCGGGCCGACCAGGCCCTGCGCACCAGTGAACGCGACCTGGCCGACTTCTTCGATTCCTCCAGCGTCCCCCTGCACTGGGTCGGACCGGACGGCAGCGTCCTGCGCGTCAACCAGGCCGAACTCGACATGCTCGGCTACACGAAGGAGGAATACCTCGGTCGGCACATCGCCGACTTCCACGCCGACCGGCCGGCGATCGAAGACATCCTCGCGCGGCTGACGCGCGGCGAGCGGCTCCGCGACCACCCGGCCCGCCTGCGCTGCAAGGACGGCTCGATCCGCGAGGTCCTGATCAACTCCAGCGTGCTCTTCGAGAACGGCCGCTTCGTTCACACCCGCTGCTTCACCCACGACATCACCGAGCGCAAACGTGCCGCGGAGGCCCTGCGCCAGATGGAGGCGCGCTACCACCGTCTTCTCGACGTGCTCCCGGTCGGGGTCTACACCTGCGATGCGTCCGGGAAGATTACCTATTTCAACAAGCACGCCGCCAAGCTGTGGGGGCGCGAGCCGGCGATCGGCGAGAGCGACGAGCGATTCTGCGGCTCGGTAGGCATGTTCATGCCCGACGGCGCGCCGATGCCGCACGAGCAGTGCCCGATGGCGGTGGCGCTGCGCGAGGGGCGTTCCTTCCGCAATCCCGAGGTGACCATCCGGCGGCCCGACGGCACGCGCATCGCGGCCGTGGTGAACATCGATCCCATCCTCGACGACGCGACCGGCGCGGTGATCGGGGCCGTCAACGGCTTCATCGACACGACGGCACTCAAGGAGACGCAGGCCGCGCTGCGGCAGGCCAAGGAGGAGGCGGAACTGCTCTACGACCTCGGCCTCGCCCTCAACGGGGAGGGAGAGCTCGAATCCATCGTCCAGAAGGCGACCGACGCCGCGACGAAACTGACGCTGGCCGAGTTCGGCGCCTTCTTCTACAACGTGACCGATGAGCAGGGCGAGTCGTACATGCTCTACACGCTCTCGGGCGCGCCGCGCGAGGCCTTCGAGAAGTTCGGCCTTCCGCGCAACACGCCGATCTTCGACAAGACGTTCCAGGGTACGGGCGTGGTTCGCGCCGACGACATCCTCAAGCATCCCGACTACGGCAAGATGCCGCTCGAACCGGCGGGGAG
>CAYWRO010000020.1:0-54589 GCA_964460345.1 uncultured Phycisphaeraceae bacterium | reverse complement strand
CGGGCGGGGGCCTCCGGGGGGCTGCTGGCGGCCGAGCTGGCGGACCTGATTCCGGGGGCTGTGGAGGGGGCGAGGGGGGAATAGGGGCGATTGCTGGCCTCTGCACGGCTGGGCCGCGGAGTACCGCAGCGGGCCGTGGCACCCGGCCTGGAGCGCTGCCGTATCGCGCGGGGTGCGGGGCGCGGGGGTCATGTGTCAAGGTGGGCGGTTTGTATGGGCTGGGCCGTGGTTGACGGCTCCGGCGGGGGGTGGCCTGATCGTCACAGCTTGCCGGGACTTCGGAAGCGTCTCCAACCGACCGATTGAGGGAGACGAGCCGGAGCCGCGGGCGAGAGGAGATCGCACCGGGCAGAGCCGGTGTGATGACTCTGGGAGACGCTGTAATGAATCTCGCTGAAGTGTTGAAGGCGGCGTACGAGGCGGATGCGTCGGACATTCACCTGATCGCCGGACACCCGCCGGTGATGCGCGTTCACACCGTGATGACGGCGATGGACTTTCCGGTGATCACGCCGGAGGGCGCCCAAAGCCTGCTGGAGGAAATGGCCAGCAAGGAAGCGATCGACATCTTCGAGCGTCAGAAGGACGCCGACTTCTCGTTCCAGGGCGACCACGCGCGATACCGCGTGAACGCGCACTGCCAGCGCGGGTCGATCGGCATCGCGATGCGAACGATCAAGACCAAGGTTCCGCCGCTGGCGGCGCTGAACCTGCCGGAGGTGATCGCGCGGCTGACGTACCTGCCGCGCGGGCTGGTGCTGGTGACGGGGGACACGGGTTCGGGTAAGTCGACGACGCTCGCCGCGATGATCCAGGCGATGAACGAGCGGTATCGCAAGCACATCATCACCCTGGAAGACCCGGTTGAATACACCTTCCAGTCGAACCGGTGCGTGATCGAGCAGCGTGAACTGGGGCAGGACATGCCCAGCTTCGCCAGCGGCCTGAAGCACGCGCTGCGTCAGGACCCGGACATCATCCTCGTGGGTGAGATGCGCGACCTGGAGACGACGGCTCTGGCGATCTCCGCCGCGGAAACGGGCCACCTGGTGCTTTCGACATTGCACACGGTGAACGCGTCGCAGACGGTGGAGCGAATCATCGACATGTACCCGGGCGGGCAGCAGAACCAGATCCGCTCGATGCTGGCCAACACGCTGCAGGCGGTGATCAGCCAGACGCTCTTCAGCCGGATCGACAAGCCGGGCATGGTGCCGGCGGTGGAGGTGCTGCTGTGCACGCCGGCGGTGCGGAACCTGATCCGCGAGAACCGCACGTTTGAGATTCCGAACGTGATTGAGACGAACCGCGCCATCGGAATGACGTCGCTGGACACGTCGATCGCGGAACTGTACTTCAACGGCGCGATCAGCCGTGAGGATGCGATTGCGCAGGCGGCCTTCCCGGACAAGCTGGAGCGGCAGTTGGTGGCCTGAGCGAGGTTCCGGTCTGGGGGGGGCGGCCGGAGGCCAGCGGGGCAAGGCGCGGAGCGCCGGGATGAGCAGCAGAGTCGATGGAGCAGCGGGGCATCCTGGATTGAAGGCGTAAACGACGATGCCGAGTTACAAATATCAAGTCAGAACGGCGCGTGGCGAGCTTCAGATGGGGGTCGTCAGCGCCGACAACGCGACGGCCGCGGCGTCGGCGCTGCGCGCCCAAGGCGTGCGTGTGCTGAGCGTGGCGCCGGCGAACGCCAGCTTCATCAAGTCCTCGACCTTCGAGCGGCTGCGGGAGATGAACGCCGGCAAGCCGAAGACCAAGCACGTGCTGGACTTCACCACACAGCTCGCGGTGATGATCCGCGCCGGCATCAACCTGCGCGCGGCCCTGGAGGGCATCGCCGACCAGACCGAGCACCCGACGTTCCGCCGCATCATTTTGGGGCTGAAAGCCGACGTCGAATCCGGCAAGCAGTTTTCCGAGGCGATTGCGCGGCACCCGAAGCTGTTCGGGCCGCTGTATGTGAACATGGTGCGGGCGTCGGAAATGTCCGGTTCGTTCGCGGGGATGCTGGACCGGATCGCGGGGTACATCAGCCAGGAGATCGAGACGCGCAAGATGGTCGTGGGCGCTTCGATCTACCCGGGCGTGATCGGCACGCTCGCCGTTGCGGTGACGATCTTCCTGCTGACGTTCGTGCTGCCGAAGTTCGCGGCGGTTTTCGAGGGGAAGGAAGATGCGCTGCCGTGGGCGACCAAGTTTTTGATGTCGCTGTCGGACTTCATGGTGGAGAACTGGTATTTCGTGGTTGCCGCGCTGATCGGGCTGGTGATTGCGATCTGGGTCTTCGCGAAGACGGAGGTGGGCGGATTCTGGTTCGACCGGCTGAAGCTGGGGCTGCCGGTGATCAAGTCGATGTTCCGGGCGCTGTACATCAGCCGCTCGCTGCAGACGATGGGGCAGCTCATCAACGCGGGCGTGCCGATGCTGGACACGCTGGTGATCACCGGCGACATCTCCGGCAACCGGCTCTACCACACGATGTGGAAGAACGTCTACTCCAGCGTGAAGCAGGGTAAGAAGATCGCGGCGCCGCTGCACAAGACGACGCTGCTGCCGCGAAGCGTGGTGCAGATGATCTCGGCGGGTGAAGAGTCCGGTAAGCTGGGCGAGGTGCTGGACGAAATTTCGCGGTACTACGCGAAGCTGCTCAAGGACCGAATAAAGGCGGTGACGTCGCTGATCGAGCCCCTCATGATCGTTGTGATGGGTGCAATCGTCGGCTTCATCGCGATGGCCATCATCCTGCCGATCTTCAAGATGAGCCAGATCGTGAAGTGACCGATATGGCCGTGGGGCGGGCCGCGCCCGGCGTCGGACGCCGCGCGGCCGCACGAAGACGGAGGGTCGCACAAGGAACGCGCACATGCACGGTATGACCATTGCGGTGAGGCCGGGGGGGCAGGCTGGGCAGCGCCCGCGGGCCGCGGCCCGACGCGGCAGCGCCCGAGGCGGCTTCACGCTGCTGGAGGCGGCCCTGGCGACTGTAATCATCGGCGTGGGCGTGCTGGCCCTGATCGAAGCCCACCAGGCGTTCCTGCGGGCCAACAGTTGGTCGACCAACGCGGCCCAGGCGACATACCTGGCCAATGAGATCCGCGAGTACATGCGCGGCCTGCCGCGGCACGACCCGGTGACGGGCCTGTACCTGGATGCGGGCGGCGATCTGCACGGGTGGGGTCCTGATGCCGGGGAGGTGACGCTGGCGGACTTCGACGATGTGGACGATTTCGACGGGCCGCTGTCGACGGGGCTGCTGTTTTCGTGGCAGGGGACGGAGGGGCTGGATGACAACGACCTACCGGGGCCGATCGACGCGACGGGGAACCCGGTTCCGATGATCCTGGCGGACGGCTCGGCCGAGGTGGACATGTTCGGGATGCCAGCGCCGCTGCGCGGGTGGTCGCAGTTCGTGCAGGTGGAGAAGCTGCATCCCTTCGACACGGGCCAGGTGATGGAGGACGATGCGACGATCGCGGGCGATGCAACCTTCGACGGCGTCCCGGTGGATGGGTTTCCGTTGCGCGTGTCGGTGACGGTGTCGTACCAGGCGCCCGGGACGGCAACTGCAAGCGACATTGCCACGGTCGTGTGGGTGGTTCCGTGATGAGAGAGCGCCGGATGGCGGATCACTGATGGCGACGTGTTGGTTGTGGGTTGGTGGTATCGGATCGCGAGGCGAAGGGAGCGGGTTCGTGGCGAGGATTCACAGGACGACGCGGGTGAGTAAGCGGCTGCGCCGGCCGTTGTCCCGGCAGCGGGGCGTGGCTTCGATTCTCGCCATGATGTTCATGGTGATGTTCGGGTCGCTGGCGGTGGCGATGGCGATCGCCAGCCAGGGGAACCTTCGCACGGCCGCGACGCACATGCAGGTGACGCGGGCGATGGGAGCCGCGGACACGGGGATGGACGTGGCGATCAAGCGTCTGCAGGACGCATGCTCGCGCTTCGTCGTGGAGCGGGGCACGATCGACGCCGGTTTTGCGAATCGCATGTGGATCGGCAACTACTCGCATGGGGAGATCACCAGTGGCGGCGATGGCGAGGTGCGCGTGCTGCCTCCGCCGAGCGGGCACCCCGAGGTGGGCAGCCCGGGCGGCATCATCGATGCGTTGCGGAACGCCTTCGACGCCGACAACAACACGGTCGCCATGACGGGCACGCCGACTTCGGCCACCATACACACCGCACCGGTCGGCACGGACCTGACCGTGTTCGATTCCGACCACTGGCTGACAACGCCGGTGGTCGCGATCGGCGGCGGAACGGGCTCCTCGACCGATCATCCGGCGGGTTACCAGGTGACGTACGCGCCGCTGCGCAATGGAACCGACATCCGCATCATCGTGACGGGGTACGCATCCGTGGGCGATGCCACGAGCAGCTACCACTACGGCTTCAACCGGACGGATGGATCGTTCCGCCCGCTGACGCGCGTGATGCAGCAGGACTTCCGGATCGTCAAGCGGCACGGGCACGCGGTGCTGTCGCCGAGCCGCATCATGATCGGCAAGAATGTGCAGATCAACGGCAGCATCGGCGGGGTCTTCGACGATGTGACGTTCGAGAACGGACACCCGGTCTTCGTGCGTTCGGACTTCCGGGGGCTTTCGGCGACGCTGGATGCGAAGCTGGACGCCTTCTCCGAAGCGGTGCAGGCCGTTGACGGCGACGGGGACGGCCGCCTCCGCGTCGACCACTCGGAAGAAGGCGCCGGCATTCCGGCCGGGATGACGGACGTGACGGGAGACGGGTACGTTGATGAGTTCGATCTTTTCATCGCCCACTACGACACGGACGGAGATGGCCGGCTGGTTCTCTCCACCGCGCTGACGGTGGGCACGCCGGCGGAAGGGCTCAGCCCCGAGTTCACGGCCGACGACGACCTGGCGCTGCTGATCGACTCGGCGTACCCGGACCGGAACCGCAACCAGGTTTTCGGGTACCACGATGCGAACAACAACGGTCGCTGGGATGACGGCGAGGCGCTGCTGGATTACGACGATCTCAACGACGTCTACCCGGACCGCCAGCTCGGCTATCGCGACGGGTTCATCGATCGGATGGATGTGTACGCCAAGATCCGCGGAAGCGTGGTCTTCCGGACGACCGCCGCGGCGTGGCAGGCCGAGCACGGGGACTACCAGCAGTACATCAACGGGCCGATCGTGCCGAAGGCCGAGAAGCCGGCCGTGGAGTTCGGCGCGGGGCTCGACGAACTCCCGCTGCTCACGGCGGATGACTTCCTCATCAGCCAGAGCCCGCTGACGGACCTGGCCGACGGACAGTCATTCGAGCAGCAGGTCGCCAACGAGCTCGAAATCAATGTTGCGAGCCTGGCGACGTACCTTGAGTCTGACAACGACGAGACGCAGCCGCGGTACTTCCGGGCGGACCTCGACGATGCGTATGTGGTGACAATGACGGGCCAGCACATCTGGGAGAAGATGCCCTTCAACGCACCGACGCACACGGACTACTACTACCGGCCGCGGTACGAGAACATGACCTTCCGGAATGTACAGATTCCGGAGGGGAACAACGGGCTGTTCGTCAACTGCACCTTCGTCGGCGTGACGTGGATCCGCAGCTACCAGGAAAATACGCACGACAACTGGGCGATCTACGGCCGTATGGATTGGGATCCTTCCCTGAACCGGCCGGTGTACTCGACGGGCCCCTTCGACAAGAGCGACTTCCTGCGGTACACGACGGGGAACGTCGCTGACGGGCCGGATAACTACGACGACTTCCCGGATCCGCCGACCATTCACGGCGTGCTGCGCACGAAGGACAGCGGTGATCGCAACACGAAGCTGTATTCAAACAACATCCGCTTCCACGACTGTTTGTTCATCGGGTCGGTGGTCTCCGACGCTCCGGCCGAGTACACGCACGCCCGCAACAAGCTGCAGTTCACAGGGGCGACACGCTTCCTGCGCGAGCACCCGACGGACCCCTACAACCCCGATTTCGACCTGGACGACGATGAGGCGGAGGAGACGGCCAAGAGCAGCCTGATGCTGCCGAACTATTCGGTGGACATCGGGCAGTTCAACTCCCCCACCGACACGTACACGGGGACGATGCACGGCGATCCGCAGGATGTGCGGCTGCAGGGAACGATCGTCGCGGGCATCCTGGACGTCCGCGGCAACGCGCGAATCGACGGCTCGCTCGTGCTGACGTTCCAGCCCGTCCTCGGCGAGGGGCCGCTGCAGCAGTACGGCGAGCCGGTCGGCAACCCGGCGGCCTTCAACGCCACGCTGGGGTACTTCGGTCCGGAGGACGGTGACGCCGAATCACTCGACCCGGAAGGGCTGACGATCCACAACGGCGAGCGCATCGTCGGCTGGGACACGGACGGCGACGGCCTGCCGGATGTGCCGCACAACCAGCCGCAGCCGGCGGGCTCGGAGCCCATCCCGTTCTACGGGTATGGGCGGATCATCCTGAACTGGGATCCCTCGCTGCCGATGCCGGACGGCATCATGCTGCCGCTGAGCGCGCAACGACGGGTGGCGACTTACAGGGAAGGACGTGACTGATGCAGACGATGCACACCAATCGGGCGCAGGTTCGCCGCGGCTTCAGCATCGTGGAAATGCTGGTGGCGCTGACGATCAGCGCGACGCTGCTGGCCGCCACGCTGAGCGCCTTTGACGCTTCGTGGCGGAGCTATCAGCACACGACGGAGTCCGCTTCGACCCACGTGGTCTCGCGCATCGTCATGCACCGGCTGCTGGCGATGATCCGGACGGGGACGGAGTTCGGGCCGTATCCGGCCGACTTCTTCGATCCGGAGTTCAACCCGATGGACTCGTCGCATCCGGAAGTGCCGAACTTCATCGAGTTTCGCGAGCCGCAATTGGCGGCGCTCAATCACATCACGCGCATCGAGGCACGCGGGGACGATGGGGACATGGAGCTCTGGTACGTGCGGCTGAACAACAACGTCGCGCCGGCCGAGGTCGTCGAGGAGTACCCCCTGCTGCGGGATCTCGCGTACGCCCGGTTTGTCATGGAGTATGAGCCGGGGCCGCGGCTGGTGCGCGCGACGATCGACCTGACCATCGTCCCGAACGACTTTGATGACCTGGAGGTCGCCGTGGGGCCGGATACGCCGGTGATCCGCCTGATCGCCTCGGCGGAGCCGCGGCAGCTCCAGATCGACGCGGAGTAGTCAGATCAGGGACGGCCAGGCCGAGACTTGTGCAATGCGCAGCAATGCGCGTTGACGACTCTCTGCAGTGCGTCCCGGTCAGATCTGTCGCAAGAAGCGCAAGTCGTTCTCGAAGAGCATCCGGATGTCCGGAATGCCGTACTTGCCCATGGCCAGTCGCTCAATGCCGAAGCCGAACGCGAAGCCGGTCCACTCTTCCGGATCGATGCCGCAGGCCTCGAGCACGGCCGGGTCGACCATGCCGCAGCCGCCAAGCTCGATCCAGCGGGCCGGCTCGCCCGGCTTGAGGGCGATCTTCATGTCGAACTCGGCCGAAGGCTCGGTGAAGGGGAAGTAGCTGGGACGCAGACGCACCTCGGCACCGGGACCGAAGTAGGCGCGGGCGAAGTGGAGCAGGCAGGATTTCAGGTCCGCCATGCTCACGCCGCGGTCGATCGCCAGACCCTCGATCTGGTGGAACATGAACGAGTGGGTGGCGTCAACGGTGTCAGGGCGGTAGACGCGACCGGGCGAGACGACCCTGATTGGCGGCTTCTGCGTCTCCATGACGCGGATCTGCACCGTCGAGGTCTGGCTGCGGAGCATCCGCGGCCGGTCGCTGGAGGCGGGGTCATCGATGTAAAAGTTGTCGACGGGGTCGCGGGCGGGGTGCTCGAGAGGAATGTTGAGCTTCACGAAATTGTGCTCGTCGTCCTCAAGCTCGGGGCCCTCGGCGACCTGGAAGCCCATGCGGGCGAAGACCTCAACGAGTTCATCGCGGACGCGCGTGATGATGTGGCGACGTCCAAGTTCCTGTGCCGCGAGCAGACCGGGCTCGGTGACGTCCAGGCGCGGGCCGGCGGCCTGCCCGCCGCCGGCTGAGGCGGCGCCGAGCGCCGACTGACGATCGGAGAAGGCCTGCTCGAAGGCTGCCTTGAGCGCGTTGACGCGCTGGCCGTATTCACGACGCTGGTCCTGCGGGACTTCCTTCACGGCGGCGAGCGCGGCCTTGAGGCGCCCCTTCGCGCCGAGGTAGGCGATCCGCCACTGCTCAAGCGCGGCGGCGTCGGCCGCCGCGGCGAGTTCAGCGAGGCCGGCCTGTTCCAGCTTTTCGAGGGTCTCGGACATCGGGCGGGCAGTGTAGGCGAGGAACGGCCCTAACCCGCGTGAGAAGGCGGCGCAAAAACAAGCCCGCTCCGGCGCACCGGAGCGGGCGAGTCCATTCGGTACTGTCTGGGGATGAGGCTTACTCAGCCTTCTTGGAGCAGCAGCCAGTCTTGGCCTTGGTCTCCGCAGCGGCGACCTCGCCCTTGCTGGAGCAGCAACCAGTCTTCGCCTTGGTCTCCGCGGCGTTGACCTCATCCTTGCTGGAGCAATCGGACTTCTTGGTGCAGCAGCCGGACTTGGTCTCGGCGGCGTTCACCTCGCCCTTCTCGCAGGTGGCGGCGCAGGCGGCCTTGTCGGCGCAGGTGGCCGCGCAATCGGCCTTGGTGTCAGCAGCCGTGATCGGGGCATCCTGGGTCTTCATGGCGGCGGCATCATCATCCGCACAGCCGGCGACGAAGAAACAGGCACCTGCGACGAGGGCGGCGAGAACGAGTTTGCAGTTCATCTTCTTGCTCCTTGAAACGGTTGTTCGTGGCAAACCAGCCCCCGAGCGGGGCGCGTGAGGAATCAGATACCCAGTATAACGTACAAACGCCCCGTCTGCTGACGGGGCGCCTGGAAAATTCCGAAAAAGGATGCGGCTGTCCTGTTCAACCCTCGGCGGCCTCGCCGGTGGTTTCGGGTGCGGGCTCGGCAGCCGCGGCGGCGGGCTCCGCGGCCTTCGCGGACTTGCGGAGGCTGGCCGCGTAGGCGGTCCGCTTATCGGCGATCCGGCGGCGGCGGCTGGGGCGGCCCCCCACTTCCGGGCCCTCTTCCGCGCCGACGAACTGGATCACGCAGAGCTCCGTGCCGTCGCCGATCCGGTGCTGGCCGAGGCGGACAATGCGGGTGTACCCGCCCGGCCGGTCCTTGAAGCGCGGAGCGACGTTCTCGAAGATGTGGCGGACGAGCTTGGGGGCCTTGCGGAGTTCGCCGTAGCGGTTCCGCTCGACCTGCTCGGACTCGGGCAGCTTGAAGAACTGCTCGGCGTGCTCGCGCTTGCGCTCGACGCGCTGACGCTCGCCGTCGTCGGCGTGCTTGTCTACGTAGAGCCAGTCGAAGCCCCAGCGATCACCACCGAGCTTGGCGATGACGCGGCGGCGATTGGCCAGCGTGTCCTGCCGCGCGGCGGTGACGATCTTCTCGACGAAGGGCTGTAGGGCCTTGGCCTTCGGGACGGTGGTCGTGATCTGGCCGTGCTCAAAGAGGCCGGCAGCCAGGTTACGGAGCATCGCCGTCCGATGGGCGGGGGTCCGATTGAGGTGGTAACCGGCTTTACGGTGACGCATGGTGAACTCCTGCTTTCCTTCGAAAGCCGCCGCGCCCGGTCAGGGGCGCGGCGGAAACTGTATTCATCAGTCTGAACCGGAGCTAAGGGACACACCCTCGGGCAGCTCCATGCCCAGGTCCATCCCCACCTCCTGAAGCTTGCGCTTGACCTCGCGAAGCGACGTGCGGCCGAAGGAGCGAACCTTGAGCAGCTCGGCTTCGCTCTTGGAGACCAGGTCCGCGACCGTCTGAATGCGGGCCGACTCGAGGCAGTTGGCGGCGCGGACGGACAGGTCGAGTTCGCCGATCGGCATGTTGAGCTTGCGGATCAGTTCCTCATCGACGCTGGCGGCGGCGGCGGCCTCATCGCTCACGCGCTCCTCGCCGACGTCGAAGTACTGGACGAAGGGGTTGAGGTGCTTGCGGAGAATCTTGGCAGCCTCGACAAGGGCCATCTCCGGCGTCACGGTGCCGTTGGTCCAGATGTCCATGACGAGCTTGTCGTAGTTGGTGCGCTGACCGACGCGGGTCTCCTCGACGTTGTAGCGGACTCGCTGAACGGGGGAGTAGATCGCATCGACGGGAATGACGCCGATCTCCTGCTCGTCAGCGTCGTTGTACTGCTCGCTGGCCGGGACGTAGCCGCGGCCCTTGCCGACGCGGAGCTCCATCTCGAAGTCGACCGGCTCGGTGAGCGTGGCGACGACGTGATCGCGGTTGAGGACGGTGATGGAAGGATCGGCCTCGATGAGCTCGGCGGTGACGTCGCCGGGACCGGTGGCGGCCAGGCGGATCGTCTTGGGCTCATCGGAATCCATCTTGACGATCAGGCCCTTGACGTTGAGGACGATGTCGGTGACATCCTCCATCACGCCGGGGAGCGAGGTGAACTCGTGCTCAGCGCCCTTGATCTTCACGGCCGTCACGGCCGCGCCTTCAAGGGAGGAGAGCAGGATGCGACGGAGGGAGTTGCCGATGGTGGTGCCGAAGCCGTGTTCAAACGGTTCGACAGCGAAGCGCCCAAAGGTGTTGGAGCGAAACTTCGGATCGGAAGCGACCTTGGTGGGCAGTTCGAGCCCGCGCCAGCGAATTCTCATGATAACACCGTCCGTTACCGGCAAGCCATTTCACGGCCAGCGCTCGCATCGTAACGGGTGACCCGGGCCTGCCGGTGTCGGCCTGGCTCCCCTTCTGTCGCGCGAGCGACCATTCAGTTGTTCAAGCCCGGAGCATGCTCAAGATAAGCCTGAGCATGCCAGCACGGGAGGTCAGACGCGCCGCTTCTTGCGGGGGCGGCAGCCGTTGTGCGGAATCGGGGTGTGATCCTCGACCGCGGTCACGCGGATGCCGGTGGAGGTCAGGCCGTTGACGGCCGACTCGCGGCCTGCGCCGAGGCCCTTGATGCGGATCTCCACCTCGGTCACGCCCATCTTGCGGGCCTTCTCGCCGGCGGACTCGCCCGCACGCGTCGCGGCGAAGGGCGTCGCCTTGCGGGCGCCCTTGAAGCCGATCGTCCCGGCCGAATCCCAGCAGAGGGTCTCACCGTTGGTGTCGGTGACGGTGACGATGGTGTTGTTGTGGGTCGCCTTGATGTGGGCGATGCCACGGACAACGTTCTTGCGGATCTTCTTGGCCTTCTTCGCCATTGGTTCTCCTCGGATCGTCCGACCCCAGGGGGTCGTACCCGAACGTGTTTCATTCATCCCGACCCAGTGGGCCGGGCAAGATCATTACTTGGCCTTCACGCCCTTCTTGCCGGCCACGGTCTTCTTGCGGCCCTTGCGGGTGCGGGCGTTGCAGCGCGTGCGCTGGCCGCGGACGGGCAGGCCGCGACGGTGGCGGTCGCCGCGATATGAGCGGATGTCGCGGAGGCGCTGGATGTTCTGCGAGACCTGGCGACGGAGAGCGCCCTCGACGATGTAGCTGGAGTCGAGGATCGCGTTGATCGCGGCGATCTGCTGCTCGGTGATCTCACGGGCACGGATGTCGGGATCGACACCGGCCTCGGCGAGAATCTCCCTGGCGAACTTCGGCCCGATCCCGTGCACGTACTGCAGGGAGTAGAGCGCCTTCTTGTTGTCCGGAATGTCAACGCCTGCAATACGGGGCACGTGCGAACTCCTGCCGGTCGGTGTAAATCGATGCCTTTGTCAGCGATTGCGGATCAGCCCTGCACCTGCTTGTGCTTGGGGTCCGCCTTGCAGATCACGCGCACCTTCCCCTTGCGCCGGATGATCTGGCACTTGCTGCAAATCCTCTTGACGCTTGATCTTACCTTCATTGCGTCTCGTCCTTCCCGCCCTTAAAAGCGGGCGAAAGTAATCGTAGGCGTGCACCGGCCGGCTGTGGAGCCATTTTGCCCAGCCGTCCGGCCCCCCTTCCCCAATTTTTCCGCCCCCTCCTCCGCCTGATCCCCCCACTGCCCCGCGGGCTCAGGCCCCGGGGCCCCTCATCCGGCGGCCGGAGCCGCCGTCGCCTCCGCTGAGGAAGCCGGCGTAGTTGCGCATGAGCAGGTTGGCTTCGACCCGCTGGATGAAGTCCAGCCCGACGGAGACCACGATCAGCAGGCCGGTGCCGCCGAGGAACTGGGTGACGGAGTAGTCGATGTTCAGGGAGCGATTGACGACCATCGGGACCACGGCGATGACGGCCAGGAAGGTCGCCCCAACGTACGTGATCCGCTCCATGACGGTCTCGAGGTATTCGGCCGTGCGCGGTCCGGGGCGCAGGCCGGGGATGAACGAACCGTGGTCGCGGAGCTGCTTGGCCATCTCCTCGGGGTTGAACTGGACGGTGATCCAGAAGTAGGAGAAGAAGAAGACCATGGCGATGTAGATGAGCACATAGAGGAACTCGCCCATCTGGAGGTTCTCATTCAGCCAGGAGACCGTTGAGAACCACCAGCCGCCGGCGCCGCCCGCCTGGGCCTGCTGCTGGAGCAGGTTGAAAATCATGGAGGGGAAGATCATCAGCGACGAGGCGAAGATGATCGGCATGACGCCGCCGTGGTTGACGCGGAGGGGCAGGTAGGAGCGCTGGCCGCCGTAGACGCGCCGGCCGCGGGTGTGCTTGGCCTGCTGGATGGGAATCCGCCGCTGGGCGACGGTCATAACCACCGAGCCCCCCACGACCAGCACGAAGCCGCCGAGCAGGAAGAACAGGCCCATGAAGCCGAGCTTGTTGGGGTCGCCCGGCTCGAAGTTGCTGTACAGCCAGAGGAAGGCTTGCGGCATGGCGGCGAGGATGCCTGCCATGATGATGAGGGAGACGCCGTTGCCGATGCCGTACTTGTCGATCTGCTCGCCCAGCCACATCAGGAAGACCGTGCCCGCGGTCATCGCGGTGACGGCCATAACCCACCAGACGGGGTTGGAGGCGTACCCGGCGAAGACCATCTGGCCGCCCTCGACGCTGGTGAGGTACTTCAGCCAGCCGATGGCCTGAACGATGCAGAGCCCGACCGTGGTCAGGCGCGTCCATTCCTGGATCTTCTGACGGCCCGTGGGGCCCTCGTTCTGAAGAGCCTTGAGCTTGGGCGAGACGGAGGCAAGGAGCTGGAAGATGATGGCCGCGGAGATGTAGGGCATGATGCCGAGGCCGAAGATCGTCGACTGGGAGAAGGTGCCGCCGGTGAAGACGGAGACCTGCGCGGCGATGCCGGCGATGACGTCCCCCTCCTGGTCCATCGTCTTGAAGTAGTCGGCCAGTTGCTGCTGGTTCACCCCGGGCAGAGGGATCGCGAAGCCGATGCGGTAAACGGCCAGCATCGCGAACGTGAAGAGGATCTTGGTCCTCAGTTCGGCGATCTTGAAGACGTTGATGAGGGCCTGAAACATCTGGTCTCGTCGGTGACTCGTTCGAACACCTCACGTCCGCCGCGGCGGACGCGCCGTCATTCGGTCTCAGCGCCGGCCGCCGGAGCTGCCGGGGTCGCCGGCGCGGAGCGGCGGCGGAAGCGACCGAGCTTCTTGGTGAGGTTCTTGGGGGTCTTGTCCTCGGCGTTGCGATCGACGCCTCGGACGCGGTCGCGGCGGGTGCCGGTCTCGTTGACGGTGCCGCCGGCATCCTCGATGGCCTTACGGGCGGAGGCGGAGACGCGGCTGGCAGTCACGCTGAGCTTGACGCCCACCTTGCGGTCGCCGAGATCGCCCAGGATCTTCACATCGCGGCTGGTGTCGCGGATGAGGCCGGCCTTGATGAGCGAATCCGCGGAAATGTCGCCACCACCGGCGAAGTCGGCGTGATCCAGAATGCTGCGGAGGTTCACGATCCAGAACTTGGTCGTGAACTGGGCATTGGAGAAGCCATACTTGGCCAGGCGGCGGAAGTAGGGCATCTGGCCGCCCTCAAACTGAGCGCGACGGGAGTTGCCCGAACGGCTGCCGGCGCCCTTCTGGCCGCGACCGGCGCGCTTGCCACCGGCGCCGCGTCCGCGTCCCACCCGCTTGCTCTGCTTGTTTCGACCGGCCTTGGCCGTGATCTCGTGAATCATCATGATCGGGATCTCCCGAGAAAAAAGTCTGATGCGGTTCAGGACTCAGTGGATTCGGGCGCCGCTTCTTCGCGGCTCGCCTCGGGAGCGGCCTCTCCGGTGCGGCGACCACGGCCGCCGCCCGGCCCGCCGCGGCGTCCGCCGCGGGCGCCGCCCCGGCGATCCTGGCCGACGGTGTTGACGGGGGCGCGTGCCTTTTCCGAGCTTCCGCCGGAGACGGGCATGAATCCCTTGCCGCGCTCGATGCGCTCCTCGATGTCGGTCTCACCGAGCTCGACGCCGCGGAGCGAGGCGACGGTGTCCGGCGTGCGGAGCTGCTCAAGCCCGTCGAAGACGGCCTTCACGACGTTGCGTGCGTTGGTGGAGCCGTAGCACTTGCTGAGGCAGTCGCTGATGCCGGCCATCTCAAGGATGTTGCGCACCACGCCGCCGGCGATGACGCCCGTACCGGGGGAGGCGGGCAGGAGGCGGACCTTGGAGGAGCTGAAGCGCCCTTCAACCTCGTGGTTGATCGTGGTGCCGATGCGCGGCACGGTGATGAGGGCCCGCTTGGCGGCCTTCTGCGCCTTTTCGATCGCGTTGGGGACTTCGTTGGCCTTGCCGTAGCCGTAGCCAACGCGGCCGTTGCGATCGCCGACGACCACGAGCGCACCGAAGCTGAAGCGCCGGCCACCCTTGACCGTCGCCGCCGTTCGGTAGATGCCGATCGTGTAATCGCTCAGCCCCGTTGATTCTTCCATCATCTGTGCCATGAGGTGCTCTCAATGAGATCCGGCGTGCCGGCGAAGAGGCCGGCGTCCCGGTCAGAACTGCAGTCCGTTTTCCCTGGCGGCGTCGGCCAGCGCCTTGATCCGCCCGTGATACTTGAAGCCGCCGCGATCGAAGCAGACGGCCTGAACTCCGGCCTGCTTCGCCCGCTCGGCGACGAGGCGTCCGACCGCCTTGGCGGCTTCCGCCTTGGCGCCGGTGGCCCCTTCCTCCTGCGAGGAAGCAGCGGCGAGCGTGTGGCCGGCCAGGTCATCGATGACCTGGACGTAAATGTGCTTGTTGGAGCGATAGACGCACAGGCGCGGCTTGTCGGGCGTGCCGCGGACGCGCTTGCGAATGACGCGGTGGCGACGCTGCCGACGGATCGCTTTCTGCTTTGGGGTGTCCATGTCGTGCCTCTGCTTGTTCCGTTATCAGGCGCCGAACGCCTTGCCGGCCTTGCGGCGGATTACCTCTTCGGTGTACTTGATGCCCTTGCCGTTGTACGGCTCCGGCTTGCGCTTGGCCCGGACGGCGGCGGCGAACTGGCCGACTGTCTGCTTGTCCGGTCCGGAGATCTTGATATTGGTGCGGTCGACGGCGACGTTGACGCCGGAAGGGATGTCCATGAAGATCGGGTTGGCGAAACCGACCTGGAGCCGGATCTGCTTGCCCTGGACCTGCGCGCCCCAGCCGACGCCGACGACGTCGAGCGACTTCTCGTAACCCTTGGTCACGCCGACGATCATGTTCGCCAGCAGCGCGCGGGTGGTGCCCCAGTAGGCCCTGGCCTCACCGTCCTCCATGCGCTTCTCATCGATGCCGACGGTGATCCGCTTCTCGCTTTCGTCCCAGGCGACGTTCACCTCGGGGCGATGGGTCATCTTGAGCGTGCCCTTGGGGCCCTCAATGGTGATCTCGCGGCCGGCGCCGATCGAGACCTTCACCCCGGAGGGAACTTCAACGGGTTTCTTTCCGATCCTTGACATGGTCTGTTGCTCCTCAATCGCCCGGCTGGCGCGGCGATCGGCTTCAACCTTTCGTGGTTACGACACCGTGCACAGCAGCTCACCGCCGACGCGTTCCACGCGGCAGCGACGATCCGAGAGCACGCCCTTGGAGGTGGAGATGATCGCGATGCCGAGCCCCTGGAGCGGCCTGGGCAGTTCCTCCACCTTCTGGTACACGCGGCGGCCGGGGGTGGACTCGCGCTTGAGCGTGTGGAGGAGGATCTCGCCGCGGGGGCCGTACTTCAGGTGAACGCGGATCTTGCCCTGGCGGCCGTCCTCGACGACGTCGTAGCCGTCGATGTAGCCCTCTTCCTTGAGGACTTCGGCGATGCCGCGGCACACCTTGCTGTTGAGGCACAGCACGGTCTTGGACCGGTTGGCCGCAGCATTGCGAATCCGCGTGAGCATGTCAGCAATAGGGTCGTTGAGGGACATGAACGTGTTTCCGTCTCTCTTTGGAGTGAGTTACCAGGACGACTTTCGCATGCCGGGGATCTTGCCTTCCAGCGCGAGCTTTCGGAGCATGATGCGGCTGACGCGGAACTTGCGGTACACCCCGCGAGCCCGGCCGGTGAGTTCGCACCGGCGGACGATGCGCGAGCTGTACTTCGGCGTACGCTGTGACTTTGCGACCTGTGCCTTCGTTGCCATGTGCTACCTTCCTTCAGACGACGCTCAGGCCGCCTGCTCCTTCTTGCGGAACGGCATGCCCAGTTCCGTCAGGATCATCCGGCTCAGTTCCGGGTTGGAGTTGCGGAACGAGATGTTGATGTTCATGCCGTGCGTGAACGTGACCCGGGTCATGTCGATCTCCGGGAAGACGCCCTGCTCGTTGAGGCCCATGGAGTAGTTGCCCTGGCGGTCGAACGCGGTGTCGCTGACGCCGCGGAAGTCCTTGATTCGCGGGGTGGCCAGGTTGACCAGGCGGTCGAGGAAGTGCCACATGCGGTCGCGCCGGAGCGTGACCTTGGCGGCCGTCTCGTAGCCCTCGCGGACCTTGAAGTTCGAGACGCTCTTCTTCGCGGCGATCACGATCGGCTTCTGGCCGGAGATCGTCGTGAGCGTGTCGAGAATGGTCTGGCGGATGTTGGGCGGAATCTTGGTGCCGTCCAGATGGCGTCCCATGTTGACGTTGATCGTGATGCACTCGATCACGGGGCGCTGCATGGGGTTGGCCAGGCCGAACTGCTCAGCCACCTTCGCCGAGACCTGCTCGTCGAACATCTTCTTCAGGCGCGGCGTCGGCCACGGCCCCTTGGGGGGCTCGGGCATGGCCTCCGCCTTCTTGCCCTGCTTCTTGCTGTCCTTGTCCTTGGCCATTTCGGTTAGACCTCGATTACTTCGACTTGTTCTTTGCGCTCGCGCTGCGGAGCGTCCAGAGTTCCTTGCCGCCGCGGGCCGCCACGGCGACCTTGGTGCCGTCCGACTTTGTGACGAAGCGGACGCGGGTGGGCTTTCCGTCAACGACGGGCTGTACGTTGGAGACGTGGATGGGCGCCTCCTTGGTGATGATGCCGCCCTGGCTGACGCGCGTGGGGCGCAGGTGCTTGGTCCTGAGGTTGCGTCCCTGGATGACACAGGTGTTCTTCCTGGGATCGACGCTCAGGACGGTGCCCTCTTCGCCGCGTTCGTCGCCGGCGATGATCATGACCCTGATTCCCTTGCGGATGTGCATCGCCATCACACCACCTCCGGAGCAAGCGACACGATCTTCATGTAGTTCTTCTCGCGCAGCTCTCTGGCGACGGGGCCGAAGATGCGCGTGCCGCGGGGGTTGCCGTCGTCCTGGATGAGCACGACGGCGTTGGCGTCGAACTTGACGTACGAGCCGTCGGCGCGGCGCGTGGGCTTGCTGGTGCGGACCACGACGGCCTTGGACTTGTCGCCGCTCTTGATGTCGGACCCGGGGAGGGCCTTCTTCACGGAGACGAGCACGCGGTCGCCGACGCCGGCGGTGCGCCGCTTGAAGCGGCCGCTGGCGGTGGAGCCGCCGTACACGCGGATGACGTAGGCGATCTTCGCGCCGGAGTTATCCGCGACCTCACATCTTGTTTCCTGCTGAAGCATGGTGACTTCCGTTCTTCCGGCGGCGGGCTCAGGCGCCCACGGCCTCCGGGCTGCGCTCCAGGACGCGGACAAGGCGCCAGGACTTTGTTTTGCTGACCGGCCGGCACTCGGCGACCTCGACCTTGTCCCCGAGGCGCGATTCGTTCGACTCGTCGTGGACGTGAAGCACGGTGCGGCGGCTGACGTACTTGCCGTACTTGGGGTGCTTGACCTTGTAGCGCACCACCACCTTGCGCGTCTTGTCGCGCTTGTCCGACTCGACGATGCCGATTCTCGTTCCCTTCAGCGATTCTTCGCTCATGGTTGCTCGCTTCCCTTGAGTTACGCCCTGGCCGCCCGTGCGCTGCGCTCGGTCAGGAGCCGCGCGATGTCGCGCCGGATCTTGGTGAACTGCGACAGGTCCTCGACCTTCTCCGTCACGGCCTGGGTCCGCAGGGTGTAGAGCTTCTCGCGCAGGCGGCGCACCTCAAGCGCGATTTCTTCGTCCTTCAGTTTGCGTACTTCTTCGCCCGTCATCGCTTTCTCCGCTTTGCAGCGTTCGTCACACCGTCACCCGGCGGGCGACGAAGCGGCACCGGATCGGCATCTTCGCCGCGACGCGCACCAGGGCCCGCTTGGCGGTCTGCTCGTTCACGCCGGCCAGCTCGAAGAGCATGGTGCCGGAACGCACGCGCGCCGCCCAGTAATCCACATCCGCCTTGCCCTTGCCCATTCGCGTTTCCAGAGGCTTCTTGGAAACCGGCTTGTCCGGGAAGACACGGATGAACAGCTTGCCTTCACGCTTCAGGTAGTGCTGGGCCGCGATTCGGCCCGCCTCGAGCTGACGCGCCGTCAGCCAGCACCCGTCCAGCGCCTGCAGGCCGTAGTCGCCGTACGCCACGTAGTTTCCCTTCGTGGCGTTCCGCGCGGTGGACCGCGTGCGGCGGAACTCCTTGCGGTGCTTGACTCTCTTTGGCATCAACGCCATGGCTTACAACTCCTCAAAATCCTGAAAACGCGTGGTGCGTTGAAAATCCTGCCTCAGTGACGGCCTCGAGCCCGCGCCCGGCCGCCCGCGGCGGTCGACTGCACTTCTTCGTCCGCCGACTCGTCGTACGAGCCCTTGTAGAGCCACACCTTGACGCCGATGACGCCGTAGGTCGTGATCGCTTCGGCGAAGCCGTAGTCAACGTTGGCCTGCAGCGTGCTCAGGGGCAGCGAGCCCATGCGGACGTCGACGGAGCGGCTCATTTCAGCGCCGCCCAGGCGGCCGCTGATCTGCACCCGCACGCCCTTGGCGCCGGCCTGCATGCACGCCTCGGCGCGGCTCTTGACGACGCGGCGGAAGCTCATCCGCTTCTTGAGCTGCTCGGCGACGACCTCGGCGTCGAGGGTGGCGTCCAGGTCGGGGTTCTTGATCTCGATAATCGAGATCGAGACCTTGCGGCCCGTCATGTACTGCAGCTCTTCGGTGATGCGATCGACCTCGGCGCCCTTGGGGCCGATGACCAGGCCCGGGCGGGCGGTCTTGACGATCACCTTCAACTCTTCGCGCGTCCGCTCGATGTGGATGTCGGAGACCGCCGCGTGCGGGGGCGTGCGGTTGAGCCGGTTGTCGAGGAACCGGCGGATCTTCTCATCCTCGATGAGCAGTTCGCCGTAGAGCGCCTTGGGGGCGTACCAGCGGCTGCGGTGCGCCTCGGTGATGCCGACTCTCAGGCCGAATGGATGGGTTTTCTGTCCCATGGATTAGCGTCCTTCCGTCGCGCGCTCTCGCAGGGCGATCGTGATGTGACTGGTGCGCTTCATGATCGGGTGGGCCCGGCCGCGGTCCTTGGGCTGGAACCGCTTGATGGTGGGGCCTTCGTCGACCGTGCACAGGGCGACGTAGAGGGAGTCGAGCCGTGCCCCGTACTCCTCGGCGTCGGTGCGGGCGGCGTTGAGGGCCTTCCTGATGTTCACGGCCGCGCGCTTGGTCGTGAACGTCAGCATGTTCTCCGCGGAGATGAAGTCCTTGCCGCGGATCAGGTCGGCCAGCAGGCGCGCCTTGCGGGGGCTGCCGCGGTGGTGCCGGATCTGGCTCTCGAAGCGCGTGATCTCGGTGACGCGGCAGCCGAGGGCCGTCGCCAGCGCCCGCACGTCCTCCGCCTTGCAGCGGGGATGGTCGTTGCCGCGCATCCAGTTCCGCACCGCCGATTCGGCCCGCTTGCCGTCCAGCCCGGTGCGCTCGATGGCCTGGGCCAGCTCCTCCACGGAGAGGCCCGCCGCCTCGGCCTTGCGCTTCAGGTTGTCGCCTTGAATCCTCACGGGTATGTCCTCTGTTCAATGCCGTTCGGGGCCAATCGGCTCAGCCGCCCGACTTGATGCCTTCCTTCTTGTTCGTATGGCCGCGGAAGATCCGCGTCGGGCTGAACTCGCCCAGCTTGTGCCCGACCATGTCCTCGGTCACGAACACGTCGTTGAAGACGCGGCCGTTGTGCACCTTGAAGGTGAACCCGACGAACTCCGGAACGATCGTGCAGGAGCGCGCCCAGGTCTTCAGCGGCTCGCGGCGTCCCGTCTGGTTCAGGCGCTGCACCTTCTTGTACAGGCTTTCGTCGACGTACGGACCTTTCTTCAGACTGCGTCCCATGCGTTTACCTCTCAGACGTCGGCCCGCGGGCCGACCTGTTCAATCAGACCTTTCGCTGCCCGTAACGCTTGCTGACGCGACGCCGGATGATCAGCTTGCTGCTGGCCTTCTTCCGATCACGCGTCGAACCGCCCTTGGCGTCAACACCCGTCGGGCTGCACGGCGTGCGGTTGCCCTTGCTCTTGCCCTCGCCACCGCCGAGCGGGTGGTCGTTGTGGTTGCGGGCCACGCCGCGGGTGATGGGCCGGCGGCCGAGGTGGCGGCTGAGGCCCGCCTTGCCCAGGCGGCGGTTCTGGTGGTCGGAGTTGCCGACCTGACCGATCGTCGCGCGGCACTCGGCCAGGACGCGGCGCTGCTCGCCGGAAGGCAGCATCAACGTCGCGTAGCGGCCTTCCTTGTTCATCAGGCGGGCGTACATGCCGGCCGAGCGGCACATCTGGCCGCCGCGGCCGGGCTGGAGCTCGACGCAATGAACCGCGAGGCCGAGGGGGATGTCCTTCAGCCGCATGTTGTTGCCGACGTTCGGCTCAACGGGGCCGTTGGCGCTGCTCTCGATCTTCGCACCGGGCTTGAGGCCGACGGGGGCGATGATGTAGCGCTTCACGCCATCGGTGTACTCGATGAGGGCGATGTGCGCGCTGCGGTTGGGGTCGTACTCGATCCCGACCACCTTGCCGGCGATCCCGTCGCGATCAGCGCGGCGGAAGTCGATCAGGCGGTAGAGGCGCTTGGCGCCGCCGCCGCGGCCGCGTGACGTGATCACGCCGTGGTGGTTGCGACCGCCGGTCTTGTTGAGGGGACGCAGCAGCGACTTCTCGGGCTTCTGCTTGGTGACCTCGACCCGGTCGTTGACGGACGCGTTCCGTCGTCCGGCGCTGGTCGGCTTGTAAATCCTGATTCCCATCGCAATCCTCGATCCCCTTCAGGCCGGAAGCATCCGGCCACAGGGGGTTAGAACAGTTCGATCGTGTCCTTCTCGTTCAGGCGAACCACGGCGGTCTTGACGTCCGGCTCCTGGCCCCAGCCGAAGCGGGTGCGACGCTGCTTGCCCTTGCGGATCTGCGTCGTGACCTTTTCGACCTTGACGTTGTAAAGCCGCTCAACGGCGCGCTTGATCTGGTCCTTGCTCGCCCGCAGATCCACCTGGAACGCGTAGCGATTCTCTTCGTTCATGGCCACCGTGCTCTTCTCGGTCACGAGCGGCTTCTTGATGACGATGATGTCGTCCATCAGGCGGCCTCCTCACGTGCAGCGCCCATGGGGGCGACCTTCGCCGACTTGTCCGTCTGAGAGCTCGGCCCGGTGAGCCAGCGCTCCAGGTCTTCCCTGGCGATGACCAGGTAGCGGCTGTTGAGCATGTCGAAGCAGTTGAGCTGGTCCGCGCGGCAGAGCGTAACGCCCTCGACGTTGCGGGCCGACAGGCGGGCCGCCTCGTTGTCCACGGCCAGGGCGACCAGGGCGCTGCGGTCAACGCCGATCGCCTGCAGGAAGGCCTTGAACTCCTTCGTCTTCGGCTGCGCGAAGCTGATGCCGTCGATGACCTTGACCTCGCCGTCGACCAGCTTGGCCAGCAGCGCGTTGCGGTTGGCCTTGCGGCGCATCTTGACCGGCATCGTCTGGCGGAAGTCCTCGCGGGTGCGCCGCTTGGCGAAAGTGTGGCCGCCGCCGCGGAACTGCGGGACCTTCTTATCGCCGTGGCGGGCCCTGCCGGTGCCCTTCTGCTTGTAGATCTTGCGGGTCGACCCCTCGACCTCGTGGCGGTTCTTCGTCCGCGCCGACCCCTGACGGCGGTTGGCGTGATACATCACGAACGCCTGCTTGATGAGCGCGGGGTTGATCGTTCCACCGAGCGCAGCTTCATCCACGCTCAGCGAGCCGACCTCTTTGCCCTTCATGTCCAAGACGGGGACATCCATCGTGTCTTTCCTCGTCCTACGCCTTCCTGCCGCGCTGCGTCCCGCTGGAGCGCTGCGCGGGGGCCGGCAACTCACCGGCCCCGTTTGGTTCGCCTGTCCGTCCCGCCGCCATCAATCACTGCGGAAGGGCACGGACCCGACTCGGCTTTGTTCGCCCGGGCTCAACGGCCCGGGCTTGCCGCGTATGTTCATGCTCGGCGGTTTCTCGCAGGGAGACCCTCCGAACCCGTCGGCCGCTCTTCTCCGCGGCCGCCGGCGTTTCAATCTGTTCAGCCCGCCGCCTTCTTCGCCTTGCTGCGATTCAGACGCACGGCCGGCCGGACCTCAACGAGGGCCTTGTTCGGACCCGGGACCGGGCCCTTGACCAGGAGCAGGTTCTGCTCCAGATCGATGCGGATGACATCAAGCGACCGAACCGTGACGCGCTCGGCGCCCAGGTGGCCGCTCATGCGCTTGCCCTTCTTGAGTTTGCCCGAGAAGCCGCGGTTGGTGGCGTGACCACCGATCGAGCCCGGGGAGCGATGCTTACGCTCGGTGCCGTGCGAGGCGGGCTGGCCCTTGAAGTTGTGCCGCTTCATCGTGCCGGCATACCCCTTGCCCTTGCTGGTCGCGATGACATCGACGTACTTGACGCCTTCCAGCACCGCCAGACCAATCTCCTGGCCCGGCTGGTACTCTCCGAGTGCCCCATCCTCGATGTGGAACTCGCGGTGGCGCCGCATGGGAGCAACCCCGGCCTTCGCGTCGTGGCCGATCATCGGGATGGTCGAGTTACGGGGCTTGATCTGGCCGGCGCCGACCTGAACGGCGGCATAGCCGTCCACATCCGGCGTGCGGACCTGCGTCACGACGTTGGGCTCCAGGTGGAGCACCGTGACGGGAATGCTCACGCCGTCCTCATTGAAGACGCGTGTCATTCCGATCTTTGTTCCAAGCAGCGTCGGTCCCATTGTCTCACCATCCTGCTTCGTGCCCCGCGGTGTCGCAGGGGCAGAGGAAGTCTTACGAATACTCACTCAAACGAAAAAGGCCGGCGCTGTGCGCTCCGGCCTCTACTTTCCCTATGCCTTGATCTTGACGAAGACGCCCGCGGGCACCACGAGCCGGTTGAGCGCCTCGACGGTGCGGGCGTTCGGCTCGATGATGTCGATGATCCGCTTGTGCGTGCGGATCTCGAACTGCTCGCGGCTCTTCTTATCGATGAACGGGCTGCGCAGCACCGTGTAGCGCTCGATGCGGGTCGGCAGCGGCACCGGGCCGGCCACCTTCGCATTGGTGCGCTTCGCGTGGTCAACGATCTCCCGCGCGGACGCATCCAGCGCCAGGTGGTCGTACGCCTCCATCCGAATTCGAATCTTGCCGCCGGTCATACCACCACTCAAAGCAACTCGAAACCACTTCCCCCGCAGGGGATTTTCCTCGCCGGCGTGCGACGCTCGCACACTACGGCACCCTGACGGGCATCCAGCCCAATGCAAAAACGCTTGTTGAAACGACGAGTCGCCTCACCGCAGAGGGCATCCTGTCCGCCCGACGGTACGGCAACACTCCCACCCGCTTAGCGATTGGGGTCAGGAAGGGTAACGGCAATCCGCCCGATGTCAAACCGGGGCCACTCCACACGCGAAAGATTCGCCAGCCCGCCGCCGATCAGAACCGATCCTTGGAAGACCATACCGGAAGGAGCCCCGCCGTGAACCGATCATCTTACCCCTTATTTCGGGGATTTTCAGCCCTCCTCGCAGCGGTCCTTCTTGCACTGCCCGCGCCGGCCGCGGCTCAGCAGGCTTCGCCCGACCTTCCCGCCCTCTCCCCCGAGGTCCACCACTTTGACAGCATCGGTCTGTCGCTGAACCTCCCGCTCAATGCCCGCATGGAGGCCACCAGAGTCGGGGGGAAGACGACGGCCGGAATCCGGGCCGAGGATGGGACCTGGATGATCAGCCTTCAGGTCCACGACACGGCCAACGCCCAGGCGACCATCGGCGAGGCCCTCGATCAGACGATCGCCCTGCTCCAGGAGACATACGGCAAGGTCGACAAGGAGCGGCAGTTCATCAAGGCCACACAGGCCGAGGTCGTGGACCGGATCGACGATCTGCGGATCGGCGATCAACCGGCGGCGAGGGTCTACATCCACACCCCGGGACCGGACGGAACGGGCCTGTTTCGGGGGTACACCATCTTCAAGCCGACGGCCCGGCAGTTCGTTGTCTTCGAGCTGGTCGCCCCCGAAGGGGCCGCCGAACGGGCCCGGGCCGTGTATGAGTTGACGGTGGCGTCGGCCACGTTTCGCGACCCCGCCCTGATGGCGCTGGAACGCGGCGCGGCGGTCAAGGCGGGCGTCAGCCTTCTGGCCGGCATGGCCGTCGACGATTGGAATGCCCTGCTCGACGGACGGGAGCGGTGGTTCCGACACTTCCAGCCCGCTCCGGGCGGCAACCAGACGGACGCCGCGGAACTGGGGTATCGCAGCATCCGGGCGTGGAAGGGACGACTCGGCGAGATCAATCCGAGCAAGCCCCGGGATCGATGGGGCGCGACGGAACTGCAGGAGGGTTACCTGGCACGGGTAGCCGGCCGCGTGCTGATCGATGACAACGTGAGCGGCTTCGACGGGATCGCTGACTTTGAGGGGATCTACTTCCTCAGCCCCGACCGGCACAATGAGGCCTGGCACCTGCGGACTGTGGTTCGCGACATGAAGGGGAAGGAGATCACGCAGGCGACCGAGTCCGGCTACCGGCATGGGGATGAACTGGAGGTGAACATCGCCGCGGCGGGGCAGCCCACCCGGACGATCAAGCCGCTGATCCTCGACGAGGGGTACACGTCGCAGGTGGAGAGCCACCTGATGCCGTTCATCATGGCGCGCAAGGGGATCGTCGCGGACTTTGCCTTTTACGTGTACCAGAGCGCATCGGAGACGATCGCGCTGCGGCGAGACAGCGTCAAGCGCGACTCCGCCCCGGGCGGTGCGCTGATCGTGACCACGCAGTACCGCGCCGAGGAGGAGCCCCGGACAGCGATCCTGAACCGGGAGGGCCAGATCACCCGCATGGAAACGGCCGACGGAGCGGTGTGGGAGCCTTCAACGCCTGAAAAGCTGCACGCAATCTGGCGGAAAAAGGGCCTGCCCACCGGCACCCCGCGATAAACTCGCCTCGCATGGCCACCGAACGATTCGTTTCCGCTGCCGCTGACCCGGAACTGGACGCCCGCAACTGGTCCCTGCGCCCGGGGCGCATGGATGAGTACATCGGGCAGCCGGAGCTGATCGAACGGCTCTCCATCGCGATCGCGGCGGCGCGGCAGCGGAACGAGCCGGTGGAGCACATCCTGCTGCACGGCCCGCCGGGGCTCGGCAAGACCACGCTCGCTCATGTCGTGGCCGAGGAAATGGGATCACGCCTGCACGGAACGAGCGGCCCGGCGTTGACGCGCGGCACGGACCTGGTCTCCGCACTGACCCGTCTCGAGCCGCACGATGTCCTGTTCATCGATGAGATCCACCGACTTCCGATCGCCGTTGAGGAGTTCATCTATCCGGCGATGGAAGACTTCCGCATCGATGTGCCGGTAGAGTCGGGGCTCTCAGCGCGTACCGTGCAGATTCACCTGAAGCCGTTCACCCTGATCGGCGCGACTACGCGCGCCGGGCTGGTGTCATCCCCGCTGCGCTCACGCTTCGGGATTACCCACCATCTGCGGTACTACAGCGTGGACGATCTCCACACGATCCTCCGACGCAGCGCAAGGCTGCTCGACCTCGCCGGCGCAGAAGAGGACGCCTTGCGCATGGTGGCTCAGCGTTCGCGCGGGACGCCACGAATCGCCAACAGGCTCTTGCGGCGTGTTCGCGACTTCGCGCAAGTGCGCTCGGGCGGCGCGGTCACGCGCGAGACCGTCCGCGATGCACTCGCTCTGGAAGGGGTGGATGAACTGGGCATCGACGAACTCGACCGGTCGTACCTCCGGATCATCGCCGAGACGTACGGCGGCGGGCCCGTCGGGCTGGAGGCGGTCGCGGCGACGATGAACGAAGATGCCGGCACGCTCGAGGATGTTGTCGAGCCATACCTGCTGCAGGTCGGGTTCCTCGCGCGAACGCGGCGGGGCCGTATGCTGACGCGGGCCGGCGCTGAGCACCTGGGGATGCCGGGCGCCGGGCATGATCCCGAGGAGGAGTCCTCGTTGTTCTAGTCCGCAAGGTCGCCGTCGCGAGGCTGCCAATGGGGCGCTGCGAGGCGCGTGATGTAAACGTCGCCGTTGGCGGACTCGAAGACGACCTCTTCGCCGAGTCCGGGCTGGATGGCATGCCGCTCGTGGTAGGCAATCAGGGAGCCCGCAGGAGGCGACGCCACCTGCCTGTTCAAACCGTCGAACGTCGGCTCCGGCCACCGCCCGGTCTCGAGGTACACGCGAGAGGACTCCGGCCAGCCGAAGCCACCCTCCCAGAGGACGGGGTGGCCCGTCGCGGCGTGCCACTCGAAGAACTCCTGCCAGTGCCGCGGCGTGCCGCCGTGTACCCGCACGGGGAGAATCGCCACGAGCAACGCGACAACCGCGGCGACGGGAGCGGCAACGGTGAGACCGAAGTCGACCGCGTTTCGCCAGCGCTGGGCGCGGAGCGAGGCGAGCCACATGCCGATCAGCCAGGAGGCCGGGACATAGATGCTTGCCAGGTAGCGGGGCCGCTTATCGGGGTGCACCAGCATGGCCACAAAGAAGACACCGCCCCAGAGCAGCGCCAGTCGCACCCACGGCCGCCAGCGACGCGGCGCGGCGGTCATGGCCCAGATGATCGCCCCAAACAGCACCGGCAGCCAGGGCCAGTAGGTCTGCAGCAGAATGCGCGGGTAATAGAGCGGGCTCGCCGCGCCTTCGTTGAGACCCGTGAAGTTGCCGGAGGCACGGCTGACGATCTCGCGGCCGAAATATTCATCCACGAAGTCGCGCCCATGCAGCGCGACCATGGCCAGGTGCCAGGGCGCAGCGATCAGCAAAGCAACGAGCAACGCGGCTCCCGCCCACTTCAGCCACGTCCAGCGGCGTTCCACGCACAGCCACAGGAGCAGAATGAATGGAACGAGGAGCGCGACGAGCGGCTTCGTCAACAAGGCGAGCCCAACGCCGACCCCCGAGAGCGCAAGCAGCACGCCGCGGTCACGGCGGACCGCCTCCACCGCCGGAACAAATGCGAGGGCGATGAACGCCGTCATCCAGAGATCCGGAGAAATCGCGTGGCTGAGGGATGTGAAGGCGTACGTCGTCGCCAGGACACAGGCACTGATAACCGCGACTCGCCGCGCAAGCGGTGATCGTGCCGGACGGAGCCGGTCGCCGGACTGGCCCTTGCAGCCGGCGCGATCGGCCAGCCAGAAAAGCGAGACAACTGCGAGCACGACCGCGGCCACCCCCGGCAGGCGCGCCGCCCAGAGGCGAGGACCGGCCGCGAGGAGCACCGGCCCGTGCAGCCAGAAAACCAGTGGCGGCTTGTTGAAGTACGGGACGTCGCCGCCGCCGCGGAGGGTGACCAGCGCCGCTGGTTCACCGCCGACCGCACTCCGCCACGCCTGCAGGGCCAGGGCGGCGTAACGACCGGTGTCGACGTTGAAGTCGCCCTGCTCCAGTTTGGGCAGCGTTAAACAGAGCGCCAGGAAGACGCCCAGCCAGATTGACCGACTCAGCCGCCGCCGGAGACCGGACGTGTCACGCCGGGATGCGCATCCTGTAGACAAGGCAGCGTCACCGGCTGGGCAGGTCAGGTCTTGGCAACCGCCCGATCAGCCTTGCGCGAAAGCAGGTCTTCCTCCGTGTAGAGGATGCTCTCGCAACTGGCGCACTGCGTAATCCGCCCGGACAACATGGCGTTCACGCTCTCGATCGGGAGCGTCATCATGCAGGAACTGCACGAGTATTCCAGATTGCGACGGTCGAGCACTTCAACCGGCGCCATGGCCTCATCGCCGAGACGCTCGAGCAAGGAGTCGAGCAGGCCGCGTGCAGGCCCAGGCACCTCAGCGGCGACTTCCTCGCGCTGCTTCGTGAGTTCCTCAACGCGTTCCTTGATCTCGCCCTCGCGTTCGTCGCGGTCGGCGCGAGCACGCTCAACGATCTTGCCGCGCTCTTCGCGGAGGGCCTCGATCTGCTTGAACTCGTTCTCAAGCGCATCCGATCGAGTCATCGATTCGAGCATCCCCGTTTCGATGTCTGACTTCTGCTGCTTGTAGTTGTTCAGTTCGGACAGGAAGGCGTTGTACTCTTTGGCGGTCTTGGCCTGGTTCATCTGCTCCCGCAGCGTGGCCATCCGCGCATCGATCCGCTCCACCTCGCCCTCTTCGTTGGCGATGGAAGCCTTGATCTGCCTGAGTTGTCCTGCGATTGCCCCCGCCCGCTGTGCCAACTCGTCGTACTGCGCCTGCTGTTGCTTGAGGAACCGCTCTGCCGTCGTCAGCCGGCTCCGAAGACCCCGCAACTGTTTCTCAACACGAAACAGCCGCAGCAACTGCATGGTTTCGCTCATTCGTTCGCCCAAGTTTCACTTCCCGGTTGTCGCATGTCCACCGCTCTTGTCTGCACAGACAACTATAGCACCCGCAAGCCCTTCCGCACACCGGGGACATCCAGAGATTTACCCCGGATTCGGGTTGTTCCGCGTGAGCACCCTGGGCCGCGGCCTCTCTAGAGCCTCAGCAGCCAGTACGCCCCCGGCGCCACGAGCAGGAGGGAATCCACGACGTCCAGCACCCCGCCAAAGCCCGGAATGGTCGATCCGGAGTCCTTCTGGTGTGCATCCCGCTTCAGGGTGCTCGCCAGCAGATCGCCGGCCTGGCCGAGAATGCCCGCCACACCCCCTGCCAGAAAGCCGACAAGCGGCGTGAGCCGGAACGTCTCTTCCGGCAGCGTGGCCCGTCCGAGGACCGTCGCGACCGCCCCGAGGATGGCCGCCAGCGCCATTCCACCGGCAAGGCCTTCCCAGGTTTTTTTGGGGCTGAGCCAGGGAATCAGGTGGTGCCGACCGATGGCTCTGCCCGTGAAATAGGCCCCGATATCCGACGATTTCGTGACCACAAGGATGCCGAGGATCACCCAGGCCGGCTGATGCTGCCGCAGCGCGAGCAGAAATCCAAACAGAACCCCCAAATAGACGAACCCGAAGAGGGTGGAGGCGATTGCCCCCGCGGCGCCCTCTAGCTGCTTGTGCCGGATGTGCCAGATGGCCCCCCCTACCAGGGCCAGTGCGATGGCGGTGTTCATCGCCGCGGCGCCATGACCGTTCAGGGCGGGCGCGATCCAGGAGCCGATGAGCCCCAGGGCCCCCGCGGCCCACATTGAACGAGCCGACGCCCGGACACCGGCCGCCTGGAAGATGTACGCGAGTTCCCGTGCGACGAGCAGAGCCACGGCGAGCGCCGCCAGCAGGAGCACCCCGCCTTTGGGGAGCGCCACCAACCCGTCCACCTTGACAAGCACACGGCCGGCAACCTCGTCGAGCCACATCAGGCCGACCAGGGCGGCAATCATGATCGGGCCGAAGATGAGGCGCTGGCTGAGCACGGGCAGAGAGAGTAGCACCGCGCTCGGCTAGGCGTGCTGCTCCTCAAGCCCACCAAATCGGCGCTGCCGTCGCGCGTAATCGCGGATCGCCGCGTGCAGCTGCTCGATGCCGAAGTCCGGCCACAGCACGTCGGTCACGTGCAGTTCGGCATAGCTGATCTGCCAGAGCAGGTAGTTGCTGACGCGCATCTCACCGGCCGTTCGAACCAGCAGGTCCGGGTCCGGCAGCCCCGCCGTGTAGAGCCGGGAGGCGAACGCGGCCTCGTCGATGGACTCGGGATCCAGGCGCCCCGCCGCGGCGTCGCGAGCGAGCGAGCGGGCGGCGTCCACGATCTCGGCCCGGGCCCCGTAGTTCACGGCCAGGCAGAGCGTGGGACCGGTATTGGAAGCGGTGTCTGCGACGAGCTGATCCACGGCCTGCAGCACCTCGTCCGGAAGGTTGTCGCGGCGCCCGATCTGCACGAAGCGCATGTTCTCACGCATCATGCGCTCGCGCTCGCCCTGCAGATAGGTCAGGTACAGCAGCATCAAGCCGCCGATCTCCTCGGCCGGTCGGCGCCAGTTCTCCAGTGAAAAGGAGTAGAGCGTCAGCGCC
This sequence comes from uncultured Phycisphaeraceae bacterium, assembly GCA_964460345.1. GTDB lineage: Bacteria > Planctomycetota > Phycisphaerae > Phycisphaerales > UBA1924 > CAYWRO01. The sequence goes on along the minus strand of CAYWRO010000020.1, from coordinate 24,014 downwards.
TCGACCCCGAGCAGGCCGGACTCCTCGATGACCGTGCGCACGGAGGCTGCGCCGTTGCGATGACCGAAGACGCGGGGAAAACCCCGCTGTTTCGCCCAGCGACCGTTGCCGTCCATGATGATCGCGATGTGGCGTGGAATGCGGGCCGGGTGAACGTCTGGCAGGCGCGTCAGCGGGTCGGCGTTCGGCGTGATGCGACGCATGCGCTCGACGACCGCGAGCGCTTCAGGATCCGACGCATAGGGACTCACGCCATTGGCCGCGGCGGCCTCCATCGCGTTCACTGCACGTTCAGTCACGGGACTTCCTTGAGGGGGACGTTCAAATGTACCGAGTTCGACAGAGCCAGTTGCCCGGAAGCGGGCAACTCACCTACGCCTTCATCGTCCCCCGGTTCGCCTCTTCCGCGGTACTTACAGGCCGCGGCGGATCGTCTGTGCCCGGTCAGGGCCGACGCTCACGATCTTGACGGGAATCCCGGCCCGTTCCTCGATGAAGCGGACGTACTGCCTGGCCTCCGGTGGGAGATCGTCGAAAGAGTTCGCCTCGGTGATCTCCTGGCCGAATCCGGGCAGCGTCTCATAAACCGGGCGCACACTCTCCAACGCGTGTGCATCAGGGATGAAACGGTCCGTCCGCCCGTCGGCGGTTTCGTAGGCCGTGCAAACCTGGATCTCGTCGAAGCCCGCGAGCACATCAAGCAGCGTCAGGGCGATTCCGCTCGCGCCGTTGATCATCGCGCTGTAGCGGACGGCGACCAGGTCGAGCCATCCCACCCGCCGCGGCCGGCCGGTCGTCGTGCCGTACTCCCGCCCTCGCTCACGAATGCGGTCGCCCGTCGCATCCAGCAACTCGGTCGGCATCGGCCCGTTGCCGACGCGCGTCGAGTACGCCTTGACCACGCCGATCACCTCGCCGATCGCCCGGGGAGGAACGCCCGTCCCTGCCGGAATGCCCTGCGCCGTGGTGCTGGAACTCGTGACAAACGGGTAGGTGCCGTGGTCGACGTCGAGCAAGGCGGCATTGGCGCCTTCGAAGATGATGCGCTTGCCTTCGGCAAGCAGGTCGTGGATCAGGTACGTCGTGTCCCGCACCATGGGCTTGATGCGCCGCCCGATCTCTGCGCCCCATTCGGTCAGCTCCTGCGGATCGAACCGCGCGGCCTCCCCGTCACCCACGTGCTCGCCGGCAGCGAGCAGGGCGTTCTTGAAGTGGCAGATTGCTTCCAGCCGGGCACGCAAGACCTCCGGACGCAACAGATCACCGATCCGAACGGCGGTGGCGCGCTGCGCCTTGTCGGCGTAGCAGGGACCGATGCCACGCTTCGTCGTGCCGATCGAGCCGCCGCGCTCGGCAAGGATCCCTTCGCGCAGCGCATCTTCGGCCTTGTGATACGGCATCACGACGTGCGCACGGCTGGAGACCACGAGCCCGGAGGTATCCACCCCTCGCGCGTTGAGCCCCTCTACCTCCTTCACGAGGGCCTCAGGGTCTACCGCCAGGCCGTTCCCGATGATCGCCAGCCGGCCCGGGTAGAGAATGCCCGACGGCACGATGTGCAGCGCGTAGCGCTCGCCCTTGACCACGACGGAGTGGCCGGCATTCGCGCCGCCGTTGTACCGAACGACGGCGTGGAACTGGTCGGCGAGCAGATCGACGACCTTTCCTTTGCCCTCATCCCCCCACTGCAGGCCAACGACGGCCGTCGACGAGCCATCGCCCGTCGCGCCCCCCAACTCGCCTGCCCGCTGTGTGTCCGCTCCGCTGGCCATCATCGTCATCGCTGCTCCATCCGGGAGGATCATCCTCGTGCGCCAACCGGACGATAGGACCGGCACGTCCGAGAACGCACCCGCTCAAGATGCCCTTCTATCCGGCCGATATCCCGGATATGGAGGCCTACCAGACGATGACCGAGGCGACCATCCGCATCATGTGCCCGAGTCTCAACTGCCGGCGCATCCTGACGGTGCCGGTCTCCTCCCGCGGCAAGAAGGTCCGCTGCCGCAACTGCGGCACGACTCTGCTCATCCCGCAGCGCCCGCCCGGCAAGAGCGAGCCCGCCGAAGCGCCTTCGCCCAAAGCGTAAACCCACGTCTACTCCCGTTCGATCGAGACGTCCAGCTCCACGGTTGACGGCGTGAAGCAGGCCTCGTCCGAGCAGACCTGATACGTCAGCGCGATGACAGGCGTGCCGGTGAAGTCGCCCGCGCGCTCCAGCACCACCGGCACATCAATGGTCCCGGTGTACACCTGGATGTGCGCCGCCTCGTCGTCCGCCTCGACCCATGCCGGCGAATACGGCGTTCCCTTCGGGTAATCCGCGTACGCCTTCACGCCCGTGCCGTGCGCGATGAAGACGCGGAACGGGACAAGCCCATCGCCGCCGGGATTCGCCGCGTTGATGTGGAACCCCTCGTCGATCTCAATCCGCAGGACCAGGCCGTCCGGCTTGTCGGCCCCGACCGTGACCACCTCGCGGTCCGCAAGCACCTTCACGGCATCCTCAGGAGCCGCCCCGGGCATCATCGCCGCCGCGGCGTCCGCGGGCTGCGCCGCGGCGACCGCTTCGTCATCAATCGCCAGCAGGCGCAGGAGCGCCCGCGTTGAGCCGCACGCCCCAACGGGCGAGCGGGCCAGAAATGCGCTGCACGCGCGGAGGCCGCTGATGGCGCGCTGCAAGTGGGCGTCGTCCCCGGTGATCTCGTACAGATCGATGAGGTTGTTAAGCATGACCGACGTCGGGCTGGGAATCGCGCCGTCATAGAGCGACGCGGCACGCACGAACAGGTCTTCCTGCTCCGCCCGGGTGTCGTACCACGCGCCTGTTTCGGCGTCGCCGAAGAGATGCTCAGCCTCTGCGACCAGAGCCAGGGCGCGATCGAGGTATTCGCCCGCCTCATCGCGTCCAGCACGATGCAGCGCCAGCAGGCCGCGCACCAGCAGCGCGTAATCCTCGCAGAAGGCTGGAATCTTCGACGTCCCCGCGCGATGGCTCCGCAGCAGGCCATCGCGTTCATCGCGCATCTCGCGCAAAATGAACTCCGCCGCGCGGCGGGCGGCCTCAATGAAACGGTCACCGCCTGCATCGGCCAGCAGACGTCCCGTCGTGGCCAGTCCGGCGATCATCAGGCCGTTCCACCCGGTCAGGATCTTGTCGTCCAGGCCGGGTTGATCCCGCTTCAGCCTCGCTTCGTACAGCGCGCTGTTGATCCGTTCAAGGCGGCCGAGCAGAGCATGCTCCTCCATCCCCAGCCGCGCGGCAATTTGCTCCGCACGCTGCGGCAAGTACAGCACATTCGCCGGCGGATCATCCGGATGGTGCGGATCCTGAAAGTTCGGTCCGAGTTTGACGCCGTACGCCTCGGCGGCCAGCGCCGCATCCTCCGCCCCCAGCACCTGCTCCATCTGCTCAAGCGTCCACAGGTAGTTCTGTCCCTCCCGGTGGTTCACCTCGGCGTCCTGCGCACTGAAGAAGGCGCCCTCCGGTGACGTCATCTCCCGCAGCACGTACTCGCACGAGCGCTGCGCCACCCGCCGAAAGAGCGGCTCGTCGTACTCCCGCGCCGCCACGGCATAGACCGCGGCCAGTTGGCCGTTGTCGTAGAGCATCTTCTCAAAGTGCGGGACCAGCCATCGCTCGTCCACGCTGTAACGGTGAAAACCGCCTCCCACCTGGTCGAACATGCCGCCCAGCGCCATGCGCTCCAGCGTCAGCCGGATCGCCCCATCGGTCCCCCGCCGCGTTTCGTCATCGCCCGCATAGTCGCGGAAAGTCAGCAACAGTTCCAGGTACGCCGGCTGCGGAAACTTCGGCGCCCGGCCGAATCCGCCGTTCGCCCGATCGTGCATGTTCAGCAGCATCGACACGGCCTGGGCGACCTGGTCCTGCCCGATCCGCACCGGCCGGCGGACCTGGCCGATCTGATCGGCGACAGCCGCGCCAAGGTTCTCCGCCTGCTCGAGCATGCCCTCTCGATCGCTGCGCCACGCCTGGTTCACGTTGCGGACGATCTGCGGCCAGCTTGGCCGGTTGCCGAACTTCGGATTCGCTTCCGGCGGGAAGTACGTGCCCCCCCAGATCGGCTTGAGCGAGGCTGGCTCGATGAACATGTTCAGCGGCCAGCCGCCGCTGCCGCTGAGAATCTGCAGCGCCGTCATGTAGAGGTCGTCCACATCCGGCCGCTCCTCGCGGTCCACCTTGATGCAGACCAGGTTTTCATTCATCACGCGCGCAATTGCTTCGTTCTCGAAGCACTCGCGCTCCATGACATGGCACCAATAACAGGTCGAATAACCGATCGAAACAAGGATCGGGACATCGCGCCGGCGCGCCTCCTCGAACGCCTCCCGGCCCCAGGGGTGCCAGTCCACCGGATTGTGCGCATGTTGCAGCAGGTACGGGCTCGTCTCGTGGATAAGCCGGTTCGCCTGCGCCTCGTGAGTCTGTTGTGCCACGCCCTAGCGTAGCCGCAGCGCTTCAGCGCCTTCGAGTGGGCTCGTTGCCACGGACGCACCGACAGCCGTCACTGCGCCGTCACGCAGGCCGCGCCGCAATCGGCTTGACCACGATGGCGCGCAATGTGCCGACCTGCCGCAGGCTCTCAATCGGCGGCGCCGCGGCGGCCGCGGGGCCGCTGAATCCCCCCGCCTGACCCACCATCGCCGCCACTGCCGCGACGCCGGCCCGCAGGACGACATCCGCCGGCAGCAGCATGCCGCGCATGGAGAGAAATCGACTGTCCCCCCCGCCTGTCGCTTCCGCCACGCCGAGGCCCGCGGCCGTCACCCGCGCCGACCCGGCCCGTTCGGCCTCCGCATCGCCGGCTTCGGCTGCCCCAAAGGCGGCCTCGATGGCCTCCCGCGCCTCGCCGAGCGCGGCCTCGCCGCGTCCGCGCCACCGGTCAATCCGCTCCGCCGTCGCGTCCCGCGGCACGGGCATCGACAAGGCAAACACCCGGCGCGACATCCGCACCTCGGCCCGCTGCGCGACCGACGCCGCCTCGGAGCGAAACGCCACCAGCCCGTGCCGTGCGGCGAAGCGATCCATGCCGGCCGCGACCGGCAGGGCGAAGCTGGGATCGGGCCCCGCGCGAAGCATGTCGGCGCAAAGCCCTTCAAGAAACTCCTCGCTCTCGCGCCGTCGCTCCTCGTGCATCAGGCCGCGGAGGGCGCTGAGCGCTTCCTCCTGCCAGACCGCGTCGCGTGCGGCGCCGACGTCCGCATCGGCCCGATCAGACCCGACGGCCGAACCAATCACGCCCTCCTTCCACAACGGCATCGTCCATCGCCACGATTCCATCAATCGCAGATAGGAAGGCGATCGGTCGACCGCCTCGGCGACCTGCTCGCGTGTTCTGCCCGCGGCGGGGGCGGGCATCATCGTGACCACGCGCTCGGCCAGCAACAGCGCTGCGATGGCCGCCGGCTCCCGCGTGGTCAGGTGGTAGGGATTGACCGCCGCGATCAGCATCCCCCCGCTCCCCGGGACGGCCCTGCGCACCTCAACATTGTGCCCTTTGCATCGTGCATCACTGGTATCCCCGCGGATGCGCCTGCATCCACGCCCACGCCGAGGCGATGATCTCGTCCAGATCCGTAATCTGCGCCGACCACTGCAGCTCGCGTCGGATCTTGCCCGGGTCTGCGTACAAGGTCGGCGGGTCTCCCGCGCGGCGGGTCCCGTGCCGGACCGGAATGTCCTTGCCCGTCACGCGCCGGCAGGCGTCGATGACTTCCCGCACCGAGTAACCGCGCCCGATCCCGAGGTTATACGTTCTCGCCTCAAACGCGTTCGGATCCAGCGCCTGGAGCACGTGCACGTGGGCGTCGACAAGATCCTCCACGTGGATGTAGTCGCGGATGCACGTGCCGTCCGGTGTCGGATAATCCGTCCCGAAGATCGTCACGCTCTCGCGCTCGCCGAGCGCCACCTGCAGCACGATCGGTATCAGGTGCGTCTCCGGCCGATGGTCCTCCCCGATCACACCGCTGCGATCACTGCCGGCGACGTTGAAATACCGCAGCGCGGCGAAGGCAAACGGACGGCCTTTTCCTTCGTTGGCCCGGCGGCACGCCTCGACGTAGTCGAAGAGCATGTGCTCCACCATCAGCTTCGATCGCCCGTACGGATTGATCGGCTGCTGCCGGCACGTCTCGCGGATCGGAATCTCCTCCGCCGGCGGCTCCCCGTAGGTCGCGCACGTGGAACTGAAGACGAACCGCTCCACTCCGTGCTCGGCGCACGCCTGCAGCAGCGTCAACGCAGCGCTCGTGTTGTTGCGGTAATACCTGAGCGGATCGTCGACCGATTCACCGACGTACGCCAGGGCGGCAAAGTGCATGACGGAGCGCACCCCGTGCTCGACGATCGCTCGTCCTACGAGTTGGCCGTCACCAATGTCCCCTTCCAGGAACGTGAGCCTTCCCGGCGATTCACGCTCCAGAGCCTCCATCGCCTCGCGGTGGCCACGGTAGAGATTGTCGATCACCACCACGCGCCGCCCGTCTCGCAGCAGTCGCTGCACGGCATGCGACCCGATGTACCCCGCCCCGCCGGTCAGAAGAATGGCCGATTCATCCATTCTCCATTGTTCGCACGATGCGCGACGATCGACGCCTGCCCGCGCCACGGGCGCTGCTTTCACCCGGCAAGGCTCCCCGCTTCCCGATTTTCCGGCGAAGCCGAGTTCCGCGCCCGTCACATCACAAACTTCGCCACCACGAAGCCGCCCACCAGCAGGACCACGAACAGGATGCACAGCAGGTTGAAGTACTTGTCAATCCAGGGCGTCGCCTTCGGGCCGATCCAGTAGAACAGGCCCGCCACCAGAAAGAACCGAGCCCCGCGCCCGGCAAGGGACACCAGCATAAACGGCAGCAGCGGCTGCCCAAACACGCCGCCTGCGATCGTGAACACCTTGTACGGAATGGGCGAGAACGCCGCGATGAACAGCACGAGTACGCCGTACTCGTCGTACAACCCCCTCGCCTTCTCAAACTGCTCCGGCGTGAATCCCGGGATGTACCTGTACGCGTACTCGCTGAGCCCTCCCCACGCGCCCCATCCAATGAGCCACCCGGCGACGCCCCCAAGCACGCTGAAGATCGTCGTCACCGTCGCAAACCACCACGCTCGTTCCCGCTTGCCCACACACAACGGCGCGAGCAGCACATCAGGCGGAATGGGAAAAAAGCTCGACTCGGCAAAGCTCAGCAGCGCCAGCGCCGTCGTCGAGTACTTCCGGTGCGCAAACGACAACACCCAGTCATACAGCCTGCGATGAATCGCCCACCGCGCCACGGGTCCGACCGGGGCCTCCGCGGCGTCCCGATCTGTCTCGGTCACAACATCTGCGACCGCGCCGCTCTTCATCTCGTCCGCCACACCGCGCTCCATTGCCCCGCCCTCGCCCTCAACTCTGCGCCTTCGGCTGCTTCCACGACGCCAGCCACCCCCCCATCGGCGCCGCGGCACGCTGCTTCAACACCACCAGCGCAACAGCCCCGATCAGCACCATCAGTACGCTCAACCACTGCCCGCGGCTGAGACCCAGGAACCGTCCCAACCCGACATCCGGCAGCCGAACGAACTCGGTCAGCACCCGGCCGATGCCGTAGACGATCAGGAACCACGCCCCGACCACACCCGGCCGCCGCGGCCGCGCCCAGATCGCCCAGATGACCACCCCGGTCACAATCCCTTCCATGAACGCCTGATACAACTGCGACGGGTGCCGTACTGAAAGCAGCGGCTCCAGGAGCGTTCTGGCCTCAACCGAGCCATCCTGCAATGACGCGATCGCCTGCACGATGCGCTGATACAGCCCCTCGCTCATCTCGGACCCGACGAGAGGCTCCCCGAACGCCTGCGCCACGGCCTCCTGTTGCGCAGCAGGGAGTTCGCTCCACCGTTCCGTCAGTTCCTGCGGGTACCGCACTCCCCACCACGGTCCATCGCCCCCTCCCAGCACCCGGGCCGGCTCCACCACCCGCCCGAGCAGTTCGCCATTAACGAAGTTGGCCAGCCGTCCGAACGTGATCCCCCAGACGCCCCCAAGCGCAATGACATCCATCAGGTGCAGCACGGAGCAGCGTCCCTGGATGGTCCCGTCTTCCATCTTCCAGCCGCGGCTGGCTCGCCACGCGCCAACCGCCAGGCCGATCATCCCACCGTGGCTCGCCATCCCGCCGCGGTGGATCATGAAGACGCCCCAGTAGGGGAACGCACTGTCGACATGCCACAACAGGGACGGCTCGTAAAAGAGCACATACCCGAGCCGCCCGCCAATCAGGACTCCCCCCACCATCCACATCACCGCATCCGCCACCCGCGCCCGCGGAATCGCAATCAACCCGCGCTTGGAGAGCGTCACCAGGATGAAGTACCCGAGCGCAAAGGCCAGCAGGTACGACACCCCGTACCAATGCAGTGTCAGCGGCCCCAGGCGCACCAGCACCGGGTCAAGATCATGCAACCACGCGGCGAGCGTCACCGGGGGAACCGTTGTCAGCTCTGAAAGCCCGAGCCTCACGATCTCAGTTCCCTCTGCGCTCATCTGGCCTCGATCCCGAAGAACCGGCGCGTGTTCTCATTCACCTGTTCGTGAAAAGCGTCGAAGGACACGCCGCGGATTTCGGCCAGGGTCTCCGCGGTGTGCCGCACCCAAGCCGGCTTGCACGGGCGTTTGCCCCGGTGCGGCACTGGCGAGAGAAACGGGGCATCCGTCTCAACCATGATGCGGTCCGCCGGCACGAGTTTGGCCGCCTCACGAACCTCCGGGGCGTTCGGATACGTCACCACCCCCGTAAAGCTGATCCAGGCGCCGAAATCAAGGCACTGCCGCGCCTCCCGCGGCCCGGCCGTGAAGCAGTGAAACACGCACCGCGCCGGATCCAGCCCGCTCTCGGCCAGCACCGGGATCAGGTCATCGAATGCCTCGCGGCAATGCAGCACCACGGGCAGCGTCCCCTTGCCTCCCAGCCCCTCGTCATGGCATCGCCGGATGAACGCCAGTTCCTCGGCGAGCACGCGCCTCTGAATGCGCCCCTCCGGCTCCGAATAGTGGTTGTCCAGCCCCAACTCCCCCCACGCCACGCACTTGGGGTGCTCGGCGACGACCCGCAATCGCTCCCACTGATGCTCCCCGTCAGGTCCCTCGCCTTTGTCCGAGTACAGCGGGTGCACCCCTGCCGTGCACCAGACTCGCTCATGCACCTCCGCGATCTGCAGCCCGTGCAGCGCATCCTCGACGCCGGTAGAAACCGTGATCATCCCCGTCACGCCCAGCGCGGCCGCTTCCTCGAGCGTCTCCTCGACCCGCCCGGCGAACTCCGGGAACGTCAGATGGCAGTGCGTGTCGATCACGCCCAACCGTAGCGCAGCCCGTCGATGGAACGCCGGCTTCCAGCCGGCTCCCCGGCGGCCCACACGGTTCCCTGTAGCCGTCAAACACCCCCGGCCGATACCACTGATCCATGTTCCGTCCCGGCCAGACCATCTCCCTCTGCGTGCTCACCCTGCTCACCATCGGCGTTGTCATGGTCTCATCGGCCGGAATGACCGTGGGCGCGGAGGGCGTCACCTTCAAATCCATCCTCCTGTCGCGGTCCACGGCCTACATGGCCCTCGCCCTGGCCGCCATGGCGGCCTGCTCCGTGGTGCCGGTCCGGAGGCTCGTTCCGCTCTCTGCCGAGGATTCGGCGACGCCCTTTGCCCGGCGGCTCCGCCTCACGCCGATCGGCCCGATCCCGGTCTGGATCGGAACAGCCCTCCTGCTCGGGCTCCTTGCCCTCGTTTACATCCCCGGTTTAGGGCGGGAGGTAAACGGCTCCGCACGCTGGATCGAGGTCGCCATTCCCGGCGTCGGCCCCGTTTCCGGCCAGCCGAGCGAGCTGGCAAAGTGGGGCGCTGTCCTGCTCATTGCCTGGTACGGCGCTGTCATGGGCCCCGTCATGCACCGCTTCTGGACAGGGCTTCTTCCCGGGCTCGTTGCCGCGGGCCTTATTGCCGGCTTCATCGTGCTGGAGGACCTGGGCACCGGGTTCCTCATCGGCCTCGTGACCTGCACCATTCTCCTCGCGGCGGGCGCACGGGTGTGGCACATGGCCCTGCTCGCCCCCGCAGGGCTGCTTGCAGTGGTCATGGCCATCGCCACGAGCCCCTATCGCGTGGAGCGCCTGACCGCCTTCCTGAACCCTTACGCCGACCCGGAGAACACCGGGTACCACATGATCCAGTCCCTCGTGGCCATCTCAAACGGCCAGGTCAGCGGCCGCGGCATCGGGCACGGGCTGCAGAAGTTCGGCTACCTGCCGGAAGACACGACGGACTTCCTGTTTGCGATCATCTGCGAGGAACTCGGCGTGGCGGGCGCGGCGATTGTCGTCTGCCTGTATGCCGCCATGCTTTGGAGCGGGCTGGGAATCGTCAAACGCGAACGCTCCGTCATGCTTCAACTCGTGGGGCTCGGCGTGCTGGGGACGGTCGGGTACCAGGCGCTGATCAATCTGCTGGTCGTCACCGGGCTCGCGCCGACCAAGGGGATCGCCCTGCCGCTGCTCAGTTCCGGCGGCACCGGCTGGATCCTTACCGCCGGTTCCCTCGGACTGCTGATCGCGATGGACCGCGTGCAGGCCCATGAGGAAGCGAGCCTGCCGGCGACCGCGCCGGATTCGGCCATCGCCGCGGCGACGCCCCGCCCGGACGCCGTCGAGAGCGGCGCATCGACGTTGCCGACCATTGTGGTGCGTCAGGAAGCGCAGCGCATCCTCGAAGGACCGAGCGCCGCGGCCACTGCGCCATGACCGTGCGTCATACGTTCATCTTTGCCGGCGGCGGCACGGGCGGGCACCTCTTTCCGGCACTGGCCATCGCCACGGCGCTCGCCGAACGCCTCGGAGCCACGAACGTACGCAGCGTCTTCGTCTGCTCCGATCGTCCACTGGATGCGGAGATCCTCACCGCCGAAGACGTGGAGCACGTTGCGCTGCACGCGCGCCCGTTCTCGATCCGTCCACGCGGATTCGCGCGTTTCGCGCGGCACTGGGGACAAAGCGTGCGCGAATCCCGCCTGCTCATCCAGCGGCTCAGGCGCGAGCATCCAGATTCTCAACTGCACCTGGTGGCGATGGGAGGCTTCGTCGCGCCTCCAGTCGTGCAAGCCGCGCGCGTCGAGCGACTTCCCATCAGCCTCGTGAATCTTGACGCGGTTCCCGGCAAGGCCAACCGCTGGGTGGCCCGCCGCGCCGGGCAGGTGCTCACCGCAGCGCGCGTCACCGCTCGCTACGCGGCCGGGTGGACGCAGGTCGGCCCCATTGTGCGCCCCACAGCGCTCGCCCGCGGCACGCGCGAGGAATGCCGTCAACGGCTCGGCCTGGATCCCTCACGGCCAACCCTGCTCATCTGCGGCGGCTCCCAGGGCGCGAGGTCGATCAACCTGTTCATGCTCGAGTTCGCCAAGGCGCACTCGGGCGCACTGCAACCCTGGCAAATCCTCCATCAGACTGGAGCGGGTGAGGCAGAAGCCGTGGCCCTCGCCTACGAGGGCCATCAGATCACGGCGACGGTGCAGCCTTTCGTCGCCGAAATGGGCGACTGGTGGGGCGCCGCCGACCTGGCGGTGGCTCGCTCGGGCGCGGGCACCTGCGCAGAGGCCTGGGCCAATCGAGTCCCTTGCCTCTTCCTGCCGTACCCCTTCCACAAGGACCAGCACCAGCGCCACAACGCAGCGGCCCTGACCGAAGCCGGCGGCGCGGTGATCGAGACAGATCTGATCGACCCAGCGAAGAACGTCGACCAGGCGGGGCGGACGTTGCTCGAACTGCTTCAGGACGCGCCCAAGCGCGACAGAATGCGCCAGGGGCTTGCCGCGCTCGGTCCCGCCGATGGCGCATCACGCGTCGCACAACTGCTATTGACAAGCGTCTGAACAGCGCTGGCCACAATTGCGTTCCACCATTCAGATTTGGCCTGTCAGGATCACCGGCCAAGTCGCCAGAACGTGGTAGGATTGTGGCCATGGTCGGTGGAACTGAATCCCAGCCTGGATCGCCCCCTGGTAAGCAGCCAGACTGCGTGCTGTGGCGTCCAGCCGGCCTGGAAGCGCCGGCACGGCTCCTGGCCAGCCTGAAACGCCGCGGCGTCTCCATCACCGACTGCACCAGCCCGATGCTGGCAATGGCGACCGCCTGCCGCCTCGCCCGGGTGCGGCGCGAAGCGGCTGACAGCCCTCCCGTCGCCGGCGAGGACGCCGTCATCCTGCTCCTGGTCCATCCGACCAAGCTGGACATGGCCCCGGATGTGGTGGAGGCGTTGGAGGCCACTGTCGGCGCGGTCGCCTGCTGGCGGTACGACGAGGAAGACGAGACACAACTCCGGGCCGTAAACCCCGAAGACCTGGCCGCCTGGCGCGCCGCTCGCGAGCCGGACCTTGGCGGCGAAGCCGGAGGCGATCCCGAACCGCTGCGCCCCGTCATCCTCAACATCCCCGCCGCCTCCGTCTCGCCGCGGCGTGCCCCGGGCGCTGCCGAGACGGCGAGTGGTCCTCGGATGGCCGCCAGCAGCGGCCCCACGCTCCGCCTCGTGGGCGACGAGCCCGAGGCCCAGGCGGAGGCCGACGAAGAGGGCGACGACGCCGAAATGCCGGAAGAACCGGATTCAGGCGCGCTGCTGACGGAAGAAGAGCTGATGATGCTCCTTTCCTCGGATCCCACGGAGTGGGAAGCCGAACCGGAAGGGGACGACGAATGACCGCCCAGAAGGGACAGCCCGATACCCCCCCCGCGCCGCTGGCGCCCGATGCGCCCCTGCGCGTGATCCTCGTCGGCCGGACCGGCCTTGATGCGGCCCTCCGCCTCGATTCAGCGATCGAGCTCATCCGCGCACGCACCCCGCTTCAAGCCCTGGGCGAACTATCAGACCCGATCGATGAAACCTCGCCCGCCGACGTCACTGTCGTCGTCGGGCCGGACGCCGCGGTCGGGCAGTACGCCTCCGATTTTGTTGAGGGGCTGCGCCTGATCGAGCCGCGGGTGCGCGTCTACGCCGCCAGGCCTGACAACGACGCTGCGCCGTACGAGATCCACATGGACGGCGTCATCGATCCGCGAAAGTCCGCCGACGCCATCCGCCGCGCCGTTCGTGGACGAATCGAAGCCGCCGCGGCGGCGCGGGTAACCACGCGCCCCACGATGGAGCCGGCGCGGCAGGCCGTCGGAAACACCGCCGTCGCCACGCCCGCCCCGAAGCCCGCGGCGTCCCAGCCGCTGCGCATCATGGAGCCGGAACCGTCCGTCAATGGATCCGGCAACGGACACGCCGGAGCTGCGAGCAGCGCGACGGGCGCGGGGGCCGCGAAGTCCGCCGCCGGTCCGCGTGCTGAGGGAGCCAAGCCCGACAGCCAGACCGAAGCGCCCGGGGGCATCGCACCCGCACGCCCGGTCATCGTCACTCCGCCCGAGGCGAAGCCGAAGGAGGCTTCTCCGTCGGCTGACGAGGCGCCGCGTGCACCCGACACAGGACCGTCCGACGATAAGGCAAAGCCCGCCGCCGCTCGAAAGGGCAAGGACGGAGAGACCGAGGCCGACGGCGAGCCGGAGGCCGCCACCGACGAGAACTCGGTTCTCGACGCGATGCTCACCGGTGGTGATGTGCTCGAAGCGGCGCTGGATGTAGTCCGCGCCCAGAGCGGGGCACACGACGTCGTCTTCATTCCCGGCGAGGGCGATTCGCTCATCGGCGCGCGGGTGTCGTACCGGCACCGCACGCTCGGTTTTCTCCGAAGCGTGCACGCGTCGCGCGATGAGCTGGCTCGCCATGCCGATTGGGTCGCCCGCTGGATCGTCCTGCGCGACCAGCAGAACCAACTCCGCACCGCCGCGATGACAGACGAGCTCACAGGGGCTTACAACCGGCGCTACTTCACCCGCTTCCTCGCCGCGGCGATGGACCAGGCCCGCCGCAATCGCACCGGCGTCACGCTCATGGCCTTCGACATCGACGACTTCAAGGTCTACAACGACCGCTACGGCCACCCCGCGGGAGATGACATTCTCAAGGAAGTCGTGCGGCTCCTCAAGAGCGTGATTCGGCCGACAGACCGCGTCTGCCGCACCGGAGGCGACGAGTTCGTCGTCATCTTCCACGAGCCGACCGGCCCGCGCGCCCCGGACAGCAAGCCGCCGACCTCCGTCTTCGAGATCGCCAAACGGTTCCAGCGCCAGGTCTGCGAGCACCACTTCCCCAAGCTCCTGGAAGAAGCCCCCGGCACGCTCACCATCAGCGGCGGGCTGGCCACCTACCCGTGGGACGGCCGCACCGCCGAAGAACTGCTGGAACGCGCCGACCAACTCGCCCTTGAGAGCAAGCGCCAGGGCAAGAACGCAATCACACTCGGTCCCGGCGCGCAGCGCGTCTGCGGCGTCTGGGATTGATTAGGCGCTAGCGATCCCGCCCATGCAATCCATTCCGCGTCGAGAGCACCGGCCAGCCCAGTGAGCCGTGGCCACGTAGAACGGCCCCGTTGGACGGCAGCGAGGCTTCAAGCCGATCGGCCGAACCATCGCCAAAGGCGGTAAGCAGGTAGTCCCCCGCCGCCGGCGGCTCATCGGTTCCCAGCCCGAAGCGGATGTCCACGACCATGCCCTTTTGCGAAGGGAACATGACGTCCCACAAGTGCGTGCCCTGGAAGTGTTCGGCGCGGTACGTGGGCTCCTCGGCGCCGTACCAGTACTGCGGGCGTGCAAAGAGCGTCTCCGTCGCAAAGAAGTGCGAGCGCACGAGGCGCTCGGGCAGGTCCAGTTCCATGTCGACTTCACGCGCCCGCGCTGATTCGATCGCCTCGCGCGGCTCGATGTAACCGGGACAGCACAGCGTCAACCAGCGGCGGGACTGGCCGCTCAGGAAATTGCCGGGAATCACCTGTCCATCCACGCGCAGCGGCTCGAGCGGGTCACCGGGTGTGGCCATGAAGGGAAAGCCCCCCCGGAAGTCCTCCGCGTACGCAGACATCGCCGCCACGACCTGCCGGTTCAGTCTGAGGCTGCCTGTCGCGCGCGACTGCTCCCGCGCGCCCTGCAGCGCCGGCGCGAGGATCGCGCCCAGCACAGCGATCACCACGACCGTCACCATCATCTCAACAATCGTAAAACCGGTCCGTGAACGCGCGGTCGCCATCGAAAACGACCCGGATTGCGGAGACGACCGGTCCGCACCGCCCGGCCACGCCGACCAGGCAAGCAGGTACACCGCCGCGGCGTTGCGCCCAAGCCCCAGCCAGGCCTCCTGCTCACCTCCCGCACGAATCCCCAGGCACCCGCACGCCGGCGCATCCCGGAAGATCGCCCACACATGTGCCGCGCTGAAGATGGCGAGCAGACCGGCCGCGCCCCAGGCCATCACCGCCGCGGGACTCGCCAGAATCAGGTACGCCCCCAGCCCGGCCTCGACGATCACCAGCCCGAGCAGCATCCACCCCAGCACCGGCGCTGAGAACTCGATCCCCAACAGGTCACGCGCCAGCAGCCAGAGAAACCGCGTCCCCTCGCGCGCATCCCAGGCCTTTCCAAACGCCGCGGCGAGAAACAGCCCGCCGACGATCGCCGCAGCCAGCCGCCCCGCCCGTGTCTCTGCCCTGTTGGAGGTCACCACCGCTGCCTTCCCAAAGCAAACCTTGATCGCTCAATAATCGAACGCCGACAGCCGCCCCATCTGCTCGGGGGGGAAGTTGTACATGCACAGGTGCTGCAGGGTCCACCGGGACACTGCCGAGTCCCACGTCGCTGTCACCACGACGGGCCGGCGCGATCGATCGGCGAACTCGACCACAAGCCCGACATCGGCGCACAACACCGCGCCTTCGCGCTGGATCAGTTCTTCCGTCGAGTGAGGCGGCCTCCACCACGAGCGCGCGGTGCCGTTCGTCGCGCCGTGCCAGAGATCAAACCCAAGATCGCAGGTCAGCGGCGCTCGGTCCGGCTGGTCACGCGTCAGGATCGCCGTCGCAATGCATCGACCTTCGGGCGACGTCGCCACCGCGGCGGGCCGGTTCGCGCCGTCGCCGTACTGCAGCGCTGCCTGGTAATACTCGTCGAAGATCTGCGCCAGGGGCGCACCCTCGGGATATGCCTCACCGACGATGATCGAGTAGTCGCGCCCGATCCCCCACACGCCCTCGAGCCACTCGCGATCCGCCCACGCGTATCCCTGGGATTCGCGCCACTCGCGATAGTCCGTGCTGGAACCGGCCACGAACCGGCGCTCCACGAACTGCGACACAAGGTCGGCGAGCGCCTCCATCCGCGGATCCTCCGACCGCAGGGGGCCCGTGATGTTGGCCTCCCGCACAAGCTCGCGCAGCTTCCCGCCGCTCACGACCTCCGCCAGCGGCAGCATGTCCATCGTGCGGTACCGGCTTGCCGCCTCGATCACAATCCGCCGCGTCTCGCTCGGCTCGACAAACAGCCCGCGGTTCCTCACCACGAACAACCACCCCGCCGCGACCACCGCCGCGCCACCGATCGCCAGCACCACCGCCGTCCGTCGTCGCATGGCAAGCCCGGTTTCGTCAGTCGAAGCAGGTCGTACCCTCGGGCGGCCGCTGGCAGTAATCGGCCGTGTGGCAGCCGCACCCGTACAGCCCCGCCCCCACCTTGCAGCAGCAGGCATCCTCCGCCGGCTTGCACTTCACCTTCACACCGCCGCAGGGACTCCCCCCGCTGCACTGCTGAACCGCCAACGCGCTGCCGCGAGCCCCAAGCACGCTCGTGGCAGTCGCCAGGACGAGGAATCCGCCCGCGGCGATGGCGCCCCATTCCGAAACGGCGCGGCGCTTCATACCAGACCCCTTTTCAGTTGTGAACAGTGTGAAAGAACAAGTCACACTTGCGGAAATC
The DNA here is from genome assembly GCA_964460345.1 of uncultured Phycisphaeraceae bacterium. Taxonomy (GTDB): domain Bacteria; phylum Planctomycetota; class Phycisphaerae; order Phycisphaerales; family UBA1924; genus CAYWRO01. Next base: position 7,121 of record CAYWRO010000020.1, on the reverse strand, counting down.
TACACGCTGGCAGGAGTTTGTTCAACGCTCAACCGGAAGACTCGGGTGCGAATCCATTGATTTCCCCAGCCCAGGCGGGGGAGTTCCGCTCAATTTGGGCGGCCAAAGACATCATCGGCTTCGCACGATCCCGCGCCCCAGTGATACAGCGCAGACACCCGGTTCCGGTGATCTTCCCGCGGAGCGGGATCCTGACTCGCCCCTCTCGCCGGCTGCCCGCATCCGCCCCAACGTCGCAGATGTCACAACCGGACCACGACGCCGACACCGATGCGCTCAGCGGCCGCGGGTTCTTCCCCAGTCGCTCCATCCCTCCCGCTCGCGGCAATCCAGGCTGACTGGCGCGTTCAGGAGGTCGCCCGCCGGGTCGATACACGCCTGAGCAAATGGAGCCGCCGCAGTCTTTTTCCGTGTGACACGCGGCGTGTTATCAGACCCCGTTTCGAGGCAGGTGCGCCGATGGGATCAAAGCCGAAGCAGGATCAGGTTCAGCAGCCCGAGAACGCCGCGGCGAGCGCCGCAGGGGGCGTTTCCGCCGGGGGCGTTTCCGGGATTGTCCAGACGATCCGCGAGTTGGAGTCGCAGCTCGAGTCGCTCAACAAGGCGCAGGAGGAGACCCGCGCCCGTGAGTTGGCCGTGCAGCAGAAGAGCACCGAGCTTGCTTCCCGCGAGGCCGACCTCGCGAAGCAGGCGGACAAGCTTAAGGCCCAGCAGAAGAGCATCGACGCCCTGAAGCAGGAACTCGCCCAACGGGAACAGGAAGCGGAGAAGAAGGCCCAGGAGGCGGCAAAGCTTCAGGAAGAAGCCGCCCGCCGCGCTGAAGAACTGAACGCGAAGCAGGAAGATCTGGCCGCACGCCTTGCCGGCGCTGAGAAGAGCGAACGGGCGCTCAAGAAGCAGGCCGAACAGGTGCGCACCGAGCAGGCGGCCCTGGCCCACCGCGTCGCCCAACTGGAGCACGAGCAGGCCGAGCAGCAGAAGGCCGCCCGCGAGCAGATCGAAGCGCTGGCCCGCCAGACAGCGGAACTGCAGGAAGAACGGCACGCGCTGCAGGAGCAGCGTGAACGGCTGAACGAGGAGATCATCGAGCGCCAGCGCACGCTGCAGGAGCAACAGGAGCTCGTGGAGGTGCAGCTCCGCCAGCTCGAACAGCGCGCCAAGGACCTCGAGCAGCGCCGCGCCGCGGCAGAAGAAGCCCGCGCCGCGCTCGAGAACGATCGACGTGAGATCAAGAAGTTCCGCGCCGAGTTGCAGAAGCAGCAGATCGCCGCGGACGCCGCCGGCAAGGAAGCCGGACAGGCAGCCGCCGCGGCGGAGCAGTCCCGCTCCCGCATCGCGGAGCTTGAGAAACAGGTGGCCGAACTCAAGAAGTCAGCCGCGGATGCGAAGAAGGCGGAGAAGGATGCCCTTGAATCGCAGCAGCGCGCTGCACAGCTTGAAGATGAAGTCAAACGCCTGATGGCGGAACTGGACAAGGCCCGCGCTGCCTCGGCCGCGGCGACAAAGACAGACGCCAAGCCCGACAAACGCGTGCAGCAGCTTGAAACGAAGATCCAGGAACTCCAGGCGCAGTTGAAGGAAGCCGGCGCCAAGGGTGAGGGCCAGGGCGGGGCCGACGCAGCAAAGCTCGAAGCAGCCGTGCGCGCGCGCCAGACCGCCGAAGGTGAGCTGAAGATCGCCCGCGAGAAGATCGCGCAGCTTACCCGCGAGATCGAAAAGGCCGAGCAGGGCGGCGCCGCCGCGCCGGAGCAGATCGCCAAGCGCGACCAGGCAATCAAACTGCTCAAGGAACGACTCGACAAGGCCGAAGCGGCCCGAGCCTCCCTTGAAAAGCAGCTCAAGAACGCTGCCGGCCGCACGCATGAGGGCGGACCGGCAACTCCGGCCCACCTTCAGCATCGACGCAAGCGCCTGGCGAACTACCGCTCTGCACTGAAGCGCCGCGTCGCGAAGCTCGAGCGCAACCAGGAAGCTCTCAAGCATCGCAAGGCGGAGTATGACAAGCTCCTCCAGCAGAAGGCCAAGCTCGCCAAAATCTCCGAGACGCTCAAGAAGCGTGAGCAGACGATCGCCGCGGCCAGGATGTTCAAGACGAGGATGGCCGCCTTTGCCTCCTTCTGCTTCGGCGTCGCCATTCTCGCCGGGCTCGCCTGGGCCGCCACGGAGCACATCCAGGTCGGCCAGTACCGCGTCCGCGCGGAGATCCAGGCCGATCCCCGGGGCCGCCAGCCGGCCGAATCAGATCTGGCCAACTGGCAGGCCTTCCACGAAGAACTCGTGCTCCATCCCCAGCTCATGGAGACGGCCGCCGCCGAAATGCGCCGCCGCGGCATCACGGAGCTCGGCGCGCCGGCCATTCTCGCCAGCAAGATGGAGAAGGACCTGTACACCAGCTCCGACCGCAACGGCCGCCTCGTCTTTGACTACGTCAGCACCGGCGCGGGCCGCGCCGAGCGTGAACTGGAGACCTACGTCGTGGCCCTCGTCAGCACCTCGATGGCCGGACGCGCCCAGCGCACGGATGGGCTTCCCACCGTCCTGAGCCTTGAGCCGATCGGCACGGCCGATCCGGTCGATCAGCTCGACAAGATCAAGGTCGCCGGCACGATCTTTGGCGGCGCGTTCCTCTGCGCGTTCCTCTTCACAACGGTCGTCTGGAGCCGCCTGGCGGGCGCCAAGCGCAAGTTTGAGTTGCAGGAAGCCGCCGCCGCCGCGGAGTTGGAGCCCAGCCACACCGAGTGGGCCGTGCCGGACATGCCGGCCCAGCGCTGAGCGAAAGTGGCCCACGCGCACAACAAAAACGGCCTGCCCCGGAGGACAGGCCGCGTGGATCACTTCGTCGTGACGGCTTCAGATGACGTGCGTCCGCAGCAGCATCCGCGGGCTTCCCGCTCCCCGCTCCACTGAGACGACGGCGAGCTGCAGCCCCTCGATCGGACCATGTCCGGTGAGGGCCTGGTGGAACCGCGCCGTTGTCGCCTGGAAACGCATGAGCGTCTCCATCCGCCCGCTGTCATCAACGATGACAAGCTGGTACTCGCCGTCGATTTTCGGCAGGTTCTTGCAGAGCAGTTCACCCTCGCCCGTTTCGGGGTTCACGAGCAGCACCGCATCCAGCGCGCCGTTCTCGCTCTCCGCGGCCGCGAAGTTCACCTTCATGACCGTGGGGTCGTAGAGCATCTGCTCAAAGCGAGTACCGAACTCGCTCATCCACTGCTCCTGCCAGGCGCCCTGCTGCAGATGAGCATGCATGACCTCGTACTCGCCGCGCATCTGGAGCGTCGTGAAGGCGAAGACGATCGAAGCTGCCAGGCAGCCGATCGCCGCGGCCCGCCAGATCGGCGAAACGCCGCGACCCGGCATGATCTCGGGCGCAATGCGTCCCGCGACCTGCCGCCCGCCGCCGACGGACTGGACCGCTTCCCGCACGGCGGCCAGCACCCGGGCGCGCAAGCCCACCGGGGCCGCCACCAACGGCAGCAGGGAGTCGTCTCCCGCCATGCGGGCCTGCTCGGCTCGCAACTGGGCCTGCAGCGCAGGCGGCGCCGCCTTGAAGGCGACGTCAAACGCCTCGCGCTCTTCCTCGCTCAACAAGCCGAGCGCATCCAGCGAGGCAAGTTCAAGCAGTTCGTGTGTCGACATACGCTGTGTCATGAGGAGAACTCCTCGTTCAAACTCCGTTCACGGAGTCGGGCAAGCGCTCGACTGAGCGCTGATTTGACGGTCCCGATCGGCGTATCGAGCTCCTCGCCAATCTGGCGCAACGTCTGGCCGCCCAGGTACGCCCGGGTCACGACCGTCCGCTGCAGTTCGGGCAGATGCTCGATCCGCTCCATCAGCGCTGCGAATCGCTCCTGCATTTCCGCCCCCGACCCCACCGCCGGCACTTCCACCGGCCTCTGGGTGTGCTTCTCATCGAGCCCACTGGCCTTCACTCGCGCCCGGGCCCGCCTCAACCGATCCACGAGGTGGCGGCGAGACAGCAGCATGACCCACGTCACCAACGCGGCGCGCTTCGGGTCGTATCGATCTGCCGTCCGCCACAGCCTCACGAAAATCTCCTGGACCGCATCCTCCGCATCCGCACGCGTCGGCATCGCCTGAAAGGCGAGGCGATAGACAAGCGTTCCGAAACGGTCGTACAACTCCTCGACCGCCTCCGGTTCACCCGCCGCCACGCGGCGCATCAACGAAAGATCCGCATCCTCCTTGGTGGGCATTCCTCTTAACCAGTTTTCAGTCCGCCGCGGGTCAGATCCGACGCACGGCTCAATGGGGGGTAAGCCACGTTGGCTCTCCACACCCATGTACGTTCTTCGACACCTTCAGGATGCACCCCTACCCTTGAAATGCCACCAAAAAAGGTAGGGATCTGTTCAATTCCGGACTGCTTAACGCACCAGTGACTTTTCTCTTGCCCTCTACAACCGACTCTGGTACAGTGTGGTTGTCCGGTCATGTGACACGGAGGCCATCCGTGGGCGATCGAGTCACCGTGGGGAAGCCGATTTCGTTCCCAACACCCATCTTGCAACGCGGCGGGTGCGCTCGCACGCGGGCGGTCCCAGGGTTTTCCCTCATCGACGTCATGGTCTCCATGGCCGTCATCGCCATTTTGATCGCCCTGCTGATCCCCTCAATGAAGGGGGTTCGCGACCTGGCGGATCGCGTCGTCTGTGCCAGCAACGTCCGCCAGAACGCCATGGGCCTCCAGATGCACGCGGACGAGCGGGAGGGGGAGATCCCCGAATCCGTCTCCTTCAACGCCGTCACCCAGCGGATTATCGCCCCTGAAGACATCATGGCAGCCCGTCGTCTTGACGCCCCCCATTCATGGGACGGCCTCGGATGGCTGTACCGCCGCGAGTTCCTCGCGGTTCCCGATATCTACTACTGCCCCGCCCATTCGGGTGAGCATCCCATCGATCGCTACCGGAACGCCTGGCGCAGCCCCACCCTCTCCTCGAGCGTGGTCATTAACTACCAGTATCGCGGGGCGGGACCGACCTCCTCACGTACGCCGCGGCTGACCACCCGCCTCTGGGGCATCCACCCGGGTGCGGCCCTCGTGACCGACGGCATGCGCACCCAGGCCGATTTCAACCACGTCGCCGGGGCCAACGTCCTCCGGGCGGACCTCAGCGTCAGTTGGTTCCCGGACGAGACCGGCGCCCTCAAGACCCAGCTTCCCAAGGAGGAGACCGAATCCGACTCCTCCGAGAAGATCCAGGAAGCCTGGGCGGAGTTGGACAGCCGTGTCCCTCCGCCAGTCAGGGACACCCACCGCAGCAGCACGCGATAAGTGCGACGCCGCTCTAACGGCAGCCGCCCTGCCACCCCCGCGTGGCAACCTCGCGCGGCCTCATCGCGAATCTCCGAATCCGTGATCTCTCTTCAAGCCTCAGCCACAGTCGCCGCCTCGGTCCTCGCCGCGACCTGCGCATCGGCCCAGGAGTTGACCGACCTTGCGCCCCTCGCGGCCGCCCGGACCTACAACGGCATCCATCGCCCCATCCCCATCCAAATCACCCCCCCACCACCTCTCGCGTCGCGTGAGGGAGAGGAAAGGCGGCCGGCCGACGCGGCAGACGCCGGCGAGGTGGCCGACACGGCTGAAAGCGTCGCGGACATTCAGCCCCAGTTCGAGATCGAGCTCGTTCGCCCGGACGGCACCGTCGTCGCCGAGGCCGCCGCGGCCGAGGGGGCGTCGGATCTGGCAGCCCTCTTCCCGGCGCTCTGGAGCCGGCCGCCCGAAGAGGCGGATCTGCTGTACGCCCAGCTCGTTATCGATGGTGAACGACGCGGGGCAGCCCTGGTGCTGCAGCCGATGTTGACACCCACCTACCCGGCGGGCGCTGTCACCGGCGCCGACGGACGGGCGAGAGCGCGCGCCTCGATCGATCGCACGGGGCGGCCATCCTTCCTCGAGCCTGAGCCGGGCGAGGTCGTCTACTCCGGCCTGCGAATATGGACCGACTCCGTCGTCGTCCTGGAGACGTCACACGGCGTCATCGAACTCGCACTTCGCCCGGACGAGGCTCCAAATACAGCGTACCACTTCGTTGAACTCGTCGGGGGCGGCCTCTACACGGACGTGCCCTTTCACCGGATCGTCCCCGACGTCTCCGGTCACCCCTTTGTCATTCAGACGGGGGATCCGAGCGGCACGGGCGCCGGCGGTGCGGGGTTCTACATGGACCTGGAGCCGAGCGGGCTCCCGCATGGCTACGGCGTGGTCTCCATGGCCCGCGGCGTCGACCCGAACGCCAACAGCTCGCAGTTCTTCATCTGCCTGAGCCGTGAGGCCACGCGTCACCTCGACGGCGCGTACACCAGCTTCGCCCAGGTAACCGCCGGGGCCGAGGCCATCGCCCTGATTGCGGCGACTCCGATCGACAACGGCGGCCGGCCCTCCGGCGAGCCGCCGCGGCTGCTGAAGGCGAGGACCAGGCCAGCACCGCCCCGGGGCTCAGGACCGCGTCCGCTGCCGCGGCCGGAAGCGGAAGCCACGGAGCGCTGACCCGCCCCACTTCGCGGCCTGCCGCCGGGGCAAGAACCCTCACGCACAAATGACCAATTCCAAAAATGAAAGTGGGCCCCGTCGACGTGAATCGACGAGGCCCATTACTCGGCGACGACCTACTTTCCCGCAAAGCAGTATCATCGGCGGCCCGGGCTTAACTTCTGTGTTCGAGATGGGAACAGGTGTGACCCCGGACCTGTGGTCACCGAAAAGACCGGCGTCGCCTTTCGGCGGCGCCGACTTGTGAGTCGGATTTGGATTGGCGCTGTTGATATTGCTGAAGAGCAATGAAGCGGCGTCTGGTTGGAGTGATCAAGCCTTCGACCGTTAGTACCGCTCCGCTGAGGACATTTCTGCCCTTGCACGCGCGGCCTATCAACCTGATGGTCTCTCAGGGGTCTCACGCACCCGAAGGTGCCAGCAAGCCTCATCTCGAGGGGGGCTTCCCACTTAGATGCTTTCAGTGGTTATCCCTGCCCAACGTAGCTACTCAGCGGTGGCCCTGGCGGGCCAACTGAATCACCAGGGGTTGGTCCAACCCAATCCTCTCGTACTAGGGTTGACTCCTCTCAAGCTTGCAACGCCCACAGCAGATAGG
>CAYWRO010000019.1:0-56893 GCA_964460345.1 uncultured Phycisphaeraceae bacterium | reverse complement strand
ACTACGGCTCGATCGTCACCAGCCCCGCGTCGATGTACTGACCGCCATTCGTCTGGTGGCAGTGGATGGCGATGATGTTCTCGCCTTCCTTGAGCGTGGCGGCGGCTTCGGGCGCGATTGGGGCGAAGGTGTAGGCGGTCGTCCAGTTCGTAAAGGAGGCGGCGCGTACGCCGTTCAGGTACACCTGGGCGTCTTCATCGTGGTGGATGGCCAGGTGCGGCTTGCCTGCGCGCAGGGCCTTGAGCTGGTCAGCGGTGAGCGTGACGGTGCGGCGGAGCCAGATGTCACTGCTGCGCCAATCGGTGCCGACAATCGCACCCGGTGTGCCGCGGGCGCCGAAACCGGCACGACCGGTCTTCCAGCCGGCGTCATCGAAGCCCGGCTGCTGCCAACCGTCGGCGGGTTCATCCGTCGTGTAGCGCCACTGCGGCGCATCCTCGCCGTCGGCGTCTATCGCACACTCAACGACGGTCGTCAGATGCGGAGGCGGACCGTAGACCGCACGTGTGGCTTCCGCGGCACGGGCAGGGTCGATTTTCCAGATCTCCCGGTCGTACGTCAGCCAGCCGTTCACCTCGATTTCGACATCACTGGTCTGCGTGTAAACCGCCGCGGCGAGCCCCTGTGCGATGAGCATGGGCAGCTTGTCGATGAGGGCGATGTAAGCGTCGTTGAGCTCCTCCTGGTTTTTGTACGTGACGTACCCCCAGTTGGCTTCGTCGAGCCATGTGTGGCCGCTGATCGGCAGGCCCAGCCCGCCGAACTCACCGAGGACGGCAGCGCGGCTCGCTTCCCGCTTCGGTGTTCCGGGCCCGGGATAGATGTGGTGGTCGATGACGTCGCCAACGCCGGTGTCGGTCCAGCCGCTTGCGCAGTTGACGAGGCGCGTCGGGTCCCATTGCTTGACCTTCTCCGTCATCTCGCGCGACCAGTTGAGGTCGTTCTGGCCCCACCCCTCGTTGAACGGAACCCACATGACGATCGATGGATGGTTGAAGAAGTCGCGCACGAGCTCCGCGTGCTCGAGTTCAAACTGCTTCTTCCACTGCTCGGAGATGACAGGCTGGTGATCCGGGCCGCGATCGGTCCGGAAGAAAGGACTCGGCATGTCCTGCCAGACCATGACGCCGAGCTTGTCACACCAGTAATAGAAGCGGCTGGGCTCGACCTTGACATGCTTGCGAAGCATGTTGCCGCCCATCTTCTTCACGGCTTCCACGTCGAATCGCAGCGCTTCGTCGGCGGGCGGGGTGTAGAGGCTCTCCGGCCAGAAGCCCTGGTCAAGCGGACCGAAGTGAAAGAGGGGTTCGCCGTTAAGGAGCAGCCGCTGCACCCCGTGAGCGTCGGGCCCCACGGCGATGTCCCGCAGAGCGACATAGCTCTCCACCTCGTCAAGGGGCGCAGCCTTCTCCGCTCCCGCGGCGAAGGTGCGGAGCATGACGTCGTACAGGAAGGGATCATCCGGCGACCAGAGCCGGGGATTGTCGATCTTGATGCGCACGCGGCCGTGGTCGGTCACGCCGCGGCCGACAACTCTGTCGCCGTCACGGATCTCGACCTGACACTCGCCCTGACCTTCGAGGCGCGCCGAGACCTCCACCCAGCCCTCCGCGGCATTCGGGACGTAGGAGACACGCTCGATCCAGCCCTCCTGCGGGACGGGCTCCATCCAGACCGTCTGCCAGATGCCGCTGGTCCGGCGGTAGAAGATCCCCTCGGGCTCCCGGACCTGCTTGCCGCGGGGCTGGCCGCCGGTGTCGGTGGGGTCGCGAACAGCGACGGTGATCGTGTTGGAGCCTTCCTTGAGGGCGCGCGTGATGTCAAACGAGAAGGGGTCGTAGCCGCCGACGTGACCGCCGACGAGCGTGTCGTTCACCCAGACGTCGGCCGCCCAGTCCACCGCCCCGAAGTGCAGGATGATGCGCGGGGCGCCATCACCCTGGCCGCGCCAGTCGGCGGGAACCTCGAAGGTGCGGCGATACCAGAGGGTCTGGTCCGGCTCCAGAACGCGCCCGACTCCGGACAGGGAAGTCTCCAGCGCGAAGGGGACGAGGATGTCGCCGTCCCAGTTCGCCGGCGCCGCACCGCCCGCGTCAGATGGCCTGATGGCGTACTGCCAGAGACCATTGAGGTTTGCCCAGCGCTCGCGCGTGAACTGCGGGCGGGGGTACTCCGGCAATGCGTTGTCCGGCGAGACCTGGTCAGCCCAGCGTGTGGCGATGCGACCGGGGACGGGCCTCCAGGTCGCCTGATCCTGCGCCATGGTGGAATCAGCCGTGAGAGCCCCAGCCGCCGCGGCCAGGCAGACCAGTCCGATTGTGTTCATCGCCATGTTCGTCCTCTCATGCGCTTGGGTCTGCCCCTCCGCCCGTCCGCCCCCCCCCCACTGCCCCCGCGATGCGTCTTTGCCGTGAGCGAGTGTAACGCCGTGCAGCGCTGGTCACAAGCCCGTCGGTGGTGGCGAACGAGCTTGTGACGCATGGTCAGCGGATCTGGTACCATGCGCGGCCGACTTTAAGTGGTTCGCACGATCTCACAACCGTTGTGAGGCGAATGCCCTGGCGGTTAAGGGCGGGTGCGTGCGGGAGAGGCGAGTGTGACGCGATGCGCTGCAAGACCTGCGATTACGCCCTGTGGACACTGAAGGCGCGTTCCTGCCCCGAGTGCGGCAGCCCCTTCAAGCCGAGCGACTTCGAGTTCGTGCCCAACAGCGTGCGGTTCTGCTGTCCGCACTGCGACCAGGAGTACTACGGAACGGACGCCAACGGGCATCTCGTGCCGAAGGAGTTCGTGTGTGTCCAGTGCTCGGCGCAGGTGCGCATGGACGAGATGGTGCTCCGCCCGGCCGAGGGGGTTGACGAGTCGCAGACGCGGATGTATTCGAACCCGTGGCTGAATCGTCAACGCGAAGGATCCTGGCGGGGGCTGTTCCAGACGATCGGGATGTCTATGACGTCTCCGGGAGCGTTGATGAGGTCGACGCCGCCAGATCAGGGGCATGGGCGGGCGTGGCTCTTCGCCGTCATCGTGCAGTTCGCGATCGGCCTGCTCGTGTCGCTGCCCTATGGTCTGCTTGTGGGCGGGATGGGGATGGCTGTCGGCGGGGGCGGGATGGGCAACATCGGGTTTGTGTTGGGATCAATGCTTAGCTACGGGCTGTTCTTCTTCGTCGGGAGCATGACCAATCTGGCGATCTGGGGTCTTGTGACGCACGGGATTCTCCATCTGACGGGTGGATGCGCGCGGGGCATGGCTCGCACGTTCGATGCGCTGTGCTACAGCAGCGGCGCCAACGTATTGACCGTGATTCCGTGCGTTGGCCCTTACATCGGGTGGATCTGGTGGGTGGTCAGCGCCGTGCTGATGGTGAAGGAAGGGCAGCGCGTGAGTGGTGGTCGCGCATCCCTGGCGGTGCTCACCTTTCCGGTGCTCATGGTGTTGACGTGCGTTGGCGGGTACGCGGCGCTCGTGGCAGCTTCGCTCTCGGGAATGGGCGGTTGGAGCGCGATGGTCACCCAGACGGTCGAGCAGACCGAGGCGCAAAGAGTCACAACTGCGCTCGTCGACTACATCAATCAGAACGGCTCAGCGCCGCCCCATGCGGCGCAGCTCATGGTGACCGATCAACTCTTCGCGTGGGATTTTCTGACGACCAACGGCGCGACGAGCATGCCGGATGTGCCCGTGGGGAACACCGATTTGCAGTCGCTGTCGATCGCGCCGAAGCATGTGGTGATCAAGGCGGCGAACGAGGCCACCGCGGCTCTGCCGGTGGATGTTGTAGCCCACCGCCTCGGCAACTTCGTCTTCACGTATCACGGGGTGGACTTCGCGACGACCGATCCCTTGTGGGTCGTCGTGCTGTCTCGCGACCCGGACGTCGGCGGAAACGGAGCGCAGATGACCTACTGCGCGGGCCTTGTTGATGGCAGCGTAGTGGTGATCGATGCGGTGAATCTGCAGGCCGAGCTTTCGGCTCAGAACGCCCTGCGGGCATCCCACGGCCTGCCCCCCCTGCCGGCCCCGGCCACGGTGACGCACGCCAGTCCCGCGCAGGGCGGATGGGTCGAGGGGGCGGACGAGGCCAGCGGCGACGAGGGGGATGGGTGACCAGGGCGCCCGCCTCGCCTCGATCAATGGCCACACGGTGGTCGGCGGGGCTCAAGTGAGGCTCGGATCCGTCCGAAACGGAGGGAAATGCCGGGCCGACTGTTCGGAAAGAAACAGCACGCACACGTTCCGCGTCGGGATGAACGTTATCAGACCGAGGGCCTGCGCTGCCCGGCGGGGAAGGTTGTCGATCTGTCATCCTCGGGCATGCGGATCCGGTCCGAGTCCCGTCCGAAGCTGCGGCGCGGGGACATGCAGTCCTTCGCCCTCTCGGCGGGGACGCGGCGGCTCACGGTGCAGGGGACGGTCGCGTGGGTTCGACGGCGCTCGTTGATGGGCCGCGAGTACGAGATCGGGGTGCGGTTCGTCAACCTGTCCCCGTCGATGCGGACGGTCCTGAAGAACCTCGCACAGTACGGATTTCTGGGGCGGCTGGGGCACGACGGCGGGAGCGGCGGGACCGTCACTGGGACGACGGCCCAAACCGGAGCGGCTCCCCCGCCGCGGAGCGGGGCGGAGTCGGTGCTGCGGGCGGAGATCGAGCTGGACGATTACTACAACATCCTCGGGGTAAGCTCGTCCGCAACGGCGGACGAGATTCGGGTGGCGTACCGGCGGCTGGCGGCACAACATCATCCGGATGCGGGCGGGAGCGCCGAGCAGTTCGTGCAGATCAACAAGGCGTGGTCGGTGCTCAAGGATGCCGGCTCGCGCGCGCGGTACGACCAGATGATCGCCGCGGCAGGCGGAACGCGCCGATCAGCCTGATTGTGCTTGCCGCCTGGACGGCGGACTACGGACAGGCAGCGAACCAGCAGTCGAGGTAGCTGAGCAGGTCGAAAACGTCGACGGCTTCGTTGCCATCGAGGTCCGCCGCCGGAGCCGCCGCGAACCAGGAGTCGAGGTAAGCGAGCAGGTCGAAAACGTCGACGGTGTCATCGCCGGTAAGCTCACAGAGACACGGCGGGACAGGGTCGCCACAGATGAAGACCTCGAGCTTCACGCTGTCGACGGCTGCTTCGAGAACGGACGGCGTGCCGATGTCGTGCGCGATGAAGCGGATGCGCATCGAGTCCGTGAGCGGGACGACCTCGTGCAGGTCGAACCGGGCGAAGCGCCAACCGCCGCTGCCCTCCGAGTTTCCCGCGGCGACTTCCTCAAGCAGCGTCCACGTCGCCCCGTCATCTGAAGAGACCTCGACGTAGAAGGGATCTTCAAGCGGCGCTGAACCGGTGGCGGTGTTGTACCAGCGCCAGTAAGAAAGCCGGGCTTCTGCGACGCCGGATGCATCAAGCACTGGAGAGGTGAGAATGGTGGGGCCGCCGTCAAGGTCGGAGTTGCCGGCGCGGTTGCCGGTGAGCCAGCAGGCTCCGGCCACCCCCCCGCCCCACCCCTCGGCATCCACGGGAGGGTCTGCACGCGTGCCGCCGCCGACGGGAACGCCACGTTCCCAACCGCCGTCGGAAACACTGATGTTCTCGACCTCCCAGCCGGTATCGGTATCAAAGCTGTCGTAGAAGCGGGTCTCGTACTCGCCGACTCGGACCGCGTACGTGTGACCAGGACCAACGGGCCCGGAACCATCGACCGCGGGCGCTTCGGCCGGATTCGTCGCGAAGCTGCCGGAGAGGCCCGCCGCGGCGAAGAACACCTCCAAATCGGGCCCGCAGAGCGCATCGGGGATGGTTGCGAGATACTCGTCGCCGGACACGTGCGCAAGAGGAACCGTCGTAAACGGCCCATCGGTTCCCGCAAGCCGGTAGGCGATCACCGGCGACGCGGCGTCAACGACGTCATGCTGCGCGGTGATGCGGACGGGGATCTGCGTGGGACCGCCGAAATCAGTCGGCGCAACGACCTCAGGGATTCCTTCAGGGAGATTGATCTGAATGGCGGGAAGGTTGAGGTCGACCGAGGAAGCGAGCGAGAACGACTGCGAGCCGGCGGGAATGTTCGTCGCAGCGACCTGCACGGTCCAGGCGCCGGCCATCGGCGCATCGACGACAACCTGTTCGATGTTGTTGAGGTGGTCTTCGACGGTGCGCACAGCGGGCGCCGCGGGGTCGGCAGGATCGAGCGTCCACGGGTAGTGGCGTACCCCGGCGGGATCGGTGACGACCAGGTCAAGATCATTCACCAGCATGATGGGCGCGCCCGGCGTAGCGGGGGCATCATCCCAGGCAAGTGTGAACTTGAGTGTGGACGTGCCCGGTTCGACGGTGACCGCGTAAGGAGCGATCTGGGCGTGCGCGAGCGACCCCGTGGCGACGTTGCCTGAACGAAGAAAATCAACCGCGGACTGCGCACGGACGCTGCCATAACCATGCATGTAGTCCGGCCCGGGATTGCCCAGGTCGACGGCCGTGTGGGCGAGGATCACCTTCACCGTGGCGTTAAAGGGATCGGCCAGCGAGGGGTACTGGGCGCGCCAGTCCTGCAGGAGCAGCGCGACGACGCCGGAGACCGCCGGCGTCGCCATGGAGGTGCCGCACTTGACGGTGTAGCCGGTATCAGACGCACTGTTGATGCTGGTGATGCCCATATCGCCGTCAGACTGACAACCCGGGGCAACCACGACGGGAGCAAGACGGCCGTCGTCGGTGGGCCCAAAGCTGCTGAACGTCGTCATGGAATCGTCGTTGCTGTTGATCGCACCGACGATGATCGGGTTCTTGGCGGTGGCAGGTGGCGGCGTTGTGTAATACGGCTGCGGACACCGGCCGGAGCCTCGCTCGTTGCCGCCCCCCCAGACGATGACCATGGGCTCCCCCATCGACCCGTTGACCATCGCGTCCAGGATGTTCGAGGTCGCCCCGTAATCACCCATGAACTCGCAGTCATAGCCATTGGCGCTGATGTTGGAACTGAGCGAATTATTCGCGATGAGACGCCCGGCAGCCTTGACGCCGTGCGCCGCGGCGTAGTCCGCCTCGATATCGCCGGGGTTGGTGTGCAGGGCGACGGGGCCGCCCGGCGCGCCGAACGACGCGACGCCGGCGGAGAAGAGATACGCATCAGGCGCCATGCCGCGATGCATTCCACCGCTGGCGTGCCCATCACCGGCAATGATGCCGGCAACGTGCGACGCGTGGCTGTCCGTGCCGCTCTGATCAAGGTGTGCGACGCGGCCGAGCAGGTCGAGGTGCGTAGCGCGAATCAAACCGCCGTCATAGACAAAAACCTCGACGCCTGCGCCGGTCAGGTCATACGGAGCGGTTTGCAGCGTGTCCACCTGCATGCGCGCCCGGGCGTCCGCGTTTGCGGGCTGGAGGGCGGGGATCGGCGGCTCGATCCAGCGGACCGCATCCTCGCCGGCGAGCGCGGCCAAAGCGCCGGTCGGCAGTTCAGCGAAGACGCCCCGCACCGAGAGAAACTCGGTTCGGACAACGCCGCCATGACGAGCGATAAGGGTGGCCGCGGCCGCGCCGAGTGGCTCATCTTCGTGCAGGAGCACGATGGCGGCCGTCATGGGCTCCCCAAGGGCGTTTTCGCCAAGCGCGGCCCACTCAGGTGCCGCGGGCGCCAGCCCTGGGCCAGGCGCCTGGAAGAGGCGATGAAGCTTGTCCGCTGCGGCAATGGGCTCTGCCGTGGCGCCGAGGGCCTTGAGAACCGCGGCGTCGATCGCGGCGTCAGCACGGGCGAAATAGACACCGGGGGCCAGCGGGTCGAGAAGCTCAAGACCCGCCTTCTCAAGGGCGGCGCGGGCGTCGGCGTCGGGAGTTGACCGGAGGGTCAGCCGGACATGGTGGGTCGCGGCGACGTTATCGGCCGCCGCCTGGGCGGCGAGGAACGGCAGCAGTGCAATCGCGGCGAGACAGGCAGGTCGTTTCATGGTCATTGGGTTCCATTTTGGGCCGCGGAAAGGTGAAAGCAAGCAAAGGGGCAAGAGGACCCGGCCACGAGGCACGCGGCGATCGATAGAAACGGAAAGGGGCGCGATGCGGTCAGGCCTCGCGCCCCGAAGAGGAAGGGTCCGGCACAGGCGGGCCCACCTGTGCCACGAGTCACAGGCGAACCTCAGGCCGCGTTCAGCAGCCTGCGAACCAGGTGTCCAGGTAGGCCAGGAGGTCGAAGACGTCGATGACCGCGGGGGCGTCGTTGGTCAGTTCTGCGGCGGCATCCCCGGCGAACCACAGGTCGAGGTAGGCCAGAAGGTCAAAGACGTCGACTTCGCTGTTGCCGTCCAGGTCGGCCGGGCAGGCCGGGGCGGCGGCGAGATCGTAAACGTAGGCGGCCCCGATGGAGCTGTGCCCGGCGGCGGTGACGAGAGCCGTCGATGCATCGGCGCTCAGGCGGACTGCCGTGCCGAGCATGTTGTTCACGGCCGGATCAGTGGCAAGCAGCTTGTCGATCTGCTCGCCGGTGGTCGCGTCAAAGAGGTAGGCGGCCCCGGAGGCGGAGTGGCCCATGTGATCGACGCCGTTCGCGCCGATGAGGATGGTGTTGCCGACGATGTCGACGGCCCGACCGAACTCGTCGCCGGCGACGCCATCGGCGGGGAAGAACTTGCGGACCTCGACGGGAGCGGCGGGGTTCGTGATGTCGAACTGGTAGGCCGCACCGCTGTCGACCACCGCGCCGTCGCCCTTACGCGTACCGACGATGGCGATGTTGCCGCTGATGGCGCTCCAGACGCCGAACTCATCCTCGTGATTGCCGTCCGACGCGGCGAACTGAGAAAGGTGCGCGCCCGTGGTCAAATCAAACAGATGGGCTTGACCGACCTTACTCGCATCCTCAACGCCGCTCCACCACTCGGTGACCAACGCGATGTTGCCCTCGGCCGAAACGTTGATGCCGAACTCATTGTCCCCGGCGGGGAACGGCGAGTACACCTTGAAGCGCTCGACCGGGTTGGCCGGATCGGAGACATCGAAGATGTACGCCGCGCCAACATCGAGCAAGCTGAGCGATGCGGAAGACGGCGCGCCGACGACGAGGTGGTTACCCGTGAGCGCGACCGACGTCCCGAAGAACTCCGCCTGAGCGCCGTCGGAAGCGAAGATGGTTGTGATCTCAACAGGAGCGGTCGGGTCGGAGATATCAAAGAGATAGACGGCTCCGGTGAACGTCGAGCCGATGCGTGCCCCGACGGCGAGCAAATCGCCCTGGACGTCGACGCACGTTCCGAAGCCACCCCAGAACGCCGGATCAGAGGCGTGGAACTTCGAGAGCTGCTCCCCCGTGGTAGTGTCGACAATGTAAACCGCGCCCGCCTGGAAGGCCAGCGTGCTGTCGGTCCATGCGCCAATGACGGCCAAGTTGCCTTTGACATCAACAGAAAAGCCGTACGCGTCACCCTCCTGGCCCGCTGAGGGGACGATCCGGCGCGTTTCCGTGGTCTGGGCGCCGGCATGGAGCGTGGTGGCCGCGAGGCACGCGAGTGCGGACGCGGCACAGAGTCGCTTGAGGCGAAAACTCGTCTGCATTGGGGGAAGCTCCCTTCTTTGAGGTATTCAGCGGGGTCGGGGTGATACGTCGGGACCGCCGCGGCAGATCAGCGACCGCGGCCACACGGTGGCAGGTCAGGGCCAGTGGGACAGCGTACATGATGGTTCGACGTTGTCAATGAGAAATTGCTCAGCAAATGCTGGGCATTTGCAAATCGCCTTGCGGACGACCCCGGGACGATGTAGACTGCCCCACCATGACCACCGCCACGAGTTCGCGATCCGATCGGGTGCAGGATGACGTCCAGGCTGTTGCAGGGCGCGTGCACTCGACCTTCCGGTCGCTGCTGGCGGAGTGCTCGGATCCCCCCAACGGGCTACCCAGCCCCACGGAGATGCGCGATCGCATCGGGGTAGAGGTCAGCCTCGGCAGCCGACTCCTGACCGCTCTCCGGCTCGACGACGCCTTGGCCGCCCTGCCGCGGATGCCGAAGGAGCGGGGCCTTAGGATCGTCGTAAAGGGGGCTTCGAAGCTCAAGCCTCCGGCGGAGCTCCTGGAGGCGGCCGACCGGGCGGTCGACGACCTGAGCCAACTCGTGCGGACGGTCGGCGGCCAGGCGGAGTTTGACGCCATGCTTGCCGGGTGGGTACCCGAGGCGCGGCAGAAGTTTGAGCTGCGCAACCGGCAGGGCGCCTACCGGGCGATGAGCAACCTCAAGGGCATTTCAGCGGACGTCGTCCTGTCGACGCATTTCGTGCACCCCGGCGAGAGCCAGGAGAAGCACGATGCCGCGTGGATGATCGGCCGGGTGGGCCTGCAGCGGCTGCGGGCCGATGGAGAGGTGCGCCTCACCAGCAGCCGCGTGCTGGAGACAACGTACCAGGAGGCGGAGCACGCGACGACGCTGGACGGGCTGGCCCTGGACGCTGAGCCGAGTTCGTCGGCGCTGCTGGAGTTCTGCCAGCCGACGCCGCCGCAGATCCGGTGCGTGCGTCAGAACTCGCTGCTGCATCGCGTGATCGAATCCCCGCTGCTCGGGCGGCAGTCCTCCAGCACGGTCATTTTCGGCGAGAAGAAACGCGGCGCCCTGCCGCGGCGAACGACGACGGAGCGCCCGCTGGCGGGCCGCTTCACGATCATCGACATCCCGACCCCCCTGCTGGTGCTGGACTTTTTCGTGCACGAGAGCGTGTGGCCGGGGTCAGACCCGCGGCTGCTGGTGTACGACAACAGCCCGGTCGGCGTGGCGGATCCGAACGACCCGACCCACGACATCTACAAGTGGCCGGTTTCCGAGACGGTGCAGCACCTGGGAAGGCAGTCGACGGGGTTCGGGATTGCAGAGGTGGGACGCTACCCCGAGATGCTGCGGCACACCTGCAGCCGGCTGGGATGGGAACTGTCCGAGTTCCGCGGCTACCGCCTTCGGATGCGCTATCCGGTGTACGCCACGCAGGTGTGCATGGCGTTCTCGCCCATCGGATGAGCTGTCCGGCGAAAGGCGCAGCTTAATCAATGCTCGCGAGCAGCGTGAAAGGGCGGCAGCCTCGCACGCAGCCGATGTGTGCTCTGTGGAGGTGAGAGCAAGCTCGACGCCGAAACCACCGCTGTGCAGAAATCACAGCGCAGCAAACCAGATCTGGTTACACTGAGCGGATGATTACACGACTGTTGATCGTGATGGCGGCCGCACTGCTGACCTTGCCTGCATGCCAGAGTTCCAGGGAAGCGAGCGCACTGACACCGGTGCGTGCCACCCCGGAAGTCGCGCCCCAGGAAACCGCGCCCCAGGAAACCGCGCCCCAGGAAACTGCGGCGAAAGATGCGTGGTACGAGCCGGAAATCCGGGCATTCGAACGTGCGGATGCGGCGTCACCACCCGAACCAGGTCAGGTGCTGTTCATCGGCAGTTCGAGCATCCGCATGTGGAAGACGCTGGAGCGCGACATGGCCCCAGTGCCGGTCCTGAACCGCGGCTTCGGCGGGTCGAAGACCGGAGAGGTGCTCGCGGTATTCGACCGGATCGTCACACCGTACGCGCCGAGCGTCATCGTCTACTACTGCGGCGACAACGACCTGGGGACGAACAACACGGATTGGCGCAGCGCAGCAGAGGGTTTCATCGACTTCGACCGCCGCGCACGCACACAGTGGCCCGACATCGAAGTCATTTACATCCCGATCAAGCCCAGCCTCGCGCGCTGGAACAACTGGAACGCCATGCGCCGCGCCAACGCAGCCGTACACGCGTACTGCGACAAGACGACCGGCGCAACCTACGTCGACACCGCAACGCCAATGCTGACCGAAGACGGCACCCCCGACCCGCGGCTCTTCCTGGAAGATGGACTGCACCTGAACGCCGCGGGCTATGAGCTCTGGACCAGCATCCTGCGAGAGGCGGTCCAGGACGCCTGGGCAAGGCAAACAGCCGCGAAGCCGGCCGCGGCGAGAAAGTGACCCCAAGGGGATAGGCCTACCAGGATAGGTTTTTGGTGTCCAAGTTGTCCGGTGGAGAAGGAGCGTACTTGACGCAAGTTTTGACGCAGCAAAGGTTTATGGCTTGTCATCGGCTGCGTGGCGGACACGGCCATCGGCGCTCGCGGCCGACTTCTAGGCGAAATCGCTCAAACAGGGGGGCTGCCGCGCTGCCGAAAGGCCTCCGCAGAACCGCTCCCCCGGGCAGCCGAGGCTCGGCCGATCGGCACCATGCCGGCTGAGCACACATGGGGTTTCACGCCATCGGATTCTGGCGTGACGAGGCCCAGGGGCGGCCGGCGACGGCAGCGCCGGAGCACCGTCGGATAGGCCTCGGAAATCGGCCGTACACCGGCCGTCGTACGGCCGCACCCGAGAATCGATCGGAGCCGCGATAGGCACCCATCCACCGGCGAGGAGTTGGTGATGGAGTGCAGAAGTGGTGGGGCTAGACGCGCGGGCGCCAGACGACGGTCGGTGCCCGTATCATGGCGAATGAGCATGACGCCGGACGGTTCCGCAGTCGCTTTCGTGTGCTACACCCGCTTTGATGCGGAGAACGACGCGGGACTCAAGGCTCTGCCTGAACGACTGCAGAGCGAGGTTCGTGCCCAGGGCGAAACCGGCTTCCGATTCTTCCGCGACGAGGAGGGCGTGCAGTGGGGCGAGCAGTGGAGAGATCGGCTCGATCGCAGCTTGCAGGAGTCGATCTTCTTGATCCCGATCGTGACGCCAACGTTCTTTCAGCGGCCAGAGTGCCGGCGCGAGTACGAGGACTTTCAGGAGATTGAAAGGAAACGGGGACGAAATGACCTCATCCTCCCGATCTACTTTATTCCTGCGCCGCAGATTACGGAGGCGCAGCAGATTCCACCACCGGCCGACGCCGATCCCATCGCAATCGACCTCTGCAAGCGTCAGTGGGAGGATTTGTGGGCCTTCCGTGGAACTGACATCACGACGGGGCCTTCCAAGAGGCCGATCATCGACCTAGCGAGCAAGCTCATCACGGCCCTCAAGCGTACCAGAACAACAGTTCCCCAAGCGTCATCGGAAGGCGGTTTGTACGTCAAGGCAGGCGATCCCGCATTCATACCGAGCATCGGCCAGGCGCTGGAGCGCGCGACCGCGGGGTCAACGATCGAGGTTGGCGAGGGTGTGTACGAAGAGCAACTGGTCATTTCTCAGCCCGTGAAGATCGTTGGGCGTGGTGACCGCTCAAGGATCATCCTGCGGGCCGCGAAGGGGCCAGCTGTAACAATCCATTCGGATGGTGGGGCATTGGAGGGGATCACGGTCGACTGCCTCGGGAAGGAGGAAACAGGGGCGATTGTTCAACACTCGTCGCACTTCCTCGTCAACAACTGCCACGTCCAAACCAAGGGGACGGCTTGCATCGAGGTCAAATCAAAGGCGAGGCTTGACGTTCAAAGGTGCCATCTTGGTCCGAGTGGTTTGTACGGCATCTGGGTGTACGGGCACGCCGCGGCGGGGCTCTTCGATAGCACCCTGGCCGGGAACACGCGCGGGGATATCGCCGCCATGAACTGGAGCAAGGTCACGGCTCACCGAAACGTCATCACGGCTCGCAACCGGGCGGTCTTCACATGGACACTGGGGGAGCCGGCCGTGCTCGACTTGCAGGACAATGATGTTTCGGAGCCGCAGAAGGGTTAGATGCCGCTCCGCAGTGGGCCGCACCCGGCCGACAGCGCTCCTCCGGTTCGCGGCGTTGCTCCGCGCCCGCAGAGCGCTCCGCCATTTCGCATCCGAGCCGCGTGATCGCGGGTGATGGAGTTCCCGCCCACCTCGCCCAGTCTTGATAAACTAGCAGCATGACCAGAAACCGCACTCATCCGGTGGCCTTCGTTTGCCATGCGTCGGAGGATAAGGATCGGTTCGTCCGCGATTTTGCTGAACGCCTACGACAGCATGGCGTCGAAGCGTGGTACGACGAGTGGGAGATCATGCCCGGCGACCGGCTGGTGGAGCGGATTTTCAATGACGGCATGAAGAATGCCGACACGTGTATCGTCATCCTGTCTGAGAAGAGTGTGGACAAGCCTTGGGTCCGAGAGGAGATGAACGCGGCATTCGTGAAGCGAATCGAAAGTGACTTCAGAGTCATCCCAATTGTCTTGGACGATTGTGAGGTGCCGGAGTGCCTCAAGGCAACGTGCTGGGTCAAGATACGGGATCTCGCCAGTTACGCATCCGAGACTCAGCGGATCGTCAACGCCATTTATGGTCACAGCGAGAAGCCGCCGCTCGGACCAGGGCCCGCCCACGCTGCGATGACGCCCTTGCTGGTACTACCTGGGCTTCAGAAGACCGATGCGATTGTGCTGCAAACGCTGTGCGAGGAGAGCGTTCGTGAAGGCCGGCCAATGGTGACCCACCTCGCGTGCTTGGATCCGCTATTTGATGCGGGGATCACCGAAGAGGAACTGCGTGACTCGCTCACGATTCTCGAGGAAGAAGGGCACCTTGAGCTGGGACGCTTTACGAGGGGAGGATACAGGGACACCGGTGCCTCCCATCTACGGATCACCAATACGGCCTTCGACGAGTTCGCCAAGGCGAAATGGCCAGAGTATGACGCCGCTCTTGCGCAGCTTATCTCCGGTTTGGTAAACCACGATTGGTCCACGGACGAGGAGGTAGAGACGACTGGAGCACCCAAGCGGCTATGCGACCACCTTGTCCGCCTGCTCGAAGATGCCGGGCTGATCAAGGTAGAGCGGACGCGCGGGGGCTACCACGTCTGGGAGCGTTCGCCAAGGTTGAAGCGCCATCTCGCCAATTCTTGAGAGCCTCGCTCCTGCTTTGTGGATAACGGGCGCTTGGGCGCATATCAACAGTTGAACTGGGATCGAAACCGCGAGGCGTATCGTCATGCGAAAGACAGAGGCAGCCAGTTTGGCGAGCGTCTTGAAGGGGCTTGGACACGCGGTCGACGTGATTCCCTTGTATGATGATGGAGAGTTCGGAGTCGCGCTTGACAAGGATGATGGCGGTACGGTGCTGTTCACGGCTACGTTCGTCGCGGAGTTCGCTAATCGTGAGCAGGTAACGCGGGCCCTCATCGAGGGCTGGGACGAAGAGACGACCATCCGACTCGGCGATCCAGATGCCGGTCCCCGGCCGGCCATCTATTAGCCGTATGTATGCCTATGCACGAGTGCCGGCGTTCCGCGGGCGCAATTGATCGCGCCGCGCAGCCGCGGCGCATCTCCTTGCCAAGAACTGCTCTACTGTGCCGTCTTCGATCACTGTGAAGGCGTGGGCCTTGGCAAGTTCCGGCGCCTTGAAGACGTACTTGCTTGGGTAGCCAGCGATCCAAAGATGGACACCCTGTTCGCCTGGGCGCACCTCGACGGGGACCCGCCCGGACCCAATGCGCTGCTTGATCACCTGGGCGGTGCCGTCGGTTTCCCACCGTGGTGACGAGACAAAGCGGTTACAGCGCGAGGCGAAACGCCGGACGGACTCCATCTGGCTCGATGCAATATCCGTGTCCGTAAGGTTATCGCAGCAGATCTCTCCGACGGCCAACTCCCCCCAACCGGGATGCCAGACATGGAAGACGTAGCGGATCTTCGCCGTGCAGGCCTCATTCTCGCAATCGCCGACGAGATCGCCCAGGTCTTCGCTCCCGAGGTATTCCCATCCCGTTACAGGCTGTATCCGACAGTGCTCTCGCGCGTGGCAGCCTTTACAGAGCGTTTCACAATCCGTTGGTGGATACTCCCAAGGCTTCCGGTTCGGGATGTATCGCAGATGGTGCACCTGCAGCACAACCTCGGGCCGCTCCCGGCCGCAGCGCCGGCACCGATAGTCGTCGAACTGTACCACCGTCTCGCGGAACGTCGCCCAGGCGGGCGAGTCATAGAAGTTCGGCACCTCGCGATCCCTCGCTTGGATCCCTACGGGCGGCCCTCAAAGCACATAGGGACTGGCACTCTACCGACGAACACGACAGGCTGGCGGCCGCGCTTCGGGTGAAGGCCGTCGCCGAAGGACGCCAGATTAGGCATCCTGCGCCAGCCTGGCGAACTGCAGCAACTGCCGATTCTGACGATCCAGTCCCAACCTGCTCCCGATCTCGCGAACCTCTTGCTCTTCGATGAGGCCGCGTCTAAACGCTTCTATCGCAAGATTGGCCACTTCTAACTGAAGGCGACGAGGAGAGAAGTGGCGCCGCGCTGCTGCATCCTCGTCCCCTTCGCGGAGGAGATCCAGATATCGGCGACCAGCATCGGCAATTGGCGGACTCAGGAGAGACTCGAGATCGGCTTGCAGAATGGCCCGTGTGTTCTTGAGACGGTAGCACATCGGTTCGTAGTTCACGCCGAAGTGACAGGCGAGCATCGCTACATCTTTGTAGGTGACGCGCTGTGCGTTGGCCGACGCGCGGCGATGGGCTCCGGTCGCTAGTTCGCTGTCAAACGATATGTCGAAGTCCTGCCTCGATGGCGATCCCTTATCCAAGCTCTCTAGCGCCTCGAGAACGCCGCCGCGCGGCATCAAGAACGCGGCTGCGAAAGCGTTGGCGCGGACCTCAGGCAAGGTATTACGGATGTCTGCAGAAGAGACGATCTCAAACGTCTCTCGATCGAACAAGGTGTGACCATACTCGTGCGCATACGAGAATCGCCGGCGCTCAGGCTGATCACCGCCGTTAACCAGGATCGCGATCCCGATCTCAGGGTGCGATAAGTGAAGCCCTGAGATCGAATCGGGTAGGTCCACGGCTGATACCCACACACCTTGGAAACTGATGAGTTGCGCCACGTCAGGAATTGGACGGATGCCCAGCCCCAATCGGCGGCGCTCTTGCAGCGCCACTGCCTCGGCTTGCTCGACAGCCTCAATCGTGCGGGTCGGCATCGAGAACGAGTACGCAGGGACGGCCAGTTGAGGCCGCCAGCCCAGCAGGCGGCGCAGCCGGCTGCCCTCTCGGACGAGCGCGATGCAGTCGTTGATTTGTTTCAGTGCATCTGGGTCAGGTATCTGTAGGTTCATCCGGGCCAGTACCCGTGGCAAGCTACCTGGATCTGAACTCAGGAGATGCTCCTCCGATATCTTGAAGAGTTCCGCAAATTTGCGCACCTCCTCAGCGGACACGGCTCGATCAGCGCTCTCGATCAAGGCGACGCCCGATCTCGGAATGCCGAGGAAACGAGCCACATCCTCCTGCCGCAGCCCCGAGCGCACTCGCCAGGCGCGGATCCGCTCCGCCTTCTCGTCCTTCAACATTTGTCGCCTCAGCCCTGCGTCGCTGCCGCTCCCGCCCCATCTCTCCTACGTCAGCATAACCCGACCGGACACTGCGGGCAAGATCCGACCACCCCCAAATTGGGGATTGGGCGAAATTTCGCAAATGCCGGGTAGCCACTCGAACAACTATGGCGTATAATGCCAAGCGTGTCTGTATGGGGCGGCGGCCCCGAAATCAGAATCAGGGCTTTTGCCCGAGAAAAGGAGGTCTCCAGTGAATGCTGCATCGAACGAGACGGTCGAATTCTTCCTGCATCGCGCGGGGGCCAAGCCCGTGGTGGTTGAGGCATCGCCGAACGAAATGGTCAACGGCATCCTTGGCCGCGGTGGCTGTGCCACCGATGCCTCGGTCCCAGTCGTCCTTGAACCACATAGAGAACATCAGCTCCCTCCCGAGGAAGAACAGGCCGGGGATGCCGATGAAGCCCCCGGTGAGCCGGTGGATTGTAGTCGGACTCCAGCCGAACTCGGCCATCACGGTCCGACACACATCTTCTGTGGATGTCGCCAGATCACCGTGAAGATTCAGTACGAGCACCAGACGCTCACCCGCCGCGTCGCTCCCCATCGGACCGCCGATTGGCTCCGGCTGTGGGCTCTGCGCCGCCTTGGGCTGACCGGGGCCGATGCCGCTCGGCTATTCCTCGGCGTCTGTGGCAAGCAGAAGGTGCTCGACGCCGGCGATCGGCTCATCGAGCATGTCGAGAGCCCCGGCTGTGAGCTTTGTCTGATTCTGGGTCCGCGCGAGCTGATCGAAGGGTAAGTCCGTGTCCGATGGCATTGATCCAGATCAGCGGGCGATCTCGGCGGACCTCCGCGACGCCAGATTTCGTATCGGCGTCCTTGAGGGCCGGTGGGGCTTGGCACCAGACGAGGCCGTGTCGTGGCCCCACGTCGTGTTGTGGGTCGCGGCTGCACCGCGCGCGAAGGCGCCGGACCGGTACTACTTCCGGGAGGATTGCACAGGCTATCCCTCCGACGCGCCGACGGGCAGCCCATGGGACGTCCAGAAACGCGCGATGCTGGAGCACCCGAAGTGGCCAGGTGGCACTGGTCAGGTCGCGAAGGTGTTCCGCCCAGATTGGGAGAACGGGAGGGCAATTTACCATCCGTACGACCGGGTCGCGGCGGCCGGTCACGAGAATTGGCGGACGCAGCATCCTCACTTGATCTGGGACGCCAATCACACCATCGTGGATCTGCTTGAGCAGTTGCATCTGCTTCTGAACAGCGAGGAGTACGCCGGTGTCCGAGGATGATGCGACGCTCGATGGTCATACCCTCACGATGCCATTTTGGCGCTGGGCCGGCATCGTGCGCCAGCTGCGCGACCGTGGTCGCGGCGAACGGGAGAGCGGGGCTTTCCTGCTCGGCCAGCTTCACGACGGACGTGGCCGCATTCAACGGGCAGTCTACTACGACCAGATCGACCCGCACGCCCTCGACCACGGGTATGTGTGGATCCGTACCGGCTTCGAGGTGCTGTACGAGATCTGTCGACGCGAGCGGATGCGGATCATTGCCGACGTCCATACACATCCCGGAGCTTCTACGCACCAAAGCGACTTGGACATGCGAAACCCCATGAGCCTTCGGCGAGGTCATCTTGCTCTCATCATGCCGCACTTCGCACAGGCTCCGTGGTGGGAGCTCGATGGCATCGGTTTGTACGAGTACCTGGGCGATTACCAGTGGCGCACATGGACGGACGCGCGTACCGAGCGGTTTCGCCTCAGCTTGCTGTAAGGAGACAGACAATGCCATCGCTGGCCGACACCCTGTCCCGAACCGAAAAAGTCCTGATCGATCGGGAGGATCTGCTGCCCGAGGAAGCACGCCAACGGCTCGCAATCCCGATACGCCTGGTCTGCGGTCCTGAGGTCGCCGACTCACCGACGCTGCAGGCGGCGGTATTGACGGCGGCCAACACCGCGAAGCGGTGCTTCCGCGGCCCGGTCGACCTGGTGGGCTCCGCCGCGAACACGGCGCCGACGCTGGTCAACTGGCCTCGTCGCCTGGCACTGGGAGTCGCGGTCGCGGAGACGCTGGCGGAATGCAAGACTCGATCGGCCGCCGACGGCAGTCGACCCCTCTCGATCGTGTTCGGGACTGCCGAGTGTGAGTCGCGCGGCCTGCAAGTTACCTTCAACGGTTGGTCGGGAGGCGTCGTTCCGATTGGCTCCGACCGCCTGCCTGAGCACGGCGCCTGCCCCATAGCCGGCGTGGTCGCGGGGGCTCTGGCCGTCTCCGAGCTGTTCAACTGCGGCACCGGCCTCTGTATCGAAGCGACGCGCCGGTCGGCAGGTGTCAACCTGTGGGATCTCTCGCAGCCGTGGTACGAGGCCGAGACCCAGGGGCCTCTCGTCGAGTACGCCCCGGCGGAGTTTCACCTTCTCGGCCTCGGACACCTGGGGCAGGCGTACCTTTGGACAATCGGCATGCTGCCGTTTGCTCATCCCTCTGAGGTGACTCTCACGCTCCAGGACCACGACCGGGTCGTTCCGGGCAACTGGGACACCGGCCTGCTCACCACGCAGCAGGACATTGGCAAACTCAAAACGCGCGTCGCGGAAGGGTGGCTTGAGGCCAGGGGGTTCGAGGTCCGCAGAGTCGACCGGCGATTCGATGAACATCACTGGCGCCAACATGACGACCCGCGTCTGGTCCTCTGCGGGTTCGACGGCAACGGGCCGCGACACCTCCTCGATGAGAGGTTTCCTCATGTGCTCGAGTGCGGACTCGGTGGCGAGGCGGAGACCTTCAACTGCCTCGCATTCCACAACCTGCCGTTTCTGGGCGAGTCATCGGCAGCCCTCTGGCCTCAACCGCAGGGACCTGCTGCCGAGCGCCAGAGCCGTGCCGAATCGTTGGCGGCCGAGCGACGCCACTACAGATCGATTCGTGAAGAACACTTATGCGGCCATGTCGAGGTGGCTGGAGTCTCCGTCGCCGCACCCTTCGTCGGGGCCGCGGCTGCCGCGCTTGTCGTCGCGGAGGCGCTGCGAATGGCGAACGGCGGTCCGTGCTTTGGGAGCGCGGTCTGGCGGTTGGCTGGTCCTCAGTCACTGGCCGCCTGTCCTGCGCAACATTACGGCAACAGCCCGCCGCGGCTTCGCTATACACAACTGAGTCTCCGTTCTGAAGGAAGGAATCGCTTCCCTGGATCGCTTCGGCAATGATCCTGCCGTGCCGAGAGACCGCCAGGCGCCTATCCCCGCCCCGCCCTCTCCCAGGCACCCGGAATCCAATAGGGACGGCTGCCATGAGCCCGAAGGAAGGATGCCGGCCGGCGGTCGAGTCAATGCTCTGGCACGACGGCCGCATCGTGTTCGCCCGCCGCGGCGGTTTCGAACTCCAGCGTCGTGTGAACGATGCCGAACTGACCCGCAAGGCGCTCTCGCAAATCGAGCTTTATGGACTCGACTGACTCGTCCATCCGCTGGACGAGCACATGCGCTTCCAGCGCGGCGTGGTCTTCATCGAGTTGCCTGAGGTGAACGTGATGAACGCTCACAACACCTGGGACCGCCTCCATGACTGCCGCCACCGTGTCGAAGTCCACGCCCGGCGGCGCGCCGTCCATGAGAATCAGAATGGTCGAACGCATCATAGTCGCGCCTTGCCAGAGGATGTACGCGGAAATCGCCAGTGTCGCCGCCAGATCCGTCCAGTACCACTCGTAGATGATGATCAGCGTTCCGGCGATGATGACGCCGATGGAGGCAAGCGCATCGGAGATGTTGTGAATAAACGCGGCCTTGATGTTGACGCTGCCCTTTGACATCGTGTACATCAGCACCGCGGTCGCGGCATCGATCGCAAGCGCGATCGCGGCGACGATAACCACGATCCACCCGTCTACTCCCTGCTCCTGGAAGAATCGCCGAACGGCTTCGTAGACGAGGTACAGTCCGACGATGATGAGCGTCGTGAGATTGATCAACGCGCCGACCAGCTCCGCTCGGCGATAACCGTACGTGAGCCGCTTGTCGGGCGGCCGGCGCCCGATGCGGCGGGCGATCAGGGCGATGCCGATGGACGCCGCGTCGTTGAGGTTGTGCAGGGCATCGGCGACCAGCGACAGGCTCCCGGACGCAAGGCCGCCGATGACCTGCGCCACGGTCAGCAGCACGTTGATCGCCACCGCGACCCACAGCCGCCGGTCGCCCGCGCCGCCCGGGCGGCTCCCTTCGCCGGCGTGCGTGTGCTTTGGCATGCTCCTCCTCTCCCCAGTGCATCATCGTCGCACCCCGATGCGCTGGTGAGTCTAGCCGAAGGGGGGCGGCCAGCCGCGAGCGCCGCCGCGGCGCCCGGCGCCGCGAACGGACCCGCGAATCGCCCCTGGGAGGCGCCGCGGGATCTTTCCTGCACTTCGTGGCCACCGACCGTTCGCCGCCGCGGCTGGTGGAAGGGGGACCGCGCCGCCGATAGCATGGCGGGATGACCAAGCGGCCGCTTGCCATTTTGCTGCTCGTGGCCCTGCTGGTGCAGTCGGCGTTTGCCGGGCTGCCCGGCCGGGCGATCGTGCTCTGCCTCGGGGCGGGACACGCAGCCAGCGGCGCGGCAATGGTCGAAGCCGGATGCGCGCACGAGGCCGGTGCGCCGGCGCCGGAACACGAAGAGGCGTGCCCGGACGGCTGCACGGACCTGGTCGTCAAGGCGGGCGAACTCCAGCCCGCCCCTCCCGGCGAGCCGCTCCGGGTGGCCGCGCCGGCGGCCCAGGTGATCGCCCCGATGCTCGCGGCTGCCCCCTCCCGACCCGTGGCGCTGGGAGCGGTGGACCCCGATCCGGGCGATACGCCCACGACGAGCATGCTGCGCGCCACGCGCCTGCTGATCTAAAACGCTGACCCTTCCCCGTCCGGGACCGGCGAGCGCTGCGGCGCGGTCGTCGCGGACGTTGCGCATCTGGCAGGATCAGGCGTTTCTTCCGTCCTACATAGAGAGGGCAACGATGATTGATGATGCGGGCTACAGCCGCGCGGGCGGCCTCGGCGCTTTGGTGCTGCTGGCGGGGCTTCCACTGGCGGCGTGCACGAACTCCCGGCCTCGGCTGGACGTGCCCTCGGCCATGGCCGCGGCGGTCGGGCTGGAGAGCGCGATCGAGTTTCACGTCGAGGGCGGGCCGCTTGACGAGCTGGCCGATGAGGAGACGCTCACGATCACCGAGGCCGTCAACCGCGGGGTGAGGAGCGATCCGGAGATCCAGGCCGCGCTGGCCCGGGTGCGGGCGGCGCTGGCGGATGCCAAGCAGTCGCGGCTGCTGCCCAACCCGATCCTGAGCCTGGCGCTGCGCATCCCGGAGAGCGGGGGCCGCCCGACGATCGAGGCGTCGATCGCGCAAGACCTCCTCGCGCTGCTGCGGCGGCCGCGCGAGGCGAGCGCCGCTGACAATCAGTTGCGCTCCGCCGCGGCCGAGGCGCTGGTGGTCGCGCTGGACTCGGCCGCCCAGATCCAGGAGCGGTATGCGGTGGTGCAGGCGCTGGACGGGCTGCTGCCGCTGCTGGAGCGCCGCCGGGCGATCATCGAGGATCTGGTCGAACAGGAGCGGGCGCGGCTGGAGGCGGGCGAGGGCACCCGGCAGGACCTGGCGACGCTGCGGACGCAGTTGATTGAACTTGAGGTCGAGATCGCCGAACGACGGCGGGAGCGCCGCGATGAACGGCTGCAGTTGGCCCGCCTTATCGGCGAGCCCTCCAGCGACGCCGAGTGGGCCTTGGATGCGTGGGCCGCGCCGCGGCCGGTGGCCGGGACCGAGTCTGACTGGGTGGACGCGGCGCTGGCCCATCGACCGGAGGTGGAGGCGATCCGGTGGCGGCTGGCCGCCCTTGGAGACCGGCTCGCGCTGGCCGGGCTGCTCCCCTTTGAGGGGGCGGAGGCGGGCGTGGACGCCGAGCGCGACGGCGGCGAATGGGCGGTCGGGCCGGCGGCTTCGCTGCCGGTGCCAGTCTTCGACATGGGGCAGGCCCGGCGCGAGCGCGCGACGGCCGAGATAATTGAAGCGCGGCACGATCTGACCGGGGCCAGGCGCCTCGTCGTGGAGGATGTCCGCCGCGCCCACGAGGCGCTGGCTCGCACCGAGGCCAACCTGGCGCGAGTCCGCGATGAACTGATCCCGCTCCAGGAGGAGCGGCGCGCCCTCGCCGAAGCGGCCTTCCGCAACGGGCTGGCCGACATTACTGCGCTGTTTCTGGCCGAGCAGGACCTGCAGGCGGCGCTCGCCCGGGCGATCGAACTAGAACGGGCCGCGACCGTCGCGCAGGTGCGGCTGGAGCGCGCGGTGGGCGGGGCGGGCGCGGCCGATGCGGCCATGCGCCCGGGGGATAAAGAGACCCCTGAAACAGATGAGCAGGCGTCGGCGATGGAGCGTTCACAGCCGGTGGCCAAAGGAAACAGCAACTAGCGGGCCTCGTCAGGCCCCAATAGGAGCATCGACCTCATGTCCATCGTTGAATACACCGCCGCCGCGATCAAGCGCCTCCCATCCGGCGGGAGAACATGCCATCTGGCGGCCGGCGCAGCGCTGCTGTCCATCTTGCTCATTCCGCTGACGGCGTGCGACGGGGATGCGCCCCCGCTCCCCGAGGCCGCGCACACCGAGGGAGACGGGCACGACCACGGCGGCGAAGCGGAGGCGGGGCACGCCGAGGGCGATGGGCATGATCACGGGGGTGAGGGCGAGCACACGGACGAGGTCACGCTCACCGCCGAGGCGGTCGAGCGAACCGGGATCACGATCGAGACGGCGCAGTTGTGGGAAATTCGCCCGACCTTCGTGGCCCCGGCCCGCATCGCCTTCAACACGGAGGCGATGGCGCACGTGGGATCCGTGCTGCAGGGGTGGGTGGCCGAGATCAACGCCCGGCTGGGCGACGACGTGCAGGTCGGCGACGTGCTCATGGTCATCGAGAGCCCGGAACTGGGCCAGGCGCAGAGCGAACTGCTCGTCAAGCGCACCGACCTGGAGACCTCGGGGCCGGCGGTCGACCTAGCCGAGGCGGCGTGGCGGCGCGCGCAGCAGCTCTATGACGAAACGCAGGGAATCTCCCTCACCGAGGTGCAGCGCCGCGAGGCCGAGTACAAGGCCGCCCTCGCCGCACAGAAATCGGCCCAGTCGGCCGTCTCCGCCGCCGAAAACCGGCTGCACATCCTCGGGATGGGCGAGGAAGCGGTGCAGCAACTGCTGGAATCGGGCGAAGTCAATCCCAAGTTCCAGGTGCGTGCGCCGATCGCCGGGGAGATCGTCGCCAGAGAAGTCACGCTCGGTGAACTCGTCAGCCCGGAGCGCGACGCGCTCATGGTCATCGCCGACACGAGCACCGTCTGGGTGATCGCCGAGGTGCCCGAAGCGCATTTGGGCGACGTCGCCGTCGGCGCTCAGGCCTGGGTCAGCGTCGGAGGTGTGCGCGGCGCGAAGTTCGAAGGGGCCGTGTCGTACATCTCCCCAATGGTTGATCCCGACACTCGCACAACGGAAGTGCGGATCGAAGTGCCGGGAGACCACGCTGTGTTCAAGCCCGGCGCCTTCGCGCAGGTGGAGATCGTGGCTTCGGGCGAGCCGGCGCCCCCCACCGTCGCGGTGCCGGAGGCGGCGATCCAGACCCTGGAAGGCGAACCGGTCGTCTTCGTCCCGGTCGCGGGCGAGCCGAACACGTTCGCGAAGCGCATCGTCCAGGCGGGGGATCCCGTCGGCGGCCTCGTTCCGATTTATGCCGGGCTCGTCGAAGGCGAGTTCTTCGTCGCGTCCAGCACCTTTGTGCTCAAGGCGGATCTCGGCAAGAGTTCCGCAAAGCACGTCCACTGATCCTCGATTTTTCGCGGAACCAAGACCATGCTTGAAGCAATCCTCCATTTCTCGATCCGGAACCGCTGGCTCATCGTGCTGCTGACGATCATGGCGGCGGCGCTGGGCGCGTATTCGCTCAAGCGGCTGCCGATCGACGCCGTCCCGGACATCACGAACAACCAGATCCAGATCAACACCGTGTACGCGTCGCTCTCGCCCGGCGAGATCGAGACGCAGGTCACCTACC
Organism: uncultured Phycisphaeraceae bacterium; assembly: GCA_964460345.1. Lineage (GTDB taxonomy): Bacteria > Planctomycetota > Phycisphaerae > Phycisphaerales > UBA1924 > CAYWRO01. Next base: position 31,601 of record CAYWRO010000019.1, on the reverse strand, counting down.
CGATCGAGACGGCCTTGGCGGGCATCCCGGGCCTGGACTCCACGCGTTCGCTGTCGCGGAACGGCTTCTCGCAGGTCACCGCGATTTTCGAGGACGATGTGAGCATCTACTTCGCCCGCCAGCAGGTCAGCGAGCGGCTCGGTGAGGCCGCAGAGAGTTTGCCCCCCGGCGCGGAGCCGACCATGGGGGCGATCGCCACCGGCCTGGGCGAGGTCTACATGTACACCGTCGAGTACGAGCACCCGCGCGGCGAGGGTGCGGAGGTGCGTGACGGCCGGCCCGGGTGGCAGAGCGACGGCTCGTACCTGACCCAGGGAGGGCAGCGGCTCCGCTCGGACCTTGAACTGGCGTCGTATTTGCGCGAAGTCCAAGACTGGATCATCCGGCCGCAGCTCAAGTCCGTCGAGGACGTGGCGGGCGTGGACGCCATCGGCGGCTATGTCAAGCAGTACCACGTCCAGCCGGACCCGATGAAGCTGGTGTCGTACGGTCTGACCTTCGGCGACGTGATCGAAGCGCTTGAGGCGAACAACGCCGCCGTCGGCGCCGGCTACGTCGAGCACAAGGGCGAGAGTTACGTGGTTCGTGTGACGGGGCGCATCGACTCCGTGGGGCAGATCAGCCAGATCGCGGTGGGGACGCGCAACGGCATCCCCATCCTGGTCCGGGACATCGTCGTGCCCGGAGGCGTGGGTGTAGGACGGGAACTGCGATCAGGCTCAGCGAGCGAGGACGGCGAGGAAGTGGTCGTCGGGACGGCGGTCATGCTCATCGGCGCTAACAGCCGCACCGTCGCGGCGGCCGTGGATCGCAAGATGGAGGAGATCAGCCGCTCACTGCCCCTCGGGATTCGCGCGAAGGAAGTTCTCAATCGGACGAAACTGGTGGACGCGACCATTCGCACCATCGAGAAGAACCTCTTCGAAGGCGCGATCCTCGTCATCGTCGTGCTCCTCCTGCTGCTGGGCAACGTTCGCGCCGCCCTGATCTGCGCCTTGGCGATCCCCTTGGCAATGCTGATGACGGCGACCGGCATGGTGCAGAACGAGGTGAGCGGCAACCTGATGTCGCTGGGCGCGATCGACTTCGGCCTCATCGTGGACGGATCGGTCATCATCGTCGAGAACTGCCTTCGACGCCTCGCGGAAGAGCAGCACCGCAAGGGACGGTTGCTGACGCTCCAGGAGCGCTTGCACGTCGTCTTCGAGGCCAGCAAGCAGGTCCGCACCGCCACCGCTTTCGGCGAGGCGATCATTATCACCGTCTACTTCCCGATCCTGGCGCTCACCGGCGTCGCTGGGAAGATGTTCCACCCGATGGCGCTAACCGTCATCTTTGCGCTGGTCGCGGCCTTCATCCTGTCGTTGACCTTCGTCCCGGCGATGGTCGCGATCCTGATCCGCGGCCGCGTGACGGAGAAGGACATGTTTTTGATCCGCTGGGCGAAGGCCGGGTACGAGCCGGTGCTGCGCCTGGCGATCCGGCTACGGTGGTGGGTGGTGGTCGCCGCGGTCGTGGCCTTCGCCGCCTCCGGCTGGCTGTTCACGCGCCTGGGCCAGGAGTTCATTCCCACACTCGACGAGGGGGACATCGCGATGCACGCGATGCGCATCCCGTCGACCTCGGTCACGCAGAACCAGCGCATGCAGTTCGAGGTGGAGCGCGTCGTCTCCTTGTTTCCCGAGGTAGAGTTCGTCTTTTCCAAGTCGGGCACCGCCGAACTCGCTGCCGACCCGATGCCGCCCAACGTCTCCGATGCGTTCATCATCCTCAAGCCGGAAGCGGAGTGGCGGAGCGAGGAGGAACTCGAAGCGCTCATCGAGGAGAAGAAAGAGGAACTGGCTGCAATCCAGGGCGCGCACGCCGACGAGCACGGGGAAGGGCCGGCGCCAGACAGCCACAAAGGCAAACTCATCAAGCTGCTGGAGCTGACCTTGCGGATGCTGCCGGGCAACAACTACGAGTTCACCCAACCCATCGAGATGCGCTTCAACGAACTTATCGCCGGCGTCCGCGGGGATGTGGCGGTGAAGGTGTACGGCGACGACTTTGGAGCGATGCAGGAGACGGCCCAGCAGATCGCCGCGGTGCTCCAGTCGATCCCGGGGGCCGCGGACGTGAAGGTCGAGCAGACGGAGGGCCTGCCGGTCCTCACCGTTGACGTCGATCGCGCGGCGATCTCGCGCCACGGCCTCAGCGTCGCCGAGGTGCAGGCGGTCGTGGCCGCCGCGATGGGCGGTAAGGAGGCCGGGCAGGTCTTCGAGGGCGACCGGCGCTTCGACCTGGTCGTGCGCCTTCCCGATGAACTTCGCGGCAGCATCGCGGCGCTGCCCAACCTGCCGATCCCGCTGCCGGAGGGCCAGACCACCGGCGAGCCGGTCCGGCTTGCCTCCACGGGCGACGCCGGGCTGCCGGGTCTTGGCGACGACGGCTGGATGGGCTTCGTCCCGCTGGGGCACCTGGCGGACGTGCAGATCGCCGAAGGCCCCAACCAGGTGAGCCGCGAGAACGGCAAGCGCCGGATCGTGGTGCAGGCGAACGTCCGCGGCCGCGATCTGGGCTCCTTCGTCGAGGAGGCGCAGGCGAAAGTTGCCGCCGTGGCGCTCCCGCCGGGCGGGTGGCTGGACTGGGGCGGGCAGTTCGAGAACCTTCTGGCCGCCAAGCAGCGCCTGATGCTCGTCGTGCCGATCTGCTTCTTCCTGATCTTCCTGCTCCTCTTCAGCACGTTCAAGAGCGTCAAGTACTCGCTGCTGGTCTTCAGCGCCGTGCCGCTGGGGCTGAGCGGCGGCGTGCTGGCACTCTGGCTGCGTGGCATGCCCTTCTCGATTTCCGCGGCCGTCGGCTTCATCGCCCTCTCGGGCGTGGCTGTGCTCAACGGGCTGGTAATGGTGACCTTCATCAACCAACTCCGCGACGAGGGGCTACCGCGGACCGAGGCGCTGATTCGCGGAAGCATCACGCGGCTGCGGCCGGTGCTCATGACGGCGACGGTGGCGAGTCTCGGCTTTGTGCCGATGGCGCTGGCGCACGGCCGGGGCGCCGAGGTGCAGAAGCCGCTGGCGACGGTCGTCATCGGCGGATTGGTCACCAGTACGTTGCTGACGCTGGTCGTGCTGCCGGCGCTGTACCACATCTTCACGGGGCGCGATCCGAGCGGGCTCCCGGAGCCGGTGGCCGAGCCGTGGGAGGCCTCAGAGGAGGGTCCGCTGGAAGTGCCGGCGGACTCGGCGCCCGTGGGCGCAGCCCGCTCGCAGGCCCGGCCCGATCCGTCTGACAACGGCCCAACGTCATGATCCTCGCGCCGTGCGGGGGTGTGTCCTCAGAAGCGGCTTGGGGCCGCTGAACCTCGAATGCAAGGAGATTCCGATGAACGTACGTGGAAACCGCAGTCTTCTCAGTGGTCTGGCCCTGGGAGCCGGGGCGATCGTCGTCACGGCGGTGCTGATGGGGCAGAGCGCCAGTCAGCCGGTGCGGAGCGCACCCGAATACTTCGTCACCGGCGAGGGCGACGCCGCCCATCTCTGGGTCCGGGAAGGCACCACGCTCCGCGTCGTCGGGCACGGCGAGTGCAAAGACTGCCCACTCGACCACACCGACCACGGCCATGAGGAGGGAGACGGCCACGACCATTGACAATCGGCGTTCCGGCTCGGGCAGCGTCAGACGGCGGCCAGATGGGATGGAAGCACCGAAGAACTCAGGCGAAGAAGCGACGCCCTCACAGAAGAAGGGCTCGCTCACAGCCTTGGTTGCCGCCGCGACCTGGGATGCACCGAGATCAGGTGATGACGACGCCGTCATCGCTTGTGCTTCTGGCTGCTGTCACGCTTTTGGCGGCCGGCTCCGACGCCGCGGTATATGTGGTCGTATCGCACGACTATGCCGAGCACGGGCATCTATTCATGCCGCCCGAGTTGGTGGTGCTTCCTTTCGGATTGACCGTTCTGTCAGTCGGTTGTTGGGTCGTAATGTGGCGGCGATGGTGTCGCCGGAGAGCGGGCCACAGAAAGGCCCAGCGCCGCAAAGCCGGTGCGAAGGAGTCGCTCAGACAGTCCAAGGTCTGACAGCGATGGCCATGGCCGCGACGATTGCAATCCGCCCCAAGAAGGGGGCTCGCATCAGTCTCTGGCCGCGTGAAGGTCGACACCAGGGGGGCCGATAGTAGAGTGAGACCATCTACTTTCAGGAGAATCTGTCATGTGCAATCAGCGTTCCTGCAGGATCATCCTGGGCGTCAGCGCGGTGCTGTTTGTCGGTTCCACGTTTGTCCAAGTCACTGGGACCGTCCCCGTGCCCGAGCAGCGCGCGGAGGCCGTGGAGAGCAGTCCGTTCGATGCAGCCAGTCAGCGTGCGGCAATGATCTCGGAACTCCGTTCGATCCGGCAGTTGCTCGATGCGTCGGCGGCCGGCAATGCTCGTGTCCGACAGGGCACGGAGCGGCCAGAAGACCGCATTCTTCAGAAGATGGATGAGCAGCACAATGAGCTGATGCGCCTTCTACAGAACGGCAAGGTCAGGACCGCACCGGTTTCTGGGGAGGCGAATGGCGGCCGAAATCGCTAATCGGCAATTAGTGACCGGGCGGTGAAGCGGACCGAGCCTTTGTCGCATGCCGCATGTCGGATTCGCGGAGCGCCTCCTGATTGACGTCCTGGAATGTCCGCACTCCCAGTATGTTCTATGATGTCATCGGCACACCCCTGTTCTTTTCCGGGCAGCGGGTGCCGACCGGGAGGCAGACCATGGATCATGGGAATGTGATACGGATTGCCGGCGTCATTGGGGGGGTCGGAGTCGGACTGGCGATCCTGCTGGGCACAGGATTGCAGCAGGGACAGCCGGAGGCGCTCCAGCCGCCGGAGTCCGAACTCGCCGCGATGGCGCTGTACCCCCCGGCCGAGATCAAGTGGAATGAGGGTCCGGCGTCGCTGCCGCCGGGCGCCGAGATCGCGGTGCTGGAGGGCGATCCGTCCAAGGCCGGGCCGTTCGTTTTCCGCGTCAAGGTACCCGACGGTTACACAATCCCGCCGCACACGCACCCGAAGGCGGAGCGCGTCACGGTGATCGCCGGAACGTTCCACATCGCGGAGGGCGAAAAGATCGACAAGTCCGCCGGGCAGGCGATGCCGGCGGGCTCGTTCGGCTATTGGCCGACGGGCATGAAGCACTTCGCATGGGCGACCGGGGACACGATCGTGCAGTTCCACGGGACCGGCCCGTGGGAGATCAGCTACCTGGACCCCGCCGACGACCCGCGGAATGCAGACGGCCGTGGACCGGACGACGCTGGTGCGCAGAAGTCACAGATGATCACGGACCGACTTGTTGAGGTTGGCTGCGGCAGCTGCATCTACAGCATGAACGGCGTACAGGGTTGCAAAATCGCAGTGACAATTGACGGAAAGGCCTATCTCGTCACCGGCGCCGATCACGTCGATGCGCACCAGTTCTGCTCCGCGACCAAGAAGGCCGTTGTCAGCGGACAGATCGAGGGCGACCAGTTCACGGCGACTCGGCTCGAGATCCAACCGTAGAACTTCTTCACGTCTTCAGACCACGATCGCGCGTCTCGTCGGCCACCTATTTTTAGTCTCCAGCACAGCTCGTTGCCACGCCGTTGCCCTGAGGCCGAGGGACTTGTAGCTTCCAACAACGCCCTCAGGCTATAGTGTGCGATGACTAGGCGCGGACGTATTCTCTCGGAACAGACACCTGTGACAGAGTTCATCGACTTCATCATCCAACGAGATGAATCAGTCGGTGAAGCCCGCTGGCGAGGCACCTTTCAGAAGCCTGCTGGCTTCAAGCTGACTGACCTGCACGGCGGCATCGGCGCCGACGGTCAGAAGGCGGCCATCTACCTCCTGAGCTACGAGCCAAGTACTGGGCAGGTTACCTTTCATTTGTCAGAGACGCGCTCCGCACTAGCCCCTTGACCGATGTCTGAATTCGGCGGGAAGGCAAGGTCCTGTCTGCGGTAACTCTCCGATGAGCCTGGATCCGTAAATCGCCGGTGCAACCCGCGCCGATGACAGCACAAATTTGGGTTTCGAACGTCAGCGTCGATTCTGTTGGCATGGCGAGCGCGGATTCTCGGCAGGATCTAGTGCTGCCGCGTTCGCCCAGCGAGCCGGAGCCGCAGAGCGTTCGCGATGACGGACACCGAGCTGAAACTCATGGCTGCCGCGGCAATCATTGGGCTGAGCAGTACCCCGAATATTGGGTAAAGCACGCCAGCGGCGATCGGGACACCGGCGGCGTTGTAGATGAAGGCGAAGAAGAGATTCTGACGAACATTGCGCATGGTTGCGCGGCTGAGTTCGCGGGCTCGTACGAGACCGTTCAGGTCACCGCCGACGAGGGTGATGGCCGCACTTTCGATGGCGACCCCGGCGCCTGTACCCATGGCGACGCCAACATCGGCCTGGGCGAGGGCGGGGGCGTCGTTCACGCCGTCGCCGGCCATCGCGACAGTTCGTCCCTCGGCCTGCAAGCGGCGGATCACCTCCGCCTTCTGATCCGGAAGCACTTCGGCCTCGACGCGGTCGATGCCGAGCTGGCTGGCGATCGCCTCGGCGGTCATCCGGTTGTCGCCGGTGAGCATCACGACCGTGAGCCCATTGGCGTGCAGTGCATCGATGGCTTTGCGTGTTGTCCGCTTGATCGGGTCAGCGACTGCGAGCAAGCCCGCGAGCTTGCCATCGACCGCGGCGAAGACGGCCGTACCGCCTTCGCGTCTGCGCTGGTCGGCGGCTTCAGCGACGGGCGAGATGTCAACGCCTTGGTCCTTCATAAGTGAGGGCGAGCCGATCGCGACACGAACACCCTCCACGGTTGCGAGGATGCCCTTCCCGGTGATGCTGTCGAAGTGGGCGGCTTCGAACCGCACATGCGTCTTTTCCTCCAGTCCCGCGACAATGGCCTCGGCGAGCGGGTGCTCGCTGCCACGTTCGGCGGCGGCAAGCAGCGCATAGATCCGCTCCCGGTCAATGGCGCCAACAACCTCGGCGGTCACGAGTTTCGGACGGCCCTCTGTGAGCGTGCCGGTCTTGTCGACGACGACCGTGTCCACTCTCTCGAAGGCCTCCAGGGCGGCCGCGTTCTTGATGAGCACGCCCTCCTTGGCCCCCCGCCCCGCCGCCACCATGATGGACATGGGTGTCGCGAGGCCAAGCGCGCAGGGACACGCGATGATGAGCACCGAAATGGCGGCGATAAGCGCATAGCTGAACGCTGGCTCCGGTCCAACGAACAGCCACACGAAGAACGCGATGACAGCCACAGCAACGACAGCCGGAACGAACCATGCAGCGACGGCATCGGCGAGGCGCTGGATTGGCGCCCGCGAGCGCTGCGCCTCTGCCACCATCCGAACGATCTGGGCAAGTGTCGTCTCGGAGCCGATACGGCTGACCCGCATGATGAAGGAGCCGGTCTTGTTGACGGTCCCGCCGGTGACATCGTCGCCGGTTCCCTTCTCAACGGGCATAGGTTCACCCGTGAGCATCGACTCATCCACGGTGCTCCGGCCCTCCGCGACCTCACCATCGATCGGGATCTTGTCGCCCGGGCGCACTCGGATGCGGTCTCCCGGCCCGAGGGCCTCGATCGGAACTTCCTCGTCGGAGCCATCACCGCGGAGACGACGCGCCGTCGCCGGAGCCAACTCAAGAAGCTCCCGAATGGCGCCGCCCGTCCGGCGTCTTGCCCGGAGTTCGAGCACCTGGCCGAGGAGCACGAGCGTGACGATCACGGATGCAACCTCGAAGTAGACGCCAACCCGCCCGGCCTCGTCCCGCAGTGATTCTGGAAAGAGCCGCGGGACTGTCGTCGCGACAACGCTGAACACGTAGGCGATCGACACGCCGATCGAGATGAGCGTCCACATATTTGGACTCAGTGCCCGGATCGAGCGCACGCCCCGGACGAAGAACGGCCAGGCGCACCAGAGCACCACGGGGCTCGCCAGCACGAGTTCGATCCACTGCGATGTGGCCGGGCCGATTAGGCCCTCGAACGAATGGCCGAAGATCGTGCGTCCCATCGCGTAGACGAGCAGCGGTGCGGTTAAAACCGTTGCGATCCAGAAGCGCCGAGTCACATCACGAAGCTCTGAAGCGTCCTGCTCACTGGCCGCCTCGAGTGGCTCAAGGGCCATGCCGCACTTCGGACAGTCACCGGGGCCGATCTGGCGTATCTCGGGGTGCATCGGGCAGGTGTAGATCACGTCAGGGCGTCCGGGCTCCTTCGGCATTCCTGCTGAACCGTCAGGACCCCAGCCGTGCATGGATAATGATTTCGGATGCTCCGGATCGGGCTCCTTCAGGTAGCGATCAGGATCCTTCCGGAACTTGTCGGCACAGCCGCTGCTGCAGAACAGGTATTCCCGTCCGGCGTGCCCCAAGCTCGTGGCAGCGGAATCTGGGGAGACATTCATCCCACACACGGGGTCGATTGGCATATTGTTTGTCCTGAATCATCGGGCCATTCTTGTATACTAGTTTGGATCAGTTCATCGACCAGGAGAGCTGCACGACCAGAGCTGCTGCCGGCGCAAGCTGCCTTGACGAGCATGATCAGACGGGACCCACTGCCGTGCGCTCCAAGACGGAGGCATCGTCGCGCTCGGCGGCGCGGAGACGAAAGCCCTTGAGGATATAGAAGAGCACCGGATAGACGAGCAGTTCAAGGATGAAGCTGGTGGCGAGGCCGCCGATGATGGGCGCGGCGAGGCGGCGCATGGTGTCGGCCCCTGCGCCTTCGGCCCACATCAGGGGCACGAGGGCGGTGAAGGTCGTGACCACAGTCATCGTCTTGGGGCGGATGCGCTGCACCGCGCCGTCGTGGATGGCCCACCAGAGATCGTCGCGGTTGCGGAGGCGGCCCTCGGATCGGAAACGATCATGGCTGTTTTCGAGGTAGAGGAGCATCACCAAGCCGGTTTCGGCATCGAGGCCCGCCAGCGCGATGACGCCGACCCAGACCGCCAGCGACAGGTTGAAGTCGAGCCAGTAGATGAGCCACATAGAGCCGATGAGGCTGAATGGGACTGCCAGCAGGACGATGCCGACGCGCAGCCAGCTTCGCGTCGCGAAGTAGAGAAGCAGGATGATCACGACCGCCGCGAGCGGAACGGCGATAAGGAGACGGGCACGTGCGGCCTGCATGTACTCGTACTGGCCGGACCACACGATGGAGTAGCCGGCGGGAAGCTGGACCTGTCCGGCGACCGCGCGCTGCGCATTGCGGACGTACGTGCCGATGTCGATGCCGGCGATGTCCACGTAGACCCAGCTCGTGAGACGGGCGTTTTCGCTCTTGATCATCGGCGGGCCGCGGCTGAGCTCGATATCGGCGACTTGACCCAACGGAACGTGCGCCCCCGCCGGCGTCGCAACTAGGACCTGTTTCAGCTTCTCTGCGCTGTCGCGCAGCTCGCTCGGATAGCGCACGTTGATCGGGTATCGCTCAAGGCCCTCGACTGTGGTGGAGACGTTCATGCCGCCGACGGCGCTCATGATGACGTCCTGGACGTCACCGATGAGGAGTCCGTACCGGGCGATCTCTTCGCGGTCGATGCGGATGTCAAGATAGTTACCGCCAACGCTCTTTTCGGGGAACGCACTGACGGTGTAGGCGCCCGTTCCATCGGCAGTCTTGAGGACCTGCGAGATTTCACTCGAGAGACCCGCCAGCGTTGTCAGATCCGGACCCATCACCTTCACCCCGATAGGCGTCCGGATGCCGGTCGAGAGCATGTCGATCCTCGTGCGAATAGGCATCGTCCAAGAGTTGGTCAGGCCGGGGATCTGAAGAACCTCGTTGAGCCCAGGGACGTGCGTGCCGTCTGCCATTTCATATCCGTAGACCAGCTCGTCGGTGGTGATTGGGCGGGTGTCAGGCCAGATGCGGCGCGGCAGTGCGGCAGCCCACTCGGGCCAATCGTCATAGAAGCGTCGAATCGAACGCTGTCGCCAGCGGGTCTTATCGCGCCGCAGCGTGATGGTGGTCTCAAGCATGCTCAGCGGCGCGGGGTCAGTGGCCGTCTCCGCACGGCCGATCTTGCCGAAGACATCCTCGACCTCCGGGAACTGCGCGATCAGGCGGTCGGTCTGTTGGAGGATCTCCTTTGCCTTGGTGACGCTCAGGCCGGGATCGGTGGTGGGCATGTAGAGCAGGTCGCCCTCCTCAAGCGGCGGCATGAACTCACTGCCGAGGCGGCTGATCGGGTACAGCGTTGACGCGAGCAGGAGGGCGGCGATCGCCAGCGTCAGCCAGCGGAATTGCATTACGAACCGAAAAAAGGGGTTGTAAGCGCGCTGGAGACCACGGCTGATCAGGTTGCGCTCCTCGGGGATGATCCGCTGAGGGAGGAGCACGAGCGCTGCGAAGATGATCCAGCCTCCGACCAGCCACCAGCGCCACTCGGCCAGCCCGGCAAGCGGGATGAATGCAAGAATCGCCGCGGGAGCCGCAATGACCAGCAGGTGCGTGCCCCAGCGGCGCCACCGCGGCCATGAGCGCGGCACCGTCCGCTCGCTGATGAAATACAGCATGAGAACCGGAATGATCGTCACGGCCAGGAGCGCGCCCGCGGCCATGGCGAACGTCTTGGTGAAGGCCAGCGGCTTGAAAAGGCGGCCCGACTGCTCCCCGAGGACGAAGATCGGTAGAAAGCTAACCGTGATGATAAGCAGACTGAAGAAGAGCGTGGGCCCCACCTCGCGGGCCGCCTCGCTCATGATGTCGATCCGGGGGCGTGCCGGCAGGCCCTGGGCGACTCGCGTGTTCTCGTGCTCCAAGTGCTTATGCGCGTTCTCCACCATCACGATTGAGCTGTCTACCATGACGCCGATCGAGATGGCGATGCCGCCCAGCGACATGATGTTCGCATTGATACCAAAGAGGTACATCACGCCGAGCGCCGCCAGCACGCCGGTCGGCAGCACGAAGGCCGCGACGAAGGCGCTCCTGGCGTGCAGCAGAAACAGCACGATCACTAGGGAGACGACGACGATCTCCTCGATAAGCGTGTGCGTCAGCGTTGAGACGGCACGCCCGATCAGGTCGCTGCGGTCGTAAGCCACTTCGATTGCGACGCCGGGCGGCAGCCCCTTCTCCAGATCGCCCAGCTTCTCGCGGACACGATCAATAGTCCGTTGGGCGTTCTCGCCGAAGCGCATGATGACGATGCCACCAACCGTCTCCCCCTCCCCATTCCACTCGGCAATGCCGCGGCGGATGTCCGGGCCGACCTGCACTCGGGCCACATCCGAGAGGTAGATCGGCGCCCCGGAGGGTGTGGCCCCGAGCGCGATCGTGCGAAGCTCCTCCAACACGCGATCGGCCCTGGCCCGAGAGACGGATCCGCCTTCAACTGCCGCCGCTTCGGCTTCCTCAGGGGTGAGCGTTCCCAAGTACCCCAGGCCGCGGACCATGTATTCGGTCTCGCTCATCTCGAGCAAGCGGCCTCCGACGTCGACATTCGAGCGCTGGATGGCCGTCTTCACCTTCGCGAGGGGGATGCCATACGCGCGGAGCTGCACGGGATCCACGACCACCTGGTACTGACGTACGAACCCCCCCACCGCGGCGATCTCACTCACCCCCTCGACGGCGGTGAGTTCGTAGCGCAGGTACCAGTCCTGGAGTGACCGAAGTCCGGCCAGATCAACGTCGGGGCGGAGGAGCGGTGTTCCGTCGAGCGGACAGCGGTTCCCGTCGAGTTGACCTTCCTCGAACACGCGATGATGGACCAGGCGCGGCCGCGTCTCATTCGACGCCTCCTGCCTGGTGGCAAACCAAGCGTCCGTCTCTGGATCGTGCCAGAGCCCCTGCGGATGATCCGGGCAGTAGTAGCCCGTCGTGAGCACGTATTGGAAGATCCAGCCGACGCCTGTGGCATCCGGCCCGAGTTGCGGGCTGACCCCCTCGGGCAGCCGGCCGGCGACGGTGCTGAGCTGCTCCAGCACGCGGCTGCGGGCCCAGTACAGATCCGTGCCGTCCTCGAAGATGATGTAGACGAAGCTGGAGCCGAACATGCTGTAGCCGCGAACGACTTGTGCATGCGGCACGGCGAGCATGGACGTCGTCAGCGGGTAGGTAACCTGGTCCTCGACGATCTGCGGGGCTTGGCCGGGGTACTCGGTGCGGATCACGACCTGCACGTCGGAAAGATCGGGGATCGCATCTACGGTGATGTTGCGCACAGAGACAATGCCCGCGGCAACAACGACGCCGGTGAGCAGGACCACCATGAAGCGGTTGTGGATGCACCAGTCGATGAGGCGTGCAATCATCGGGCGGCTCCCTCATCAACCCTGCCCTTGATGACGCCGCAGGTGAGCATGCCGGGGTCGTAGGGATTGCGGATGTCCTGGCCCGACTGCAACCAGTGCTCATCGACCATGGGGCAGTAGGCGTGGTAGAGACCGCCCTCGTGGATGGACGGCGGGACGGTTTCCGCGATGATGAGCAGCGCATCTGAGATGGAAGAGAACGCGGTGCGCAGCGCTGCAGGCTCGCTCTGCGCGCCGGACACGCCCGAGCTGATGCGGAGGGCTGCCTTACCGGCCTCGCCGGGCAGAGCGAGCAGGGGATCGAGATTGTCCTTGATCCGCACCAGCGATGCAGCCGCCTCTCCCGCTCGGTTCTGAGTCAAATGATCCTGCGCGACGAGATAGGCGGCTACCACGTCGTCGAGCGCTTGGCGAACCTCGGTATCAGGCGCTGCGCTCATAGGGCTCGCTTCCGGCGCCGGCGCCTCAGGGGCTGGGCTCGCCTCGTCGGGCGCTTGCCCCGTTACGGGTAGGGCCTCGCGCTGATCGAAACACTCGAGCATCATGGCCCCGAAGAATGGGTTGCGCACCGGCCCGGCGGCTTGCAGCCAGATCGCCCCCCCCTTGTCCTCCATAAACATCGGGCAATGCAGTGACTGCACCTCCTCTTCCAGCCCCGGTGGAACGCCGGTGGCCCGGAAGAGCTTGTCGAGAGCGAGGCTCAGTTCCGCAAACGTCTCTCTCGCGGCAGCAAGGTCGGCCGTCGATGCGAGTTCGAGAGCCGCCGCCCGCGCATCGGCGGCCTCCGTGTGCGTGTGCCAGAAGTTCTCGTCCTCCGGGATGGTCGCCCCAACGACACGATCCAGCGCGCCGACCAGTTCCCGTGCCGGTTCGGCCAGTCCATCGGCTCGATCTGAGGCTAGCCGTTCGCCGATAGGCAAGTAGGCACGGAGCACATCGATGAGACTCGCGGCCACAGTCTCCGGGAGCGACTCCAGTTCGCTTCGGCCGGCCGTCGCCGCCCGAGCCTGCTGGTCGGCAGCGAGGTCACCACGGACCATCTTGGCGAGCGCCTCACGAATGCGAGATTCGCTGTCCAGGAGGAACTGCCCGGAGGTGACGACCATCTCGCCGGGCATGAGTCCTTCGAGAATCTCGATCTGCCCCTCGCCCGTTTCTGCGCCCAGCCGGACCTCCCTGGGCTCGAATCTGCCTTCTCCGCGGCTCACAAAGGCGATGTCGCGCCGGCCGGTGCTGAGCACCGCTGCGCGCGGCACAAGCACGGCTTCCCGTTTGAGTTCGCTCTGAAGCTCGACGGTGGCGAACATGCCAGGTTTGAGCAGGCCATCGGGGTTGTCGAACTCGAGACGAACCTGCGCCTCGTGCGTACGCGGATCCACGTAGGGATAGATGTAGACCACGCGTCCCTCGAACGTCTGGCCGGGAATGTAGGAGAGGGTCATCGCGGCCCGCTGGCCTTCGGAGACAAACGGCAGCTGCGACTCATACAGCGTCGCAAGCACCCAGACTTTCGAGAGATCGGCGATGCGGAAGACCTGCGTCCCCGGGTCTATCTTCATGCCTTCGGTGGCGTGCTTGGCGATCACGACGCCGGTGTGGGGACTGAGCACCGTCATGGTGCGCGAGGCCTCCCCGGTTCGCGCCAGCTCGTCGATCTGCTCTGGGGTGATGTCGAAGAGCTCGAGCTTGGTGTGCGCCGACTCCACCAGATCAAGCGGCTGACCAAGGCCGGTTTGAGAAGCCGATGGCGCCTCGCGCTGGCGCCTTAGTGCGAGCAGGAACTCCTCCTGCGCCTGGACGAGTGCGGGCGAGTAGAGCGTGAAGAGCGGCTCGCCCTCTTCCACGGAAGCGCCGACAAAATCGACGTACAGTTGCTCGATCCAGCCGGAGATCTTCGTGTTCACATCGCGGACACGCGTCTCGTCGTACTCCACCGTCCCGACGGTGCGGATCGTACGAACGAGCGGGCCTTCCGTTACCGGCTCGATACGCACGCCAATGTTCTGCACAACCACCGGATCGATCGACACCTCGCCGGTGAACTTCGACGGGTCGAGCGGCGTGAGCTCCATGTGGCAGACGGGGCAGTCACCGGGGTGCGGGAGGATGACCCATGGGTGCATCCCGCAGGTGTAGTACTGCGCCTCCGCCGCTCCTTCCTCTCCGGCGCCCGTCGTCATGCCAGGCTCGCCGGTTCCGGCGTGATCATGGCCGGCAGCAGTCTGCGCGGTGGAGGGCGCTTCGGACGTCGTGACGTCTTGAATCACCCGCCAGACGTCGCGTCCGTACCTTGCTCCAATCAAGGCGCTGACGAGGGCGACGGTGAGGAACGCGACAAGCAGCCACCATGGCATGGCGCGAGGAGGCTTGCGGCTGGGCGGAGGCGCCTTCGGCGGCACGTTCGAGGTTGGCGTCTCCGGCGCGGTCGTGGTGCGCTGAGGATGAATCGGATTCATCGTGTTGACTCCTTCTCGGTTGTTTCAGGCGGCGGTGCGCTCCGGGGCGTATCGGGTGGCGTTGGCGCATCGGGGGCACCTTCTCCCGTCGCGACGTCAAGGTCGACACCCACGGCCTGCTGCAGGTCCGCCAGCGCCTGCCCAACGCTTGCGACCACCTGGTGTTCCATCACCTCGTAAGCGAGCAACTGGCGCCAGTTGTCCACAAGGGCCAGGAAATCGCCTGCGCCCGTGCGGTAGGTCGCCGCAGCGGCTTCGACCGCAGCCCGGGCATCGGGAATGACCTGCTCCCGCAGCAGTCGCAGCACCTCGCGCTGCGATTCCAGCCGCAGCAGAGCGTCCTCGACGCGGAAGGAGACACGGTTGCGTTCGGCGGCAAGTTCCGAGGCGGCTTCCAGCCGGCCGAAGATCGCCTCACGCTCGGCGGCATCGTACTTGCCGGCCCAGATGGGGAGATTGACGCCGAAGCCGATCCACCACTGGTCGCGACCATTGGCCACGGCTGAGATACCTTCGTCTTCAACGAGGTTGTAGGAGATGCTCACGGTGAGGTCCGGCCAGCGGTTGAGATTTGCGAGGCGCTGCTGCTGCTGGAACTGCGTCAGGCGCTCCGAGACCTGCCGAAGCGCCGGATTGGCCCGCATCGCCTTCGCCAAGAGTTGATCACGCTCAACGGTGATCTCCGGTTCATCAATCGGCACAGGATCGGGCAGTGGCTGCGAGACGGGCACGGCGATGAGCTGTCGGAGCATGGCGGCAGCTGTATCGCGCCGCTGTGCTAGCACCCGCAGCTCCGTATCAAGATTGCCGAGTTCGGCGGCCGCACGGAGCACATCCTGCTGGCCGCGTTCACCCGTGCGGAACTGGGCATCCGCCACGTCGCGCAACTGAAGCAAGAGCGAGCGGCTTCGCTCCGTTGTCCCGATAGCACGCGATGCGAAGACGTACGTCCAGTACGCGCGTCGTGTATCGCCGGCGACCTGGAGGCGAACCTGCTCAAGCTCCGCTTCGGCCTGCGCCGCCTCAAGTTCAGCGATCCGACCGCGAGCGTCCAGCCTGGCGGGCAGCGGCAGCCGCTGGCTGAGCGAAGACATGATCCCCACCTGCCCGGTGGCGGTTTCAGCCATCTCGCCGATCGGGGCGACCGTGAGCATGGGGTCCTCCAGACTTCGCGCCTGCGGGCCGCGCTCGGCGAGCCGCCCGACCCGGGCTCCCGCCGCGCGAATCGCGGGGTTTCGGCCTAGGGCGAGGGCTACAAAATCATCAGCCGTCCGCGGCTCGCCAAGATCCGGTGCATCAGATGTTGCGGTGCGGTACGCGCGCGGCTCCAGTTGGGCTTGCCAGCCCTCGGCGAGACGAAGGCTCTCGCTCTGGCGAGGGTTCAGCGGCGAGGCGCCGCCCGCACAGGCCTGCATGAGCAGGGCCGCGCCGCTTACAAGCAAGGCACAAGCGACCCAGCGCGACGTGTAACCAAGCTCAAATCGCATAGTGATCGATTCCATAGGTAGATGGTTCCACCGAAAAACCATTAGCGGCAACGGCAGCGGCCGCGAGCGCAAGCGCCGGGCGACACGGGGGGCCGCGAACGGGCCACCGGGCGCCGCTCCCACGTCTCGCGGAGGATCAGCAGCCGAGACCATTCAGGATTGGGTTGGACGCAATTGGCGCATGCGATCACCCCCGAATCGGGTGGTGACCTCAGCCAAACGCTACACGATGAGCGCGCAATGCAGGCGCAGAAGCGCCGTCGGAGGTCGTGGAACGGCCTCCGATCGCACTGGAGCAACCGGCGGTTGCCAGCCGACCGCCGAGCTGGCGGAAGCTGGCGGTAGCGAGAACGTCAGCGCCACGCTCGCGGCATCAAGGGCCACCGGAGCATCGGGCAGGCTCCTGACCTCCCTCTGCTGATCGCACTCGCATGGTCCGTCGTCGTTGCACGGAGATTCGTCGGAGTCGCCGGTTTGGCCGATCGAGCAGCATCCCTGTCCGCGGCCCTCAACCGGTGGGGCGGAGCCGGAAAGCGCGTTCGCGACGAGCGAGACGGCTTCCATCGCGAGGCCGCCTTCACAGCAGCAGAACGACACCGATGCAGCGATCACTGCCGAAAGGGCCCAGCGTAGTTGTCGCGAACCAAGGAGCATCTCTGACCTATGTCGGCAAACCAGACGGCCAAGTAGTCTATTCCCGCCAGCGTGGAGAAACAACGGGCGTCAGTCTGGCGCGATCCTCAAGGCTGGACGCAGCGTTCTTGGGCCGCTGCGGCGTTGCTTCGAGGGTACCCAAGCCCTTTACGTCTTGCGCCGGGGTCACGGAGCAGGAGCTATCACCAATGGCCGTTCTCACGGCCCGTTGAATATTCGGATTCTGTTTACAACGGAGGATGTTCCATGCCCCGGTCCTCCTGGCGTCAGTTTTTTTTGAAACGGGACGGCCCTGGGCCGATCTTGGCCGACGAAGACGATCGCGGCCGATGATTCAGAACGGGGGCCAGGAACCGCTCAACATGAAAACTGCAGCGCCTGAACCCACGTTCGGACTCATTCATGTGTTTTTCGCTATCCGCGAGGAACTGGCGGAACTTGCTCCTCGGCTCCGCAGCACGGCCATCGCATTCCAAGAGGCGCTGAACGAGTCGCTGCTCATTCCGATTCAGCAATGCCGGGCGCGCGCCAGCCACCCCCGATCCGCTTCAGCCGGGGCGCCTTCTTGTGCAGTAGCGCTCACCCCGATCGGTACCGACCAGGACTCGCAGCCGATGAGCGACGAAGGGGGAGGGGGAGGCCCTGGGCCTGAGCCACTGCCACTACTCAGCGGTACCGATCGCATGGAGGTATCCGGAGATGAGATCTGTGCCGCACAGCCGGTCCCCGTGCTACTCACTGACTCTCAAATGGAGGTTTGGAACCTTCTGGAGGGCTATGCCAAGACCGCGAAGCAGATGGCCGTGGAACTCAAGCTCGGCGTCACGGGCGAGTGCGCCATCATTAAGCGGATCGACGCCATTCGGAAGGCGGGGCTCACAGTCCTGAACAAGCGCGGCCTCGGCTACTACCGGCCTGACGCGCCGCCAGCCGGGCTGGTAGAGTTGAACGAGTTGGCCGGAACTCCGGTCGGGCTCCGATCGAGGGGATAGACAGCATGCGGATCCGTGTGATGCTCATATGGCTGAATCAAGCCGTGCGAGGAGAGCATCATGCGAATCCGCAAAGTTCCTGTCGAGCAGATCAACCCAGCGGCGTACAACCCGCGGTTGGACCTCCAGCCTGGGGACGCGGAATACGAGGCGCTCGAGCGCAGCATCGATAGCTTTGGCTGCGTCGAGCCGCTCGTCTGGAACGAGCGGACCGGCAACCTCGTCGGCGGTCACCAGCGGTTCAAGGTCCTCAAGGCGAAGGGCCTCAAGCAGATCGAGGTCAGCGTCGTCGACCTGCCGCCTGAGCAAGAGAAGGCGCTCAATCTCGCGCTCAATAAGGTGCAGGGAGATTGGGATAACGAGAAACTCGCTCGCCTGCTCAACGAACTGATCGAGACACCGGATTTGGACTTCGCGCTAACCGGCTTCGAAGTCCAGGACGCGCGCGACATCATCTCTGAGATCCTCGGCGATCTCGATGGCCAGCGGGCGGAGGAGTTCGACGTCGAGGCGGCGCTGAAGGCAGGTGGCGAGCCGGTCACGCAGCCCGGCGACATGATCGAACTCGGCGCCGATCCGGCTCGGACCCACCGCTTGCTCTGCGGCGACTGTACCGACCCGGAGCAGGTCAAGCTTCTAATGGGCGGCCAGCGAGCCGTCTTGTTCGCAACCGACCCCCCATATTTGGTTGGATACGACGGGACGAATCACCCGGCGCCGCCCACGAAGCACACCCGCAAGAAGCTCGGCAAGCGCTCCCGCGCCCGCGGCCCGGGCAAGGACTGGTCGGCCGGGTATGGGTGTACGTGGGACGACGCCAACGGCTCCCCGGATCTCTACGAGAAGTTCATTCGCGCGGCGATCGACGAGGCGATCCTGCCCAACGCGGCGTGGTACTGCTGGCATGCCAGCCGCCGCCAAGCAATGCTCGAGCAGGTCTGGACCGACGCCGGCGTGCTCGCCCATTGCCAACTTGTGTGGGTCAAGAACCGGAGTGTTCCCACCAGAACGTGGTACCTCTGGCAGCACGAACCATGCCTGATGGGCTGGATCAAGGGCAACATGCCTCCGCGGGCGACCAAGCGCCGTCTCCCGACCGTCTGGCAGATTGACACGCTCGGGAACGGCCCGGATCGGCCCGATCACCCGACCCCCAAGCCGCTCGAAGTCTTCGAGATCCCGATGGCCCAGCACACGAAGCCGGGCGAGATCTGCTACGAGCCGTTCGCCGGTTCCGGGACGCAGTTCATCGCCGCGGAGCGCCTTGCACGGCGCTGCTTCGGGATCGAGATCTCCCCTCAGTACTGCGACCTCATCGTTCGTCGGTTCATTGCATGGGCCGGCGAGGGTGCCGTGGCTCCCGAGATCGCAGAGAAGTACCGCCTTCCGGTGGGCCAGGAGGCGGCGTGATGGCTGCCTCCAAATCCAAGCAGAGCGGCGTCGAAGAGCGCAGCGTCGTCGAACTGCTCGGCCAGCTCAAGACGGGTCAGATCGCCAAAGACGCCATCGACACGGACACCAGGCGCCAGTGCGTGCTCTACATGCTCTCCGAGGGTGTCTCCGCCGCCGAGATGGCGCAGGTCACCGGCGTCTCCGACCGCACGATCCGGAGGGACCTCGAGCATGTGCGGCAGGAGAACGGACTCACGGTGGACCCCGCCACTCAGCAAGGGCTCGTCGGAGACCTGGTCCTGCAGGCCCGGATCAGCATGGAACGCATCCGCCGCGTCACCAGAGAGAAGGATGCACCCCACGCCGTCCGCATCGACGGCGAGCGAGCCGTCTTCCAGATCCAGAACGAACTGACCCAGCGCCTGCAGAGCCTCGGGTACATGCCGACGGCGACTCAGCGGGTCCAGGCCGAACTCACACACCACTTCGGCGACATCCAGGACCTGGAGACGCTCGAACTCGAGACGGAGCGTCTGGCGAGGCTCCAGGGCCTCGACCCTGCGGCCGCCGACAAGCTGGCCCGGATGTCGCGCGTCACAGACCAGGCACGCCTTCTGGAATCAGCTTCCTCACAAGGCACCTCCGCAGAGGCTTCGCCCCAGCCGCATGAGTCTGACCCAGCATCTGCTTCAAAGGAGGACGACGAGCATGCACCAGCCCACCAGTCTGATTGACCACGTACGGCGCACGCTCACCTCCGAGCTGAGCACATGGCGGAGACAACAGGCCGCCGCCAGCCCGCAGGCGTTCGCCAGCATCTATCTGGGCCACCACTTCACGGTGCCCAGCTCCCCGATGCACGCGGCACTATTCGATCTGCTCCTGGAGGTCACACAGAAGCGGGGCAGGCGCGTGGCGGTCGCCGCGCCGCGCGGTCACGCCAAGAGCACCGTCTTGAGCCTCGCCTACGCCCTCTGGTGCGCGCTGTACGGCCACGACCCCTTCATTTGGGTAGTCTCGTCGACGAAGGAGCAGGCCAACGGGCTGCTCGGGCACGTCAAGGCCGAGCTCGAGACCAACGAGCGCCTCATCGCCGACTTCCGCGAGGCGGTGCCCGGGCCGGGAAGGGCGCGCCGCCCCAGCCCGTGGCGGGACCGGATCGTGGCGCTGCCCAACGGTGTCGTCTTCAGGGCTCTGAGCCTAGATCAGCAGATCCGCGGCTTGCGCAACCGCCAGTTCCGACCGTCCCTGATCATCTGCGATGACGTCGAGAGCCATGAGCAGGTCCAATCCGAGGAGCAGCGCATCAAGATGCGGCGCAACTTCGAGCGGGCACTGCTCAAGGCCGGGGACGAACGGACCAACGTCATCGTCGTTGGCACCATCCTGCACTACGACTCCTTGTTAATTCGGCTGCTGGACCCGAACACCTCTCCCGGCTGGATCGCCCGGCGGTACAAGGCGCTGCTCGCCGAGCCGGAGAACAAAGACCTCTGGCACCAGTGGGAAGAGATCTACTGCCATCGCCAGAAGTGGCAGGAGGAGTCCGGCACCGACGCGGCCAAGGCATTCTTCCAAGCCCACCGCGAGGAGATGGTCCAGGGGGCCGACGTCCTGTGGCCGGAGCGCGAGCCGGTGGAGGTGTTGATGGAGATCCGCCTCCGCGAGGGCCCCTCCAGCTTCGACGCCGAAAAGCAAAATGAACCGCTCGATCCGGAGAAGTGCCTCTTCCGACCCGAGAAGATGCACTACTGGGATCACCGCTACACGGAAGCGGAGCTTCTCAAGGAGTACAGTCAGGAAGCCAGCATCGTCGGCGCGTGGGACCCCTCCCTCGGCAAGAATCCCAACAAGGGGGACTACTCGGCGATCGTGATCCTCTTGAAGCGGTGGTACGCCCACGAGGCGTACGTGCTGGTGGCTGACATCGGCCGCTACACCCCCACCGACGCCATCAAGCGGATCGTGCACTACGGCAAGACCTACAACATCGAACAGTTCTATGTGGAGAACAACAACTTCCAGGACGTCGTGATGAAGGACCTGGGCCGTGCCGCCCGCAACGCGAAGCTTCAAATGTCGGTGCATGGGTTCGGAAGCACCGGCAACAAGCAGGCGCGGATCCAGATGCTCGAGCCGTCGATCACGAACGGCCAGTTGCTGCTGTGTCGGCGCCACCACGAACTGATCGAGCAGTTGCGGCAGTTCCCGCTGGGCGCCCACGACGACGGCCCGGATGCCTTGCAGATGGCGATGGAAGTTCCGGCGTCGCCGCCGCTGCGGTTCCGCTCGATCAACCTCTTTGGCAACAGACCGCCGGACCCGCTCCTCGATCCCGTGGGTTTCCTCAAGTGGATGTAGACAAGGGCCAACGGGGAATCCTGAACAGGTGCTCTGGTACTTCTGCCATCGCTCACTCGAGGGCTGAGGTCCGATAGCCAGCAGCCTTTCGCACTCTCTTCGGCGATGCGAACCGCCACGGTCCGCAATCTCGATACACCGTCAGGAGAGGGGCGGCACCGTCAGAGCCGTACTGTCGAGCGCGGGCCCTCCCACTTTGAGAACGGTGGCGCGGGCCTCCGCCCCCCTTGACAAGCGGCGGAAGGTAGCGCCTTATAGTGGCCTAGCGGCACCCTGGGGGAGGGTGCCGGAGAAGGAGAACTGACCCAGATTCAACTGCGTCGCACTGTGCGACGCGACAACCAAGTGACGCACGAGCGTCATGTCTGCTTCCGCAGGAAACCGCCAACCTGGGCTTCGGCCCTTGAACAAGGAGAGCAGCATGCGCCGCGCCCCCGCAAGGGGGCGTCGGCCATGTGTTGCTTCCTTGTGCCCCTTGGCGGGGGCCCTGCGGGTGACCATGGTTCGACGCCTCCTTTTCCATGCGCCCGCGGCGTAGCGGGGGCACTGGTCGCGAGGCTCCGAGCCACAGGGGCGCCAAGCCCCGGAAAGGAGCCCCGCCATGTCTCGTATTGAACGTCTGGAGCTGATCAACGTCGAACCGTGGCTGTCCTGCCACGCGTCTGTCGTCGCCATTAGGTGGAGGGTCGTGACCCGAATAGCGTCGCAGGACCGCGCAGCCTTCCGCAGGGGGAGCGGTGCAGTTGTGACGCGGAATCTGCGGGCGCGCGGCGCCACCCTGCTTAAGTTGCTGGTCGTCGTCGCGGTCTTGATGCCCGTCATGTCCGGCTGCGCCAACTCACCCTATGCGCTCGCGTTGGCCAGCGATGAAACGATCGCGTCGACCCACAGCGCGCACCTGGCCCACGCGTACAACTGGGATGGCAACAAGAGGTGCCGCGCCGAGCTGGAACGCCGCGGTGTGTTCACGCCCGCCGATTGGACGCGGATCGATAATGGAGAGATCCGTATCGGCGACACGCAGCTTCTGGTCCTGGCGGCGTGGGGGTCGGGCCTGGTGGTCTCAAAGAGGGTGTCGGCTCATGGCACCGTCGAGGTTTGGGACTATGGCACTGTGCAGTATGTGACCTTCCGGGACGGCCGGGTGACGGCGATCCACAACTATCCCTATTGAGATGCCCCAGAAAGGAGCCCCGCCATGTCCCACGTCAGATGTCTGCAACGGTTGTGTCTGCCCCTGCTTGCAGTAGTTGTTGCCGGCTGCACACAAGCCTCGAGGGAAGAACTAGCAAGGGTCAAGCCTCCTGGCGCGGATCAGAGGCCGGCCGAGGCGCCGAGCGCCGTTGCCGCGCCGACCGGGCCCGGGCCGGTACCGGACGCCGCCGAGCCCATGGCAGCCGGCGTTGTTGAAGACGGCGTCACGGCGAGTGCAGCGCCTCCCGAAGTCCCGGCCGCAGAGTCCGGCAAGGCGAGGACTTCATATAAGCGAATCGGCCCGGCAGAGGAAAATCGCTTCATGGGAATGCTCCGCCTGTCTATCAGGATCACGATGCCCTTGGGACGGTCTAGGGAAGAGGTTGTCGCCACGATGAAGCGGGCCGCCCTGGACCTTTATAAGGAGCGGCGGCCCGGTGCGCTAATGGTGTTCGCCCACACGCCGAACGACCATTTCTCCGGATACTGGGTCGGCCGCGCCGTCTACGCGCCGAACGGTGAATGGGGTGACGTGGGCGAACGCGCCCCGATGACATTCACCATCGATCTGGGCAGGGCCTACTTTGAGGCGCCGGATCTTGTGCCCGAGTTCGAAGTCGGCGAGGAGGTGTACATCGACGGCGGCTTCGCCGGCTGGGTCGACCTCTACGGGTCCTGCAACGACTGGACTCGCGCGAGCATTGTCCGGCGGGCGACCGACGGGGCCGAGGCGCGGATTGAGGAGCGACGGGTGAGTCTGCTGCACTCGAACCTCTGCAGCTTCATTTACCGGGTCACGGTCGAGGCGGACGGTCGGAAGTGGACCGGCTGGGTCTGGGCGAGCCAGCTCAAGGACAAACCGGATGACGGACGTGAGCAAGACCCTGAAGGCGCGGCTGTTGGGGCCGACGCCATCGGTTCAGAGGACGACCTGACGGGACCGCCAGCGCCACCGGCCGCGTCGCGCGGCGTGCAACCGGCGTGGCTGGTCGAACATCGGCGACAAGCCGTCACGGGCACGGGAGTGAGGCCGGCTTGGCTCCGCGAACACGAGCCCGCGCTCCCCGGGGCAGCTGCGGGCCAACCCAAGGTCGTCATGCCGGATCTGTCGGCGGGCAGCACCGTCCGAGTCGATGCCAGATCCGGATGGCTCGTCGATGTGTACAAGACAGCCAATGACCTGTCGCGCGACAACCTCCTGAGGCGGCTCCTCGACGGAACCGAGGTTCAGATCAAGAGGCGTCACGAAGTGAAGGCTGGTTCCGGTACTTCTCCTGTCATCATGTACCAGGTTTCTGTTGTGATCAATGGCCGAACCTGGGCCGGCTGGATCCGAGAGAGCAGCATCGAGGGGGCGGGCGGCGAACCGGAGCAGGTTGTCATGCAGAACCAGCCAGATCCACCGCCGCTGCGCGAGTACACGGAGCCTGGCGGATCGGTTGGCGATGAGGGCGTGCTGAAGACGGCGAAGGACGAGAGCGTCTTCGTATGCGCGACGCGTGCAGACTTCGACGCGTTGGGCGAGGCGGTGCTGGCCAACGACCGAATAGGGCTAAGCATGCTCTTGGCGTCCGGCAGCATGTGGGAGGCTCCAGCGGGCACGCGGTGCCTGATTCTCGACACTGGCTTCACGTGGACCAAGGTGCGGATCCTTGAAGGCGATCACGCTCCTCGGACCGGCATTGTGCCCGTTGAACACGTCTACACGCGGCCATAGCCAACCGCCGCCGAAAAGCTGACCACGTGCCCGTCGTGCACATTGATGACCGACCATTGGTCTGACGCCATGCCGCGCCGAAGGGAAGCATTGCAATGGCCCCGAAAGAACACTCCAGACGCACGAGCCCGCGGCCAACTGCTGCGCTCTGGCGCGCCGGAACAACCGGCTGGGAGGGCAGGTCATGATCTCGCGCGCACTCCGGGATCTCGCCGGCGCGTGGCTGCGCTGGCGCCCTCGCGATGACGAGGACTTCGTCGAGGGAAAGAGGACTTCCCGTCTGGAGGCCGCCCCTGTCGCTTCAGCATCCTTTGGTTCACCAGTGCTCGGATCTGAAACAGCGATCACGACGGGCGTTGCCGGACCCGGTCAAGATGACGCGGGTGAGACGCACAGAACCGATGCCCCAACGGATGCGGTACTCCGCGCCCAAGTGGAAGCGCTAAACGCGCTTGCAGTCGAACTACGCTCGGTTCGCTCGCGCCTCACACACATCGAACGGTCTGCCCTTATCCGCAGCCCTCGCTCGACGATCGGTATTGGAATTGTGCTTGGCCTGATCTTCCTATGGCTACTCTCGGTCCTGCTTGCGCTGGTCGTAGGCCTTTCCCTGCTTGTGACTGGGATTCTGTTTGGTCTCTGACATGGATGCGAGGCCAGCCTGGGATCGGCCACCAGCGCCACCGATGCGGTTCAGCCCCGCAGGTCTTCCTTTTATAGAGAGTGAGCCTGCTGAAAACACCAGAGGCATGTCCCCCAAGCGGCTGCCGTGTCTATGCGGCCTTGAGCAGGGCGAGCATTGCGCAGCCAGCGAAGATGCTGATGGCGGTCTCGATCGGGGCGTCCACCAGCACATGCTGGAGCAATGAGCCGAGATCGCGATCTGGGTCATGGCGGTCGTGGTGCATGGTCGCCGTCGCCCCATCGATCACGATGTGCAAGCAGGAGCCGTCGCTGAGCGTCAGCCGCCAATGCTCTGTCCAGAAGGGGAAGCCCGTGCTCTTGCGGAAGCCCCAGCCATGAATGAGATCTCGGGCGAACTGCAATTCGAGGACAGTGTGCTTTGCGGCTGCAGGTAGAACTGAAGCAAACGGCTGATCGAGCATCGAGAACCTCCTTGGTCAGAGACGCAGAATCGTACATCTGCTGAGAGCCGCCGACCACCGCAAGCGCGCACTCATCACGTGACGGCCCGCTGTAGGCCAGTTCCTGTCCTGCGCAGGGGGATTCCCCTGACATTGGAATTCGCTGGAATCTTGCTCGATTTGCCTTGCTGGCTCGCGATCTGCATGGCTGTATGTGCTGGCTCGCCGGGGATGGGCCTCGGCGACATTGGCACAAGGAGCCATCGATGAAGAAGGCAGACGTGAAGGTGGGCGCGACGTACCGCGCCAAGGTCAGCAGCAACGTCGTCGAAGTGCGGATCGACGCCGAGTCGCCCCACGGCGGCTGGGACGGGACGAACCTGGCCACCGGCAAGAAGATCCGCATCAAAGCGGCCCAACGGCTGCGGCCCAACGTGGGCGCCACGGCGGCGCCTGGGGCCAAGGACGCCGCGGCAGGGACGACGGTCGCCCCCGAGGCCAAGGACGCCACACGGGCCAACGTGGGCCAACGTGGCGGGAAGCGCGGCAAGGGGCACAAGGTCATCCGCGACGGCAAGGTGGTGCATGTGACGGTGCCGGGCACCGACGAGACCCCGCCCGGCCCGGCGGCGACGAACCCCGCCATGAAGGCGACGGAGAAGGCGCGCAAGGAGGCCATCAAAGTCGCGGACGCCAACCTGGCGGCGATCGAGGCCGCGGAGAACGGGACCAAGCCCAAGGCCGGCAAGGGAAAGGCGGGATCGGGCCGGCGCTCCCAGCCGGACTTCAGCAAGGCGGCGAAGCCGACCTTCCCCAAGCCCAAGCGGACCAGCGCCATCGACGCCGCGGCGCAGGTCCTGGCGAAGGCGAGCGAGCCCATGACCTGCAAGGCGATCGTCGCCGCCATGGCCGAGCAGGGGCTGTGGTCCAGCCCCGGGGGCAAGACCCCCGAGGCCACGCTCAACGCCGCCATCATCCGCGACATCGCCAAGAAGCGGAAGCAGTCGCGCTTCCTCAAGGCCGGTCGCGGGCTCTTCGCCGCCAACCCGGAAGGGGCCGAGCGATGATCCCGCTGCACCCAATCGACCACCGCCTCCCCGAGGAGGACGGCTGTCCGAAGTGCGGCGAGCGCCATCCCGACCGGCTGGTCTGGGATGAGGAAGGCGCGAGCGTGACATGCCTCGAATGCGGCACCACGTACCGCCTCGACGAGGCCAAGGAGGGCGGCAATGAACCGAGTTGACCGAGCCAGCCTCGAAGCCGTCCTCGCTGCCGCCCGCACGCTGCTCGAAGCGCGTGAGGCTCAGATGCTCACCGCCGATGAGTGGGATGGGATCGAGCACGCCGTCGCCGCTTGCGACGAACCGGGTGGCCGGCAACGGGTGGAGACGTTCGCCGTCGAGCACGACCACCTCGTCCGCCGCGTGACCCCGGCCCGCGGGGAATCGTACGAGCACCGGTGCGAGCGCCCCATCTACGAGGCGGTCGCCTGGGCCGTCGAGGAAGCGACGGAGCCGTTCGTCCTGGAGGACCTGCGGCGCGCTGCGGGCGACGCCGCGCCCTGGACCCAGGTCGCCGTCGCCTTCGCCTTCCTGAAGGAACGCGGCTGCGTCGAGCCGATCGCCGGGCGCAAGCACCAGCGGGCCGGCAAGTTCACCTACGAGGACGCCATGGTCGAATGGCACGTTTTGTGCGAGGAGAATACCGAAGGAGGCGGAGATGCGCAGTCGCGTTGACCGGGCGATCAGCACGCCTGCACGACCGTTGGGGCGGACCCGTGAGTGTGTCGCCGTGGGCTATGCGCGTCGCTCGACTGACCGCCAAGAGCAGTCCATCCCCGATCAGAAGCGAGCCATCGAGCGCTACGTCGAGGAGCACGGGATCACCCTGCTCCGCATCTATGTCGATGACGCTATCAGCGGTACCAGCACGGTCGGGCGCCGTGCATTCCAATCGCTCATCGCCGACGCCCAGCGACGGGACTGCCCCTTCGGGCAGGTCGTCGTCTACGACGTCAAACGCTTTGGGCGCGTCGACAACGACGAGGCGGGCTACTACCGCCATCTGCTGCGCAGGAACGGCGTGGAGATCCGCTACGTCAGCGAGGGATTCAACGGCGGCTCGACGGATGACCTGCTTCGTCCCGTCAAGCAGTGGCAGGCGAGGCAGGAATCCAAGGATCTGTCCAAGGTCACAATTCGCGGGCTACTGAGCCGCTCGACCTCTCAGGGCGGGTGGTGGATGGGGGGCGTTCCCCCTCTGGGCTACGACCTGCGATACGAGAACGCCTCGGGCGGCTTCCTGTTCAACCTTCGTCACATGCCAGACGGCTCCAAGATCATCTATGACGAACAGGGCAGAACCGTCCGCACTGCCGGCCGCGGCGAGACGATCGGCGTGAGTCGCAAAGACCGGTGCCGGCTCTTCCTATCGGAGGAGTCCCGCGTCAAGATCGTGCGCGAGATCTTCCGACTGTATATAGAGGATCGCCGTGGCTTCAAGGCCATCGCGGACCGGCTCAATCGCCAGGGGGTGCCCACCGCCCGTGGTCCCGCGTGGAACAAGCGTTTCAGCGGACGGTGGGCGCAGACCACGATCAAGGCCATCCTATCGAACCCCGCCTATGTTGGGGATGCCGTCTGGAACCGACGCACCGATGCTCGGTTCCACAGGATCACGAATGGGCAGGCCATCGAGCGGCCGGGCGTGGTTGGCCGGCGCCTGGAGAACAACCAGGAGGTGGATTGGATCGTTGTGCCCGATGCGCACCCGCCGATCGTCAGTCGGCGGATCTTCGAGTTGGCCCAACGGCGGTTGAATCGCGAACCGGCGTCGCAGGCCCAACGGGGCTTCAACCAACGAACGGGCCTGCCGGCGGGAGTACCTGAGCCGAACGGTGCGTGGACGGGGCCAAGGGCGAGGTACCTGCTCTCAGGTCTGGTCACGTGTGGTGTGTGCGGCAGCCGGTACGAGGGGCACACGCAGTACGGCAAACCCGGTCCCGGCGGCAAGCGAACGAAACGATTTGAATACGCCTGCGGTGGCTACATCCGGCATGGTAGAACGGTCTGCCGGTTGCATGGGGTGCCGCAAGAATCGCTCGAACGGACGGTCGTCGAGGCGCTGGTGCAGTACTACAGCCGGTACCGCGGCACCGAGGGCCAGCGCCACATCGAGGCGCTCTTCGAAGAGCACGTTGCCGCGGACCGTGGCCGATCCGAGGCTCAACTCAAGAAGGTTCGATCGCGTCTGACCGAGATCGAAACCATCACCCGCAACCTATTGGACAACATCACCGAGGTCAATCGTGACATGGTGGACAGGCGGTTGGCCGAACTGACGCTTGAGCAAAGCAGCCTTCAGGAAGAACTGGAGTTCCTCGAGCAGCTGGCGCTGACCGAGGAGCAGTTGCGCGACCTGGTCCGCCAGACGGCGCGATTTGCGGAGGGGCTAGAGGCGACGATGACCGGGGCACCCTTGGAGGATCGCGTAGCAACGGTGCGACGGTGTGTGGAGGGAATTGTTCTGGACCAGCCCAAGCGTCAACTAACCCTCAGGGCGCGGATGCTGCCGGCCACCGGCAGCGAGAGCGCGACGGACATGCTCGTGCCGATCGTTACCCATCTAGGTTAGCCGCCGCCCATGCCCACTCTGCCGCGGGCTGCACATAGAGGGCCGCTCCATGTCCAGAGAGTAAATTATGGGCTTGCCTGTCAACCCGGGCACCGAGCCGGACGAGCACGGTCGTACACCAGCCGAGAATAGCCGCCCGCCGTCTCTCGAGGACGAGCGGCTGATTGTTTACTCCCCGCCCGCGCAACACGCAGGAACCTCCGCGACGGGCAGAGACACTGTTCTGGCGGACTCCGCCGGGCACTCGTCGGCGCAGATCAGGTCGCCCGTGATCGGGCAGATGATCTTGCCGGGGCAGTCCTCGCGCTGGGCGTCGCGCGTGCCGGTCATGTACGCCGCGGCCGCGCCCGCCGTGATGATGCCTGTCGCTGCCGTCGTCATGATGAGTCTCCTTTTCATTGTCGCTTGCTCCGTGTCCGGTTGAGCTGGCGGAAGGGGACGATCCCCTTCCTCTTGAACAATCATCGGGCTTGAACCCATGTGCAGAGTCAAGCCCCTTTTCCATTTTTCTTCGCGCCACCGCCCGCGCTGACCGTCAGGCGCTCGACGACGGGGCAGCACCCCCCCCTCCCTCCGCTCGAACACGCCTCCAGCGACGACTTCAGCACCTTCTCAAGCTCCTTGAGCTCGGCCTGACGCCGCCGCACCTCCGCCAGTCGCGTCGAGAGCATCGCGCGGACCCGCTCGCGCGGCGCGGACCGCTCCGTCTGGAACTCCAGCAGCGCCGCAATGTCCTCAAGCGTGAACCCCGACGACTGCGCCAGCCGGATGAAGCGCAGCCGCTCCAGCGCCGCCTTGCTATAGAGCCGGTACCCGGCCCGGCTGCGGGCGTCGGCGGGCAGCAGCCCGCGCCGCTCATAGAAGCGGACGGTCGAAGTGGGCACGCCGACCGCCGCGGCCAACTCCCCGATGCGAAGAGGTTCGCTCATGCGAGATGGTACGAGCTTGCACCCGGGTTCAAGGTCAAGGGGGGCGGTTCCGATCAAGCGCTGACCCCTCGGCGCACCGTTACGCCCCCGGTATCGCCCCGCCCGGCTTGAGGTCCTCGCGGCCGGAGAATCAGATGTCGCGCATCGGCTCGGCCGGTTCCCTCGCAGCGAGGGGAGCCGCGTGGAGAAGAGCCCGCAGCGTGTCCTTGACGACGTCGGGGGATGCCGGCTTGCTCAGCACCGGCGCGGCCGCGAGATCGGCCGGGAGGTCCACGGCGTCGTAGGCGGTCAGGAGCACGAACGGCACGGAGGCCTCGTTGAGGCGCTGGGCCAGCGGGTACACCGTCTCCCTGCCGAGGTTGATGTCCAGCAGCGCGGCGTCGAACTCGCGCGACCGGGCCAGGTGCAAGCCGTCGTCGAGCGTGGCGGCGGGGCCGACGACGGCGAACCCCGAGGCCCGCAGGTCGTCGGCGAGCGCCGCCGCGACGGCGCCGTTGTCCTCGACCAGGAGGATGCGGGCCTCCCCTGGTCTTCCATCGTGCCCGCCCCGGGGCTTGGTCTGCCCTTCTGCCGCCGCGGGCGCTTTCCCTTTGGCGCGGTCGAGCGGAAACTCGATGCGCCAGTGCACGCCGCGCGGCCGGAACTGGCAGCCCGTCCGTCCGCCCAGGTCGTACTCAGCCAACTGGCCTATCAGGCGCGTTCCGTATCCCTCCCCGCATCCCTTCTCCAGGGGTCGCCGGCAGTCCTCCGTCCAGTCCAGCGTCAGCGCGCGGCCGCTCGCATCGTCGATGCGCCACCGGACGTCGACCGTCCCCAGGACGTCGCTCAGCGCGCCGTACTTGCCGGCGTTGGTCGTCAGTTCGTGAATGATCATGTGCATCGCCAGCGCCGCCTTGGGCGGCAGGAACACGGCGGGGCCGGAGATCGTCCGCTGCTCCTGCCCGCCGATGCGCGGATCGACCTCGCTGGCGATGATGTCGTGGAGAGAGGCGCCTTCCCAGTCGGTGCGCGTGAGCAGCCCGTGGGCCGTCGCGATCGACTCGAGCCGCTCCTGCAACTTCGACTCGAAGGCGGCGGGGTCCGGGGTGTGGCGGAGCGTCTGCTTCGTCACCGCCTGGACGACGGCCAGCGTGTTCTTGGCGCGGTGGTTCAGCTCCGCCATCACCGTGCGCATCTGCTGCTCGCCGGCGCGCAGGGACTCCACCAGCTTCGCGTTGTCGATGGCGATGGCGGCCTGGGCCGCGATCGCGACCGCAAGGCGCTCGGCGCGCTCTGTGAACACGCCCGTGCTGGAATGGCCGAAGAACAGGCCGCCGTGCACTTCGCCGGATCGCGACCGTACCGGCACGGCCAGATAGCTGCGCACGGGCAGGTGACCCTCGGGCATCCCGCCCCCCCGGCG
>CAYWRO010000018.1:0-57284 GCA_964460345.1 uncultured Phycisphaeraceae bacterium | reverse complement strand
TCTCCGCGGGCTCCGCGGTTCATTTCTTCTCCTTCCCTCTGTGCCTCCGTGCCCCTGTGTTGAAAAGAGAGTTCACCGCGGAGCACGCGGAGAGCGCAGAGGAAGGCGGTTGGACCCCGCTTCGGAAGCCCCATCCCCCCTCGGCGCTCTCAGCGGGCTCCGCGGTTCATTTTTTCTCTCCTCCTCTGTGCCTTCGTGCCGCTCGCCGCCCTTGCCACCCGGCCGCCCCCTTCCTACACTTGCGGCTCACCTGATCGGAAGCGGAGCCAGACCCATGCCTTACGTCTGCCATTTCACCGGCAAGAAGACCACCTTCGGCAAGAAGCGGACGTACCGCGGCCAGAAGATCAGCAAGGGAGGCTTCGGCCTCAAGCCGACGGGGATCACCCGCCGGACCTTCCGCCCCAACCTGCAGGACGTCACGGCCGTCGTCGACGGCAAGCCGACGCGGCTCAAGGCCTCGGCCAAGGCGATCCGGCAGGGCCTGGTCGTCAAGCCGCTCAAGCGGAAGTACGGCTACACCCGCCAGCAGAAGGCCGCCGGCGCCTGAACCGGGCCGGCCGACACGCCCGCCGAGGGCCCTGGAAACCACGACAAGCCCCCGCTTTGCGGGGGTTTTTGCTTGGGAATTGAACCACAGGGGTCCGGGGACACAGAGGGGGAGGACGATCCACAGATTTCGCAGATTGACGCAGATTTGAAGCCGGGTGGCATGCCCACGCGGTACTCCGCGCGGGCATGTCGGCGCCCCGTGTGCGCTTCTGGGTGGAAAAGATTTAAAGCACAGAGATCACAGAGAGCACAGAGGAAGACGTGAATCTTGCAACACGGGCCGGCTCGCCTTTCTCTGCGCTCTCCGCGTGCTCCGCGGTGAACTCTCTTTTCAACACAGAGGCACCGAGGCACAGAGGGGAGGAGAAGAAATGAACCGCGGAGCCCGCGGAGGGCGCGGAGGGGGGATTAGGCTTTCGAAGCCAGACCCACCCGCCTTCCTCTGCGCTCTCCGCGTGCTCCGCGGTGAATTTTCTTCTCCTAGGAGCCCTGTCGTACCGCTTCCGGGGTCGCGACGCGCCAGACTGACCACTGTTGGCCCCGGTTGGAGACGAAGTACACCCACTTGCCGTCCCGCGAGGGCATCGGCCAGGAGTCCAGCGAGGGGTTGGTCGTCACGAAGACTTCCCGCCCGGACCCGTCCGCCCGGATCGCCATGATGTCGGCGTTGGGCCGCCCCTCCGGGCCGCGGTTCCGCATCCCGGCGACGAAGATCCAGCGGCCGTCGGCGCTGAAGGCGGGGTGTGAATAGGGCAGCAGGACGAAGTGCTGTTCAAAGAGGCGGTGGCGCTCGACGTCGGCGGGGTTCACGAGGCTCGCCGCGTAGTCGGAGCGGATCTGAGCGGCGTCAAAGGTGAGCTGCATCGCCCCGGCCCCCTCGGCGTCGGCCACCCAGAGGTTCCCCTCGCTGATGTAGGCGATCCGCGCGCCGTCCGGGCTCACCGCCGGCTGCACGCCATTGGCAACAAGCGTCCGGTACCCCGTCGGCCCCTCCACCGTGAGAATCTCCGCCTCCTGGAGCGAACGCATGCCGGGGGCCAGGGCCGTGAAGGCGAGCCGGCCGCCCTCGGTGCCGCCCCCCTCCCCCGCCTCGGGCGCGCCCGCATCTTCTCCCGGGCCCCCCGCCGCGGCCGTCCACCCCGTGGAACGGTCCCGCAAGTCGCTCGTGACCTTCTGCACCCCGCCCCGGACGACCGCCCGGCGGCGGAAGACGTCGGAGCGGTCCCGGCGATCGCGCGTCGAGCAGTAGGCGATCCACTCCCCGTCAAAGGCGGGATGGAAGTTGAGGTATGAATCGGAGGTGATCGACTCGCGCCCCCCGCCGTCGATCAAGACGGTGAAGACGTTGCTCTCCGTCACCTCGCGCAGGTACGCCATGATCGCCTCCGGCGGCTGGTTGCGGCGGCGGCGGTCCCGCTGATCAAGCTCCGGCTCAAAGGGAGCCGAGACAAAGGCCGCGTAGGCGAGCTTGTCCCCCTCCGGCGAGAGCGCGATCCCCGCGAAGCCGGAGCCCTGGTCGAGGGCGGCGATCCTCTCGGGGGCGGAACCATCCGCCTCGAGCACGCTCTTAAAACTCCGGCGGCGGGTCGTGAGGGAGACCCACCCCTTGCCGGGATGAAAGACCAGGGTTTCGTGCGGCAACTCGACGTACTCGCGCTCCGGCAGCAGCAGGAGAAGGTCCCGCTCGCGGCCCGCCCGGTCCGCCGGCGGCAACCCTTCCACGCCCGCCCGGTCCAGGTAAAGCGTCCGCGCGCGATGCGTCTCGATCGCCTCCTCCGGCGGCTCGGCCGTCACGAGATACTGTGTGTCCGGCTCCTCAAAGCGGAGCGAGACCTCCGTCGGCGCGGGCCGCATGCGGACGACTTCCCCCGAGGCGACCTCCTTGACGATCACCGTCGCACCCGGAGGCTCGGAGAGGATCGACAC
Organism: uncultured Phycisphaeraceae bacterium; assembly: GCA_964460345.1. Classification (GTDB taxonomy): domain Bacteria; phylum Planctomycetota; class Phycisphaerae; order Phycisphaerales; family UBA1924; genus CAYWRO01. The sequence goes on along the minus strand of CAYWRO010000018.1, from coordinate 54,806 downwards.
CTTGTAGACGGGCCCCTGGGAGCACCCCGACAGCAGGACCGCCCCAAGCAGCAGCGCCGGCACGAAAGCCGGCAGGCGTGTGATTCGCATCAGCTTCAACATGGTCTCCCGTGGTCAGTCGGCCTGGGCCGGCGCGCCCCCCGAGCCGGCCTGCTCCAACTCTCGCCCAATCCCGGTCCGCTCCCGCAGAAATTCCGCCAGCGCCGTCGCCCGCGTCCGCTCGGCGATCTGAAGGGGCGTCTCGCCGGAGGCGTCCGCCATGAGCGGGTCCACGCCGCGATCGAGCAGGGCGATCGCCATCTTGACCTGGTCGGCGTCCCCCACGCCGTGGCGGGCCCTGGCCCAGGCCACCTCGTGCAGCAGCGTCGAGCCGCGGACCGTCCACCCGGCCCGGGCGCCATGGTTGAGCAGCAGGACAAACGCGGCGGGGCTCCCGACCGCATCAAAGATGAGCGGGCGGCCCGAACCGGCCCGGTCGTTGGCGTCGGCCCCGTGCTCCAGAAGCACGCGCGCGACGGCGAGATGATTTTTCAGGATCGCCAGCCGCAGGGCGCAGTCCCCTTCGATGTCGCGCGCGTGGACGGGCGAGCCGAGGGCCAGGGCGTACCGAGCCCGCTGGGCGTCGCCATCCGACGCCGCGTGGTGCAAGGGCGTCCGGCCGCGGTGGTCGATCTGCCCCGCGCGGCTCCGCTCATCGGCAAGGCGCTCGAGGCGGCCCCGCAGCAGGTCCGCCGCGGTGTCAAACTCGCGGACGGCGTCCGTCGCGTTCTCTTCGGCAAGGTGCTCCAGCCCGCGCGCGTGGCGGCGGCGAGCCGTGGCGATGTCCTCGGGGGCGGGGAAACCGGCGCCGTCGAGATCCGTCCACGCCGCCTCCCACTGCTCGAAGAGCGCGAGCACGCGATCCTCATGCTCCTGCACCGCCGCGAGCGTCATCTCCGTCGCGAGTCCATCCAGGGCCCGCGCACCGGAGGTCAGACGACGGGCGGCATCGACCAGGTCGCCGGAGGCGAGCGCTTCGCGGCCCGAGGCGATCTCCGCCAGCGCCTGCTCAGCGCGGCCGCGGCGGATGGACTGCTCCGCCTCCGGCGTGGTGAGCCAGGTGCGCTCCGCCGCCTGCGCGTGCAGCAGGGCCTCGGCCGCGGCCTCCGCGCCCTCAACGCGGGCGAGGCTGCCGATCGCTTCATCGAGCACGCCGGAAAGGCTCTGCAGCGCGACCGGGCCGTTGCCGTCGGCAATCGCGGCCTCCGCCGCCTGAATGCGGATGCGGGCCCGGCCGAGCCAGAGCGCATCGACGCCGCGAAGACCGAAGATGCGCATCGCCTCCGCCGCGATGAGCCGATCGTGGTCGTCGCCGCGCTGGGCGGCGGCGATCCGGCGGTCGGCGAGTTGATCGATGCGCCGGGCGACCTCATCGACCGCCGCGCGCGTCTGCTGCACCGCGCCGTGGGCGTAATACCGGGCCAGTTCCGCCGCCGGGTAGGGTTCGGGAGCCGGGTTCCCCGCCCCGCCCTGCGCCGCCGCGGGCTCCCTGGCGGGTTCTGCGTCGACAACGGCGAGCGACGGGGCCGCCTCGGCAGCGTCGACTTGGGGAGGGTGATCGCTGTCGGCCAGGCCGGTCGCGGCGGCGAGTGACGGCTGAATCTCGGTTGCGTTGCTCTCCGGTTCTGCATCGCCGGCTTGGGCGGCAAGGTCGAGCGCGGGCGCTTCCGTGCCGCCGCTTGGATCGATTGGGGGGGCTTCGCCGCCGGACGCGAAGGGGGCTTCTGATTGAGCGATGGGCGAGTTTGCCTCGTCGTCGAGGCTCACCTCCGCGGCGACGTCGTCCAGCAGCGCATCGAGCGGCTCCGCTCCCGCCAGGCCTCCGTTGCGCTCGAGATCCGCCGCTGCAACCGGGGCCGCGGAGCGGACAGACTCGATCGGCGTCGGCCACTTCAGGTGCAGCCCGTGCGTCAAGTGACGCTGCCGCCCCCAGGCGTTCACCACGGCGACGCGCTCGCCCTCATCCACCCATGTCAGCCCCGTGGCCAGCCAGACCAGACCCGCCGCGCCGACCAGCATCGCAGCGGTCGCGCCGACGCGCACCGGCCCCCGCGATGAGAGCGACCGCTGCAGCACTTCAAGCGCCTCGGCGTCCTCGTAGCGCGGAGTCGCCCTCGCGCGACGCAGGGCCCGGGCGAGTCTCATGTCGGGCGTCACGCCCGCCCCCTCAAGCATCCGCTGGACCACGGACGCAACGCCCTGGGCGGCGCCGTGAGCCGGATCGCGCCGAATCCCCGGCACGCGCAGCACACGCACGTCGCCATCGGGCGTGAACCAGACCTCGTCGCAGGTGATCCCGCCCTGCCCGAGCTTCGTCAACGTGCGGGCGGCCCGACACAGCGCGACCCCAGCGCGTCGAAGCCCCCGCTCGTCCAGGTGCGCCTCGCCCGGCCCGCGGTGCGGCGGCGGCGGAACAGGATCAAGCACCAGCACGATGCAGCGGGCCGAGACGTCCCACAGCACTCGGCGCGGCAGGATCAGTGTGGAGTCCTTCAGCGTCGACATGCGGTTCGCCGCGAGACGCGCCGTGTGGAACGACTCATCGTCCGGCCACAGCAGCGGATCCAGAATCAGAATCGAGACCGGATCGCCACTGTGCGCTTCTGCTCCCTCCAGCAGGAGCCCCGGCCCCCCAGCGCCGACAACGGCAGAGTCGTCCGACATCCGCCGCGACGACGGCTCCCACTCGATCGTCTCCCCCACCACGTAGCGACCGTCGAGCAGGTCGCGAACGACTTCGGCATAGGCGCGGGTGAAGCGCGGCGAACGGCCGGCGCGTGGGTGCGGCACGACGTCTTCATGGTGACAATCCACCACGTCGTTGATCGACTCTGCCGACGTTTCGTACGACTCACCATTCATCGAACGCACCCCGCAACCCAGCGAGTATACCACCATTTTCAGGGGTGGCCGCCAGCTTCGCCCGCCGGCGTGAATGGTACGACGTGTGCCCGATAAGAGCATGGCGCAGAGGGCTGCGCCGGGCACTGCGTTCCGAGTACCAACGGCTCGATGGCGGCGTCGGTGCGATAATCCGCGGAAGGAGACTCTCATGGACTGGAAGCTTGTGTGTGCGGCTTGCGTGCTCGTCGCGGCGGGGCGGGCGGATGCATGGGGACCCGACGGGCACCGGATTATCGCCGAAATCGCCGAGCAGCGGCTCAGCGACGAAGCGAAGGCAGCCATCGCCGATCTGCTTGACGGACAGGCCATGGCGGATGTGAGCACCTGGGCCGACCAGGTTCGCTCCCGCGAGGAGTATCGGTGGACCGGCCCGCTCCATTACGCGAACCTCGCTGCCGGCGCGACACGATTCGACATGGACCGGGACTGCGGTGAGGCGGGCTGCGTGGTGTCCGCAATCAAGCGATACCGCGCCGTGCTGGAAGACGACGCCGCAGCGCGGGAGGAGAAGGTCGAAGCGCTGAAGTTTCTGATCCACTTCGTCGGCGATATCCACCAGCCGCTGCACGTCTCCTTTGCGCGCGATCGCGGCGGCAATGATGTGAAGGTCACCTTCCTCGGGCACGCGACCAACCTGCATCGGGTGTGGGATGCCGGACTGATCGACACCCGCGACGTGCCGTGGCCCGTCTACATGGAGACGTTGAGCGAACGGATCACTGTCGATCAGCGCGCCGCGTGGGCGACGACTGATCCGTCGGTGTGGGCGACGGAGTCGTATCAGCTTGCCGTTTCGAACGCCTACGCCATTCCGCATGGGGGCGAGCTTGGCGAAGAGTACGTCTCGCGCAACATCGGCATCGTGGAGACCCGCCTCAGCCAGGGCGGCGTGCGACTGGCGATCGTGCTTAATGAGGTCTTCGCCCCGGAGCTTGTACCCGCCGCGGAGCCGAACGACGAACGAGCGCTCGAGGCCGCCAGGCAAAAGTCGAGTCCAGCCGACGCCGAGCCTTCACCAGATGAAGTCGCGCCCGTGCCTGTTCCCGCGTCTTCACCGTGATTTCGTCAGATGGGGCGGAGGACGGCTCTGACCGGACTGGCATCGAAGCCGACGAGATTGAGCGGCAGGGCAATCAACTCGTACTCGCCATCTGAAACATGATCGAGTTCAAGCCCCTCAAGGATCGCGACGCCGCGGCGCGCGAACGCCGCGTGCGCGGGCAGATCTTTCGATGCGGCCACGTCGACGCTCGGGGTATCGATGCCGATGGTGATGACGCCGCGGTCCGCCAGCGCCTCGACGAGCGCCGGTTCCAGGGCGGCGTAATCCGTGTTGAAGACTTTGCGATCCGGTTGGGTCGCCGTCCGTATGAGCACGCGCGGGTGCCTGATCGCCGAAAGTTCGAGGCTCAGATCTGCTGGGCCGACGCGTGCACCGTCCGGCACGCGTGACACCCGCGCCGTGACGACGTGGCACGGTCCGATGTAACAGGCCAGCGGCATCTGATCGATCGGCCGGCCATCCCGCTTGTAATGGTTCTCGCCGTCTGCATGAGCGCCGAGGTGAACCGTCGTTCGCAGCGTGCTAAGGGTGATGTTGTCGCCGCGGCGCATGTCGAGCAGCACGTCACGAGAAGGCGGCGTGTCGCCCGGAAAGACGGCCATGGCTTCTCCCCCACCCGCCGCGCTCGTGCCGCGACCGGTCGTGATGCGCGGCGTGATGTCGATGAACTCGCTCATGAATCGGCTCCCGCATGCGTCGGTGCAGGCCGTTGCGGTCGGGTCAGCAGCAGGTAGAAGAACGCCGCGGCGAGCACCGGCAGCAGCAGGACGCCGAAGAGCGTCTCCATGACCGCAACACGGCTCAACAGATACAAGACCAGCGCGACCAGCACCGCGGCGATGGCCGTCAACCAGCGACCCTGTGCGACGGCGCGACGCTTGGCCTCCGCGTACGGAATGTTCGTGAAAGAGACCATGTTGTACAGCGGGGTGAACACCCCCGGCAGCAGCCCGTGCAGCACCTTCTCCCCCTTCTTCTTCACCCGAAAGAGCCGCGAGCCGACCTTATCGCGCATCTCAATGAAGTTGTCCAGCGCCATGTCGGCGATGGCGTCCGCATGCGCCTTGCGGGCCGCGAAGAAGCGGGGAACCACCGCCGCGAAGTCGTGCCCGTGCGTCTCGAGCATCTCAGCGAGAATGCGGCAATCTTCAAAGGCCGCGTTCATCCCCTGTCCGTAGAACGGCACAACCGCATGAGCAGCGTCGCCGATGAGCACGACGCGTCCCGCGTGCGGCGCCGGGGGATGCCATGGACCGCACCGAATGGTGACGAGCGGGTTGGTCGGGTTCACTTTGAAATCATGAACCAGCGTCGGCATCAACGGAACCGCATCGGGGTAGTGCCTGCGGAAGAACTCAACGATGGCGTCATCCCCGCGTGCGCTGCACTCGCGTGCAACGGCATCAAATGAGTGCTCCCCGCGAAAGGGCCAGAAGAGCGTGCAGGTGAAGGTGCGGTCCGTGTTGGGCAGGGCGATCATCATCGCGCTGCCCCGCGGCCAGATGTGCAGCCCGTTCGGGTCCATGGCAAAGCCGTCGTCGCGCATGGGCGTGAAGCCGGGGATTTCCGCGGCCGGCGGAATCACCAGCTCTTTGTAGCCATGTTCTTCGTAGCTCTGGGTGTAGTTGAAGGCGCCGGAGACCTGCAGAGCCGCCCGCACTGCCGAATACGCCCCGTCTGCGCCGATGATCACGTCCGCTGTAGCCCGCCGGTCTTCCCCCGAAGCCTCGTCATGGAAGACCGCCTCCGGCCCCGCCTGCCCGGCGAACTCGACGGCCACGCACCGCATCCCGAAGTGCAGCGTCAGGTTCTCATGCGCATCGGCCGCCTCCAGGAGCGCGATGTTCAGCTTGCCCCGTGAGACAGAGTGGATCGCCTCGTCTGGATTGCGGCTGTACGGCTGGAACACGGTCGGCACACCGGGCTGCGGTGAGTGCAGGATCCGGCCCGGCATGGCGATCGCCTCCGCAAGCACACGCTCCGCCATCCCCACGCGCTGCAAGGCCGTGATGCCGCGGCAGGAGAGAGCCAGATTGATCGACCGGCCTCCGATGAAGCCATGCACGCGGGGATCCAACCGCCGCTCGTAGACGCTGACGCGGTAGCCCATTCGGGCCAGGTCGGTTGCAAGCAGCGCGCCGGCGAGACCGGCGCCGACAATGAGCACGTGAGTCTGACGGGGGTCGGGCATGGGAGAGGATCGTATCGGCCGGCCGCCCGACTGTAACCCGTTCCGACGCGGCATCCCTCACCGACGGAGGGCCGGCGACCGACCCAGCACGGGAAACCGGCAACCTCCCGGCTTGTCCCCATTGTGCGCACGCCCGCCTCCCGGTATGCTGCGCCCGAAGGAACATGCAGGCGTTGTTAGTCCGACCGTCAAAGGAACAGCCATGCGCAATCTCGCCATCGTGGGGCTCGGACCGCTTGGAAGAATGATCGCCACGCAGATTGTGGAACGCCGCCGCGGACGCATCGTCGCCGCGGCGGATGTCGCCCCGGAGGTTGCCGGGAAGCGGCTGGGGGACGTCGTTGCGGGGCTCGACGGCCCGATCATCTCAAACGGGATTGAGAACATCCCCAACCTGAGCGAAGTTGACTGCGCGATCGTGGCGACCTCCTCCGACCTCCGCAAATGCGCGGATACCTACCGCTTCCTTCTCTCACGCGGCGTCTCGTGCATCAGCACGTGCGAGGAGCTGCTGTATCCCTGGCTGCGGCACGAAGCGCTCGCCAACGAACTCGATTCTCTGGCCCGGCGGACTGGCGCCCGGCTCCTCGGCACGGGCGTAAACCCCGGTTTTCTCATGGACACGCTTCCAGTCGAACTGACGGCCGTCTGCCGCAAGGTGACCGGCCTGAAGATGTGGCGCATCCAGGATGCGACGCCGCGGCGGGTCCCGTTTCAGGCGAAGATCGGAGCAACTCTCGACGATGCGGCGTTCGAGGCGAGGAAGAGAGACGGCTCGCTCCGCCATGTCGGACTGGGCGAGTCAATGCACTTCGCCTGCCACTACCTCGGCCTGCGCATCGACCGCTGGGAAGAGACGCTGGAAGCCGTGAAGGCGGATCGTGAACTGGCGTGTGAACTTGGCCGGATCCCCGTCGGCGCAGCCGCGGGTGTTCGCCAGGTGGCGCGCGGCTGGGACGGCGACCGACTCGTGGCGGAGCTGATCTTTCAGGCGGCGATCGGGCAGAATGACCCGCACGACCGGATTGTCGTGGAAGGCGAACCGCCGCTGGACGTCGTCCTGAAAGGCGGTGTTCACGGCGACATCGCCACCGTGGCCATCACGATCAACGCGATCGATCGTCTGCTCGAGGCCGGTCCAGGGTTGCAGACCATGGCAACCGTGCCGCCTGTGCGTTTCGTGGCGCCGGACGCTTAGCCGTCCACCTCTTCCGGAACGGCGACCAGTGACTCGCCCGCGGTGAGCTTCCCGAGTTCATCGCGAAGCTGGTTCTCCGAGCCCGGAGCAAATCCAACATGCACCGCCTGCACCGTCCCGTCCTTGCCGATGATGACGGTCTGCGGAATGCCGGTCACGCCGTAGGCCTCACCGGCCTTGCCGTCGGAGTCCAGCGGCACCTTGATATCCAGCTTGTTCTTCTCAAGAAACGCCTTGATCGTTTCCGGCTGCTCACGCACGTTAACCGCGTAGAAGACGACGCCCTTGTCTGCGAACTCCTTGGCTACGCCGGAGACAAGCGGCAGGCCGCGGACGCAGGGAGGGCACCACGTGGCCCAGAAATCGAGAACGACGATTTCCTTGTTCTGCTTGTGCTTCGCCAGCGACATCGTGCCGCCGCTAAGCAGTTGCAGTTCTACATCCGGCGCGGGCTTGCCGAGCAGATCGTTCTGGGCCTGGTCCCCCATGCCCATGTCCTGTCCCATCTGTTCCTGCATCGCCTCCATGAGTGAGGCGACCTTCTTCGCATCATCCGGCGGATCGAATGCAAACGCGTCCTCAGCGACCTGCTCCTGCTCCGTCCACTCGCGGAAGGCTACTTCGAACTTGGGCGGCGCGAAGTCTTCGGCGCCCTCCATGCCCTGCATGCCTTCGAACATCTTGCTCATGTCCGGCTGAATGCGATCCACCCAGGCCTCCTCGCCGGAGCGCACCCACATGTCGGCGTCGATTGTGTCCGTTTCGATGCGCAGGCGGTCATAGGTCTTGCCGTCGACTTCTTCCTGACCCATGGAACGCACACTCTGGGCCCCATCGATGAGCTGATTGAACTGCTCACCGTCCATGAGCGCCAGGACGATGATGTGCGGCATCATGAGCAGCGAAGAACTGTCCTGCTGCTGCCCGAACGACGCGGCGTTGATGATGTCGCCGAAGGACTGCGGCGCCGGCTCCTCGGTGTAGGCGTCGAGCACATCCCCCATGTAATGCCACATCGTGTCACCGTCGGAAATCAACGCGTACTGCTCGCCGTTCTGGCTGACGCGGAGCGCGGCCTTGTTTGGCCGTTCCGCGGCGACCTCGAGCGTCGGCTGTTCCTGCTTGATCTCCTCACCCTGCATCTGCATCGTGGTCGACATGTCGACCTTCACCGTCACGCCCTGGACGTCGGCGTAATGCTGGCGGACGCGATCAAGGATGCGCTTCGCTTCCTGCTCGGCCTGAGGATCATCCTGTTGCTGGGCCTGGTTCTGCGGCGCCCGCTGCTGTGGCTGCGCGGGCTGGGCCTGTTCCTGCTGCGGCATGCCGACGGCCTGCCCGGCCGCGAGCACGAGCGACGCCACGGCCACCGGCAGAATTTGATTCGTGCGGCTGTTCATCGGTGCATTCCTTGTTTGAGCGGGTGCCCCCCGTTCTCGCAGCGGGCCGACCCCGCGCGCTAAACAAGCATACCAGCGCAAGCGGTCCGCGGTTCCGCCGGCCGATCGGCTGCCCTGACGGGCGCGTGCATCGCATCAAACGGGAAACAACACCACCCCGAAAGAGGAAGAGCGATCGAGTGTTACGCCCGGCCGTACTCCGCCCAGCTTGACGGTGTCTCCCCCACGCGGACCCGTTCCACCTCCAGGCCGGGCGGGAAGCGGTACGTCCCTCCCCGGGCGTCGGTGTACGTTCCACCCCTCCTGACTTCAGCCTCAAGAAACTCGTAAATGCGGCGCGCCATCACTTCCGTCGTCGGATCCTCGTCCTCAAAGACAATGAGCCGCTGACTTACCCGCTCCAGATCGGCGCGAAGCGGATCTGCACTGTTGATCGCCAGCGCGTGGTCGAACTTCTCGATGAACTCCCCCACCGCCAGTTTGACCGCCTTGAAATCGCACACCATGTCGCCTTCGTCCAGCGTCTCGGACGACAAAACGACCTCGATTCGACGCGTGTGGCCGTGCGGATGCCGGCACACGCTCGGGTGCTTGCTGAGCATGTGGCCGCTTTCGACGGTGAACGCTTTGCAGATCCTGTAACGCATGGACAGGATTGTTGGCGCTGCAGTGCAGAAGAAGCACCGCGACCGAGTTTCCGGATCCGCGCACGGCAGAAGTTGAACAGGTCCCGCGCCCGCCGGCCGGCGGCGTCCCTCCGGGCGGCCTGGTCAGATGCCGGCGACGGCGGACGCGGGGGGGTGAAGGTGCTCGTATCAGGCCTTCTTCCGGTCGCCCGCGGGGGCCATCGCCATCAGCGCCAGCAACAGCGCCGGGGCCCCGAGCGTCACGAGGGAGACGGACTCCGGCCCGATCACCGCCGCGGCGGTCGAAGGAAGCAAGCCAAAGTGGAACTCGCCGGCCTGCCTCTGTGCATCCTGGGGTGCGGTGGAGACCGGCACTGTCGCTCCCACGAACTTCAACCCGCCGCGGCTGGGGATGCTGGTGGTGTTTTTGGATCCGGTGGCCCCCCAGAGCACAATCGCCTGGCCCAGGATCGCCACTGAGAAGACAAACACGATGACGCGCCGAAGGGGATTCATTGAACGGCCTCCTGCTTTGCCGAACTGAACTGTCAGATTCACCCGGCAGAGGGGCGAACAATCCGGGGGGCGATGGGCGTTTGAAGAGGGTGGAAATGCGGGAAATGGCGAACACAGTGCGTGTGAGGGCAATCCGGCCTGCGAAGGCCCGCCGCGGAGCGGCTCTTGTCGGGGTCTTTTTTGGATTCGCCGCGACGTTATCGGCCGCAGGATCATCCCAGGAACAGGGGGGTATCCCAGCAAACTTCCGGGACGCCGACCACCTCCTGACCGTGCTGGAGACCGGGGACGAGGACATCAACACCGTGCGTGCCGCGGTTGAACTCGCCAACGAGTACGGCCCCCTCGAAGGCAACGAGAAGCAGAAGCGCAGAGGGACGCTGTACTTCAGCACCGGCAACGCCGCCGCGGAAGCCGAGGGTGAAGGCCAGCGTGCGTTCCGCGTCGATTTCTCGGAGTTGTACCTCCCGAGCGACGAGGAGGGCGTCTGGGTCCTCCATGAGGAGGAGAAGAGCTACATCTTCGACGGCCGCATCCTGCTGGAACTTGTACCGGCCCGGAAGTTTGCGATTAAGCGGGTGGTAGCGGGCCCGGAAGAGGAAGTGGATCCGCTGGCGATCGGTGAGGGCCCGTTCCCGATCCCGATCGGCCAGCGAAAAGACGAGATTCTCAAGCGGTTCGAGGCTGAGTTGCTTGAGCCTGAAGCTGGCTTCGAGCAGGGCCGAATGCCCCCCAAGTTGAAGGGAACGGTGCAGTTGCGCCTCGTACCGAAGCCCGGAGCCGAGGAAGCCGAGGACTTCAACGAGGTACGCATCTGGTACACGCGGCACGATGCCGATGGCGACGACCAGGCGGACTATCTCCTGCCGATCAAGGCCCGGACGATCAACACGGACGACTCCAAGGCCGATGTGAACCTTGCCAACATCGTCGTGAACGCCGACGTTGGAGAAGGCATTTTTAGTACCACTCCACCCACTGGGTGGGAGGTGCAAGCCGACGACCTGCGCCGCGATGCGCGCGGCCAGGAGTAGACCTTCGGAAGGATGGCGGCGGACACAAGCGAATGGACAGGTGATGGAGCACCACACACGCGCCAGACTGATCGCGATGCTCGCCATCGCCGGGACGCTGACTGCCCCGGGCATGGTCGGTGCGCAGACCATCCGTCCCGATGACTTCGCCGAAACCCCGGCGGAGGCGGCGACCGAGCCTGCCGCCGCGCCGGGCCTCGCGCCCTCCGTCTCCCGCCTGCTGGAGTCGGAGTACCTCCGGGGTGATGAAGGGCGCGATCTGCGGCTCTTCCACGGGGTGTGGCGGGAGAGCGACATCGATTCTCCGGACGCGGCGGCCGCGGCGGCGCTGCTGCGCGGGGCGCTCAACGATCCGGCGTTGGAGATGACCGCCGACGTGGAAGATCGCGCCGAGGCGATGGTGCTTCGGGGCGAGTGCGAAGAGGCGCTCCGGTTGCTGGCCGAGCCGACGTCCATGCGGGCCATTCGTCTCCGCGTGGAGGCTCTGGAGCAACTCGGGCGCTTTGACGCGGCGGTCGCAGAAGCGGAGGCCGCTCAGCGCGTGGTTCTCCGCGGCGCTGCGTCGGATGCGGCGAACATCGTCGAAGCGGTGCGCATGCTGATCGTGCGGTCGCGCATTGTCGGCGGGGGCGCCGGCGGCGCGGCAGATTTCCATGCCATGATGAACGCGCTCGGCCAGGCGCGCGAGCGCATCGACCGGCTGTACTGGCCGACATATCTGGCGGAGGCGGAACTCCTCTATGCCAAGGACAATCCCGCCAAGGCGGCCGAGGCGCTTCAGCAGACGCTTGCGCTGAACCCGCAGGTTGCCGCTGCGTGGGCGATCATCGGCCGCATGGGCGTCGATGGGTTCAACTTCGCGAATGCCGAGGCGGTCGCCCTGCGGCTGGAGAAGAATGCCGGCGTCGGGCCGGACAACGACATCGTGCAGCCGTGGGCGGCGATGATCCGGTGCCGCGCGCGCCTGCGGCAACGCGATGCGCACGGCGCTTGGGCGGCGCTGAAGCCCGCCGCCGAGGCATACCCGAAGATGCGCGAGGTGCTCGCGCTGAAGTGTGCCGTCGAGGCCGCGCGCTTCAACTACCGCCAGGTGGAAGACCTGCTCGCGGAGTTTGACGCGATTTCACCCGGCTCTCCCCTGGCGCTCTTTGAGGTCGGCGCCGTCCTCAGCGAGGCGAGGCAGTACGAAGCCGCGGCGGAGTACCTCCAGCGCGCGGCGGAGCGGCTGCCGAACTGGCCCGAGCCGTGGATCGAGCTGGGCCTTCTGGAGATGCAGAGCGGGCGCGATGCAGAGGCCATCGCTGCGCTCGAACGCGCCTACGAACTCGATCCCTTCAATATCCGTGCGGAGAACTCCCTCCGCCTGGCGCGCGAGCTTCGCGGCTACTCGACCGTCGAGAGCGACCACTTCATCGTGCGCTACCGCCCCGGCGTCGATGAGGTCCTCGCCCGGGAGATGCTCGCTCCGCTTGAGGAGAACCACCGGCTGGTTACGGCCTCCACCGGCGGCGGCTTCGATCACGAGCCGGCGCAGAAGACGGTCATCGAACTGCTTCCGGACCACAAGTGGTTCGGCGTCCGCATCGCCGGGATGCCGCGGATCCACACGATCGCGGCGAGCACCGGGCCGGTAATCGCGATGGAGGCTCCGCGCGAGGGCGCCAATCACCTCGGCGTCTACGACTGGGTCCGCGTGCTGCGGCATGAGTATGCCCACACGGTGACGCTTTCGCGAACCAACAACCGGATTCCGCACTGGTTCACGGAGGCCGCCGCGGTCTTCGTGGAGTTCGCGCCGCGCGATTATGACACGTGCATCCTGCTGGCCCGGGCCTTGCAGGAAGGGACGCTCTTCGACCTCGAAGGGATCAACATTGCGTTCGTGCGCCCGGAGAAGCCGACGGATCGCGCCCAGGCGTACGCCCAGGGGCACTGGATGTACGAGTTCATCGTCAAGCGTTGGGGTGAACGCGCCCCGCTCGACCTGATGGATTTGTACGCCGAGGGCGTGCCGGAGCCGGTCGCCTTTGAACAAGTGCTGGGAACGTCGCGTGATTCATTCATGGAGCAGTTCCGCGAGTGGGCACGCGGACAGGTCATCGCCTGGGGGCTGGCGCTCCCGGAGGGCACGCCGACGACGGAGCAGCTGCTCATCGCCGAGGCGCTGGCCGACCCGGCACGCCGGGCGGGTGCCGAAGCGGGCCTCGAGCGGCTTGCCGAAGACGCCGCACTGGTGGCGGCCGGCGGAGGCGGAAGCGTCGAACCCTTCGCCCTCAGCCAGCCCGCGTTGACAGATGAGATGGTCGACCGCTGGCGGAGCGAACACCCCGAACATCCGGGCGTCCTCGCCCTCGCCGTGGAGCGCGCGCTGAATGCAAACCGGGGGCAACCGACGGCTGAGATGGTCGATCTGCTTGAGTCGTACGCCGCGGCACGCCCGGTCGATCCCATGCCACATCGGGCGCTGGCGATGTTGTACCTCAGCGGAGAGGCGGGCGAGCCCGCCGACGCCATTCCGCACCTGGAATACCTGGATGCCCGCGAGACCCGCGCGGCGACGTGGGCGGTTGAGTTGGCCAAGCGGTACCGCGCGGCAGGCCAGGCCGAACCCGCGGCGGCGAAAGCGGAACGTGCGACGCAGATCGCCCCGTATGACGCCGATTGGCGGGAACTGGCGGCCACGATCGCACTGCAAAGGCGCGACTTCAAAACCGCGGCCCGTCATATTGAGGCATTGACGATTCTGGAGCCGGATCGCGAGATCCACCGCAAGCGGCTGCAGGCCGTCCGGGCCCGGCTCGCTGAATGAGTCTTTACGAAACAGAGGGTCCGGTCATTCCCGCCTGCATCCGCGAGCGAAGATCCGACGCGATCTCCTCTGCGCTCAACTCCGTTGCGCCGTAATCGATGACTGGCAGAAGCGTGACGCGCGATCGGCTCCGCCGCCACAACGAACCCCACGCACTGCTCACCCGCGGCGTTCCCTCGATGACCACCGGCAGCACGCGGGCGCTGGAGCGTCGCACGATCAGCCCGACGCCGGGCAGAAACGGGGCGACGAACCCGATCTGGCGCACCAACTTGCCTTCCGGAAAAATCGCCACCACGTCGCCCTGCTTCAGCCGCCGGATCGCCTCCCGCGCCGCCCGCGTGTCGCCGCCCTCGCGGTCGACGGGAATCACGCCCACCCACTCCCAGAATGGCATGAACGCCGGGAGCATCATGTCGGAGGCCATCATGAAGATGATGCGCCGCGGGAAGGCGGCCTGCATGAGCAACGGATCGATGCCCGCGCCGTGGGTGGAGACGATCAGCAGCGGGCCCTCCGCCTCCTGCGGTACATTCTCCCGGCCGCGGACCGTCAGCCGGTGCACGAACCTCACGTAGAGGCGGAGCGCCAGCCACACCAGCCCGCCTTCGACATCGCCGCGGGGATTGCGCAGCAGCGCACGGCAGGCCAGGCCGAGCAGGGCGAGCACGACAAGGGCGGCGACCGCGATGGCAGGCAGGAGCCATATCTGCATGGTGGTAGGAGTGTGTAGATCGTCCGGGAGGGGTGGGCGGCATGAGCCGCGCACGAGGCGGCCGCCGGTGAAAAGCCGGTTTCTACTCGATCCGGGGGTCCACCCACCGGTACATGACGTCCACCGCGAGGTTAAAGAGAATCAGCATCGTCGAGAAGATCAGCACCACCCCCATGATCAGGAAAAGGTCCTTGTTCAGCACCCCGTTGACGAAGTGCTGACCCATTCCGGGCACATTGAAGACCTTCTCCACCACGAAGGAGCCGGTCATCGCCAGGGCCGCCGCGGGCCCGAGGAACGAGAGCACCGGCAGAAACGCGTTCTTGAGCGCGTGCTTGAGCAGGATCTTCGCCTCGCTGACCCCCTTGGCCTGGGCGGTGCGGATGAAGTCCGCCTGCAGGTGTTCGATCATCCCCAGCCGCGTCAGGCGCGCGATGTACGCCGCGAACGGCAGTGACAGCGTCACCGCCGGAAGCACCGCGCCCGCGGGCCCCCATTCGGCGATCGGAAACACCTTCAGCATCACCGAAAAGACCAGCAACAGGACCGTGCCGGTCACGAAGCTCGGCAGCGAGATGCCGATCAGGGCGACAGCCAGCGTGGCGAAATCGGCTGCAGAGTTCGGCCTCACTGCCCCCACGATGCCTGCCGTCACGCCGATCACCAGGGCAATCAGAATCGCCGCGGCGCCAAGCGTGATCGAAACCGGCAGGCTCGCCGCCACGATCTCGTTGACGGTCCAGTCCTCGTACTGGAGCGACGGCCCCATGTTGAAAATGGGCCGCTCCGGCGGAGCGAACCCCGCCGCGGCGGCAGCCTCGGCGCGCCGCTCGGCCTCGCCGGACAGATTGTCCCCCAGCCAGGACAGCCCCGTCGCGTTGGCAAGGTACGACGTATAAAAGCGCCAGTACGAATCAAGGTTGTACTGACGCTTCATCGCCTCCATGACTTCTTCCGGCGGCTGGCGCCCTTCCGGATTGTCCAGCGGGTTGCCGGGGATCTTCCACGCAAGCGTCAGCGTCAGGGTGTACACCACCAGCAGGATGATCGGAAGCTGCAGCAGGCGGCGCGTGATGAGGCCGATCATTCCGCGCCCCCCTGCTCGGTCCCAGGCGCGGTCCGGCTCTCCATCGCCCGCGCTCCAGCACCCGTCCGGGGCGGGAGCATCTTCGGGGTGTCCGGCCCCTTCCCATCGCCAAAGATGTCCACCAGATAGAGATCCTGTTGCTGGCGCGGATGCGGCGTGATTCCCGTGATCTTGTCCGGATCGAACATGCAGATGCTCGAATAGTGGAAGATCGGGATGAACGGGAACTCCTCCTGGACGAGCATCGCCTCCGCCTGCTCCAGCAGGTCCATGCGCCGAACCGGATCGCGCTCCGCACCCGCACGGCTGAGCAGTTCGTCGTACTCAGGGTTTGAGTAGTTCCGGTCGTTGTTGCCGTCGCCCGTGCGATGGATGTCCAGGAATGTCGTCGGATCGGCATAGTCGCCGTACCAGCTTCCGCGGCTCGTGATGAAGTTGTGCGCCTGCAGCTCGTTGCGAAAGACCTTCACCTCCATCTGCGCCAGCGTGACGTTTACGCCCAGGTGCCGCTGCCAGTCGTTGGCAATGGCCTGGGCGATCACATCGTGCCCGCCATCCTTGTTGAACAGGATCTCCACCGTCATAAACCCGCGCCCGTCCGGATACCCCGCCGCGGCGAGTTCCTCCCTGGCGCGGACCGGGTCGAACGAGAGCCCCTCCGGCGAGTCGTACCCGCCGATCGAGCCCGGCGGAATCAGCGTGTCGGCCACCGGCTCGCCGAGGCGGCGGATGTCGCGTGCGATCCGCTCCTTGTCGACCGCCAGGGCGAACGCGCGCCGTACGCGTGCATCGGCGAAAGGGTTGTCGCGTCCGTCGTTGAGCCGCGGCGAGCAGTTGAAGTTGTAGAAGTACGTCCCGAACGCAGGCAGCGCGTGGATGTTCTTGCGCGGATCATCCGGAAGCCGGCGATCGATCTCGATCGGATCCAGCCCCAGCGCCTTGAGGCGTTCGTACTCCTCGCGATTTTCGTCGTAAAACCGCTGCTTCTCGATGAGGATGTCGCCGCGGTAGGTGGGCGTCACATCCGACACCCAGTCGATCGCCCCGGTGTCAAAGGCGAGCACGCGCGCGTTGGGGTCTTCCACCGAGGGAATCGCAATCGAATCAATGTGGATGTTGTCCCTGTTCCAGTAGTACGGGTTCTTCTCGAAGCGCATGTCGCGTTTGAAGCGCCACGTCTTTAGGGTGAATGGACCGTTGGAAACGAGCCGCTGCGGCTTCGTCCAGCCACTCCGTACATCCAGTCGGCCCGTGCCGGAATCGGGCCGTTCGTACTGGCTTACCAGCGGCGGGTAGACCGGGTACATCACGCCGAACGCGCACAGGTCAAGGAAGTACGGCACCGGCTGCTCGAGTTCGACGCGCAAGGTGTGGTTGTCTACCGCTGTCACGCCAACCGTCTCATCGAAACGTCGCTTGGTTCGCTCCCAGAGTTCGTTCGCATCATCGACGGCCGGATTAAAGACCGAGAGCTGCGCCTGCCGCCAGTCGTAAAACGCCTGCCCTCCCTTGATGAGCGTGAAGAACACGATGTAGTCACTCGCCACGTCCGGCAGCATCCCTCGCCGCCAGGTGTAGACGAAGTCGTGCGCGGTGAGCGCATCTCCGTTGCTCCACATCGCATCCCGGCGCAGGTGAAAGACGTACACGCGCCCATCCTCGAGCACCTCCCAGCGCTCCGCCACGCCCGGCCGGATCGCCATCTCGTGTGTGAACACATCGTTCATCACGAGGCCCTCGAAGAGAAGCCGTGCGACGCGCAGGTCCTGCGTCCACGACATCTTCTGAAGGTCCAACGTGTTCACATCGCCGCTGTTGATGAACGTGAAATCGGCCGGCGGCTGCGGTTTGTCAGAGAGCACCGTCACCCCGAGCGCGGCCAGCAGCACCAGAACAGGAACGAGGAGGCGGAGCATGGGGCAATCGTACCGGCCGCCGCCGAACCCGTTGTTGGGCAACGAAAAACGGCCGCGGAGATGGCTCCGCGGCCGCGCACGTCCTGTTGTCAGCCGCGATCACTGGCCCAGTGAACGGACCACGTCGTCGGACCGGCGGATCGGATCATCTTTGCCGGTATACGTGATCGACCGGCCCCCCGCAACTTTCGCTGCCTGCTCGGACTGGCCGAGATAGACGCCGTTGGCCCCTGCCGAATGGAACACGATCGAGCCGCGCGACGACGCCGGCTCCGGAGGCGTCTGGCTGTCGGGATAGCTCGGATGGCCGAGCAGCGCAGTCATCGTGACCACACGCTCCACCGCCGAGCGGCCTGACCCCAATAGGCTTTCCACAGTTTGGTCCACGGCCTTCCGCCCGACGAGCGTGGCGCCGCGGTTCAGGAAGGCGCTATTGGTCGTCCAGTAAAACTTTGCTGGTGTTCCGCTGTCCTCGGCAGCAAACTCGGCATCTGCCGCAATCGTGTCTGATTCAACCCACGCGAGCAGGGGCGTACCGAACGCATCGACGAGATGCGGCAAGTCCTTGTGCTGTGGCATCGCCGCCATCTGCCCGTTCTCTTCCTGAACTTTCAATGCATTCGGTTCCGGAGCGAAGTAGAGCGACTTGGCGGCGCCGACGCCCTCGTCCGCTCCAATCCTGCTCGGCACCACTGTGATCCCGTCACCACCGCTGCCAGGACCCACCCTCTCGACACTTTCCAGGCCACCAGGCACCGTTTCACCCGGCTCAACAAACCCGCCGGACAGTTCCAGCAAGACATTCATCATCATCGGGAAGCCCTGCCGTCCGTTCGCTGGACTGCCCATCTCCTCAACCGTGAAGTACCCCGGCAGGCGCCGATTGTCCGTCAGGAACTGCTGCGATGCCTGGGTCAGGTCGGTGATCATCGAAAGCGTCTTGCTGTTGCCGGCGCTGCGCCGAACACCACCAATCGCCGGCAGCAGAATCGCAACAATCACCCCCACGATCCCCACCACCACCAGCATCTCGATGATCGTGAACGCCTCTGCGCGGCGGGGCGCACGGTCGGGCAAGGTCCTCGGGCGGCTCGTCTTGTTCATTTCGGCGACTCCTAAACCTTCTATCACAGCCCGCAGCGACCCTCTGCGGCGCTTCTTCGGCCCGGCCCGACCCTTCGACCGGCCGCCAAGGTCCATTCGACGCCCGTACGGCACCTGATCCGCCGAACGCCCTCGACAGAAGCCGGCCCCACCGAATCAGGGGCCCGCTCTGCTCCATTCTACGTGCCCGCCCCGGCCGGTGCACGCCATGGACCATTGCCCTTGGAGCGCCCCCTTCTGCGTCGGTTTGATGTCGGCCCGCCTGCCCCGGATAATTCAACCGATGAACTCCTCTGTTGAGCGGATCAGTCTGGCCGGGGGGCCGGCGGGCCTCGCCCGCGCGATGGCCGCGGTGCGCGACGGGGGAGTCGTCCTGGCGCCGAGCGAGGCGGGCTACGTCGCCCTGGCACGCGCCGATGCGGAGGTGGCCGCCGGCCGCGACTGGGCGCTGTTGGTCTCGGACCGCCGTACCCTCCTCACAACTCTTTCCGAACGGGCAGAACTCAGCAGGGTCCAGGAACGTCTGGTTCAGCGGCTCGCGCCCGGACCTGTCACGTTCAACCGCCCCGGCAACTCCCGCGGCGTGCGACTCCCCTCGCACCCGGTCCTCGCGCAACTCGTCGAGGAAGCGGCGACCCCGGCCGCCGCGCTGGAACTGGAGATCGGCGGGCGAGCAGCCCGGGATGCGGACGCCGCGGAGCAGGCCGCCGCGGAAGCTGATCTGGCTCCCGTCGTCATCGTTGATGATGGCCCGGCGACGCTCGGCCGTTTAACGACGGTGATCGCCCTGACGGAAGACGGCGGTTACGAGGTGGCTCGCGAAGGGGCGTACGAAAGGCGATTCGTGGAGAAGCAACTGGAGCAGCGGATCCTCTTTGTCTGCACCGGCAACACATGCCGCAGCCCCATGGCTGAGGCGATCGCGGCGGACCTGCTCAAGCGCATGGATGAGCGCTCGACGCGCACGAGTGTTGCCAGCGCCGGCGTGGGGGCCGGGGATGGCGCTCCGATGGCCCAGGACGCCGCGGCGGCCCTTCAGGAACTTGGTATTGACCCGGGGCGGGGGCGGTCTCGCCGGCTGACGCGCCGCATGATCGAGGAGGCCGACGTCATCTTCGCGATGACGGCCGCTCACCGCCAGGGGGTCCTGGCGCTGGATTCGAAGGCGGGTGGACGAATCTTCACCCTCGATCCGGACGGGGACGTCCCTGATCCGATCGGGCTGGGGCGGGAGGTGTATATTCAGACGGCTCGCCGCATCCGCGATCTGCTGCAGCGGCGGCTGAAGGAGCTGGTTCAATGAAACTCGCCATCGGCGGAGACCATCGTGGCCACACTGCCATCAAGCAGCTTTGTGATCACCTGAAGAGCCTTGGACACGACGTGACGTACGTCTCCGACTGCGGCGGCGAAGCGTGCGACTATCCCGAGCCGGCCTGGTCCGTGGGAACAGCCGTCGCCAACGGCGAGTACGACCGCGGCATCCTCATCTGCGGCACCGGAATCGGCGTGTCCATCGCAGCCAACAAAATCAAGGGCGTGCGCGCCGCCCTCGTCCACGATGAACTCACCGCCGAGATGAGCCGGAGCCACAACGACTCGAATGTCCTGTGCATGAGCGCGGACCTGCTCGGCCAGAGGCTCATGGAAAAGATCAGCGGCATCTGGCTGGAGACGCCTTTTGCAGGCGGTCGCCATGCCAGGCGCGTCAACAAGATCGCGGCCCTGGAGGAAGGGCGCGATCCGAAGACCGTCGAAGCCTGAGCTGTCCGCCTCTGCGGCAAACCGATCAGGGCGCCGCGGCGGCTGGCGCGCCCGCTGTCTTCTCAGCCTCTGAGACCGGCGCGCGATACACCACCGTCACGGCACCCGCAGAGACGATGATCCGCTCATCCATCAGCGTCATGCGCTGGGGCGCCGCCCCGAGCGCTACCGGTACGCTCGACAGCAGCATGCCACCCGACGTGTCCAACTGGTGCAGCATGAAGATGAGGTTGTCGTCGGGACGCCGGCCTGCGGCGACGATGTCCATCGTGACGGCCCGCCCCGACGCGGGACTCGCCGTCAGCATCGCTTCGAGTTCCGTGATTGCGTCCGCGCCCAGAACGGTCCCGTCCTGGTCGTAGACGATGATCCCCTGCGGCATCGCCAGCACGACATGCTTTGGGCCAGCGGCGAAAAGATCGATTCGGCCGCGACGCAGCCCCTGCTGCGTGGCATCCAGCAGGTCCAGCGGCCGCTCACGGAGCCGGCCGTCAGAGAGCGACGCCAGCAGCAACGTGTCTTCGCCGGTCAGGATGAACAAGCGGTCCGCAAACGCCCACGCGGCGCGCGAGTTGCGTACCTGCTCATCGCGGACCGTCCAGTTGGTTTGAGCCCGGCTGAGATTGATCGACCGGATCGCCCGATCAAACCCGACGATCAAGTCACCGGCTTCACTGACGCGGACCCACCGAGCACGCCCAGCGCCTTCGGCCTCGTGCTGCTGCAGGACACGTCCGGTGCGCGCATCCACTACGACGACATGCGCTTCGTCCGTTACCGGCGCTCCCGCCGGAGCGGCCGGATCCACGGTGCGCCGCTGGCCGGAAACACACAACCGCCCCGTCCCCATGACCGCATCGTGCACCTGATCAAGCATCAGCGGCGCGGACCAGAGCATCTCGCCCGTCGTCAGGTCGATGGCCGCCGCACGCCCGTTGCGCTCGGTCAGGACGAGCGTCCGATCGTCCATGGATGCGATGACATCGTCCATGTAGACGCGGCCGTCCAGCGGCGTTTCTGCCTGGGCATTCCTCGGATCACCAGCCGCGGCGGCCCCCGTCTGCAGCAGCTTGCGCAGCGGAGTCGTGCGCCACCCTGCGGCGCCGTCCGTCAGTGGAACCTTCTCAACGATCCCGCCGCCGTCCTCCGTCGGCAGGAACATGTACACCGCATCCGCATCCAGCCGCAGCGCCTGCGACGCCCGGCCCTGTGTCGCATGCGACCAGATCTCTTCAAGCGGGCCGGCCGGATCCTGCCGCGGCGCGAAGATGGCCACGCGATCACCGTTCTCCAGCACGACGCAGTTGTTCACCTCGCCGCGACGATCCTTGAAGAGCGGCTCAAGCAGCACCCAGCTCGGCAACACCTGCGGCTGCTGCTGAATCTGGTCGCCAATCTTCGGCCAGCGATGAATCGCGGCCAGTCGCCGGTCGAGATCCGAACGCAATGAAGCCAGGTCGAGCGGCTGGCCGCGGTTCGTCGGTGCGACCCCCGGCCGCCGCCGCGCAAACTCGTCGAGCAGGCGCACCGCCGCGCCCACCCGGTTCTGATCCAACAGCGTGGACGTCAGGCGGCCGGTGAGTTCCGCGACAACATCGTCAGGAACACCCAGAATCCGCGATGAGGCCGACAGACCGGACTCAAGCGCCGCCACGGCGCCATGCCCGTCCCCGGCCGCGGCACGCCGATCGGCCGCTTCCATCCACAGCCGCGGCGTCAGCGTCGCCATGGGATACTGCATCGCCAAATCAAGCAGCGCCTCTTCGGTGGCATCCGCCCCGAGCATGTCGAATCGCGCCCGCGCCTCGGACTCCTGCATCGCATACACGGACGGGCCGTAGTCGTTGACGAGCCGTTCGATTCGGCGCCCCGCCTCGAGATCCGCTCGCACGGACAGGTTCGGCCCGCGCCAGATCGCACCCGCAAGCTGCTCATCGTCAAGCACACGCTGGTAAGTGCCCGCCGCCTGGACCGGCTCAGCGACCTGCTCCTTGTGCCGCCCCAGTGCGAGCAGATGCGTCACACGTTCATCCGGCGATGAGGCGATCCGCGCCAGGCGATTAATGATCTCCTCCAGCAACACCGGATCGCTGATCCGCTCGACATCCTCCCGCCTGCCGTCGAAGCCCGGCTCCTGACCGGCTGTGACGACGGTGTGCAGGACGTGGAAGAGCCGCCGCCGCTCACTGTCGATCTCCGGCGCCGTTGGCCGCGCGGCGATCGCCAGGATCGCCGCGTCCGCGGCCGGCAGCACGCTCCCGAGCCGCCCGGCGCGGAAGGCCAGTTCCGCCAGCGTAATCGCCGGAGCGGGGTCCTCCGGATTCTGGGCCATTGCTTCCGAAAGCCGCTGCTCTGCGTTCTCCCAGAGCAGGTACGAGTGAACGCGCGTGTCGTCCACCACGAGCAGTTGATCCGTATCGGGCAGCACATTGCCCGGCTGGTCCAGGTCGATCATCTTCGGGTCCGCCGCCGGATCGTTCAGGTCCACCAGCGCCACGCCGTCTTCAACCGGAACCACGGCCTGACCGCCAGCAGGCACGACACGACCGCGGATGTGAACCCCTCCGAACTGCTGACTCTCGCGCGGGGTGCCGTCGCGAAACTGGCCCAGTGGAAGCACATGCAGCGAGGACTCGTTCACCGCCACCAGGTGCGTGCCCGAGGCCGTCAGGTACCGAGGCGAACCAAAGTGCGCCGCCGCCCGGACCGCCAACTGCCGGCCCGTCGCGGCGTCCAACTGAACGATCTCCGATTCGGAGGGCGTCAGCACGATCAGCTTGCCATCGTGCACGATCGGCGCGACCACATACCAGGGCCATGCAGGCGCCGTGACGCCCGTTTCGTCGGCGGGAAGCCGGCGCACCCACAGCGGTCGCCCGGTCACCGCTTCGTACGCGCCGATCACACCCAGGCGATCCGAGCGATAGACAATGCCTTCGTGCAGTGTGCCGTCATGCGTTGCAGCAGGCATCCGGCTCCACGGAAGCGACCCGGCGCTGCCGATCAACCGCTTCCATGCCAGTTCACCGGTCGCTTCGTCAAAGGCGACGAGGTACATGGAGAGCAACCGGCGATCAACCAGGTACTTGCGGGCGCCGACGATGACGAGCCCCTCCGTGATGATCGGCCGCCCGCGGATGCTCGCCCCGGCCAGATCCGGGTGCGCTTCGGTCACATTGACTGACCAGCGCAGCCGACCCGTGTCCAGATCGATCGCATGCAGACGATCATCCCCGTCGCGCGCGTTGCTCACGGCGCGTCCAATGACCGCCGCGGCGGTCCGCCCTGCAGCGCTCACAATCGCCGGATCTTCCAGCGTCGACCCGACGCTGCCCGACAGGCGTGCTCGAGCGATCACCCGTTGCGGCGTCTCCGGTGCGGCCGTAAAGGGCGGCTGCTGGCTCCAGATCGGCGTCAGCGTGTACCGGTTGTACGCGCTGATGGTCGACCCGTCGGCAATCAGCAACATCTCCCCCACTACCGCTGGGAAGATCCACAACTGCGTCGCGTTCGGCGGAAATCCTTCGTTCCGGACGAAGCGAGCGTTCTCGCGATCCTCAGGCACCTGCAGCAACTGCGACCACAGCGGACGCGACAGAACGCCGCTCACAGCGATCTGACCCGTCGGTTCCAGCGGCGTCCGCGCCTGACGGGACGCCTGGTCGGGCCACTCGACCGCCCCCATCTCGGGGACTGTTGCTCCGGCGGCGTGCGCCCACTCTTCCGCCCTCGCATGAACCTCTTCCCGCCCCAGGTAACCCGCGGCCTGAGCCAGCAGGGCGGCCGCGTCGGCCGCTGCATCGCCCGCGCGGTCAGGATGATCCTCCAACTGCTCCAGGGCCAGTCTGGCAGCTTCAAAGCGCGCACTCTCGAGGTGCGACTGGGCCATCTGCAGGACGGCCTCGAAGCCGGATGGTGTCAACAGCAGCGATCGCTCAACGGTCGCCACGTCCCCCTCCGACAGCAGCCGGGCCGCGCGCTGAGCGTGGAGTTCCCGGTACCGGGCCAGCAGAGCGTCGGAGCCGAGCAGCCGCTCGTGAACGGCATCGCGAACGGAGATGTACACGCCTGCATCGACGGGGTGAGCCACCAGCCGGTCACCCTGGGTGTCGAGGAGCGCCTGGAGCGCCCGGGCCGCCTCATCCAGGTTTCCGGTCCCGACCAGCCCCGGCAGGCTGTCAAACGTAGCTGCCGCCACGGGCGAATCGTCCACGTAAACCGGGTTCTCGGGCTGCCCCACGGCCGAGAAGCTTGCAAGCAGCACAAAAGCGGTCCCTGCGAGCCCCCGAAGACGATTGCCCGCCTTCACCAGTCGGCAGAATCGCCCCGAGCCTGTCCCGAATCCGGCACCATACCCCCCCAGAACTGGGGCCATCGCCTCGCCCGGCCGATCGAAGGAGGCGAGGTGAACGTAATGACGGCTCTTCCGGTGGGTTATGTGCATGCCCCTCCCTTTACGGACGAACGTCCGATGGGTTTGGTTCCCCGGTTGAGCCGGGAGTGCCGCGTCGTGTGCCTGCTGATCGCAGTCATGCTCATGAGCCTCGTCGACCTGCACCACACCCTCCTTTACCTCCAGACCGTCGGGATGGGTGAGGCCAACCCCGTCGCTCGGTGGATCATGTCGCATGACTCCCCACTCCTCCTTATCGGCTTCAAGCTAGCGACCGTTGTGACGGCCAGCCTCATTCTGCTGGCCTTGCGCAGGCGTGCCGCGGCGGAAGTGGCCGCCTGGCTGTGTGCCGGCGTCCTGGTCTGGCTGACGGTCCGGTGGGAGCTCTACACCGACACCATGCTCCAGATGGGCGGCTTTATCGAGATCGCGGCCCAGGGCTCCCCTCATTGGGTGATGATGAGCCCGTGACGAAGGCGGGCGAGCGCGGTACGCTCTGGCCCCATGACACGAGCCGATTCTTTGGAGCAGCCGGCCCGCCGATCAAGGCTGGCGCGATCCCTTACCGCCATATTGGGCACAGCGGCAGCCGTGTGCGGCGGGTGCTCCTCCTACCAGGCGCCGGCGCTTGAGATCGCCAGCGTGACGGCAGCCCAGGAAACCGAGCAAGGGGTGGTGCTTTCCTTCGGGCTCAATGCAACCAACGACAACGAGGTAGCACTCCCTCTGAAGACGGTGCGCTACTCCCTCGAACTGGACGGCGAAACCGTCTTTTCCGGGCAGCGCTCCGCCGAGGCGACGCTGCGGCGCAAGGGCACCCAGCGCATCCTGCTGCCCGCCGCCTTCCCGTGGGAAGCGGCAGGCCAGTTTCGCACCGAGGGGCACGCGTCATACAGGCTCAGCGGCGAGCTCTCGTACGTCACCCCGGGCGAACTTGCTGAACTGCTCTTCGATACCGGCGTCCGCAGGCCGAGCGTTCGCTTCAGCGAAGAGGGCGTGATCGAGTTTCCGGCCGCGGCGGACGACGGCGCCGAGCCGACCGGCTGAGCCCGTGGGGGAAAATTTTCTCTCCGCGCAGGATCCCGTTGGCGGGTGCGTATCGGATCCTGTCATCCGGAGCGTGGCCGGCCGAACCGCCCTCCGGGCAACGGAGCTAGGCTTGGACGGCCTGCTCTGGCCGGGAGAAGGAACAAGCTGGCATGAGCCGTGAGTTTGCGGGCCTCCGCATCCTCGTCGTCGAGGACTACTTCGCATTGGCGGAGTCGCTGTCACTCTGGCTGGAGCAGGAAGGGTGCACGATCGTGGGCCCGGTCGCGACGGTTGAGGCCGCTCTCGAGGAAATCGACAAGGGCGGGGTGGATGGGGCCATTCTTGATGTCAATCTCCGCGGGCGCAGCGTTGGACCGGTCGCGCGGCGATTGAGAGAGCTTGGCCGCCCATTCGTATTCCTGACCGGGCACACCGAGATCAACGACCTGGTCAATGAGTTCTGCGACTGCCAGTGGATCAGTAAGCCGGCGGAGGAACGCGACCTGCTCGGCGCGCTCCGCCTGATGAAGGGGCTCTGAGCCTTGCACGAGTCAGAGCCTCCTCAGATCTCGATGCGCGGAATCTCTCCAAGTAGCGACCTGATCTGATCGCCGAAGGCGGGATCGTTGGAGATTCGCTCAATGTGCTGATTCAACGTGTCCAAGGCCGGCTGGAGCTGGTCCCGGAAGGTGTTCGTGAGTTCCTTCTTCGTCGCCGGATCCATTTCGTCCCACTTCGCCTTGAAGGCTTTGAGCCGGTCAACGATGGGCGCAATCTGCGGCGACGCCGCGGCGGCCTCCACCGCATTGTCGACATCGGCGAGGATCTCGTTCGTCTCATTCAGGCTGGAGACGTACTGGTTCATCGACGCCTGCGCTTCGGCCGCGGTCTGGGCGGCGGCCGGCTCGCCGGTAACCTCGGGGCTGTCCATGTCGGGCGTTACCGGTGCTTCGGGCGTGTCGGGGGTGGCGGAATCCGACTCGCCACGCGCCGGCGGGCTGACGTCCTCCTCCCCATCGCACGCGCCGAGCGCGAGGCATGAACCAGCCACAATCCAGGCAACCAGACGGGCGCTGACCTTGTGCATTTGAGCCTCCTTTTGTAAGCCGACTGCTAGACAGGCAATTACATTCGTTCCAACGTCGGAATCCCGAGCAGCGTCAAGCCTTCGTCCAGCACGCGCTCGGTGATGTGGCACAACCGAAAGCGCGACTCGCGAAGCGCTTCACTGGACTCCTGCAACACCGGGCATCGATCGAAAAAACCGCTGAACGCGACCGCCAGGTCGTACAGGTACTGGCAGAGCCGGTGTGGCTCGAGCGACTCACCCACCGCGCGCACCACGCCGGGAAAACGCAGCAGGAGCAGCGCCAGATCTTTCTCATCCTTTGATATAAGCTGAATCGGCGCATCCATCGAGCGGGCGATCACGTCCTTGCCCAGGCGGTCGACGCCCTTGCGGAAGATGCTGCGAATGCGCACGAGCGCATAAAGCAGATACGGCCCCGTCGCGCCCTCAAAGGTGAGCATGCGGTCGAAACTGAACACGTAGTCGCGCGCACGATCGCTGGACAGGTCCGCATACTTGATTGCGGCAATCGCCACCGTCTCGGCGATCTGCTCCAGGGCATCGGCCGGCAGGTCGGGGTTTTTCTCACGCACCGCTCGGGCTGCGCGCGAGTGCGCTTCATCCAACAGGTCGCTCAGGCGCACGTTCTCGCCGCTGCGCGTCTTGAAGGGCCGCCCGTCTTCGCCGAGGATCGTCCCGAACGCCGCGTGCTCGAGCCGCGCCGTGCCGCGTCCCTCCTGCGTCGCAAACCCCGCCTTGATCGCGCTGGCAAAGACCTGCCGGAAGTGCAGCGACTGTCTCGCATCCACGCAGTAGATGACCCGGTCTGCGCCCATCTCCTGCACGCGCCGCCTGATCGCCGCCAGATCCGTTGTTGCGTAGAGGTAGCCCCCATCGCGCTTGCGCACCAGCGTCGGCTCCTCAATCCCCTCGTTGCGGATCACCAGCGCGCCGTCCGACTCCTCCGTCACGCCTCGATCGGCGAGGTCCGCCACCATGGGAGCAAGCTCGTCGCGATAGCTGCTCTCGCCGGCGCTGTCGTCCACGGTAATCTTCGTATGCAGCCGCACGCACATGGCCAGGCAGGCGTTCATGGTAATGTCGGCGATCCGCTGCCACAGCGCCACCGTCGCCGGCTCCCCCGATTGCAGCTCCACGAGCGTCTGCTTTGCCCGGGCGAGCTTTTCCTCCGCGCCGGACACCTGCGCTTCAAGCTCGGCCATCGCCTTCGGATGCCGCCACCACTTCTCCGCCGCGGCGAGCCCCTTGCGGTCGGCGCTGCACTCCAGCTGCGCCTGCCGGTAGAGCCGGTCGAGATCGTCAAGCGTCAGCGTTTCGAGATCCACCCGGCCCGCGGCGACCTCTTCTCCCAGTTTCGCCGTCACCATGGCAATCGGCAGCCCCCAGTCGCCCACGTGATTCTGGCGAATCACGTTGTGCCCGAGCCGTTCGATCACGCGCGCAATCGCATCGCCGATGACCGTCGAGCGCAGGTGCCCGACGTGCATCTGCTTGGCCAGATTGACGCCGCACAGGTCCACCACGACCGTCTGTGCCGGGCTGGCGGGCTTCAGGCCGAGCTCCGGCCCATCCAGGCGCGTGAGCAGATCCGCAATCGCTTCACGGCGCAGCGTGATGTTGATAAACCCAGGGCCGGCGATCGACTTCTCCGTCAGCGGGTCGGCCACGCCCCGGATGTCTGCGACCCGCACGATGGCCTGCGCGACCTCCCGCGGCGGCTTCCCCAATCGCTTGGCCAGCCCCATGGCAACGTTTGACTGGTAGTCCCCAAACTCGGGGTTGCGACTCGGCGTGATCAAAGGATCCGCATTCGCCGCCTCGGGAAATGCTCGCGCAATCGCCTCGCGGAACCGCTCGGTAAGGATCTGGAGTGGATCGAAGGGCATGTGCCCGATCGTAGCGTGGCAGCGGGCTTTCCGGACGAAGAGCCCGCACAAGCCCCACGATCTTTGCTCTACGCCAGCCCTTCCAGTCCCTTCAGGCCGATCGGCTCCTTGGTGAAGAATGGTTCGGCCGATTCGGTCCCCAGTCGGGATCCGAAATACCTGCCCGCGGCATCGACCCACTCCACCACGCGCCGATTTTTCTCCGGCCTGACGAACTGCGTCTCGTAGGCGACGATCGCCTCCCGCTTGGTCCGTTCATAGCCCGTTGTGTCGATCAGGAATGAAGGATCGGCCACCCAGCGCAGATGCGTCGCGTAGTAGTAGAAGAGCCACTTGGGATAGAGCGGGTCCGCCACCGTCGCATCGTGCACGTACTCAGGATGCTCCGGCTGCGCCGGCGGCGCGGGCATGTCGATCTTCGTCAGCTTCGCATCAAACCTCGCATCTTCCACGATCCGCGTCACGGCGAGATGATCCGGATGTGCATCTTGGAAGTACGGCGTGAAGATGATGTCCGCCTGCACCGCGCGGATGACTCCCGCGACCTTGTGCCGCGCTTCGACGGAGTGCGTCACGGTCCGGTTCGGCAAGTCCAGCAGGATTCGCCGAACGGGATTCTGCGGCGCAGACAGCACCCGCGCGGCCGCGGCCGCTTCCTGCGCCCTGGTCTGCACATCGCCAAAGGGCGTCGGCTCACCGTTGGTCATATCCAGCAGCGTCACGCGATGGCCCTGCGACGCCAGCAGCGCGATGGCGCCCCCCATTCCGAGTTCCTGGTCGTCAGGGTGCGGCCCCACAACAAGAATGCTTGCCATCACGTCTCCTCTTCACGCAGCTCGCGTGCACCCACTAGGATGCCACCCGTCGCATCAAGGTCGCATCAACTCAGATGCAACGATCCGCACCACCTGTCACCATGTCCACCACTTCCTGGCAGATCCCGGGCGCTGAAGGCCAACCGATCGTCGGCGATGCACACATTCCCGACAAGGCCGACCCCGCCGCGATCATCCTTATTTGTCACGGCTTTCTCGGCTACAAGGATTACGGCCTCTTTCCGCACCTGGCGCGGTCCCTGGCGAAAGCCGGCTTCCTCGCACATCGCTTCAACCTCTCTCACTCCGGGATGACCCGCCGCATTGAGACGTTCGAGCGCACAGACCTGTTCGAGCGCGACACCTGGCGCAAGCAGGCCCACGACCTCAACGCCGTCATCGACGCGGTGGCCGCCGGCGCGATACCCGGCCCGGACCGGCCGATCATCCTCCTGGGCCATTCCCGCGGCGGGGTCACCTCCCTTCTTGCCGCCGCGGACCGGTTCCGAGGGAGCCGCGAGCCGCTCCCGGTCGGCGTCATCACCGTTGCAGCGCCGGCCGAGTGCTGCTCCTGGGACGAAGCCAAGCGAGCCGAGCACCGCCGCCGCGGCTACACCGAGGTGGTCTCCGGCCGAACCGGCCAGACCCTCCGCGTCGGCAGCGGCTGGCTGACCGAGCAGGAGGACGACCCCGCATGGCACGACCCGGTCCGAGCCGCCGCGGCGGTCGAGTGCCCCGTACTGGCGATTCACGGCGCCGCCGACCCGACGGTTGCCCCCGAATCCGCCACTCGCCTGGCCGGAGCCGCCCGAAACGGCCGTGCACTGTTTATCGAGGACGCCGACCACGTCTTCAACACCCCCAACCCGATGCCGCCCGAAGCATCCCCGAGCCCGCAGCTTGCCCAGCTTATCAGCGAGGCGGTCGAGTTCGCCCGGCAAGTGGCTCGCTAGCCACCCTCGATCCGGTTGTACGAGCCGCCGGGCCGGCCCGTCCCGGTTCCGCCATGGTCCTGCGCGGCGGCCGTGGTACGTTTCAGAGGACGCACCGCCGACTCGTGGGGAGTTGCGTCAACTGAGCCAAATCCGCGCGGTCACCAGCCGCGTATGGGAGCCCCGATGACGCATCGGCAGCCATCCTGGATCACCGCCGCGGCGGGCCTCGGCCTCGCAGCCGCGGCGTTCGCGGCCCCGCACGCCGCGCCGGAAGTTCTGCAAGTGCCGACGTACGCGGGACTTGAGGTCCTCCATGTGGACGTGCCGGACCAAGCCGCCAGCCCGGCCCGGCCAGCCGTGGGCCTCTCCCGCTCCGGCGTCGAAACCCTCTTTTCGCGCGTCATTGTCCGGGCCGACGCCGATGCCCTCAAGCAGGCGGGCGTCAAAGCGCAACCTGTGGCCGGTCTCCCCGGTTTCCACGTGATTGAGGCAGGCAGCGTGCGGGCGGCCGCGGCGTTGGCGGCAAATCTCGGAAAACGGCCTGGTGTCGCCGAGGCGTATGTGGACGGGGCAGCCAAACTGGAGCCGCGCCAAATTCCTACCGATCCGGCGCTGCCCCTCCAATGGCACCTGATGAACCAACTGCCCGAGTCAGACCCCACCTTTGACATCAATGCCGACGCGGCGTGGGTCGCCGGATACACGGGGGCGGGCGTGGTCGTCGGCGTCATCGACGGCGGCTATCACCTGACGCATCCGGATCTTGCGGATAACCACGTCTTGGAGGCCAGCACCGAGGGCACCGCCGCGAACAACCACGGGACCAACGTGGCCGGCGTGATCGCGGCCGTCGGCAACAACGGCCAGGGCGGCGCGGGGGTGGCGTTCGAAGCCGGGCTCGCGCGGTTGTACTACAATGGCGGCTCGCAGGCGATTGCCGAGGCGTTCCTCCACCGCAACGACCTGATCTCGGTCAAGAACAGCTCTTGGGGCCCGAGTGACAATGGCATCGCGCGCGTCATGGCGTCCGTCGAGCGGGCTGCCATCGAGCAATCAGTCCTCACCGGGCGCGGCGGTAAGGGGGAGATCTTCGTCTGGGCCGGCGGCAACGGCGCGCTGAGCAATGACCGGGCCGATTACGACCCCTACACCACGAACCGCTTCACGATCTCCGTTGGCGCGATTGACTCCAGCGATCAGGCTTCGATCTACTCAGAACCGGGCTCGTGCATCCTCATCTGCGCGCCATCCGATACCGACGTCTGGTCGAGCTCCGATGTCGGCATCTACACGACTCATAGCACCAGCGGCTACACCCCTCATTTCGGAGGGACGAGTGCCGCGGCCCCGATCGTCAGTGGTGTCGTGGCGCTCATGCTGGACGCCAACCCATGCCTGACCTGGCGCGACGTTCAGCACATTCTCGTCGAGTCTGCCCGCCAGAACGATCCATTAAGCCCCGGCTGGACGACCAACGGCGCAAACCGTTACATCCACGAGCGTTACGGGTTTGGCGCGGTAGACGCCGGGGCTGCCACGGCCACGGCGGCTTCATGGCCCGGCCTTCCCCCGGAGGTAACCATCTCCTCGCCGGTCTCCTTCGTCGGCGCGCCGCTTCCGGACAACAACCCGAGTGGAGTGAGCCGGCAGATCGTGATCAATGATCCGCTGACGATTGAGTCGGTGGAGGTCACGATCGACGTTGTCCACCCCCGGGTCGGCGATCTTTCGGTGGTCCTCACCTCACCCGCGGGCACGGAGAGCGTCTTTGCCCTGCCGCGGTGGGACTTCGGAGCCGATTACAACGACTACCTGTTCACCTCGATGCGGCACTGGGGAGAACCCTCGGTCGGCGCCTGGACGCTGAAGGTCGCCGACGAGACCAGTTCGAATGAGGGGGCCTGGTTGAATTGGCGGATTACGCTGAACGGGTCCGAGCCTGGCGCGGTCGCCTGCCCGTGCGAGTGGGACGCGAGCTCGGGGATCGACGTCTTCGACCTGCTGGGCTATCTGGATGACTGGTTCACGCAGGACGCCGCGGCAGACCTGAACTGCTCCGAGACGGTCGATGTCTTTGACCTGCTCGCGTACCTGGACTGTTGGTTCGGCGGGTGCCAGTAGGACGGATTTTGGCCGGTTCGGGGTTTCCGCCCGACACCTCTTGTTGTACTCTGACGGTACTGAGAGCAGGAGGTTCTGCCATGCCACGCCTGACCGCGCTGTGCCCTGTCGCCGTCATCGCCCTCGCCACCGTCGCGAGCGGCCAGACGTCCATTGACCCGGACCACGAGTTCTCGTGGGGAGAGAACATCGGGTTCATGAACTGGGCGGACGCCAACGGCGGGTCACAGAGCGTCCGGGTGCACGCTCGCTACCTGTCGGGCTACATCTGGGGCGAGAACGTCGGCTGGATCAACACGGGAGACGGAACCCCTGCCAATGGAACGGCTTACGCCAACGTGGACGGGTCTGACTTTGGCGTCAACATGTCGGCAAGCGGCCAACTCAGCGGGTTGGCTTGGGGCGAGAATATTGGCTGGATCAACTTCTCCGGAGGCGCGATGGCCACGCCGCCGCAACCGGCCCGGATCGACTGGTCTGAGAACCGCTTCCGCGGCTATGCGTGGGGAGAGAACGTCGGGTGGATCAACCTGGATGACGCCGTCCACTTCGTCGGCCTGGCACCAGTCTGCCCGTGCGAGTTCGACGGCGCTGCGGGCGTCGACGTCTTTGACCTGCTGGCGTATCTCGACTTCTGGTTCGCGGGCGACGGCCAGGCAGACCTCGATGGCACGCCGGGAGTCGACGTTTTCGATCTGCTGGCGTTCCTGGACTGCTGGTTCCCGGCGTCGGCTGGCGCGGCCTGTTCGTAAGCCGCTGACGGCTCCGCAACTAGCGCTACCCGGGCTTGAGGATCGCCACGTTATCGGGCGTAAAGCGGCCCAAGGTTCTGATCTGGCCATGTGCACCGACGGGCGAGGAAAGCATCGACCGGATCGAACCGGACAGGCGCGCGCTGCGAATGCCAGAGAGCCGTTTTCGGCAGGCACTTTCGTGCCTTCGCGAGGTTTTGGTGTAGTTTTGGAGACGCCTTCCTGTCTGTGGAGGGCTGATTTTGTGGGATCCTCCGGGTGAGGAATGAGCCATCGCCCGGTGCTGGGTGTTTGCCCGGCAGTGATCTTGTGTGGGACATCTCTTAGAGGAGGCCTCAGCAATGACGGAATGTAGTAGCGCCCGGACGTACAGGTGCGCGCTGACGCTGGCGGCGTTGGGCGCAGGTTTTCTCGTGGCAGGCGCCTCGGCGCAGGTCGCGACTTCAACCGAACAGAGCGTAAAGGCATTCGCTTCATCGCCACGCACGACGATCGCGACCAAGGCCGCGGCGGCTGGCCGCGTGTGGCGTGCCGACCTGATTGACCGGGCCGGCGTGGCGCCGCTGTCAAACGAGCCCGGTGTGCGTGGGGCCTGCTCCGGCGTTGATTGCCCGCCGCGCGCTCAGAACGCGTTTCGTTCTGAACTGTTCCCCGACGCTCCCATTCGAGTCGCAGACGACTTCTCGCTGCAGTCGACGGCTGCACCGACCAGCGTCTGCTTCTGGGGCCTGTACGCCGACAACGTCCCGAATGTGACCGAGTCATTCACCATCAACATTCTGGATGACGCCGGCGGTTTCCCCGGCAACGTCATCTTCACCCAGACGGTCTCGACCGGAGCCGGGCTGACCCGGACGGCCACGGGCGCCGTGATCCTGGATACCTTCGACGAGTTCCAGTACGAGGTCGATCTGGCGGGTGTCCCCGTTCTGCAGGCAGGCGAGTGCCACTGGATCGAAATCCTGCACGACGGTTCAAATCCGGCAGGCTGGTTCTGGAGCGTGACGACCAACGCCGACGGTCGCTATCACACCATCACCGATCTGGCGGCGCCGTACTCTAACTTCAACGAACTTCAGAATCCGGCCGGCCAGAACCCCGCCTGGTGCCTGGATGTGGCGCGCGACTTCAACTCCTCATGCGCCCTTGCAACCCCCGACGTGGTCTGCCAGCAGGGTGAACTGGACGATTCCTGCCAGTTCAGCGACATGACCACCGGCGGCATTTTCTCGGACGATGCTCCCTTTGATGGCGAGGGCAGCTTCGTCGCCGCGGACGACTTCCAGGTTCCCGCGGGTCCGGCGCAGACCGTGACGGAACTCTGCTGGGGTGGCTTTTACGCTGGAGCCGGCACGCAGCCTGACCTCGACTTCTTCCTCGTCGAGTTCTACGAAGACGCCAACGGAGCGCCGGGCGAGATCATCGCAAGCCTCTTTGAAGGCGGTGACTTCACGGTGAACCGTGGCTGGAGCGGGGAGTTCCAGGGCATTTTCTATTACTCCGCCACCCTGCCGGCCGGCGCCGTCACTCTTCCCGGCGGGGAGTGCTACTGGGTCAGCATCCGGAACGCGGCGGTCAACTCACAGTGGGTCTGGCTGACCTCGCTGGAAGGCAACGGGGTTGCCGCGGTCGACACCGTGAGCGCGGCGGGCGTCCCCGCCGGCTGGACCGTCGGAGACCGTGAAGATGCCACGGACATGTTCTTCTGCCTCGGCTTTGACATGGTGCCGTTCGGCGGCTGCGCCTTCAACCCGACCCTTCCCCCCAATGACCAGTGCTTCACGGCGACGAGCCCCGAGTTCTCGGTGCCGGTCGACGGTGCAACGCTGACCGGCTCGACCGTCGGCGCATCGGCCAGTTCGGCCTTCGACGGCGTTGAGCCGTGCGGTGTCGTCGTGCTCGCGCCGACCCCGGACATCTGGTTCAGCGTTGCCAACACGGCGGCGGTGGCCCGCGACATCACGGTCTCGACGAACTTCGCCGGGACGAACTTCGACACGATGCTGGCGGTGTATTGCCAGGGCGCTGGCTTTGGCGCCTGCGGCGTGGAGGCCCTCTGCGTTGATGGCAACGACGATGGTCCGGGCTCGACGATCGGGCAGTCGGCTGTGACGTTCACCGCCGCGCCGTCCACTACGTATCTGATCCGCGTCCTCGGCTTTGGCGGGGACCAGGGCAGCGTCGAGATCGGCGCAACCAGTGCACCGGCGAGCGGTGATGCCGTCGGCTGCGAGGCGTGCGAGATCACCCAGCCCGCCATGGCGACGGTGGAGACCGAACTCTGCGACGATTCGGGCGCCTCTGAGAGCAACTTCGACTGCGTGCTCCCGCTGCAGACCGTTTCGGTTCCGGGCGCCTGGTTCGGCTCCGTCTGGGCCAATGGTGGCACGCGTGACATTGATTCCTTCCTCTTCACGCTCACTGAACCGACGGATGTGGTCATCACCATCCGCAACCAGATGCCGCTCTGGATGACGATGTGGACGGACGGTGACACGTGCTCGCCGGATGCCGCCAACGTGTTCGGCGGGTTCTTCCTGTTCGCGACGTCCTGCAACGGTGACAACTTCTTCACGGTGTCACTGCCCGCAGGCACGTTCCAGATTCAGATCGCACCGGGCGGCACCAGCTTGAATGGCGACGACTCTTTCGAAGGGCTGCCCTGCAGCACCTTCAACACCGTGCAGATCAATCTTGATGTCGCCGCGCAGGGCCAGTGCTGCCTGCCGAGCGGAGACTGCATCCAGGTCAGTGAGGCGATCTGCGACGTCAACGACGGCGTCTACGGCGGTGACGGCACCGTCTGCAGCGGTCCCACTTGCGATGCGGATGTCTGCCCGTGCGAGTTCGACAGCGTTGCCGGCGTGGATGTCTTCGACCTGCTGGCGTACCTCGACCTGTGGTTTGCCAATGCCGCAGGTGCTGACATTGACGGCGTCGCCGGTGTGGACGTCTTCGACCTGCTGGCCTTCCTGGACTGCTGGTTCCCGGCCTCTGCCGGCAACCCCTGCCCGTAAGCTGACAGCAGAACAGGACGCGTTCGTCTGATTTGGCCGGGTCCCCTCTGGGGACCCGGCTTTTTTTCCGTGCATTGCAAACCGAGTTCTGGTATGCTGCGCGCATCTCGTGGGAGTGATCCCCGATCTCGTGGGGGTCACCTCCTCCAACCAGCGCTCGTGGCCCGCCCGGTCCTCGTCTTGGCCCGGACGGACATTTTCGTGTCATCTCCCGCCACGGAGAGGAGGCAACGTATGCAATGTTCCAAGTTGTTGAGTCGAGTTGCGCTCACCGCATCCGGCCTCGGCCTGCTCGCGACCGGTGCGATCGGCCAGGAAGTTGATCTGCGACGCACCGCGGTCAAGGGGCCAGCTGATCCCGGCATCGTGACCACCCAGGGACCGAGCATTTCGCCGCGAGGCGCGGAAGTGTGCAACGGTCTGCCGGTTACGTTCACGGCGACCTTCCTGCGATCGGAACTCGTCGGCATCTTCAACGTCCGAACGGCGCTGATCCGAGCCGAGAACTTTACAACGGCTGCCGGCGGCGATCTGTCGCTCACGACGGTCACCTGGTGGGGCGCGTACAGCAATGACGTCCCTTCCGCGGACGAGTCCTTCCGTGTTCGCGTGCTCGGTGACGATGGGGCCGGCGCGCCGGACGTGAACAACGTGATGGTGCACGAGGTCGGCATCCACGGCGCGAACCTCACGCGGACAAACACGGGCGAAGTGGTTGGCGGGCTCACGCTCTACCGGTATGACCTGACCCTCGCAGGCGGCGCTACCCTCGCGCCCAGCACGTGTCACTGGGTGGAGATCGCCCAGGAGGACGTCGGCGATGCGAATCAATGGCTCTGGGCCACGGACAACGAAGATTCTCGCTATCACAGAACCGATCTTGACGGCCAGTACGGCCCCTTCAGTGCCTTCCTCTCCGATGGCTTTGATCCGGCGGTCTGCCTTGATGTGGACCTCACCGACAACCTGTGCGCAGCGGTCGTCTCAGACGACCCGTGCGTGCAGGACATCACGACGCCCGACGTCACCTGCCAGGGCCCGGAAAACGCCGGCACAATCAGCTTCTCAGGCTTCGACGATTTCCAGATTGCCGACGACTTCCGTGTGCAAGGCGAGGGGACGTTCGCACTGACAGAGCTCTGCTGGCGCGGCGCGTACGCGATTCCCGGCTCGCCCTTCATCAACTTCGCGCCGGCTCCGATCGATAACTTCAGCATCGCGATCTACGAGAACCAGGATGGTTCACCGGGCCCGGTGATTGACGTTCTCGAGCAGGGCATCGATTTCACGCTCGAACGCGGCTACGACATGATCGCCGGAACGCACGAGTTTGCCGCCACGATCTCCACCCCGGTGATGGTGAACGGCGGGGAGTGCTACTGGATCAGCATCATCAACGATGTGGGCGACATTCGCTGGGGATGGAACCCCGCCCTGAGCGGCAACTTCGCAAACCATCGCTCGGATCCAGCCTCCTCCGCCGGCTGGCCGGATGTGTACAGCCTGACCACACGCTTTGAAAACGGCGATTTCAGCTTCTGCACGTCGGTCGAACTGGTTCCTGACGGCGGGTGCGAGCACCCCTGTCTGACCCTCCCGCCGCCGGCCAACGACGACTGCTTCAGCGCCATGCCGCTGTCGGTCGACGGCGCCACCGCGATCGGCACCAATCTCTGCGCCACTCGTAACCCGTTCAGCGCCGAGCCCTGCGGTTTCGTCAATCTGGGCTTTGTCGATGTCTACTACATGGTCACAAACTCCGCGGCGACCGACATGGACCTGACGGTCACGACCGATCTGCCCGGCACCATCATCGACAGCCGCATCAGCGTCTACTGCGCCGCCGGCGGCCTCGGCTGTGGTGAGGAGCTCTCCTGCGTCGGTTCAAACGACGATGCCGGTGCGGGGCTGGCCTCCACCGTCACGTGGACGGCCGCGGCCGGTGAGACGTACTACATTCGCGTCGACGGGTACGACGTCGGCGAGTTCGAGATCGGCGTGACGAGCGCCGTCGCGAGCGGCGCTGCCGCCGGCTGCGAGAACTGCGAGATCGAAGATCTGCCTGACCCCGTGCCGTCGAACGTCGTGGTCGAGACCGAGGCCTGCGGTGATGCAGCCAACGATTTCGGAATCGGCTTTGCCGAGGTTGGGCCCGACATCAACGGTGGCGTGTGGCGCGGCACGGCGTACGCCGACGCCAACGATCGCGACTTCGACTACTTCTCGCTGACAATCGCCGAGGACACCGACCTGCAGTTGACCTGGCGCAGCGAGTTCCCACTGCTTTACAACCTCCTGGACAGCGCTGGTGCGTTCGTGGACGGCTTTTACATCGCGGCAAGCTGCGAAGGCGTCGTGACGACCCACATCGAACTGGCCCCGGGGACTTACTACATCATCTACATCCATGCGGGCGGCACCGTCAGCACGACCAACAACTTCTACGGCGCGCCGTGCGGCACGCACGACGAGGTTGAGGTCACGCTTCAGGATCTCCGCGGCGCCTGCTGTCTGCCCGACAACACGTGCGTCATGGCGCTGAGCGATGAGGAGTGCCAGATTGTCCAGGGCGGCACATACCAGGGCCTTGGCGTCGATTGCGAATCCGCGCCGTGCGGCGGCGCGCCGGCGTGCGCGTGTGAGACGGACGGCAACGATGCGCAGGTCGACGTCTTCGACCTGCTGGCCTACCTCGACCTGTGGTTCGCTTCGGATGCAGGGGCGGATCTCGACGGCGTGGCAGGCGTTGACGTCTTTGACCTGCTGTTCTTCCTGGACTGCTGGTTCCCTGCCTCGGCCGGCAATCCCTGCCCGTAACCGCCGGTTGAACCCAGTTTGCTGAGGCCGGAGGGCCGGATCCCGTCTCGTGGGGCCGGCCCTCCTTTCTTTTGCACCGATGCGCCCTTGTCGCAGCCACCCAGAAGTGGGGGCACACTAGAGGTGTACGGCGCACTTGCGGAACGAAGCCGGTTGTGGTACACCATGCGCGTGTGAGGTTCGCCGGGAGTTGGTTCTCACTCCGCGGCGGCCAGGACTTGCGGGTCGGTTCACCAGCGGAAGCTGCGCATGCGCCCTTGCCCTGTTCAATGCGTTTCCAGAGCGCAGTCAATGCGACCGATTCACCTTGCCGCGGCAATGATTGCATCCGCGATGGCAGTCATGCCCGCCTCGGCCCAGGACAGTTGTGATTCGGCGATGCCGATCGCCCTTGGCACCGATGTCGAAGGGACCACGATGGGGGCTTCGGCCTCCATTCTCGAGGGTGCAGGGTGCACGGCGGGGGACACAGGTCCCGCTGCCGAGGACCATTGGTATGTCTTCACGCCCGCTGCGACCGACAGGTACACGGTCGAGTTGTGCGGCTCTGCGTTTGACACTTCGCTGTCACTCTTCGAGGGGGGGTGTCCACCGAGCATGCCGCGCTTCGCGTGCAATGACGATGGGTGCCACACGCAATCCCGAATCAATGAGACACTCCAGGCCGGCACGCCGTACTACATCCGGATTGCCGGGTGGGACGGCCACGCGGGCGAGTATCGACTGCGCGTTATCCCGACGCCGTCCGCGCCGCCGAATGACTTCTGCGAGGCCGCCAGCATCGCTCCGCTCAACACGATGATTGTGGGACACACGTACGCCGCGGGCACCGACGACTTCGGAAGCTGCGCCAACAGCAGCCGGGACGCGTGGCATCTCTTCACACCGCCGGTCACCGCGCCGTACCACTTCTCGCTCTGCGGCTCAGAGTTCGATACGGTGCTGACGATCTTTGATGCGCCGTGCTATGAAGGTCAGGAACTCGCCTGCGACGACGACGGGGACTGCGGGGTTGATGATCGCGTGTCGCAGGTGACCGTCGACCTCACGCAGGGGCAGAGTTACCTCACTCGAGTGGCGTCGTGGTCCCTCTCCGGAGGGGGGCGCTACGAACTCCGCGTAACGTCGACCGCCGTGCCGCCCTGTCCCTGCGAGCGCGATGAGGCGGTCGGCATCGATGTCTTCGACCTGCTGGCCTATCTGGACCTGTGGTTCGCGGGTGATCAATCCGCCGAGCTGGACGGCGCGGCGGGAGTCGATGTGTTCGACCTGCTGTTCTTCCTGGACTGCTGGTTCCCGGCTTCCGCGGGCGCGGCCTGTCCCTGAGGGGCTCGCGCCAACTTGATCGCCCGCAGGGCGGCCCGCACGGCTCGTGGGTGTGCGGGCCGTTCCCTTTTTGGGCTCCAGCCTCCCTGGTTTCCGTCTTCGCCTCTCGCCCAGACGCGCCAACCCGCACGACCCGTACACATCACCTGCACGGTCTCACGCGCCCACTCCCGAGGCGGCGTGATCGGCACGAAATACCTCCAGTCCGACGTCTGCGCCAGCGCGCCGAACTCCTGGAGGGTGGCCGAACATGCCTGCTAAGAACCGAACCCTGCACATCGTTACCGGACTCTTCGCCGTGCTGCTCGGCCCTCCCGCCGCGGCACAGACCATCCCCGACGACCACGCGGCGGCCCCGGCGGCGCAGCGAACCGCCGGTCAGGGAGATTTCGTCTCGCGCACGTCCGTGCTGCGGGAGTGGGGACCGGGTTCGGGCGCTCTGCTCATGCCGCGGGGGGAATCGTGCCTGACCTCCTGCCAGGCTTCCACGCTTTCCAATGCGGAGCTCTCCGACGTTCCGAACGCCGTTCGCTGCGCGGACGACTTCCTGGCGATGGGCACGACGATCAACCAGATCTGCCTTTGGGGGGTGTATTTGAACAACACACCGCCTGGGCAGGACTCGTTCGAGGTGAAGATCTTCCGCGACGAGAACGGCGTTCCCGGCCAGATGGTCTTCACCCGCACCGTCTTCACCTTTAACGGCTCCCTTGCGCCCGCACAGCCGACCGGACGGGCTCTGGCTGGTGTCTTCACTGAGTTTGAGCACCGCATTACGCTCAGCCCGCCTGCACAGGTCACATCGGGGCAGTGCTACTGGCTGCAGATCCGCAACCTGTCCGTCACCGGGCAGAACGGGTGGGCCTGGATGTACTCGGTCGGTGGTGGCAACGGCCGCTTCATGGTGGATACCTCGCCGAACAACCCATTCGCAAACTACGACGAGTTTCGCGGCTACATCCCTGATCCGGCCTCACCGGATGGGTTCCCCCTCAACATCGACTCCGACCTGGCCTGGTGCATGGACATCCCCACTGGGGCGATCAATGCCTGCGGGCCCGCCGCGGTGGACGCCCCATGCCCGCTGACGAACGGCACGAGTTGCCAGCCGGTGGACACCAACGACTTCACCGCTCGCTTGTTGGTCTCCGATGGTGCGGAACAGACCATTGCGGATGACTTCACGCCCGCCCAGAGCGGCAGCGTCGTTGATCTGTGCTGGACCGGCGTCTACAACCACTTCAACCCGGTCCCGGATTCCTTCCGCATCACGTTCTTCGCCGATGCGAACGGCAGGCCGGGCCCGATCATCCGGCGATTCAATCCTGGCCAGCTTGCGATCTCCCGCGGCTGGAGCGGCGAGAAGATCCTTCGCCTCGTCCCGTATTTCCAGTATCACGCGCAGATTGATCTCGGCCAGGTCGTGCTCACCGCGGGGGAGTGCTACTGGATCGAGATTGTCAACCTCACGACGGCCGACCAGTGGCTCTGGCCGTCGGCGCTCGGCGGAAACGGCAACGCTCTGCGCGATGGCGGCGGCAACGGCCAGCCCCTGGACGGTTACAACGTCGGGGACGATGAACCACACGACATGGCGTTCTGCATTACGCAGCCGATCAGTCTTTTCGACGGGTGCGACGCGACGTTTGCGATTCCGCCCAATGACGCCTGCAGCAATGCGCGTGCGATCGTGGTGGACGCCGCGCCCCTGACGGGCACAACCCTGGGCTCGCTTACCGACGCCGAGCCGCCCCCATGCGGTGACAACCTCATCGATGGAGGCGGTGTGTGGTACACCCTGCTGGGGACCGGCGCCACGCTTACCGCTTCACTGTGCCATCCTGGCACGGATTATGACGCGACCGTCGCTGTCTACTGCGGCAGTTGCAGCAATCTCACCTGCATCAGCGGCGACAACGACGATCCCGCCTGCCCGCAATCGCCGAACGCCGCCATCACGTCGTGGCGTTCCGCACCGGGGCAGCGCTACTACATTCGTGTCGCCGGTGATCTCGGCGTCGTCGGCAACTTCCAGATCAGCGTCACAAGCGACCACACGCCCGCCGTTCCGGACGCGTGCGAAACGTGCCACGTTAGTTCGACCGACCCGCGCGTCACGCACACGGAGTTTGAGGTCTGCGGCGCTTCGCCGGGCGGCGGCAACGGCGCCTGCGCGGGAGCGGAGCTCATCAACATCGGCGACACCGTCTTCGGCACTGCCTTCGCCGATGCGGGGCTGGCCGACATCGACGCCTACCGATTCAGCGTGGGCGAGGTGGACTTCTTCGACATCACGATCACCGCCGAGTTTCCTGTGCTCGTGCAGGTTGATCGCCTGGCTCCCGATTGCGGAAGCCAGCAGACGCTCTTCGGCGGCGCCTTCATCACGCAGCCCTGCACCGACGGCCGCCTCGTTGCCGGCCTGCTCGAGCCCGGCGAGTACATCCTGCGGGTGCAGCCCAACGGCTTCCACGGCCTGCCGTGCGGTGAGGCCAATGGATATCTGCTGACGCTCGACTTCTCGCCCCTCGGCGCGTGCTGCCTGCCCGACCAGACCTGTCTCGACGTCCCGGAAGTTGAGTGCATCGCGCGAGGAGGCGAGTACATGGGCGATGGAAGCGACTGCGCCTCGGCCACGTGTCAGCCGACCGGCGCATGCTGCCTGCCCGACGGCGCCTGCATCAGCGCCACCGAAAGTGACTGCGCAGCCCAGGGCGGCGTGCATCAAGGAGTAGACGTGACCTGCGAGACGGCCGAATGCCCCGCCACGGGCGCCTGCTGCTTCCCCGACGGCGCCTGCGAAACACGCACCGAAGCGCAGTGCGACAGCGAGGAAGGTGTGTACCAGGGCGACGGCGTCGAATGCGGCTCAGCGAACTGCCCGATTCCGCTCGGCGCCTGCTGCCTCCCGGATGGCTCCTGCATCGAGGTCCCGCTCTTCCTTTGCGATATCCAGCAGGGCGCGTATCACGGCGACGGCACGAGCTGCACGGTCGACGTCTGCAATGCTGGATGCCCCTGCGAGCTTGACGGCGACCCGCTTCAGGTGAGCGTCTTTGACCTGCTCGCGTATCTGGATCGATGGTTTGAGTCTGACACCGCCGCGGACATGACGTCGGACAACTTCATCGACGTCTTTGACCTGCTGGCCTTTCTGGATTGCTGGTTTGACGCCTCCGCCGGAAATCCGTGCCCGTGAAGTGTGGCCACGCGGCTCAGGCGAACCAGTCGTCCAGGTACGCAAGCAGATCGAACACATCGGTCGATCCGTTCGCGTCGTAGTCGGCGGCGTTTCCGAACCAGTCGTCGAGGAACGCCAGCAGGTCGAACACGTCGGTCGACCCGTTGCGGTCATAATCACCCGGCGCGACCCGCGGCATGATCACCATCACTGCCCGGTACGGCTGATCGACTCCTGCACCCCCGGCGAGTTCCGGATCCTCGAAGGACCCATCACCGTTGCGGTCATACACGATCTTGGTTCGCACGATCATGGCGCCGAGGGTGAACGGACTGTGCGCAGGTGTGGAACCAAGGTTCACCCCTGCAATCTCATCCTGCACGAGGCTGGAGGAGAACACCGTGCCTGAATCGATTGAGTCTGCATCCGCCACACTCAGGCGGCCGATGCGGTACTCAGTCAGCGAGTTGGGACCCGTGATGCGCTGCCCTTCCCGCAGCAGCAGCTCGAGTTGGTAAGACTCCGCTGCTTCATTGAAGTTCGCTCGCAGCAGGGCCGTGGTGTTCACTTCACCTTCGGGTGTGTTGAGCGCGACCGTCGCCGCGAAGTACACGTTCCCTGCACGGTCCATCGCCGGGGCACTGAGGCTCGGGCCCGCCAGAACACCCTCTACCTCGCCGGCGCGCACGATGCGCCCGATCGGGGCCGCATCCAACGCGCCGTCGCCCTCTCCCGCATCTCCGGTATTCGGCACGCCGTCAGCGCCGTAATCGCCGCGAATCGCCTTTCCGTTGTTGAGCCCGGCCGCGCCGGTGTGGGCCGCAATGAACCAGCGCGTCGCACCGCCCTGCGCATCGATGCGTGCAACCGCAATGTGGTTGTTCGAGCCTGGAAGATCTCCGGGCCGATCCGGGCCGCGCACCGT
This sequence comes from uncultured Phycisphaeraceae bacterium, assembly GCA_964460345.1. Taxonomy (GTDB): domain Bacteria; phylum Planctomycetota; class Phycisphaerae; order Phycisphaerales; family UBA1924; genus CAYWRO01. The sequence continues at coordinate 10,153 of CAYWRO010000018.1, read as the reverse complement.
TGCGGCCAGAAGAAGGTCTCCATCCGGAAGCACGGTCGCCGCAGCCGGGCCGTTGCCGCCTCGGAACGACACCTGTCCCTCATAGCCGGTGAACTCATGAGCGCTCAGCGGCGGCAGCGCAGTTCCGGCGTCGAAGCCATCGTCATGGTCGGTGAGCGAGCCCGCGGCCGGCAAGGTCGCCAGGACGCTTGAATCCGGACTTCCATCAGTGTTGACCCCGTACACGACCATGCCGCGAGTCGCCGAGCCGCCGTTCGTCCGGGCCAACGCGACGACAAGCCCCGCATCCGCCCCGCCGCCATTCACCAGCGGCGAGGTTTGCGAAACGAAGCGAGCCGGACCGCGCAGCCCCGCCACCCCGGCAGGCGCCGGCGCTGAGGCCGCACTCAGACTCCCGGCAACTTGCTCGAAGAGGTGCTGGTTCTTGAAGTCCGTGCCGATCACCGCTCCGCCGTTGCGCGCTGCCGCCGCTTCACCGATGAGTGTCGGCGTCAGGAGCATCGTCCCGCTCTGCAGCAGCATCTGCGTCGCCGCGGCATCCCCCGACCCCCCCTGCGCCAGGTGGTTCACGACGCCTTCGATCCGCGCCGCCGCATCCACGCGATAGATGCGCTTCCCCCCGACTGCGAGGGGCGACTCCATCATGTAGCCGTCGGCAAGCAGCGCCACGTTCCCCGCCGCATCCACGCCGCCAAGACCGAATGAAGCCGTGCCCGACGGGCCGGCGCCATTGAACGGCTTGTTCGTCGCGGCGACGGTCCGCGTGACGTACAGCCGGTTCGGATTTGACCGCAGCATCCCGATCAGGACCGCGATGATGTTGTTCTCATCGTCCGCCGTGCCGAACGCTCCGTCCGGGCCGTCGCCGAACTCCATGAACGCCGCGCCGAAGGTGTCGCCGGTAAACGACGAGGCATCAACCACGACGCCCGCCGTATTCCGTGTGGCGTTGACTCCTGCTCCCGGCGCGGCCCAGGCCATGTACACATCGGAGGCAAATGGCCCGGTCACAAACCCCGACGTCGCCTGCGCGCCGATCAGATGCGAGGCGACCCCCAAGCTATTGGCCTTGCTCGACTTGGCAAGCGGCCCGACCGCGTATCGCCCGCCCCAGGAGGACTCCAACGGCGCGAGGTCCAGCACGTAGTGAAGCACCTGTTCAGAGGGGGCGGTCGTACGGTAAGCGTCCAGAGAGTCGCCGATCACGCCCGTGTTCACCGCGACCGAGTCCTGGCCCCAGGCGCCCGCCGCGGCGACCAGGACGGCTGCGGCTGCCACGGGCAACGGACGCCGGCTCTCCCCCAAACTGCCATGCTGCCGCCGGAAAGGCCGGCCAGAACCCCACGCTCGAACCGTCATCCGCGCTCCTTCTGCAATCCCTGATGTCGCAACCAGTTACGACGTTGTGCCCGCGGGGACATCCCTCCAAGGCATCGTCCAGTGTACACCCTGCTCTCCCCCTGGCCCAAGGATCGGATGCCTCGCCCGCTCGACCCCAAAGAGGGCATGTCCCAGCCCCTCCCGCCCGGCCCGCGGGCGATAAACTCGGCCGTCCATGTCTCAACCGCTCATCACCGCCGCGTGGACGAACATTGCCGTTGTGACATGGGAGGTCGAGCCCGACCTGCTGGCCCCGTACGTGCCCCCGACGCTGAGCCTGAACCTGCGCGACTCCATGGCCTTCGTCTCGCTGGTGGGGCTGCAGTTCAGCAACCTGCGCGTCCGCGGCGTCCGGGTGCCGGGGCACCAGCACTTTGACGAGATTAACCTCCGTTTTTATGTCCGCAAAACGGGGTACCAGGGGGTGACCTTCATCCGTGAGTACGCCCCTCGCCCTCTGGCCGCGTTGATGGCTCGCATCCTTTATAGTGAGCCGTACCGCGCGGCCCCTGTCCGTGGTCGAATCACGGCGGACGAGGCGACGATCGTGGCCGGATACGAGATTGACTACGGCGGCCGAACAAGCCAGTTCAGCCTGACCGGCCAACGACCGCCCGTTCGACCTGACAACACCACGCTCGAGCACTTCCTGCTCGAACAGCACTGGGGCTTCACCACCACTCGCAGTGGGCAGATGATGCGTTACGAGGTGGAGCACCCCGTCTGGCACATCTACCCCATCGTGTCGTACACGCTCGATTTCGACTTCGCAGCCGTGTACGGGCCGAAGTGGGCCGTGTTGGGCGAAAGTGAGCCTCGCTCGCTTGTCCTGGCGACCGGCTCCGACGTGACGATCTCGCGTCCCCGCCGGATCAAGCTTCGCGACGAGGTGGCCGAGGGCCGGCGCGGATCCGCGCCTTGAATCATCCCATGCCCGCTCCGGTGTTCGAGCCCGATGATCCATCCAGCGAACGCGCCGCACGGTCGCCGCGGTGGCGCTACCTGTGGGGGGCGATGATCTACGTCGTCCTGCTGGCGGGGTCGCAACTAACGCAGCGGCTCACGCCGGAACCCTTACTGCCACCCCTGGAGGAAGGCTCGCTGGCGGTTGAGGTCGCCATGATGGGCGACCATGGACCACTTCGTGCGCGGACGCAGCGCCTTGCGTATCTGGCCTGGCAGGCCGACGAGGATGTGAGCGCCGCCACGGGTGCGCCCCCGGTCATCCTGCTTCACGGCTCTCCTGGGGGAAAAGAGAGTTGGCTGGAACTCGCCCCGATGCTCGCCGCGGCGGGACGCAATGTGTATGCGGTGGACCTGCCGGGGTTTGGCGAATCGGCTCCCGCGCCGACGACCTATTCCATCCGTTCTCAGGCCCGGGCGACGCTTGCGTTTATGGATGCGCTCAGCATCGACCGGGCGCATCTTGTCGGCTGGTCAAACGGTGGTGGCGCGGTTCTGCACGCTGCGGATATCGATGACACGCGGCTGGCGTCCATCACGCTTCTCGCGTCGATCGGCATGCAGGAGACGGAAGGCACGGGAGACTACCACTTCGAGCACGCGAAGTATGCGATTGGTTTGGCCGTCTTTGCATGGCTGCCCGAAGCCATTCCGCACTTCGGATTGCTTGGCGCTCTCGATTCGCGTCAGGCCTGGATTCGTACTTTCTCCGACTCAGACCAGCGTCCGCTGGAAGGGATTATGGGGCAGATTCGCGTGCCGGCGCTCGTTCTGCACGGGCGCCGCGACCCGCTCGTCCCGCACTGGGCCGCTGAACGCCACTTTGAGGCGATCCCGACAGCGCAACTCGTCATGCTCGATGCGATGCACTTCCTCCCGTGGACGGAGGCGGAGGAGACGGCCTCGCACTTGACCGTGTTCTTCGCCCGTCACGATTTGCCGGGGGTCGAGCCGCTGCGACAGGTGGTGGATGAGGCTCCGGTCGAGCCGCTGCTCGGCGAGGCTTCGGAAGCCGCCAGCGAGTTCCTCATCAAAGCGCCGTGGTGGCTCATTCTCGCGTTGGTGGTGCTCGCCGCGCTTCGGAGCGAGCATGTGACGATTGCGCTGCTGGCCCTGCTCGGGCCGGTGAATCTAATTGACTTTCTGCTCGCGTACATCGCTCTTCTCGCCGCGCGTGCGTTCCGTGCGTTCCACCAGGGGAGACGACTGGAGCGACGCCTGCCGGAGTTTGCGCTTGCTACCCGGCGCGACCTGGCGCGACAGCCCTTCCGCGCTGCAATGGCCCTGCCGTTTCAGCCGTGGCGGATCGGCGAGGGCGGCTCCCCACTGCGCGTGATGGCGGCCCTGGGGCCGGCCGTGCCTGTACTTCTCCTGATGCACATCGTGCGCGTCGTCCTCCTGACCGCCATTGCCACGGCCGTCGCGACCCCGATCGCCGAGCCGCCGATGTACCTGGGGCTCTTCGTCGTCATCGTGGCGATGGCCGCGGCGTACGCCGCTGTGCCCGCCGCCGAGTTGCTGTTGACATGGACGGGCCGGCAGCGGCTGCGCGCAACGATCGCGCGCGCGCTGCATCACGAGCACTGGCCGAGTTGGGTCTTCTACATCCCGCTGGTCCCGTACCTTCTTTATCTGTCGATCCGCCACCGCCACCCCCTCGCCTTCACCGCGATCAACAGCGGCATCGCCAACGGGGGCGGCGTCGTGGGGGAGAGCAAGACCGAGATCATGGCCCGGCTCATGCCGATCACGCCCGCCGCGGCGGCGACGACACTCATTCCCGCCGGTGCAAGCCCGGCCGACCGCGCGGCCCAGGCGGTGGCGATCACGCGCGAAGACCCGGCCTTTGCCCTGCCCGTAATCGCCAAGCCGGATGCGGGGCAGCGCGGCTTTTCCGTGCGGCTCGTCCGCGACGAAGCGGATTTCGAGCGGTACTTCGCCGAGATGACGCGCGATGTAATCCTGCAGCAGTATGCGCCGGGCCCGGAAGAGGTGGGCGTGATGTGGATTCGCAACCCTGATGGCTCGCCCAAGAGGCTTCGCTCGAGGATGTCAGATTCTCCGCAGGTCTCCTCAGACGCCCCCGAACCCGCAGGTTTCATCTTCTCCATCACGCGCAAAGTCTTTCCCATCCTCGAAGCCGACGGCAGACGCACGATCGAGCGCCAGATCTACGCCCACGCCCGCTATCGACGACAGGCCGACCGCTTCCTCGAACGCCTCGGCCCCCGTCGCTATGACGTGCCGCAAGCCGGCGAGCGCATCAAGCTCGCCGAGGCCGGCAATCACTGCCAGGGAACCATGTTCCTCGACGGCGCGGACCTCATCACGCCGGAACTGACGCAGGCCATCGACGATATCGCGGCGAACTTCCCCGCCCCCGATAACAAACCGGGCGGCCTGGACCTCGGCCGCTTCGACGTGCGCTTTGCTGATTACGAAGAACTCAAAGCAGGTCGCAACTTCTCAATCGTCGAGCTCAACGGCGCGACCAGCGAAAGCACGAACATTTACGATCCGCGGGGGTCGCTGCTGTGGGCGTACGGGTATCTCTTTCGGCAGTGGCGACTTATGTTCGCGCTGGGGGCGGAGCGAATGGCTGAAGGAACGCGGCCGCTAAACGTGCGGGAGTTCCTAGGGACGCTCGTGGGGTTTTATCGGGACAGGCCGGGGTCGGAGATTTCCGACTGACCTTGATCCACCATTGCGGCCAGAGCCTGCCCACGGGCTGCGCGGACCTTCTCAGGCTCACACCGGCAGATCCATCTCCTCGTCCCGGTCCGGCCCTCCCCCGTCGCGGAACTGCTCCACCGGGCCCGTCTTCTTCCCCGGGCTGAAGGGGACGACCTGCACTCGGAAGGGGTCGTCGTTGGCGTAGTCTCCGCCCCCACCGCCGCCGCCGCCGAAGCCGCCGCCTCCAGCGAAGCCGCTGCTTGCTCCACCGCTGAAGCCGCCGCCGTATCCGCCGCCGCCGAACTTGGCGAGGTTCTTGAAGCGTGTTGTCGAGTTGTCCCACTTGAGCTTGACGACGTCGGTCGGGCCGTTTCGCTGTTTGGCGATGATCAACTCTGCGACGCCGATCTTGTCTTCGTTGCTCGGGTCGTTGAGCCAGTCTTCATCGCCGACGTGGTAGTAGTCTTCGCGGTGGAGCAGCGCGACGACGTCGGCGTCCTGCTCGATGGAGCCGGATTCGCGCAGGTCGCTCATGCGCGGGCGGTTGTCGCCGCGGGATTCCGGGCCGCGGTTGAGCTGGCTGAGGCAGATGACGGGAACGTCGAGCTCGCGGGCGAGGGCCTTGACGCCGCGGCTGATGGCGCTGACTTCCACCTGCCGGCTTTCGCGAGCAGCGCCGGGGGCGGTCATGAGCTGGAGGTAGTCGATGACGATGCACTTGACGCCGTGCTGGCTGACCATGCGGCGGGCGCGCGTGCGCAAGCCGAGGATGGTCAGTCCCGGCGTGTCGTCGATGTAGATCGGCGCTTCGTGCAGTTCGCCGCAGCTTGTCAGCAGGCGGTCGTACTGTTCCGGCTGCATGCGTCCGGAGCGCATCTCGTGGGAGGAGATACCCGACCGGGCGCTCAGCATTCGAAGCGCGATGGCGCTCTTGGACATTTCCAGGGAGAAGACGCCGACGGGGTTCTTGCGCCCGGGATCGCGTTTCTCGAACGGCGCGCCGCCGAGGGCGATCTGCTCGGCCAGGTTCAGCGCCAGCGCGGTCTTGCCCATGGAGGGACGCGCGGCGATGATGATCATTTCGCCCTTCTGCAGGCCGCTGGTCAGTTCATCGAGGTCGTGGTAACCGGTGGGGATGCCGCTGATCCCCTTGCCGTGGAGGGCTTCGAGGCGGTCGTACTCGCGCTGGACGAGCACGGCGAGGCTCTCGGCGGCGCTGGTTTCTTCTTCCTGGGCGATCTCGAAGATGCGCGCCTCGGCCTTGTCGACGATCTCGCGCACGCTCTCGTTGTCGCCGGAGTGGTAGGCGTCGTAGACCGTCTGGCCGCCGGCCTCGATCAGGCGCCGCAGCTTGGCCTTGTCGACGACGATGCGCGCAAAGTGCACGGCGGTCGCCGGCCCCGGCGTGCTGGCGGCGAGCTGCGAGAGGTACGGCTTGTCGCCGATGTCCTTGAGGGCGTCCTTGTCGCGGAGCAGGTCGGCCAGCAGGACGAGGTTGCCCGCCTGCTTGCGGTCGTAGAGCTCGACCATGGCCGAGTAGATGATCTTGTGGGCCTCGGCGTAGAAGACGTCCGGGCTCTTGATGATGCTGATGACGTCGGCGATGACGCGCGAGTCGAGGATCATGGCCCCGAGCAGGGCCATCTCCGCCTCCGGCGAGTGCGGCGGCGTGCGGTCGAAGAGCTTGTCCAGCCGCACTTCCACGACCGGCCCACCCCGCCGCGTGCCGTTGCCCGACGACATCCCTGCCTCCATGCGTGGCATCGGCTTTCAAGCCGATGCGAGTTGCCCACCCGGCGTCCCGTCGCGCCGACCACACAGGGTATCCGAAGCGTCGCCTTTGCCCAGTGTCGCCGCCGCAAGATCGCGCAGTTGCCAGCTTACCCTCTGCAAGTGACACGCTTCTCAACAGCGACTGCACAGTTGTGGGCGATCGACTGGCGCATACCCTCTCACCACACACATGTCCAACACACCCCACCAGGCCCTGCCCGAGACGCTTCCCGCCGATCCTTTCCCCCTGTTCGTCTCCTTTCTTGATGAGGCGGTCGCGGCCCGCCGCACGCCGAACCCCAACGCGATGGCCCTGGGGACGGTGACGGCCGAGGGCCGGCCCCGCGTCCGCATTGTCCTGTGCAAGCTGGTGGAGCCCGTCAGCGGGCGGCTGGTCTTCTTCACCAACTACCACAGCGACAAGGGGCGGGAGCTGGCGGCGAACCCCTACGCCTCGGCGACCTTCCACTGGGACCACGTTGAGCGGCAGGTGCGGATCAGCGGGCCGGTGACGAAGTCGCCCGCCGCCGAGAGCGATGCGTACTTCATGACGCGGCCGTGGCTCAGCCGCGTGGCGGCGTGGGCGAGCGACCAGAGCCAGCCGCTGGCGAGCCGGCAGGCGCTGGAGGAGAAGCTCGCCGCGGCGAAGGCCCGCTTCGGGATTGACCCGGCCGCGGGTCCGGAGACGGCGATCGATGTGGAGGTGCCGCGGCCGCCGCACTGGGGGGGCTTTCGCCTGTGGGCGGAGCGCGTGGAGATCTGGGTGGGCGTGGCGGGTCGGCTGCACGACCGCGGAGTGTGGGAGCGGGAGTTGCGCGAGGTAGGGGGGACGGGGGGGGAGGCGGGAGAAGGGTTTGAGGCGGCATCGGCGTGGCGGGCGATGCGCCTCCAGCCGTAAGCGTTCCTACTCGATCACGTACAGCTCGAGGCGGCCCTCGTTGGTTTCATCGCTCTGGCGGACTTCGAGGATCGTCGTGCCGTCGCGCATCGGCATGTTGACGGGCGGGCCGGGGTTGGGGCGCGTGTCGACCCACAGGTGCGTGCGGCCCACGCGGCCGCGGACGGGGCCGATGAAGGTGCGGTCGCCGGGTCCGAGGCGGTCGGAGACGAGCGTGGAGTTGCCGACGTCGGTCTCCTGGTAGATGCCGACGTACAGCGGCTGCGGCGTCTTGTTGCGGACGTCGGCGCTGTAGGTGGCCTTGCAGCCGGTGAGGGTCGCGGCGGTGAGCGCGGCGAGGGCGAGGAGCGGGAGGGCGGGGGGGCGCGGCATGGGGGACTCTCCTTGGCGGAAGTGTAAGCGGTCGCAAGGACTGCGTGCTGGGTGCTGCGTGCTGAGGATTCGGATCGCGACCACTCAGCACTCAGCACGCAGAACTCAGCACTTCTCCTACGCTTGCCCGTGGCGCGGTTTCGCCTGCTCATTGCGTACGACGGCACGGACTTCTGCGGGTGGCAGAAGCAGGAGCCGCCGCTGCCGCACGTGGAGGCCAGCGGCGGGTTGACGCGCGCCATGGAAGTCGGGCAGGCGGCGGGGCTCGAGGCGGGGCGAAAGGGGCGGGCGGCGCTGCGGACGGTGCAGGCGGTGCTGGAGAAGGCGCTGCGCGAAGTCGTGCGCGAGCCCGTGCTCACGCAGGGCGCGAGCCGCACGGATGCCGGCGTGCACGCGCGCGGGCAGGTGGCGGTCTTCGATTCGCCGGCGGAGCCGCGCCCGTCAGGAAGCGGTGAGCCACCCCCGACGTCCGAACCAACAGAACGCGTCGAGACGCCCGCGCAACGCCGTTCCATCGGCTGGCCGATCGAGCGCGGGCTCGACACGCTCAAGCGCGCGACCAATGCGCGGCTCCCCGAGGACGTCCTCATCCGCGCGATCGACGTCGTGCCGGACGACTTCAACCCCATCGGCGGCGCGATCAGCAAGGGGTACTCCTACACGCTGCACGTTTCGTCCGACCGGCCGCTGTGGGACCGCCGGTACGTGCACCACGTCTGGACGCCGCTCGACGTGAATCGCATGGCCGACGCCGCCGCGCGCCTCATCGGCGAGCACGACTTTGCGGCCTTCGCCGCGGCGGGGCACGGGCGGCTCTCGACGGTGCGGACCATCCACGACTGTCGCGTCATGCGAGAAAGCCACGACCGCATCCGCATCGACGTGGCCGGCAACGGCTTTCTCTGGAACATGGTGCGCATCCTCGCCGGCACGCTCGCCGAGGTCGGGCGCGGGAAGATCGATCCGGCCGACATCAGCGCGATCATCGAGTCAAAAGACCGCCGCCGCGCGGGGCCGACGCTGCCCGCGAGCGGGTTGTGCCTCGAGTGGATTCGCTACGCGGGAGAGGAGTGCTGAGTGCTGGGTGCTGCGTGCTGAGTCTTGCGCGCACAACGCCCCCCAGTCTCCCGCACGCAGCACTCAGTACCCAGCACTCAGCACTCAGTACCCAGCACTCAGCACTTCCCCCTCACACTCAGCACTGTCCTACGCCGCCGCGACGTCCGAGCGCATCAGCGGGCGCGGCGCGACGCCGAGTTGCACGGTCGTTGAGGCCGACTCCGTGCTCTGCTTGTCGCCGCGCTGGGTGTAGAGGCGGTAAAAGATGGTGCGCGAGCCGGCGGGGACGGTTTTGTCCGTCCATTTGCGCGCACCGACGGAGCCGAGGTACGTGAACGGGCCGCCGTCGATGGAGCGATGGATCGCGTAAAAATGGCCGTTCGCCGTGGAACCCTTCCACCTGAGCACGATGCTTCCATCGGCGGCGGGATCCGCCGAGAAGTGTTCTGCGCGCCGCAGCGGCGGAGGCGGCGCGGCGTCGGCGCGCGGGTTGACGAGCGCCGCATCGAGCGTTTCGATGCCGCCGACGTGGGCGGCGTACGCCTTGATGGTGTTGATGAGATTCTGCGCGGTGCGTGACGCTTCCGCGAGGCGCGTCTCCTGCATGACGACGGCGAGTCGCGCCGCATCCTGGGCCTGCCGGGCGCGCTGAACGGCGTCGACCGCTTCCTGCAACTGGGCGGCAAAGGTCGCAACCTGCCCTTCGGTCAGGCCGATGGCGGTCGGGTTTTCGCTCCACCGCGTTGCGAACATCTGCATGGTCAAGACGCGGTTGCTGATCTTCTTCGGGAGGATTCGCATGATGCCTCGGTATCGCCCGCGGCCGCTTTCCCGCTTGAGGATGGCCGCGGCGACTCTGTCTAAGCCCGATAAGACAGCAACAACCGGCGGTTTTTGCGCGTGAACGCGTGCCCGGAGGCTCGGGACGCGTGTCCGGAGGCTCGGGACACGTGTCCGAAGGCGCGGGACACGTGTCCGGAGGCGCGGGACACGTGTCCGGAGGCGCGGGACACGTGTCCGGAAGCGCGGGACACG
>CAYWRO010000017.1:24211-57700 GCA_964460345.1 uncultured Phycisphaeraceae bacterium | reverse complement strand
TCCCCACCTCTTCACCTCCCCACCTCTTCACCTCTTCACCTCCCCCCTCCCCACTGTCCACTCTCAACTGTCCACTCTCAACTGATCGCCTACGATTGGCCCCCATGGGCAAGACACGCGAGATTAAGAAGCGGATCAAGGCCGTCGGCAACATTCGTCGCATCACCAAGACGATGCAGATGATCGCCACGAGCAAGTTTTCCCGGGCCCAGTCGCGGGCCACGGCGACCAAGCCGTACACCGAGGGCGTCTTCGAGCTGGTGACGGAGCTGGCCGCGACGGCGGGGAACGTGAACCATCCGCTGATCGCTGGGGGCGGGGCGGAGGCCGAAAAGCGTGGGGCGCGGGAGTTGACGCTGATCCTGACGAGTGATCGCGGGCTGTGCGGGCCGTACAACGGCTCGATCCTGCGGACGGCGATGGCCCACCTGCGCGCGAGCCCCGCGGCCCGCGAGGGGGAGATCGAGCTGGTCGGCAAGAAGGGCGTGAACTTCCTGAAGTTCAACCAGGTGCCGGTGTCGCGGCAGCACGCGACCGGGGACAAGCCGAGCTTCGAGGAGATCGCACGCCTCGCCCAGACGTACATCAACCGCTTCATCGCCGGTGAAGTGTCGGCGGTGCGCGTGATCTACATGCGCTACATCAGCGCCGGGCGGCAGACGCCGGAAGTGATGCAGTTGCTGCCCCTCAAGCCGCCGGCGGGGACGGAGGGGGCGAGGGAGCACGGTGCGGGCGGCGATGCGGGTGGGGTGGATTATGAGTTCAGCCCGCGCGCGGATGAGCTGCTCAACGACCTGCTGCCCGCGGCGGTCAAGGCGATGCTCTACCAGGCCTTCAACGATGCGATCGTCTCGGAGCACGTGGCCCGGATGGTGGCGATGAAGGCGGCGACGGACAACGCGGCCAAGGTCGGCAAGCTGCTGACGCGCGACTACAACCGCGCGCGACAGGCGCAGATCACGACCGAGCTGACGGAGATCATCTCCGGGGCCGCAGCGCTGGAGTAAGAGCGATCCGCGGATTGACGCGGATGAGAGGGTGATCCGCAGATTTGCGCAGATTGACGCAGATTCGGAACGGGGGAGGGGACCGACCCTGTCTCTTCTTCCTTCTTCCAATCTGCGCTAATCTGCGTCAATCTGCGGATGAGGCGGGGGGGTCAGGTGAGGTCTTCTGTTTCGCGCTCGTGGGCGACGAGGTCGTCGTAAGTCTCGCGGCGGCGGATGAGCGTGGCGCGGCCGCCGTCGATGAGGACCTCGGCGGGGAGCGGGTGGGAGTTGTACCGGCTGGCCATGGTCATGCCGTACGCCCCTGCGCCGAAGACGGCGATGAGATCGCCGGGGGCGACCGGCGGCAGGGCTCGATCCTGGGCGAGGAAGTCCGCCGACTCGCAGATCGGGCCGACGACGTCGCACGGCTCGAGGCCGGGCAGGTCGAGCTTCTCCGCGCGGGCCGGGGGGATGTGCTGCGGCGTGAGCCGCGCCGGCCAGACGAAGTGGAACGACTGGTAGAGCGGCGGACGCAGCAGCGTGTGCATGCCCGCGTCGCAGATGATGAACTTCTTCGTGCGGCCGCTCTTGACGTACTGCACGCGCGTGAGCAGGACGCCGGCGTTGGCCGCGATGGTGCGGCCGGGCTCGAGGACGAGACGCAGGCCGTCCTGCACCCGCTCGCGCAGCAGGGGGACGATCGCGCCGGCGTAGTCCGCGGCGGGCTTTGCCTTGCCGGTCTCGTAGTCGGCCGCGAAGCCGCCGCCGATGTTGAGCGTGTCGATGGTGATCCCCTGCGCTGCGAGTTGATCGATGAGCGCCAGGGCGCGCTGGACGGCCTCGACGTACGGCGCGGTGTCGTAGATCGGAGAGCCCAGGTGCATGTGCACGCCGGTGAGGCGGAGGTTCGGCGTGCCGTTGAATCGCTGAAAGACCTCGATCGCGCGGGCGATGTCGACGCCGAACTTGTTCTCCTTCGTGCCGGTCGTCGTGTACTTGTGCGTTTTGGCGTCGACGTCGGGGTTGATGCGGAGCGCAGCGCGGGCGATGACGTTGAGAGACTGGGCGACGGCGCGGATCTGCTCGCACTCCCCCTCGCTCTCGACGTTGAAGAGGCCGATCGGCTGGTGCGGATCCTGGAGGAAGGTCGATGCGCCGAGCGCATCGGCGATCTCCTCGCGCGTCTTGCCGACGCCGGCGAAGACGATCGAGGCGGGATCGGCCCCGGCGAGCCGGGCGCGGTGAAGCTCCCCCCCACTGACGACATCCAGCCCCGCGCCGCGCTCCACGAGGCGGCGGAGGATGTGGATGTTGGAGTTGCACTTGACGGAGTAGCAGATGAGCGGGTTCAACTCGGCGAAGGCGCTGCGCAGGCGATCAAAGTGAAGATCGAGCGTGCCCGCGGAGTAGACGTAGGTCGGCGTACCGGTCCGGGCGGCAAGGTCGGCCAGGTCCATGTCCTCGCAGAGCAGGCGGCCGTCGTCGGTGTAGGTGAACAGGTCCAATCGCAGGTTCCTCAGAAACAGGCCCGGATGGTAGTGCGGGTCGCACGCTGCCGGTTCAGTCGTTGGCAAGCCTGACGGATGCGTCGCGGTTCGAATCGAGCGCCTTGAGCCGCCGGTAAGTGCCGGGGAGTGGCGAAGCCCCAAGAGTTCCTTCCTTGATCTCGAACTCGATCAGAAGGCCAGTCGCCTGCCCTATCTCTCCGCGCAGATCGGGGCCGTAGGAGTGCACAGACACCCCCAGAATCGTCGCGATCTTTGAATTGGTCACGAGGCCACGGAGTGTGACTATTTCGCCCATATGGTCGTCGACCTCTGCTGGCGAGGTGATGACGGGGACATGGACGCCCCGAGCCGAAGCGAGGCTCCGGTCCGAGCCCACCGCTGACAGCCGGAAACAGGTCCCCGGACCCGGACTCGCTTTCTCGCCCGCCGCAAGATCTTGCTCCTTTACCACGAATCGGACAAGTCGTCCGGTCGCCTCGGCCACTTGGCCACGCAGGTCCGGATCATCAAGCAGTACCTCAACGCCGATGATGGTCGGGATCTTGCCGTCGGCCACAATGCCTCGAAGGGTTACGACCTCACCGACGTGTTCATCCAATGCCTTGTACAGCATCACGACCGGGATCGGCTCAGCGGGTGTATCGGCCTGCGCGGACGCTTGGCCCGTCCCGTCCGAAGCGGACGCAGCGGATGACTGCCCCGCTTGTATCGTTGCAGCATCCGACCTCCATCGCCCGCAGGCCGTGCTCAAAGCCATCAGCATCAGGAAACCGTGTAGCACGAACCTGCTCATTGCTCTGCCTCCCGTGCGTTGCGGATGGCTTCCAGCCGCTCAGCCAGCAGTTTCTCGGCGCCCCAGCCGGTTGGCTCGTAATACCGTTTGTCCACGCCGAGGTAGTCCTGCGCGCCGACGGGGCCGAAGCCGGGGATGATGAGGCCTTCGGTGTGGGCGTACTGGTAGCCCTTGCCGTGGACCTGGCCTTCGGCGCTCGGGGGCGCGTTCGGGTCGCGCAGGTAGATCGGAACGGGGACGGTGCGGCCCTCGCGGGCGTCGGCCATGGCGGCGTTGATCGCCATGTACGACGCGTTGCTCTTCGGGCACAGCGCGAGGTAGCAGGCGCACTGGCTGAGCGTGATGCGGGCCTCGGGCATGCCGATGCGCTCGGTGAGCTCCCACGCCGCGGCGGCGACCATGATGGCGCGCGGGTCGGCGTTGCCAATGTCTTCGCTGGCGAGGATGGCCAGCCGCCTCGCAATGAAGCGAGGGTCTTCGCCCGCCTCGAGCATGCGCGCGATCCAGTAGACCGCGGCGTCGGGGTCGCTGCCGCGGATGGACTTGATCATGGCGCTGATGGAGTCGTAATGCTCGTCGCCGGTGGCGTCGTAGACGGCGGCCTTCTGCTGGATGGATTCTTCGGCCAGTTCGCGCGTGAGGTGGATGGAGGAGGGCGGTTCCTTCCCGAGGGAGACGCCGAGACCGGGCTGGCCTGAGGGGCCGCCGGGGGAGAGAGAAGAGAGGACGGCGACCTCCAGGGCTGTCAGGGCGCGGCGGGCGTCTCCGTCGCTCTTGATCGCCCAGACGCGGAGGGCATCGTCGTCGACCTGGATGTCGAGCTTGCCGTAGCCGCGTTCCTCGTCGGCAATGGCGTGCCGCAGCACGGCGATGATGTCGTCCTCCGTGAGGGGCTCCAGGCGAAAGAGGGTGGAGCGGCTGACGAGCGCCGAGTTGACGGCGAAGAGTGGGTTCTCGGTGGTCGCGCCGATGAGCGTGATCAGGCCGCGTTCGACGTCGTTGAGCAGGACATCCTGCTGGGAGCGGCTGAAGCGGTGGATCTCGTCCAGAAAGAGGACGGTGCGACGCCCGGAGTTGCCAAGGCGGTCCTCCGCCTCCTTGATGATCTCGCGGATGCGGGCGACGCCGACGCCCGCGGCGTTCTCGCGGGCGAAGTGGCGGTTGGTGTGGGCGGCGATCACCTCGGCCAGGGTGGTTTTGCCGGTGCCCGGAGGGCCGTGGAAGATCAGGCTGGTCAGGGCGTCCGCCGCGAGCATCCGGCGGAGAAGCTTGCCGGGGGCGAGGATGTGCTGCTGGCCGGCGACCTCATCGAGCGTGCGGGGCCGCATGCGGACGGCGAGGGGCTCGACCGCACGGACGGCGGCGCGGCGGTTCTCGGCCCACAGATCGTGCATCCCTGACTGTACCCATTCAGGCCCGGCAGAGTGCGGAGCCAAGGGTTTTTGTTAGGGTTGAGTCGGGCCAGGGAGGCGACACCCCCGCTTTCAGTGGCGATGGGCGATCCTTGCCTTCGAGTAAGTTCAGGCTTGGCGCGGGACGAATCCGATGCTATTCTCTTTGTGCTCAGCACAGTTCTTAGCACGATCTCCATTCGGAGAGCTTTGAAGGCACAATCTCGCCCCAGGAGCCGCCGCATGACCGCCAGCCGTCGCCGCGCGTTTACGCTGATCGAGTTGCTGGTTGTGATCGCCATCATCGCCCTGCTGGTGGCGATCCTGCTGCCGGCGCTGGCCGGGGCTCGGTCGGCGGCGCGGAGGGCGGTGGAGCTCGCCGCGGCGAAGCAGTTGATTCTGGCGTACCTGACGTACGCGGACGATCACCGCGGCGGGTTGCTGCCCGGGGAGATTCCGGAACCGATGATGCGCGACCGCAACGGGCAGCCGCTTGTGGAGGCGCGGGATGACAACGGCAACCGGGTTTCGGACCTCATTGCGTCGCGCTATCCGTGGCGGCTGGCGCCGTGGCTGGAGCAGGACTTCCGGGGGATGATCATCGATAAGCCGACCTATCGGCGCCTGGCCGCCCTGCCGGATGATCCGACGGGGTATTACGGCTATCAGGCCGCCTTCAGCCAGCACACGACGTTCGGGATGAACGGCACCGGGTATCCGAAGGAAGCTTCGCGCCAGCTCGTCGAGGCTCGGCTGATGCTCCGCTACATGCGCGAGGTGCGCCATCCGGCGATGCTGATGGTGTTCGCTTCATCGCGGCGCGAGAGCATCATTCCGGCGGACAACCACGAGATGCTGCCGGGCTCGCACAAGATTGACGCCCCACGCGTAAACGGGCCCTTTGGCGCGATCGTGCTGCCGTACGGCCAGGCGAATGCGGCCTGGGACCCAAGCCGGTCCGCGGCGGACTTCGGGTACCTGGACCTGCGCCACCAGGGGAAGGCCGTGACGGCGATGTTTGACGGTCACGCCAGGATGATGGGGCTGGCACCGGGGAAGTTCACGGAGCTGCGCGACATGCAGCACTGGTCGAACTGGGCGACGCACCCGACGTGGCGCCCGGGGCAGCGGATGGCGCGGTAGGGTCTGGGAATTGCGATTGTGAACCGGGCGGCGGGCAGTCTGTGGCGGGGTGGCAAGGAAGGCGAACGATGAAGCGTTTTCGCGGATTTACGTTGATCGAGTTGCTGGTGGTGATCGCGATTATCGCGCTGCTGGTGGCGATCCTGCTCCCGGCGCTCTCCGGGGCGCGAGCCAGCGCGCGCATGGCGAAGGAGATGGCGGGGGCGAAGCAGTTGATGCTCGCGTATCTCACTTACGCCGACGATCACCAGGGGGCGCTGCTGCAGGGGGAGATTCTGGAACGGTTCATGCGGGGCTCGGACGGGGAGCCGCTGTACCACGTGATGGACAACAACGGGCAGCAGTTGCCGGATGGGATCGCCTCGAAGTATCCGTGGCGGCTGGCGCCGTGGATGGACTACGACTTCCGCGGCATGATCCTGGAGAAGTCGCTGTATGCCCGTCTGGCCTCGCTGCCGGACGACCCGACGGGAATCGCGGGATACCAGAACGCGTTCAGCGAGCATCCGACGCTGGGCATCAACGGCCCGGGACGCAAGACGACCTCAAGCGTCGGGTACATCCTCGAAAGCAAGCTGATGCTGCGGTATATCCGCGAGGTGCGGCATCCGGCGATGCTGCTCGTGTTCGCCTCGGCGCGCAGCGAGAGCGTGATTCCGTCTGATCAGGAGGCGATGCTTCCGGGCGCTTACCGCGTGCTGGCGCCACGCATCATCGATGCGCAGCTGCCGTATGCAAGTCCGAACGCCGCGTGGAATCCGGACTCGACGGCGCACGATTTCGGCTACCTGGACCTGCGTCACCAGGGAAGAGCGGTGACGGCAATGTTTGACGGGCACGCGCAGTTGATGGGGCTGAAGCCGGGCGAGCACACGGAACTGCGGGACATGCAGCACTGGTCGAACTGGGCGACGCATCCGACGTGGCGACCGGGGCAGCGGATGGCGCGGTGAGCAGAAGCCGCAATGATGCCGCGGCATACGCTCCTGCATGCGGATCATTGCTGGTGAGTATCGCCGCCGGAAGCTGCTCTCCCCGCCGGAGACGGCGCAGACGCGGCCCATTCCGGATCGGGTGAAGGAGGCGTTGTTTAACCTGCTTCGCGGGAACGTGGAGGGGGCGGTGGTGGTGGATGTCTTTGCGGGCACGGGACCGATCGGGCTGGAGGCGATCAGCCGCGGCGCGGCGTCGTGCGCGTTCGTGGAGAAGGATCGGCGCGTGGCGGGGATTCTGCGGCAGAACATCGAGACGCTGGGGTGCGGCGATCGGTGCGACGTGATCGTGACCGACGCGCTCGGGTCGTCGCTGGAGCACCGGCTTCCGGAGCGGATCGACCTGCTCTTCTTCGATCCCCCGTATCCGCTCATGACGGACGAACGGTCGGCGCAGCGCGTGCTGGGGCAGTTCCAGCGGCTGGTCGGGCGTCTCAGCGACGAGGGCTTCGCGATGCTGCGGACACCGTGGCCGTACCTGGTTGGGGCGGCGGAGCGAGGAAGCGGGGACGCGGCGAGGGAGGCGGAGGCGGGGGAACCGGCGGCGAGACGTGGCCGCGGGCCTCGACGGCGCGGACGGGAAGTGGTGGAAGAGGTCGTCGAGGAGATCGACCTGGACGACGAGGCGGGGGAGGTCGCCAAGCCAGTGCGGCGGCCGGGGAACCTGAAAGTGCCCGGCGCGGTCGGCCCGGAATGCCACCCGTATGGCAGTACGGCCCTCCAGCTTTACATGCGGGAGCGGGAAAGCGGGGGCGATTCGGGAGAGGCGGCTGTACAATCGACCCCATGATCGATGCTGCGCTGTCCACGACGTCCGGCCCCGCCAAGCGGCAATCGTTGAATGAGCAGCAGCGTCGGGCGGTGGAGCATGCAGGCTCGCCGCTGATCGTGCTCGCCGGCCCGGGGACGGGCAAGACGCGGGTGATCACCGAGCGCGTGGCTCACCTGGTGGACGTACGAGGCGCGCGGCCGGAGACGGTCGTGGCGCTGACCTTCACGGTCAAGGCGGCGGAAGAGATGCGCGAGCGGCTTGCGGGGCGGGTCGGCGGGGGACGTGCGGACCGCGTGCATGCAATGACGTTTCACGGGTTCGGGTGGAAGCTGCTGCACCGCTTTGCAGACATGCTGGGGCTGCCGGGAGAGATTCAGCTTCTGGATTCCGCGCAGCAGCGCGAGATGGTGCGCGACCTGATCGTCGAGCACGATCTGTTTCCGGGGTATGCCGCCCAGGGGCCGGGCGTGCTGGTGGAGGAAGTGAACCGGCACCTGGAATACCTGGCGAACCATGCCATCAGTCCCGCCGCGGCGTTGAAGCACGCGGAGGCGTGGCGAGAGCGGATCGAGCGCGGCGAGTTTGAAGCGCGGCCGGCGCCGAAGCTCAACGGCAAGAGCAACGGCCGGGCGAAGAAGGGGCGGGGCCTGGAAGAGGGGGACTCGGCGAAGGTCGTCGAGGTGGACGAGGCGGCCGAGCGGGTGCGGTGCGCGTGGTTTGAGGATCTTGCACGGCTGAACGAGATGTTGACCGAGCAGCGGCGGCTGCGCGGGCTGCTGGCGTTTTCGGATCTGATTTCCGAGCCGATCCGGCTGCTGCAGGAACATGAGCTTGCGCGAACGATCTGTCATGCGGATCACTGCAGCTTCGTGGTGGACGAGTTTCAGGATGTGAACGCAGCGCAGATTGAGTTTCTGCGTTTGCTCGCGCCGCCGAAGCCGGGGTGCGATGTGTGCGTGGTTGGCGATGACGATCAATCGATCTACGCCTTCCGCGGGGCGGATGACCAGGCGTTTCACCGGTTCCGGTCGATCTGGACGGATGCGGAGCAGATCGAGCTGACGCAGAACTACCGGTCGACGAAGGCCATCCTGAGCGCGGCGAACTTCACGATTTCGCAGGCGGAGCGTCGCTTTGCGCCGGACAAGGTCGTCGAAGCGGCGGGGCCGCACGCGGAGGGGGGTGGGGATGTCGAGTGCGTCGAGCTGGCCAGCTACGCAGACGACGGGGCGGTGATCGCAGCGATGATCCGCGCGACGATGGCGCGCGAGCCGGGGCGGTCGCTCTCCTCGTTTGCCGTCGTGGCGCGCAACAACAGCGACCTTGACCGGATCGCGGGCGCGATGTCGCTGGAGAGCATCCCGGTGAAGCTGCTGCGGCCGCGGTCGCCGCTGGATGATCCGGGCGTGAAGGATGTCTTCAACTGGATCGACATCCTGATCGATCCGGCGGCGGAGTGGGCGGCGCGGCGGCTGCTGCTTCGTCCGCCGTTCTGCGCGGAGATGGAGGACGTCGTGCGATGGGGACGCGACTTCCGCGCCCTGCGCAGCCGCGACATGGTCGCCGAGTCGCTCGACGGGAACGGCAAGCCGGCGCGGCCGCGGCGGGGAGCGGCGCGGAACTTCATCCGGTATCTGTCGACACGGACGGACGACAATCCGGTCGCGAAGCGGTTCGTGGAGCTCTACCAGAAACTGCGCGGGGTGGATGGGCACCGGACGGCGGATGAGACGATCTTCCGGATCATCACGCTGGCGGATATTGCGCACGCAGACCTGGCGGGAGCATCGGAGCGGGCGGCGCGGGTGGCGAACCTTGTTGCGCTGCTGCGCTTCGTGCGCCAGCGACAGGACCGGCTGCCCGCGCCGGGCGACCTGCGGATGTTCCGCGCGTATTACGACAACCTCAACAACGATGAGCAGCAGCTTCAATCGATCGGGGAGAACGCGATCGACGCCTCGTTCGACGAGGCCGCGCCGCTGGCGGTCGCGGCGGAAGTGGGCGAGGCAGAAGGCACGGGAGACCGCGGCGCCGTGCAGCTTCTCACCGCGCACGGGGCCAAGGGGCTGGAGTTCGACACGGTGTTCGTGCCGCGGATCATGCCGCGGAATGGGTACGGGAGCACGCGGTCGGAGGAGCGGCTGAACATTCCCGAGGGCCTGACGACGCTCGAGGATGATCGGGACTGGAAGAGCCAGCAACAGGACGAGGAGCGTCGGGTTTTCTACGTGGCGTGCACGCGCGCGGAGAGGCGGCTGGTGCTGCTGAGTCAGCGGCAGAAGTCATCCAGCTCGATGCATTTGTGGCGCGAGTTGGCGGTGCCGCCGCGGGCCGGGGTGAGCATGATCACGGGCGAGGCGGTGATCGACGCGGCGACAAAGGCGGGCGTGCTGGCGCGGCTGATGGATCCCCTCGGGGCGGCGGCTGTGGACTTCTCCGCGCTGGAGGCGCAGGAGCAGGCGGCGGCGCGCCAGGCGGCCGATGCACGGCGAGCGGCGGTTCGGGCCCTGGGCGTGGCCGAGGATGGCGGCGCCGGCTCGATGGAAGCGGCGATCGGCGCATTGCAGGAGGCGGCGGGGCGCATGAGCGCGGCGGGCCTGATCCGCCGGGGCAAAGAGCCGCCGGCGTGGTTCCGCGAGGCATTTCCGGCGTTGGCGGAGCAGACGGCGCGGATCGTCGAGCGCCTGCGGGAAGGCGGACGCGAACCGGCAGATCTCGGTGCAGTCATTGCGCGGCTGATGACGGAGCCGATCAAGCCGCCGCTGCGGCTGAGCTACAGCGCGATCGCCTCGTATCTGAACTGTCCGCGATGCTACTTCCTCAAGCAGGTGCTGGGGCTGGAGGATCGGCCGTATTCGCAGCGCGACATCGGAACGATCGTGCACGAGTCTTTGGAGCGCTTCTACCGCGAGTGGCGCGATGCGGATGCGGAGGGACGGACGCGGCCGGGGCTCAAGGAACTGGATGAGCTTGGACGGCGCACGTTCTTCCGCAAGTGGCCCAAGAGCGACCCGGTTGACGATGCGCAGATGAAGCAGATTCGCGCGCAGTTGCACCTTGCGTATCAACAGCTTCACAGCGACCTGGATCACATCGTCGATGTGGAGTTGAAGGTGGAAACGCCGTACGAGTGCGATGCGTGCACGCACACGCTGGTGGCGAAGATCGACCGCGTGGATCAGCTTGTCGAGACGGGCGGGTGGCGCATCATCGATTACAAGACCGGCAAGGCGCGCAAGCCGCTGCTGGAGCCGGGCAACAAGGACCTGCAGATGGGCATCTATGCGATGGCCCTCTCGCACCACCTGCGCGCCGGGCGGGCGGCGATGCCGCTGTTCGAAGCCGAACCGGAAACGGTGACCGGCGTTGCCGAGTACTGGCTGCTGGCGACGGGACAGCGCGGGACGATCGCCCTAAGCGAACTCGACATGACCGCGATCCGAGCGCGAATCGACGAGGCGATCCGCGGCATCCTGGCGGGGCGGTTCGAGGCGAAGGGGAAGGATTGTTATGGGGATTGTGAGTTTCTGGGACCGTGACGAGTGGGCACGGTCGCGGCGGCTGCACTGACGCCGCGGTGGCCGTCTGCTCTCATTGCGGCGGGGTTCCCCCGTTGCGAGTTTTGCACCTCACCGGCAACGGCCCGGCCGTGGGTCCGTACCATTGGCGTGGCTTCCTTCCTCCGTACAACCATCCGCGCCCTGGTGCTCGTCGCCGCGACGAGTGGTGCTCCTGCGTCCGCAGGGCCGCCGAAAGTGACCGACGCGGCGGGAGAGGCAGGGACCGCGGTCACGGCCGCGGAACGCCCGCTGGTGGTGAAAGAGGTTTCGTTTTCGCGTGAGACGGGAGTGTGCCATGCCACACTCGTCAACGGCCTCACGCTTCATCACGACCGGATCGAGGCGGAGCCGGCGGGACGTTTCCGGCTGGTCGTGGCGGTGGCAGGCGGGGAGATCCATGAGCGGCCGGACCAGGCCGGGCTGACGCAGCTTGCCGTCGCCGGATGGGCGCAGGAGTCCGCCCGGGCGGCCGCGACCGGCGCTGCGGGGAACGGCCCGAGCGCGGCGGCCGAGGGAGAACTGCATGTTTCCGCCGCGGCGTTACCGGACCACCTTCGGCTGAGCATCGAGGGGCCGGCGACCGCGGCGATCGCGGCGGCTGAGCTGGCCCGGGCGCTCATCACCGCGCCGATCGTGACCCCGAATGCGTTTGAGGCGCAGCAGGCGGAGATCAACAAGGCGGTCGAGAAGATCGCCTCATCGCGCTGGGGTGTCATCGGAACCTCCATGATCGGGACGATCTATCCCGATGACGTGCGCCTCAAGCTGCCCGCGGCGGCGGACCTGCAGCGGCACACCGTGCACGAGGCGCAGGCGTGGCTGGAGTCAATCCTCGCGCGCGGGCCGGTTGAGGCGGCCATCGTCGGCGATGTGCCGCTGGAAACGGCGCTTGGGCCAATCGCCGAGGCGCTGGGCGCAACGCCGGAGCGTCCGCAGATCTCGCCCGAGACATTCCTCGACGCACGCACGCTTGCAAAGCCGGAAGGCCCGATTCAGACCACCGTGCACGCGCCAACGCCCGATGGGCGCGTGGTGGTGGTGGCCGGGTTCCTGGGCGCGGACGTCGGCCAGGTGCGCGAGTTTCGTGCGCTGTGGGTCGTTGCGCGGATCCTCGAGGAGCGGATCGTGGCGCGAGTGACCCGCCAGGGGCCCCCGCTGACGGATCTGGAAGCGACCTGCGCGCCCGGGGCGGCGCTGCCCGGCTTCGGAATGGTCTTCGCCGCGGCATCCGCAACACCGGCCAATGCCGATGCGCTTGCCGAGGCGATGCAGGCCGAGGTGGAAAGGCTGGCCGCCGAGCCGCCGACGGCGGAGGAAGTGCGCCGGGCCGCCGCGGCGATGGGGCGCTCGGTCACGCAACTCAACGCGGATCCGGCCTACTGGGCGGAGGTGCTGGCGACGTCGCGGCTGCGGGGGCTTGATATGGACGCGATGGCGCGGGGGGAAGATGACTACGGGTCGTTTGGACGAAGCGAGATCCGCCGCGCGATTGAGGCGTGGAACACCGAAACGAACCGGTTTGTGATCACGGTGACCCCGTAGCGTTCCTCGTGCATGACGCCGAGATCGCAAAGCGGATCTTGGTGGCACGCTAGGGGCGCGCGAGCGCCGCGCGGATGGCGGCGAGCTGCGCCAGCAACTCAGGAACCGTGTGGAGGGGGAGCATGGTGGCGGCATCGGAGAGCGCCTGCTCCGGCTCGGGGTGGCACTCGAGGAAGACGGCGTCCACGCCTGCCGCGACCGCGGCGCGGGCGAGCATGGGGGCCATGTCGCGCGCGCCGGCGGTGACCTTGCCCCCGGGTCGCTGGGTGGAGTGGGTTGCATCAAAGCAGACGGGGCGGCCGCCGCCGACCTGGGCCATTTCGGCCACGCCGATGAAGTCGTTCACGAGGCGACCGTAACCAAAGAAGGTGCCGCGTTCGGTCAGGAGGATGTCGTCGCAGCCGACCTGGGCGAGCTTGCCGACCGGGCCGCTCATCTCGGCGGGGGAGAGGAACTGGCCCTTCTTGATGTTGACGGCGGCGGGACGGCCGATCCGCTGGGCGCGGGCGGCGGCGGCGCGGCCGGCGGCGAAGAGCAAATCCGTCTGCCGGCAGAGAAATGCGGGGATCTGGAGGATGTCGACGGCGTGCGCGGCGGGGTCGCACTGCTCGGGGGCGTGCACGTCCGTCGTGACGGGGACGCCGAGTTCCTCGCCGATTTCGCGCAGCCAGGCGAGGCCGGTATCCATGCCCGGGCCGCGGGGGGAATCGACACTGGAACGATTGGCCTTGTCGAAGGACGCCTTGAAGACGTACGCAAGGCCGAGGCGCGCGCACGCATCTCGCAGGACGCCACCGATGTCAAGACCGAGCTGGCGCGACTCCAGCACGCAGGGGCCGGCGATGACGGCCAGCGGCTGCTGATCTCCAATGGTGACCGACCCTGCGCGGCAGACGTTTGTCATGCGGCAAGGGTAGGGCGGGACGGCTGCGTGGCGGCCATGCGTCCTTCATTTGCACTGCTGCGCGGAGTCCCGCGAGCCGTGGCGCCCGCCCCTGCAGGGTCACGGCTGGAAAGGCGGCGTCGCCATGCTCAGAGGCGCGCGATCCAGGATTCGACGCCGTCGATCCAGGTGGAAACGCGTGCGCGCTCGATGGCGAGGATCATCAGAAACAGGACGATCACAAGGAGGCGATAGATGCGGATCGTCTTCTCCATGCTGTCGATGCGTTCTTCTGCGGTCTTCAAGGCCATTTCTTTCTTCCTTTGCGCTTTGGTGCGATCGCGAAAAGGTTTGTTAATCTGCTGTGTTGATGAAACGATGAGTGCGGGAGAGCGCTCCTGCGACTCAGACCCTCACAGGCCGGCCCGGCTTGAGGTTGCCGGCACGAGGGGGGAAGGGCTCGCCGCGGGACTGCTCGATGTCGTGGATGCAGGTTCGGAGCGCTTCTTCAGCCAGGGCGCCGAGGGTGAGCCCCGGCGTCCAGTAGACGGCGTCGCGAAGCTTGTCGAGCAGGTCTCGCGAGATGCGGAGCGTGCAGCGCTCCTTTTCGTCATGGACACTGTGCGGCGCGGGGTTGATCAGGCCGTGGAGTTGGTGTGTCGAGGTCATTCGCGTCCAGCCTCCCGGTTACGAGTTGAAGTGCGGTGCAATGGAAACGTGTGCCCATTCATCGAGGTGAGTGATCGGCCGGGATGGGCGCGATGGTTCAAAAGCGGGTGATGTCGCACGAAGCGTGCATTTCTGCGCTTGGTTATCGGTCGCAACGGGCTGTTTCGGCGGGCGGTTGTGTCAGATGACGCGACGAATCCGCGGTTATTCGGACGTTCCGCCGCGCTGCAACGGGACTCGCTGCGGGTTCGTATCATGAGTGCCCAAATGGAGCGGAGGATCCGGTAATGAGCGCCGCGGCGAAATTTGCGAGTGTGGTGGTGTTCGCGCTGCTGGCGCTGTGGCCCGCCGCCGCGCTGGGGCAGTCGCCCGCGCGTCCGGCGGCCATGGAGGCATGGGCGGAGGGGCGGATCGCGGAAATTCTCGCGCAAGGGGACATGGCTGAGGGTGGGCCGGACCTGGCGGCGATGCACCGGGAACTTTCGGCGGTGTTCGACGCCCTGATCGCCTATGGGGACGAGCGCCGGGCGGAAGCGTGGGTGGAGGCGGCCAAGTGGCGTCGCCTGTCGGCGTTCTTCAAAGATGCGCCCCGGCAGCGGCAGGGCCCCGCGTGGGGCGTGCTGCGAGCCAACCCGACGTTTGCCGGGCACCTGGCCTTTGCGCTGCACGAGGATGACGATGCGAACGGCATGAGCCGGCTTATCGTGCGCCTGGCGGGAGACCACGGTGAAGCGGGTCGACTGGAGACGTTCGGCGCGCTCGCCGCGGCCGTGTGCGTGGTGTTTGAAGAGCCGCTGCACTACGACATCAATGAGAACCGTGTGAACTCCCCGGACCCGGTGGCGCTGTTCGGCTACTTCGTGGAGAACGAACGGGCGCTGGTCTTCAACCCGCGGAACATGCCGCCGGATGTGCTGATCTACCTGGTGGACGTGACCGGGACGATTGACGAGCTGAAATGGGCGCTGCGGAAGCACCGGGGAGACCGGCGGATCGGAGCGCGGTACTTCGACATCAAATACGACTACGAACACTTCCGGCGCGGCGCGGAGAAGCAGGTGACGCGCGAAGGGTTCACGCTGGCGAATATCGAGAAGTACGGAGGCGTGTGCGCGGACCAGGCGTATTACGCGATGACGTGCGGGAAGGCGATCGGGGTGCCGACGACCTACGTGGTCGCGCGCAGCGCCGAGGTGTCGCACGCGTGGGTGGGATTCGTAGAGGGGCGCGGGAGCCGGGCAGAGTGGAACCTCGAGTTCGGGCGATACGACGCGTACAAGGGTGTGAAGGGGGACGTCTTTGATCCACAGCGGCGAGAGCGCATTTCGGATGGAGACCTGGCGTTTCTGGCCGAATCAATGACGGAACCGCGCGAGCAACGGTGGGCGGCGGCGGCGCTGACGGATGCGGGTATTCGACTGCTGGAACTGGAAGGCTCCGCCGAGGAATACCCGCCGCCGTATCCACTGGCGGTGAAGACATCCCGCGACCTGCCGCGCACGCGGCCACCGACGCTCGCCGATGCGCTGGGCCTGGTCGAGACGGGTCTGCGGCGGACGCCGGGGTATCGGCGCGGGTGGGAGGTGATTCGCGACATCGCGGCGGACGGGCGCCTGAGCTACGAGCAGAAGCAGAATTGGGCCAAGGTGCTGGACCGGCTCGCGGGCAGCAAGTACCCGGACTTCACGCTGAGCGTGCTGCGGCCCATGATTGAAACGGTTGAGGAGACGCGGGCGCAGCACGAACTGTGGGAGCGGGCACTGCGGATCTGCTCCGGGCGATCGGACCTGATCGCGGAGATCCGGATGGCGCAGGGGCGGCTGTGGGAGCGGGAGGGAGATAAGAACAAGGCGTGGGCCTGCTATCAGGAGGTGATCCAGCGGTACACGAACGATGGACCGTTTGTGATCGATGCGTTGAAGTCGGCCGAGCGCCTGCTGCGCGTAAGCGGGAAGAACAACCAGATCGGCGATCTGTATGAGGATGCGTGGGAGCGCGTGCGACCGCCCCAGCAGATGGCCGAGCAGTTCATGCGGCAGAGCAACTACTTCCGCATCGGGCTCCGGTATGCGGATCTGCTGGACCGGTCCGGGCGGACGAACGTGGCCTCGCGGGTTCGAGGGAAGATCGGGCTCATTCGATAGCGCCAGCGAGCACCGGCGCTGGTTATCGGGCGTGGGTGGGGAGGTCTGCGGCCTGAACGGACGGCACAAGCGTCATGGGCGGTGCCGCGGGCATGGCTTCACGGCCGCCACGGGTGGTGGGTGAAGGGCGCAGATTGCATGCTTGGGGCATGATCGGCTTCAACGGAATAGCGGTGTGTGGCGATCTCGGCAGCGGGAACAAGCGGCGTGCCGGGCGGTTCCGCATCGAGGGCCCATCGTGCGAACTGGGCCGCATCGAGGACATCTCCTCGCGCGGGATGCGGTGCCAGAGCCGCGGCGTTCCCACGCGGAAAGGGCAACTCGTCAGCGTGGTGCTGCCGAGCAGCGAAGGGCCGGTCGAGGCGACCGTGCGGCTGATCTGGACGCGCCGGTTCGGGCTCTTCAAGCGATGCGTCGGCGTGGAGTTCGTCGAAGCGGGCGAGGATGTGCGACGCGCAGCGCTGCAACTGGCGAGCGCCTCGGCGGCGAACTTTCGGATGAAGCGGGTCGGCGCTTCGTGACCTGAGCGGCGGCGCGGTCGCGATGAGTCCTCCCCCCCCCACTACCACGCTCTCCGGCGGCCCTGCCTCCTGGCGGGCGCGGCATATCGTGGCGGTATGCCTGAGCCGGCGCGGGTTGCGCTCGAGACAACGCTGTTGATTCATGGTGTGCCGCGGGGCGAGGGGTTGCCGCTTGCGCGCCGGCTTGAGGCGGTGGTGCGCGCCGCCGGCGCAGTACCGGCTGTCGCAGGCGTCTTCGCGGGCCGCGGCGTCTGTGGGCTGAGCGAAGCGGAACTGACAGAGATGCTCGCCGCGGCGGAGGGGGCGGGGGTTATCAAGGTCAACGCAGCAAACCTGGGCCTGGCGCTCCATCGCGGCCTTCACGCGGCAACCACGGTGAGCGCCACGATGGAGTTGGCCGCGGCCGCGGGGGTTCGGGTCTTTGCCACGGGCGGACTGGGAGGCGTTCACCGGGCGGCGCCGCCGCTGGACGTGTCGTCGGACCTCTTTGCGATGACGCGGTATCCCGTGGCCGTGGTGTGCAGCGGGGTGAAGTCAATTCTGGATGTGGCGGGAACGCGGGAGGTGCTCGAGGCGCTCGGCGTACCCGTGGTGGGCTTTGGGACGGACCTGTTTCCGGCGTTTTACCAGCGGTCGATTGACGCGGCGGTGCGTGTCGATGCGCGGTTCGACGAGGTGGAGGCCCTGGCGCGCTTTGTAAGTGGCGAGTTGCGGCGCGCCGGCCGCGCGGTGGTCGTGTGCAACCCGGTGCCGGCGGAGCATGAGATCGAGGCCGACGCATGGGCGGGATGGCTCGCGGAGGCGGAGCGGCGTGCCGCGGCGGCACGAGTGACCGGCCGCGATGTGACGCCCTTCGTGCTCGGCGCGCTGCATGAGATTTCGGGCGGGCGCACGCTGCGGACCAACGTGGAACTCGTGGTCTCGAACGCGGATCTGGCGGGGAGGCTGGCGGCGGCGATGGGCGCCTGATGGGAAGCTAAGCCCGCTTCTGCCGACGGCGCTCTACGATGGTTGCATGACCGATGAGGAACGGCTGGCGCGGTTGATCCGCTCGCGGCACTCGGCGGTGTGGCTCAGCACATCTGAAGAGGCCGATGCGCTCTGGGTGGTCGCGGAAGCGGCGATGGCGACCGGGCGGCCGCTGTGGGTGTGGAGCGTGGTGCAGGGGGTGAAGAACGGGTTGCTGGCGGATTCGCCCGCGGTGCCGGAGACGGAGAACCCGATTCTCGGGCTGCACCGGCTGGGGAGGGCGGCCGCGGGGTCGGGGAACGGGTTGGGAGAGGCCAAGGGCGCGATTCTGTGCACGCTGGACCTGGCGGATCATCTGGACGATGCGCGCGTGCTGCGCGTGTTGCGCGAGACGATGGCGGTCATTCGCAAGCGTAACGGCACGCTCGTGATGATCGATCACCGCTCAAAGCTGCCGGATGCGGTGCGGGCGCACGTGACGCCCTTTGAGTTGTCGCTTCCCGATGAGGCGGAACTGGAGCGGCTCATCCGTTCGACGTTGCGGCGAGAGCATGCCACCAGCCCGATCGACGTCAAGCTGAAGAAGGATCACCTGGCGGCGATCGTGCGCAACCTGATGGGGCTCACCCGGCGACAGGCCGAGCAGGTCATCATGGATGTGGTGTGCTCCGACCGGACGTTTGACGAATCAGACCTGGCGCACATCCTGGCGCAGAAGCGGGTGCTGCTGAGCGGCGGCGGGCTGCTGGAGTTTGTCGAAGCGCCGGTCTCCATGGACGAAATCGGGGGCATTCGGCGGCTCAAGCAGTGGCTGGCCGCACGCGAAGGCGCACTGAGCGA
The DNA here is from genome assembly GCA_964460345.1 of uncultured Phycisphaeraceae bacterium. Classification (GTDB taxonomy): domain Bacteria; phylum Planctomycetota; class Phycisphaerae; order Phycisphaerales; family UBA1924; genus CAYWRO01. Next base: position 38,984 of record CAYWRO010000017.1, on the reverse strand, counting down.
TGCGGGACGCGAGTACGGGCTGGATGCGCCGCGCGGTGTCCTGATGCTTGGCGTGCAGGGGGCGGGCAAGTCGCTGTGCGCCAAGGCAATCGCCACGGCATGGCAGCGTCCGCTGTTGCGGATGGATGTCGGCGCGCTGTACGACCGGTATGTCGGGGAAAGTGAGCGCCGGCTGCGCGACGCCCTGCACCAGGCCGAAGCAATGGCCCCGATCGTGCTGTGGATCGACGAGGTGGAGAAAGCGTTTGCCTCCGCCGCCGCCCAGAGCACGGATGGCGGCCTCTCCAAGCGCATGTTCGGCACGCTCCTGACGTGGATGCAGGAGCACGAGAAGCCCGTCTTTCTCGTGGCAACAGCCAACGACATCGAGGCCCTACCGCCGGAACTGCTGCGCAAGGGGCGATTCGACGAGATCTTTTTCGTCGACCTGCCGGACACGGCGGTGCGGCGCAAGGTCTTCGAGATTCACCTGCGCAAGCGCAAGCGCGATCCGAGCAGGTTCGACCTGGAGCGGCTCGCCGCGGAGAGCGACGGCTTTAGCGGCGCCGAGATCGAGCAGGCGGTGATCGGCGCGTTGCACCAGGCCTTTTCGTCTGGAAAGGAACTGGACACGGACACCATCGTGGCCGTGGTACGCTCATCGCCGCCTTTGAGCGTAACGATGAAGGAAAAGATCGACTGGCTGCGGGAGTGGGCGCGGGAGCGGTGCGTACCGGCGGATTGACTGCGCATGCAGAGTGCGAGGGGCTGGGTACCGCCTTTGCCGCTTCAGGCCTTCATCGCGTCCGCGATCATGGTCTCAAAGATGCCAAGGGCCTCCGGCGAGTCAGGCTCGTCCGTGGGGCGCGGGGTTCGCGGGGCGTAGCTGCCGTCGGGGAGGAGGTCCCAGGCTTCGCGCTGGTCGCGGATCATCGCGTCGGTGATGCGCAGCAGGGTCGCGCGGCAGGCGCGGTCGAGGACGGGGCAGATTGCCTCCACGCGCGCTTCGAGGTTGCGATACATCCAGTCGGCGCTGCCGATGTACCAGTCGCCGTTGAGCGGGTCGGGCTGGCCGGTGCCGAAGTAGAAGATGCGAGAGTGCTCGAGATAACGGCCGATGGTCGAAATGACGCGGATGTTGTCTGACAATCCGGGCACGCCGGGGCGCAGGCAGCAGAAACCACGGACAAGGAGCGTGATGTCGACCCCGGCCGCGGAGGCCTCGTAGAGCTTCTCCGTGATCTGCGGGTCTTCGAGCGCATTCATCTTGGCGATGATGCGACCACCGATGGGGGACTCGCCGCGGCCGTGGGCGTGGGCGATGTCGATCTCGCGGTCGATGAGCTCCAGGAAGCGGCGGCGCATCGTCGCGGGGGCGACGAGAAGACGGTTGTAATCGGTGTAGAGCGACCGGCCGGTGAGCTGGTTAAAGAGGTGCATGATGTCCTGCGTGATCGCAGGGTCGCAGGTGAGCAGGCCGAGGTCGGTATACATCTGAGCAGTGCGCGGGTGATAGTTGCCCGTGCCGAGGTGGGCGTAGGAGCGGAGCCCCCCGCCTTCGCGGCGGACCACGAGGGACGCCTTGCAGTGCGTCTTGAGCCCGACCACGCCGTAGGCGACGTGCACACCGGCCTTTTCAAGCATGCGCGCGAGGCGGACGTTAGCTTGTTCATCAAAGCGAGCGCGGAGTTCGACGAGCGCTGCGACCTGCTTGCCGCGCTCCGCGGCACGAATGAGCGAAGAGATGAACGGCGAGTCACGGCTCGTGCGGTAGATCGTCTGCTTGATGGCCAGCACGTCGGGATCGCGCGCCGACTCGGCGATGAACCGTTCCGCCGTGGCGGCGAAGGATTCATACGGGTGATGAACCAGCAGGTCGCCCTGGCGGATGACCCCGAAGATGTTCGAATCGGATTCGGCCAGACGCCGCGGAACACGCGGCACCCAGCGGCGCCATTTCAGCTCCGGCCGGTCGAGCTCGACAAGTTCCATGAGTTGGGTGTAGTCGAGCGGGCCGCTCCGTTCGTCGACGTCGTCGGGCGTGACGCGAAGTTCTTCGAGCAGCGGCTCGAGGATCGTCTGGGAGGGATTGGGGCCGGTCTCGATGCGGACAGTGCGCGCGAAGCGCCGCTTCTTGAGCTGTTCCTCCACCAGTTCGATAAGATTCACATCTTCATCATCTTCGATGTCGATGGCGGCGGAACGCGTGACGCGGAAAGCCGTCACTTCAGCAAGGCGCAGGTGAGGGAAGAGATCGTCGAGATTGTTCTGAATAAGCTCGCGCAGGGAGATGAAGCGGCCGCCCTTCATCGCCGCCGATGCGCCGGCGGGCTGCGTGTCCTGTTCATCAGCGCCGGGAACACGAATCCACTGCGGGAGCACGCTGGGGATCTTAACGCGCGCAAAGAGAGGCTCCGACCGCTCCGGCTCAATGAGCAGGATGCCGAGGTTGCGCGAGAGGTTGGAAATGAATGGGAAGCGGTGACCGGTGTCAACGGCCAGAGGCGTGAGGATCGGGAAGACGTTCTGCATGAACCAGGCGTCCATGCGGCGGCGCTCCTGGTCCGTCATGTCGGCATAGTCGAGCAGCTCGATACCGCTTTCGGCGAGCGCAGGGCGAACCTGCTGCTCATAGCACGCCGTCTGACGCTGCTGCAGCTCGCGGATCGTGCTGCGGATGGCCTGGAAGAGTTCGGCCGGCGATGTGCTCTCCGTGCGATGCGGCGTGAAGGGCGCATCACCCTCCATGCGGCGCTTGAGCAGGCCGACCCGCTTCATCACGAACTCATCCAAGTTCGACGAAAAGATCGACAGAAACTTCACGCGCTCCAAGAGCGGCGTGCGGTCATCCTCCGCCATCGCCAGGACGCGCCGGTTGAACTCCAGCCAGGACAAATCCCGGTTGAACGCGACCGATCCCGGAACCACGTCCGGACGGAGCGGGTTGAGGCCGGCCTCCGGGCCACGACTCTCCTCAGCGACCGCAGGCGTCTGACGCACGTGGAGCGGCGGGGCGCTCCCATTCGGCGCGCCCCCGCGGCCGTGGGCGGACTCCAAGCCGCCGGGGCGGGGAACAGACTGTCGCGGTAGTTGACTCATGACGGATGATTCTGCCTGCAATGCTCTAGTTATCGACCTCCTGGTGCGGCGCGCCAAGTTGGTACCCCTCCCCCATTCCTACGTGCCGCGGCCCGGTCCATTTCGCCGGCAAAGCCGGTATGGCGCTCTGGCCCCGAAGCGGCACACTCTCGGGTCAGTCCGGCAGCCAGGTCACGGCACAGCCCGGGGCCTCGGTGACGCGAACCCACGCGACGGCCGTGTCTCCCCCTGAACTGGCGATATGTCGACCCATTTCCTCGCCAATGTGGCGGGCCACGTGCTCGGCCGTAGGGTTCACCTCGTCGAAAGGAGGCGTCTGGTTTAGATCCTGGTTGCGGAAGCGGCTCGTGATCGCGCCGAGGGCATGTTCGAGGTCGTGGAAGTCGATGAGGAGACCGTCGGAGTCCAGATCGCGGCCGCGGACGGCGACTGTGACGTGCCAGTTGTGGCCGTGGACCGGCTCGTGCTCGCCGCGGATGACGATGGCGTGCGCGGCGGCGAAAACGGTCTCCACGGTGAGTTCGAACATGGGTTGGACTATACCGCGCTCGTCGCACCCCCTTGGTTGAGGGAGTCGCCTCCTCAACCTTGCTCCTGCACGGGTCGATAACCATCGCGAGGCAGGGCGTGGGCGGACAAACGTCGGGAGCCGCGGCGTGCACATGGTTCGAATGACAGAGTTGAAGGCCGGACAGGTCCTGAAGCGGGCGATCTACTCGCGTTTTGGCCAGCGCCTACTCGCTCCGGGAGTGACGCTGACGCCGGAACTGGTGCGGGCGCTCGAGGCACGGGGCGGGGGGCTGTATGTGGAGGAGCCAAGCGGCTCGCTGCCGCGGCCGGCAGGAGAGATTCGGTCGCACTATCAGCGTGTCGTTGAGCGGCTGCGGTCGGAGGGAGAGGCCCGGTCCGCCGACCAGCGTCGTGCGCAGCGGCTGTCGCGCCTGCGGCGCGAGGCGGAGGAAATGGTGGCCGCGAGGCTGCCTCGGTGGGACGGCGCACCGCGCCGGGTAGAGCCTTCGCCAGACAGCGTGGCATTGAGTGACGCGGCGATGGCAGGGTTTGGGCGCATCGAGTCCCTGCTGGCGATGCGCGAGGAACGGCTGGAGGCGGTGGAATCGCTGGTCGACCGGCTCGTGGAGGGTGGGACGCCAGAGCGGCAGCGGGTGCTGGCCTCGGAGGCCGAAGACATGGTGGAGGAACTGGCGGACCAGGTATCGCGCCACGCACCGGTGTTTCCGCACGTCATTGCAGCGGACGCGGCGGATGGATTCGAGATTGAAGCATCGCGCCGGCTGAGCGCGCAGATGCTGGCGACCGCGACGCTGAGCGCCTCAATGGCGGCACGGCTGGGGTGGTCGCATGCGGACGTGATCACCGCAGGCCTCGCGGGTTTGCTGGCGGATGTGGGCATGGCGCTGGTTGATGAGAATGTCTGGCTGTCGGACCGGCCGCTGGATGATGTCGCGCGCAACCGCGTCCGCCGACATCCAGCCTGGTCGGTGGCGCTGCTCGAGGAGATGCGGGGCCTGCCGCTGGCGGTGCGAATCGCGGTGCACCAGCACCACGAGCGGGAGGATGGATCCGGGTATCCGCGCGGGCTGCGCGGTACGGCGATTCACGATGTGGCCCGCGTGGTTGCCGTGGCGGATGCGTACGCGGCCGGAGTCTCGGAGCGCTCGTACCGCTCGCGGCGGACGCGGTTCTCCGTGGTGCGCAGCCTGATCGAAGATGCGAAGCGCGGCCGCGTCTGGCGGAGCGCCGTGCGCGCCCTGGTGCAGACGGTGGGACTCTTTCCCGTGGGGTCGTTCGTTCGCCTGAGCGATGGTGGCATTGGGCAAGTGATGGCCGCGGGTGGCTCGGCGCGCGCGGCCCGCCCGGTGGTGAGGCTGTGGCGGCGGGACGGATCGGGAGGGCTCGCGCCCGCGGAGGTCATCGACCTGTGCTCCGCGCGATGGTCGGATGTTCGCATCGCTGGCGAAGTGGAACTGCGCAGTGCGGAACGCCGAGGGTTTGCAGCACTGGCGGCGTGATGCTCCGCCGGCCTGACGGGCAAGGCGGGGGCGACGCTACGCTTGGGCATGAGCAATGCGCCGTTGATGCTGAGCGTGAGCGGGATGCGAGGGATCGTGGGCGAGAGCCTGACGGAGGAGGTGGCGGCGCGCTTTGCCGGGGCGTTCGCGTCATACCTGCGGGAAGATGTCGGCGTCGCGCGGCCGCGGGTCGTCGTAGCGCGGGATGGACGAGCCGGCGGCGCGGCCATTCGCGATGCGGCGGCAAGCGGGCTGGCCGCGGCGGGGTGTCAGTTGATCGACATCGATGTCGCCATGACGCCCACGGTTGGCGTGGCGGTGGACCACCTCGGCGCGGACGGCGCGCTGACGGCGACGGCGAGCCACAACCCGCAGCAGTGGAACGGGCTTAAGACGATTCTTGCGGGCAACGGCGCGGCGGAGGGCGTGCGTCTTTCAGCGGGCGCCGCCGCGGCGGATGCGGCCACGGCGGACAAGATCATCAGGCGATTCCGGTCCATGCCCGAAGCCACAATCGAGCACATCGAGGCAACCGACAACGAGGACGCCGAAGCCGCACTGATACGCGAGTACGGCGCGACGCGGCTGCACATGGACAAGGTGATCGATGCGCTCGGTCAGGATCTGGCGGAGCGGATTCGCGAGCGAGGCTTCGCCGTCGTGGTGGACTCGGTGAACGCCTCGGGCGTGCACGGGACGCAGCTCTTGATGCAGCGGCTCGGGTGCGAGCTGCATCACATCGGCGGCGATGAGTCGGGCGTCTTCCCGCACACGCCGGAGCCGACACGAGAGAACCTGACCGGGCTGTGTGAAGAAGTGCAGCAGCACGGCGCTGCGGTGGGCTTCGCGCAGGATCCGGACGCCGACCGCCTGGCGACCGTGGATGAACGCGGCGAGTACATCGGTGAGGAGTACACGCTGGCGCTCGCGGCGATGGCGATCTTCGAACTGGGCCTGGCAGATGGCACGGAAGCGAAGAGCCAGGGCGCAGACGGCCGTGTCACGGTATGTGCGAATCTCTCGACGAGCCGGATGATCGACGACGTCGCCGCCCGGTACGGCGCTCGCGTGCTGCGGACCGCCGTCGGCGAGGCGAACGTCGTGGCCGGGATGCGCTCAGCGGGCGCGGCGCTCGGCGGGGAGGGCAACGGCGGCGTGATCTGGCCGCGGGTGACGCTGATCCGTGACTCGCTGTCGGCGATGGGCCTGGTGCTCGGGCTGTTGGCCACGACCGGCGCCACGCTGAGCGAACTGGTGGCAAAAATCCCCGCGTACGCAATCGTGAAGCGCAAGGTCGACCTGGCGCGACGGGAGGATGCCGATCGGGCTGCGCTGGCCGTCGCCGCACGGTGGGAAGGACAGCCCGGCATCCGCGTGGACAAGCAGGACGGGGTGCGCGTCGACTTCAATGAGGAGAGCCCCTTCGGCGCCGCGTGGGTTCACGTGCGGGCGAGCAATACGGAACCGATCATGCGGTTGATCGGGGAGGCCGGGACGCCCGACTTGGCGGAGGCGCTGCTGGACGAGGCGGCGGGTGCAATCGGAGGCTCGTGACCGAAGCCAGCGGCGGGCAGGCAACCGCCGCTTTGACGCGGCGGTAAATCCGGGCATGACGCACAACGCAACATCCGGACCGGTGGATGCGGCCCACCACCGAAGGCTGGCCGTCGACCTGTTCAACCACGTCTGGACGCTTCTAGAAAAAGGGGAGCGGACCCGCGACGAGGACGAGGCGATGATCCACGCCGCCCACGCCTCGCGCCACCACTGGGGCGAGGTCGGCGAACCGAAGAATTGGGCAATCGGGGAGTGGCAGCTCTCGCGCGTGTACGCAACGTTGGGCCGCGCGGAACCGGCGGTGCACCATGCACGACGGGGCTTGGAACTATGCGCAAACCACGGCCTTGGGGACTACATCCTGGCCTACGCCCACGAGGCGATGGCGCGTGCCTACAGCATCGTGGGCGATACAGAGGGCCGGACGCGACACGCAGCGGCGGCCCGACAGGTGGAAGTTGCAGAGGCAGAGACCCGGAAGATGCTGGAATCCGACCTGGCCGGCTTGTAACCGGAAACCACTCCATTCATGGAGAGCCGCAGGCATCTGCCCGTCCCCCCGGAGCTCAGCAGCAGCGAAACAGGGGCGAGTAGGGCCGAAAGGCCGCACCTACAATCCCCCGTTATGGCCTACACCGTCCTCGCCCGCAAGTACCGCTCGACCTCCTTTGACACCGTGGTCGGCCAGGAGCCGATTGCGCGGACGCTGCAGAACTCGATCAAGGAGGACCGGGTCGCGCATGCGTACCTGTTCTGCGGGACGCGGGGGGTCGGCAAGACGTCGATGGCCCGGATTTTCGCCAAGGCGCTCAACGCGGTTGATGAGAAGGGCAACGAGATTTCCGAGGTCGCCAAGGCCATCATGACCGGCCGCGACACCGATGTGATCGAAATCGACGCGGCGAGCCACAACAGCGTTGAGAACGCGCGCGAGCTCATCGCCAACAGTGTCTATCGCCCCCTGCGCGGCCGCTACAAGGTGTACATCATCGACGAAGTGCACATGCTCTCCATCCAGGCGTTCAACGCCCTCCTCAAGACGATGGAGGAGCCGCCGGAGCATGTCGTTTTCATCCTGTGCACCACCGAGACCCACAAGGTCCCCGCCACCATTCAGAGCCGCTGCCAGCGCTTCGACTTCAAGAACATTCCGACCGCGAAGATCGCCGAGCATCTCAAGGAGATCATCGACAAGGAGAAGCTCCAGGCGGAGCCGGACCTGCTGCACATGGTCGCTCGCCTGGGCGAAGGGTCGATGCGCGATGCGCTCTCCCTGCTTGACCGGCTCATGGCAGCCGGTGACAAGAAGCTCACCGTCAAGCTGCTGGAAGACCTGCTCGGCCTGCCGGACCGGACGCTCATCCTGGCCTTGCTCGAAGCCTTTGCCGATGGGGACGCCGCGGCGGCCCTGGCCCGAGCGGAACAGCTCCTCAACAAGGGGATCGGACCTGAGCAACTGGTGGGCTCCATCGCCGACGGGCTACGTGACCTGATGGTGATGAGCGCATGCGGAGCGGAAACGGACCTGGTAGAGATCACCGGCGAAGCGCGCCAGGAGGCGGGCGCGCTGGCGGCGCGGTTCGACGCCGCCGCGTTGTCGCACATGATCGCCCTGTGTGATGCGGTGGGCCGTAACGCGAGGCTGAGCTCCGCGCCGCGGGCGCTGCTGGACGCCCTGGTCGTCCGACTGGCCCTGGCGGAGAAGTTCGCCGACGCCGCGGCGATCGTCGCAGGGGGCGGCGGCCGGGCGGGGCCGCCGGGTGGAGCGGCGCGAGGGGCGGGAGGCCCCGCGGGAAAAACCGCAGGCATGCTCAATCCCGGGCGTGAGCGTGCCGCGGAACACAACAACGGCCCGGAGCAGGTAGCCAGGGAAACGTCCGTCGCCGCGGCGGCCGCGGATTCCTCGCGTGAGAGGCCGCTGGTGGAGCGGCCCGCCGCGGTCGGAGGCGATGCGGGCGATACGGCGCGCGGTGGGGAAGCAGAGGCCGACGCGGCAGAGCCGGACGTTGATGAGCCGCTTGAGCCAACGGTGCTCGGGGTGGAGGTCGGGCCGGTGTCTTTCTGGGAGGGCGTGCGCGTGGCGGCGCAGGCGAAGCCGGCGCTGGTGCCAGTGCTGAGCCGCGTTGAGGTGAAGGGGCTCGAGGCGGGGCGGATCACGCTCGGCTGTTCGTCAATGATGGCGGCGGCGGTGCGGACGCGCGTGCGGGCGATCGAGGAGTTGTGCCGGCAGGTGGCGGGCGGACCGATGACCGTCGAACTGGACGTTCAGGAGGAACCGGCCGCGGCGGAAGGCGAGACGCCGGATGGGCAGGCTGACGAGGCGGGCGCAGAATCAAGCTCGGCGGCGGATGCGGTGCGCGAAGTGGCGAGCAATGCGGAAGCCGAAGAGCAGTTGCAGGCTCCCACCGTTGATCCGGATGCGGTGACTTCGGACCCACTGGTGCAGGAAGCGTTGTCGCTCTTCAACGCGCGGATTGTGAATATTGTGCCGCGGTCCGAGTGACGGCGCGACACTCCTGAGTGCAGACGGGGACACGCATGAGCATGTTCGATCAGATGAAGATGGCGGGGATGCTTGCCGGGCTGATGAAGAATCAGGATCGGCTGAAGGAGGCCGCCGAGCGTGTGAAGCGCGAGCTGGAACAGTTGCGCGTCACGGGTGAAAGCGGGGGCGGGATCGTGAAGGTGATCGCCAGCGGCACGATGGAAGTGCGCGAGGTCGTGCTGGAGCCCGTCATGGCCGCGAACCTGAACGCGGACGAATCGAGCCGCGCAATGGCCGAATCGCTCATTCGCGATGCGACCAACGATGCGCTGCGCAAGGCGCGCGACGAGGCGCGACGGATCGTCGAGCGTGAGATGGGCGCCCTCGGGTTGCCGGCGATGCCGGGGTTGTCGAACCTGCTCGGCCCGGCGTGAGAACGTGGCCGGACATTCCGGGTATCTCCGTGGCCCGGCTCCCGGAACCGGGCCCGGGCCTTGCCATCAGCATCGAAGAACCGGATCTGGCCGCGCGCCTCTCCCCGGACATCCGCCGCGACGTCGACGCCGCGTGGGCCACGCTCAAGCGCGGCAATCCGCGTCTCTTTGACGGCCCCATGCTCACCGTTCTGGATTACGACGTCTCCGCCGCGCACATCCGCTGCGCCCGCGCGACGTACCGCTACCTCGCCGCGGCCGGATGGGTGCAGACCGGCGCGCGCATGCTCGGCGTCAACGGCATTCTCACCGGCCGCGATGCCCGCGGCATCCAGCACGCCCTCCTGGCCCGTCGCGGCGAGACGACGCGGGTGTATCCCGGCATGTGGGAGTTCGCACCCGCGGGAGGCATCGACCATGGCCTGAGCGACCAGGCGAACCAGCGGGCAGGAGCCCACTTCCGCGTCGATGCGGTCCGCGCCGCCCTCATTGCTGAGGGCGAAGAAGAGCTCGGCGTTGCGCTGGGCGGCCGCGCGATGCGCGCCGTCGCCATCTGCGAAGACATCCACGCGCCAAGCGTCGATGTCATCGTGCAGATCGACATCGGAGACATCGATCCGGCCAATCCGCCCCACCGCGAATCCTGCTGGGAGTATTCCGAAACCCGCTGGCTCCCCCTCACCAACCTCGCGACCTTCCCTCACCTCAGTCTCATGACCCAGGCCCTCATCCGCTTCCTCTGGCCATAACGTGGCACCGCCTTTCAAGGCGGTGCGAGCCCGTCAGCTCGCCACCAATGCCGCGGCAAGCCGTGCCTGTGCGCCCACACCTCCGTCCTTCAGAGACGAGAGCGCAAGCTCTCGCAAAACGTGCAACCGCGCACAATCGGGTGCCCACTTTCCCGATTTCCTCATTCCTCATTCATCAATCGTCATTCCTCCCCACCTTCATTTGCTGTTTTTCTGCTTTGCTGCTTTCCTACAGCGACTGCGTCCTCCCCCCATCCACCGGCAGATTGATCCCGGTGATGTACGCCGCCGCGGGCGTCGCCAGGAACGCCGCCGCCGCCGCGACTTCCTCGGCAAGCCCCAGCCGGCCCATCGGAATCGCCGCCACCGCCGCGGCGGTCACCTGCTCCAGCGTCTTTCCCTCCCGCTTCGCGCGTGCCTCGAAGAGCGACTTCAGCCGCGCCGTGTCCGTGAACCCCGGCAGCACGTTGTTCACTGTAATCCCGAAAGGCGCGAGCTCCCCGGCGAGCGTCTTGGCCCAGCTCGCCACCGCGGCCCGGATCGTGTTTGACACCCCGAGGCCCGGGATGGGCGCCTTCACGCTCGTCGAGATGATGTTGATGATCCGCCCATACCCGCGCCCATCGTCAGCGGCCTTCATCCCCGGCAGGCACGCGCGCACCAACGTCTGGTTGTTGATGACGTGCGCATCGAACGCCTTGCGGAAGGCCTCCGCATCCGCATCGATGATCGGCCCCCCCGGCGGGCCGCCCGTGTTGTTGATCAGGATGTGGCACGGCGCCTCCGGGCTGATCGCCTGGCGGACCGCCTCCTCCACCTCCTTGGCCTGGGAGAAGTCCGCGACCACCCAGTCGTGGCTCTGCCCGCTGGTCTCCGCCGGCCGCGGCAGCGCCCGGGCGGCGACCTTCAACCGCTCTTGATCGCGCGCCAGCAGCGTCACCGAGGCCCCCAGCAGCGCCAGCTCCACCGCGCACGCGTGCCCGATCCCCTGCGTCGAACCGCACACAATCGCCCGCCGACCGTTCAATGAAAGATCCATGGCGGATCATACCGGCGCCTGCTCTTGGCCTTTTCCCCTCCCTACCGGCCCCCGACGCCCGTCGGATGGGGGTCGCATCATCCGAGACGCATCCAGCGCTGCGCGTGAGGCGTCCGCCCTCGCCCTTGAGATGTCCAGCGCGATGTTTGCGACGTCCAGCGCCATGGTTGAGGCCTCCAGCGCCATGTTTGAGGTCTCCAGCGCCACGTTTGAGGCCTCCAGCGCCACGTTTGAGGCCCCCAGCGCCACGTTTGAGGCCTCCAGCGCGACGTTTGGGGCCTCCAGCGTGACGTTTGAGGCCTCCAGCGTCACGTTGGACGAGTGTTATCCGGACGCCCATCCCCCCTGGCAGGCCGCGAAGGCCGTTGGAGCCGTCCCAACCGCTGATAACGGGGAGGACGTTGCCGCGCCGCCGCGCCCGGCGGCGCACACCACTTCGGACATGCCACTCTACAATCCCCCCATGCCCCCCGAAACACCCGACAACCTCATCTATCACTCCGAAAAGCTCACCTACGGCTCCTACCTCAAAATCCCGCAGTTGCTCTCGCTGCAGAAGCCCCTCGCCGGGCCCGCCGCCCACGATGAAACCCTCTTCATCATCAGCCACCAGGTCTACGAACTCTGGTTTCGGCAGATGCTGCACGAGGTGATGGAGATCTGCCGCCGGCTGACGCCCCCCTCGGATGATCAGCTCGACACGCAGGCCCTCCGGGCGGCCCATCTGTTTGACCGGATCCACAAGATCCAGGCGCTGCTCATCGAGCAGCTCCCCGTGCTGGAGACCATGTTCAGCGTGGACTTCGCCACGTTCCGCGACCAGCTCGCCCCGGCCAGCGGCTTCCAGTCCGTGCAGTTCCGGCAGCTTGAGTTCCTCTGCGGCGCGAAGAACCCGAAGATGCTCAAGCTGGTCGGCGAGGACGACGCCGCGCGGCAGGAGATGGCCAAGTTCCTCGATGCGCCCACCGTGTACGACCACTTCATGCGGCACCTGTCGCGGGCCGGGTTTGAAATTCCCGAGGCCGTCCTCAACCGCGACACCTCCCAGCCGCACGAAGCCAACGAGCAGGTGCTCGACGCGATGGAGAAGCTCTATCGCGATAGCGACCGGTACTACCCGCAGTTCCGTGTCGCCGAGCACTTTTTGGAGTTTGAGGAACGGTTCCAGATCTGGCGTTTCGGCCACGTGAAGATGGTGGAACGCATGATCGGAGGCGGCATGGGCACGGGAGGTTCGGCCGGGGCGAAATACCTCGCCGGGACGCTCCAGATCCGCCTCTTCCCGGAGGTGTGGATGGTGCGGGATCGTCTGGCCGGGAAGTAGCAGGCCGGGCGCCTCGGCACGGGCGGAGGGGGTGAACGGCGGATCGGGGCGGGCCGTATGAGCGTGGTCTTCTGGCGGGGCCGGGCGGGGCTGGACGAATGATCGATCGTGGCGAAGCCGAGAGCATCCACAAGGGCGCGCAAGGGGCGGTGTGACGCCGCGCGGGTCAGCCTGCCCGTTCTGAACGCCGGCTCGCCCGAAGGCGATCGCAAAGGCCGCAAAGTTCGCTCCGAGCGTGCCCGGCCCTACTCGAAAATGGGCAAGTGGCGCGCGGCGGTGCTGATCGGCGTCCATGTGCTCATCGCCATTCACGTCCTGCTGTGGATGGCCATGGGCAGGACGATGTCCCCGGTCGAGCCCTCGGAAGCAATGCAGACGCTGGAGCTCGGGCTCGTCAACGCCGGCTTCGTGTTCTTCGCCCTCGCGCTGCTCTCGACGCTTATCTTCGGGCGCTACTTCTGCGGATGGGCCTGCCACGTCGTGGCGCTGCAGGACCTGTGCGCGTGGATCATGAAGAAGTGCGGCATCCACCCGCGCCCCTTCCGATCGAGGCTGCTGCTGTGGGTCCCCTTGATCGTGGCCCTCTACATGTTCGTCTGGCCGACGTTCAAGCGGCACGCGCTCTTCCCAGCGCTGGAGGCCGCAGGGTTGCAGACGCCCTTCTGGCTGAAGGACGTCGCCCCCTTCACCGGGTTCACCAATGAGTTCATCGTGGAGGACTTCTGGGCCACGTTCGTGCCGTGGTACCTGGCCATCCCCTACCTGTTCGTCGTCGGCTTCGCGGTGATCTACTTCCTGGGCGCCAAAGGCTTTTGCACGTACGGCTGTCCCTACGGCGGCTTCTTCGCCCCGCTCGACAAGCTCTCCCCGGGCCGCATCCGCGTGACCGATGCGTGCGATGAATGCGGATACTGCACGGCGGTGTGCACGTCGAACGTGCGCGTGCATGAAGAAGTGCGCGACTTCGGCATGGTGATCGATCCCGGATGCATGAAGTGCCTCGACTGCGTCAGCGCATGCCCGAACGATGCGCTCTACTTCGGCTTCGGCAAGCCCGCCATCGGCGCAAAGGTCCTCGCCGGCTCTGAAGCAAGCGCCCGAGAAGCGGCCGAAAAGCGCGCCCGCCGGTGGGACCTGTCCTGGCCGGAAGAGATCGCGGCAGGGATCCTCTTCCTGGCGATGTTCTTCGCCTTCCGGCAGTTCTTCTATGTCGTGCCCATGCTGATGGCCGTCGGGCTCGCGGGGATCGGCACATTCGTCACCTGGAAGCTCACGTCGCTTCTCCGCCAGCCGAACGTCAAGGTGCAGAACCTCCAGTTGAAGCTCAAGGGCCGCTGGAAGCCGGCCGGCGTGGCCTTCGCCGGCGCCGGCACGCTCTTGCTCGCCGCGGCGGCCTGGGGAGGCTTGGGCCGGTGGCACCTCTGGCAGGGGGGACTGGCCCATAACCGGCTGGATGTGCCCATTCAGGCGGCGCTGCGGCCGGAGTTCGTGCCGCGGGCGCGCACGGAGCGGCTCGCCGCGGCCGTTGCGAACCATCTCCAGGCAGCGCGACTGCCGTGGGAACCCGCCCCGGCCGAAAGCAACGGACGGTGGTCGCGTGGGGTCGGCTACGGCGTGCGCGGCGAGGCAAAGCTGCAGCACGCCTACGCCCTGGTGCTGCTGGGGCGATCAGAGGAGGCCCTGGCCATCCTCAGGCAGATCATCGAACGCGGCGAAGCGTCGGATGAACTGGTCTCGCAGGCGCTGATGCTCACGATGGCGGCCGAAGGCGGCGAGGCCGACATCGTCGCGCTGCTCCAGCGCGCCGTCGAGGTGAATCCGGACCTTGTCGATGCGCGCCGGCAACTGGCGCTGCATCTGCGGTCGACCGGACGCGCAGCCGAGGCGCAGCGCGTGTGGGAGACGCCCGCCGCTGCGGGCAAGAACCAGAAAGCGGCACAGGCGGCGCTGGATCTGGCGGCGGCCCGGTTTCATCTCCAGGTCGGGGATGCAGGGCGCTGCCGCGAACTGGCCGAGCGGGCCGCGGCGGCCCAGCCGACCGATGCCGGCGTGCAGATCCAGGCGGCGATCATCCTGA
>CAYWRO010000017.1:0-24111 GCA_964460345.1 uncultured Phycisphaeraceae bacterium | reverse complement strand
GCGGCGGCCCAGCCGACCGATGCCGGCGTGCAGATCCAGGCGGCGATCATCCTGATCAACTCAGGCGATCAGCCGGGCGCGCTCGCCCGCGTGGAAAGCGCGCTGGCGGCGCATCACCCGACAGCCCAGGTCCGCCTGAGCGCGGCGGAGATCCTGGCCGCCTGCGGCAAGCAGGTCGAAGCGGAAGCCGAGTTGGAACGGGCGCTCGAGCGTGGGCTGCGCGATCCAGGCGTTCGCCTCACCGGCGCAGCCCTGCGCGCCAGGTGGGGACAGCCGGACGCCGCCGCGGCACTGGTGGAAGAGGCGATCGAGCATGGCGAGCAGGCCGGCGGAGCCCGGGCGAACGTGCTGATCGAGTCTTCGCAGATGCTGGCGCAGCTCGGGCGTATGCGCCGCGCGAGCGAGGTGCTGGCTTCGGCGGCACAAGTGACGGGACTGAGCGTGTGGGACCGGATGCAGGTCGGGCGAGCGGTTCTCAGCGCGGGGCTGGCCGTGGGAGACGAAAGCCTGATCCGGGCGGGCCTTGAGTGCTTCACACGTGCAGCGCAGGATGCGGGGGATTCGCCGACGGTGCTGCACGACGCCGGACAGGCGCATCTGGCGGCGGGTGAAGTGGAAACGGGCCTGGACCTGCTCACGCGCGCTGCAGCGCTGGGCGAGAACAACGCCGCACTGGCGGGCGTGCTCGCGGAGGCGCTGGCGAGCGTCGGTCAGACGGAAGAGGCCGAGCGCTGGCGCGCGGAGGCGCTGCGCCGCAGCGGACCGTGAAGGGCGCTGCGCGCAAGAAAAACCCCCGGACGTGGGAGCGTCCGGGGGCCAAGGGAGGTACAGACTGAACAAGGGATCAGCGGCGGCGGCGGAGGGCCATCAGCCCACCCAGGCCGAGCAGCGCCGTTGCGCCCGGCGCGGGGATGGCGTAGGACGCGCCCGTGAGCGTCACGGTGTAGGGGAAGCTGAAGGACGTGGTGGACACATTGGCGTTGGCCCACGGCCCGTAGGCGTCCAGGCCCATGCCGTCATCCTCCGACTGGTTGCCGAGGAGAATGTCGCTGAGAGCGTTGGGGCCGACCTCATCTTCCGGGTTCACGATGCTGAAGATCGCCTCGCCGGCGGCGTTGAGGGGGACCTGCGGCCCCTGAGCCACGGCGAGGTAATAGAGGCCGGGGGCGAGCGCCGCCGTGTGAGCGCTGCTGAGCGCCGGAGTCGTCGCAGCGCCCGCTCCGTCGCGGTTGTAGGCAATACCCGCGCCGGATGCATCGAAGAGGGCCAGCGCGCCCGGGGCGGTGCCATTGGTCACCGCCGCGCTGAACGCGCCCGGGTCGGTGATGTTGATCTGGAAAATGTCGACGTCCGAGTCATAGTGCAGGAACCCGGTAATGGTCGTGAGCGACCCGATGCCATCGGTGACGTTCGCTGTCGAAAGACGCTTGCCGGCGTCATGGTTCATGAACAGGCTGCCGAAGCTGAAGGAGGTGTTGAATCCGCCTGAGTCCGCCTCTGCCCAGTTCTGACCAAACGCCGAAGCGCTCAACCCCAGCCCCGCCACCGCCGCTGTTGCAATCAACTTCTTCATCACGATCTCTCCTCAAATAAAACTGAAAGCTCCGAGTGTGTCTGTCCCAGGGCATCCGTGCAGGTGCAGACGTTTACGCATATCGTGCAATCTCACCTCCAGCGAGTCGCCATTCAACCTGTCCTTTCGCGTGGATTCACGCGAATTGCTGCAAATCTCGACTCTGCCGATCACGGGCCGAAGTCGATGCGGATGAACCCCTGAATACCGGCGCTGAACCGGCCGTCCGTCACGCGAACCACTGCCCACCGGCCGTTGTCGCTCAGATCGATGGCGTTCGCGCCGGACTCAATGGTGGTAACCACAAGCCCGGGGATCGAAGCCGGTGTCGCGACCGTGTTCAGCGTGACCGTCTGGTTCCTGAAGAGGGCCTCGTCGAAGCCGAAGCCCCCCCACTCGCCGATCCACAGCACGTCACCGGTGTCGGCGATTCGGACCGGAGCCCCGGTGCGGCCGATGTAGTTGACCGGCGTGGGCTCCAGCGTGGTCGTCGGGGGAATGGTGTCGGGATCGATGACGACGGGCACGTCGAGCAGATCGCCGAAGGCGGCGATCTTGTCGGTGTTGTTGCGGGCGATCATCGCGCCCTCAAGCGAGTAAGACGCCCCGGTCAACCGGATTTCGTAAGGCCGAGCCGGACCAGCCGCCTCGCCGCGCTTGTACCATCCGTGGAAGGGCGCTCGCTTGGCAGCGTCGCCGTCCGCCGTCGAATCGACCGTCTCCGGGCCGATCTGGTGATACAGCGTCGCACCCGTCCCGCTCAGGCTCGCCTGGTGGATCGCCCGGCCGTCGATGTCCGTCCAGTACAGCTTCCCCGCCGCGGCGTCGACTGCGACAGCGTGAGCGCCCGGCGCGCTGCCGGCGGGAATCACATCAACCGCGTCCCCCGCCCCCGGCCCGGTCAGCGGGGCACGCAGCACTCTCTCATCGCCGGGATGGGTGAAGTAAATCTCGCGGGAAACCTGGTTGATGGCGAGACCCGCCGCGGCAACCGGGGCCGGCTCGCCGCCGCTGCCGCAGGGCGCCCCCGCGCTGGCGGGGAACCAGCAGTCCAGGAATGCCAGCAGGTCGAAGACGTCGACACCGGGCGTGGAGTCGATGTCCGCGCCAGGCGCATTGGCGAACCACAGATCCAGGTACGCGAGCAGGTCAAAAACATCGACCTGGGCAGCGTTGCCGTCAGTCTCGCACGCACAGGCGCCCCCGGTAGGGACGCTGGAGACGAAATCGGCCACCGTGGGCGTCTGGCCGGCGGGGAACGTCATGCGCACGATGGAAGCCCGGTGCGGATCCGCGGCGTAAAGGTCGCCGGTGGCTTCATCCACGGCGAGCGCGATCGCAGTGACGACCTCCGCCTCGGGCAGATCGAGCAGCGCGCCCGCGCCAGTCGCGCCGATGAGCATCTCGGGCAGGGAGCCATCGAGGTTGGCCCGCCAGACCTGGCCGAGGTTGCGGCGCGACCAGTAGACCTTGCCGCGAGTGTGGTCGATCGCCAGGCTCGAAGCCCCGATTGCCGTTTCAACGACATTCTCCAGCAGCGAGCCGTCGGCCGAGATGCGACGGATGCCGTCTCCATCCTCGGCGGTGTCAGAGTCGGCAACGAAGTAGATCCAACCGCCACCGGGAGCCGTCCCATCGGCGTGGTAGGCGAGGGGCGAAACAATCTCGGCGCCCTGAAGTTCCGGATACGTCGGGATTTCGGCGACATCGAACGCCGGGCCCTCAACGCCTGACGCGCCGCCGAGTTGGAGGCTGCGAAGCTGGCCCTGGCTGGGATCGGCCCACCAGAGGCGTCCCCCCGCCAGCGCGAGGCTGGAAGGATCCCGCTGCCAGAGATCCGCCTGGTCCTCCGCCTGTCGGGCAAAGTCGGTGACATTGCTGACCGCGCGGGCCTTCGGCGTCGAGATGCACAGGTAATAGTCGCCAACGCCCTGCGCGTTGGTCGCGCCAAGCGTGCTGAGTAACGTCCCGGCGTTCGCATTGTCGTTGCGCCCCAGCCCGGAGCGGTCGTAGCCGTTGAAGTTGTGGCCCGTCTGAATCAGCCAGAGGACGGAGTCAAACTCAACCGGGCCGCCCACGGTGGTGGCGCTGAAGCTGGCCGGGTCGGTGATGCGGATGCGGTAGACGTCAACGTCGTGATCATCCGTCAGCGTGCCGCTGATCAGCGTCAGCGGCCCGCCGCCGGCAGTGATATCGCGGTCGCCGTCAAAGGAAGAGGACGCATCCTCACCGGCATCGCCGCCGACAGGACCGCCCTCGGCCCAACTGCCGTCGGACGCAACGAGGCCGCGAACGACCCAGTCCCCGTTGTTGTTGATGTCCACGGAGGCGCCGTAGAGCGAACCCCAAAGCCTGCCGGCCGTGGGGGTCGGACCGCCCGAGGCGGCCACCAAGGCGCCATTGAGAAACACGCCCTCACGGCCGGCGCTGGTCAGGCCCGTGAAAATGACCTCCCCGGCGTTGTTCATCGCCAGCGAGTGCGGGGCGATGCTCAGGCTTATCCAGGTCTCGCCGGGCTGACCGCCGACAACGGGGTACCCCTCGCCGGCAATCAGGGTTTCGCCCAGGTTGGCGCCGCTGGCGTCGGATTGAACGCGGACGATGACGCGGCGAGGCGTGACGCCATCGGTCACCGTGTGGCCGATGAGCCACTGGTTGGCGTCATTGACCCGGACCGTCATGCCGTGTGCCATGGGACTCCACACGCGGCCGGGATCAAAGCCGGCAGCGTCGCCCGCCTCGATGAGCATCGCGGACTTGCCGAGGAAGATGCCGGAGGTGGGGGTGGACGTCGGGTCGAACGGGAAATCGACAATCTGTGTGGTGAAGGCGAACGCGCCGAGCCCAGCGTTGTTGGTATCGAGCGCGTGGAACTCGTCGACAACGTGGTCCTCGCTCGGGAAGGCGAGCGGAAAGCCGTCGTTGGCCTCGGCGAGAAAGGCGGTCGGCCCCAGGTCGGTGGAGAGCAGGGCCTCGTCAAAGTCGAAGAAGAAGCCTGTCAGGCCGACATGGACCCACGCCTTGCCGCTGTTGTTCACCGCGGCGTTGCGAAAGCCCTGTTGGCCGTTGCGGAAGGGCGACGTGATGCTGCCGGCCCCGACGAACTGGTCGGTCTGGTAGAGGAGCTCGTAGCTCTGGCCGAGGGCAGAGACGCTGCCGGCGACCGCCAGCAGCGCAGTGACATTCCGAGCGCACTTTCTCACAATCCGACTCCTCGCACAACAATCCCAGCGGAGCCGCCGGGAGCGTTCCTTCCAGGTGGTGAGTGGATGCCGCGTCTCTGCGGCCCCGTGAATCCCCTGATCACCCCCCGGAGGAAGGGATTCCAAATGAATCCCTGATCCACCGCGTTCAAGATAAACCATGGGGGTGGGATGTCAACGGCGGGAATCCAAAAAGAGTCTGAGACTCAGATCAGACTCGCCGCTTTCACGCAACAAACACCGAAAAACGACCCTGCCAGCGCCCGCGCCTATCTCAGGCGCGGGCGTGAAGGGAACTTGGATCTCCGGGCCGCTTACAGGACCAGGGTGTTGGTGACGTTCTGGTGCTGCCACCAGCCGCCAATCTCCCAGCGGAAGCGGACGATGTCGCCGTCGGCTTCCGTGGCGAAGACGTTGATGTCGCCCGTCGAGGCCACCGTGACGCCCGTGGTCGGGTTGGCCGCCAGGGGCTGGGCGTCGTTGAAGCCGGCGTCAATCACGACCTGCGAGAGGTTGGTCGTCTCCCAGGCGTCCATGCCGGGGGCCCACCAGTAGACCTGGAGGTCGCCGTCCTCATCCACACCGGCGACATTCAGGCCGCCCCAGCCGGTGACGTAGCTGGCGACCGTGTCGGGGTCGAGCAGCGGCCCGTTCGTCTCATCGGTGAGGTTGTTGTTGGCCCACTCACCCTCGAACTGGGGGACCCACCAGGTGACGCTGAGCTTGCCATTGACGTCGATGCCCGCGAGGTTGATCCCGTTCCACGGGGTCATGTAGGCGGTGAGCGCGCCGGCAAGGGGGGTCGAGCCGGTCTGCTCGGTGAGGTTGTTGTGCTGCCACATCTCCAGGCCCGGGGCCCACCAGACGACATGGATGTCGCCGTCGGCATCGAGGCCGGCGATGTTCAGGCCATTCCAGCTTGTGACGTAGCTGGTGAGCTTGCCGACGAAGGCGGGAACCTCCTGCCCCTGGGCGCGAAGGTGATTTTCCGCCAGGTTCTCGTACGTCCACTCGTGGTTGCCGCCCGCGAGGGTCTGGCCGGTCTGGCGATAGATGACCAGGTCGCCATCTGCGTCGAGGCCGCTGACGAAGGTCTCGCCGGTGACGGCGGTGAAGACGCCCAGGTCGCTGACGATGTGGTCCGCGCCGGTAATCTCTGCCGTGAGATTGCGGAAGGACCACTCGCCTTCGGCGCTCTGGCGGAAGAGGATCAAGCCGACGTCTGATTTGACAACCGCGTACTTGAGGTTGTCCCGGGCGTCGACGAAGACCTCCACGTCGCCGGAGACGTCCGGCCCGCCGGCGTAGGCGAACAGGTCATACTCATTCCACGCGCCGGTGGCGTCCTGCTGAATGACGACCGGGTGGGAGCGCTCATCGAGCGTCGCCAGCGTGATCAGGCCGTTGCCGTCATCGTCTCCGGACAGGACCGGCGCGCCGTCGAAGGAGTCGGCATCGGAGACTTCGGCCAGAAGAACGGCGAACGAACTGGCCCCGCCGGTGACGGAATCCACCAGGAGGTAGTACGTCTGGTTCTGGGCGACGTGGAAGGAAATGCTGGAATCGAAGTCGTCGGTGGGGCTTCCCACGGCGACCGGCAGCCCGTCCGAGTTGAAGACCTGCAGGCGCCCCTCGGTGCTGCCCGCATTGAGCGTGACCTGCACGCGACCGGTAAAGGTCGAGGTAAAGCGGAAGAGGTCGTTGTCACCCTCGGTGAGCACGCCAAGCGCTGAGCCCTGACCCGTGAAGGCATCGACAGGGATGTTCGTCGCGTGGGCGAAATCGGGGTGGTTGGCGTGATCATCTCCCGGCGCGCCGGAGGAGAACTGATCGGCCTGCGCATCCACCTTCACGTTCACAGAACCAACGGTGATGCTGCGCGTGAAGGTCGCGCCGGAGTTCAGATCGGTGAAGGTGATCGTGTAGTCGCCGGGGTCGAGGGCCATCTGATAGTTGCCGGCGGCGTCGGTGGTGTAGGTAGCCAGAACGTTGTTGGGGTCCGCGGTGAGCGCGGCATCGACGCGGACATTCGCGAGTCCTTCGCCGACGGTGTAGAAGTCGTCTCCGCTCGTGTCGTTGAAGACGACGCCCAGGACGAAGCGCTCCGGGCTGGAGCCCTGGTAGCCGAACATCTGCGTGTAGTAATCGAAGTAGGGCCCGATGTCGGTGAACGCAAAGCCGGGTCCAAACTCGTCGTAGTGGAAGGACTCTGAGAAAGAGGCGTGAAGCGAGAAGACGTTCTTGCGGTGGCCGAGCGACTCGAGCCACATGGCGTGCGCTTCGTCGATGGATTCCTGGCCCGCGGCGATGTTCTCACCGGCGGTGCCGCCGTACCCGGCGGCCTGGGCGCGCTCCGTCGGGGTCGCGCCGTCAGGGTTGATGTGGTCGAAGAACCCGCGCTCGGCCATGTCCAGCGAGTGGGCCCGGGCGGCCAGCGTGAGGAACTCGTTGAGGGCGAGCGGCTCCTGCGGAACCAGCCGCGCCAGTTCGGCCTCCGTGAGCCCCTCGGTCAGGTCGAGACCAAGGCGCTCCCCTTCGGCCATCGGGTCGGAGCGGGCCCGGTTGACCAGCTCCAGGAGGTAGACCTCCTCCGGGGTCCAGGCGAACAGAAGCGTCCGCTGCTCAAGGGCCTCCATGTGGGCGGCGCCGTCCCTGCGAGAGAGATGGCCGGCTGCCTGTCGTGTCCGCCTCGCCCCACCCAACGAACGATTTCTGAACATGGGTCGCATCCTTAACACGTGGACAAATCAGCGGATCGGCCCCTGCAGTACATCAGCATGAACGGGGGCAACCTGACCGGACTGAGCCGCCTGGCGTAACTGGGGCAGCCGGTCCGATCGCTGAATCTAATCGTCCTATAACGTGCTCGGCCGGGGGGATGATCGGAGATGGGCACTGCAAGGGGGCAAAATGCCCATAGCAAAGTGCCCAAATTAACGCCGGCTGAAGCGAAGGGCCAGTAGCCTCTGGATCGCCTCCGCCCCCCCTGAACAAGCGGAGTCCGCCGCCGGAACCCGCGTCAGGAGGCCGCTGAGCAGGCCCCGGAGCGTACAGAGGTGGCGTTTGGGGTCGGCCCCGGCAAGACGGTGGGCCCACAACCACCCGGCCGCTGCCGCCGAGGGCGCGCTGAATGGGCCGCCGTGCCTCCGGCAGAGCCAGACCCAATTGCGCGTCGCCAGATGGTGCCACCGCGGGGACTTGCGGCTGGTGGCCTCGCTGTCGTGCCAGACAACCAGCGCGGGGTCGAAGCGGACGCCGAGGCCGAGCGCCAGGATCTTCTGCGCGAGATCCGCATCGTTCCGGTACAGAAAGAAGTTTGGGTCGTACCCCCCCACTCGCAGCCAGACATCGCGCCGGACGAGGTTTCCGCATCCCATGACAGGCCAGCGATCGTCGCCGCAGCCACGGACGCAGCGGCCGAAGGGCCACTCCGGCTTCTGGGTGCGCGGGTGGACGGGATTGAGGGCGACGGCGGCCAGATCAGGCCGGCGGGCCAAGAGCGTGGTTGCCGAGCGGAGGGTGCCGGGCTCCGGCCAGGCGTCGTCATCAAGAATGAGAACGAGATCCGTGGATGCCAATCGGACCGCGCGGTTAAAGGCCTCAACGCCGAGGTTCTCCTCAAGCCGGATGAGTCGCACCTCCGGCCACGCGTGGCGGAGGTGGTCCGGGGTGCCGTCCGTCGAGGCATTGTCGACGACGATGAGCGTGGCCGGATCGATGCCGGGGGTTTTCAGCAGCCGCTCCAGCGTTGTCTTGAGCGTTGGCCAGCGATTGTGGCTGAGGACGATGGTCGTGAGGGTGAGGGGCGGCGCGGCGTCGTCGTGCTCGAGGGTGGGAATGACGTGCCGCGTGCGGCCACGTTGGAGGGCCAGGCGGAGGGAGAGGTGTACGCCGCGGAGGCCTGTAAAGAGGATGGCGGCCGCCGTGCGCGGCGCGCTGGCAATTGAGCAACTCTGGAGGATGAAACCCTCTGGCGTGGCGGCGATGCAGGTGCGGGCGGCGAACCAGGTGCCCGGGCGGCCCCGGGCGGGGACGATGGCGGCGTGATCTCGCGGCCCGAAGAAGGCGCGCTTCAGGAAACCGGCCAGGCCCGACGGCGCCCGCGGCTGGATTTCAACGTCGAGCGAGGCGAGTTGGGTGCGGATCTCGGCCAGCGCGGGCTCAGGGAGTTCAACGTTGTCGTAGAGGACAACCGCACGAACGCCGGAGCCCTGAAGGGCTTCACCAAGCCTGGACCAGGGCGTGAATCGCTGGAAGTCGAGGCGCCCCGGGGGAGCCGTCCCGGCCGCGTCACGATCAATGGCGTCACTGAGGCCGGCGAGGTGCAGACCCGCCAGATCCGGCCGGGACATCGCGGCCATCGAGCAGGCGCGGCCGACCTCGTGCAGGGCCCGCCGAAACAGAACCCTTCGCGGCAGACGCAAGGCATCGATCGCGCCGAAGCAGTTGCGGGCGTGGTAGTAGCGGGCCCAGGTCTGAAACTTATCGAACATCGGGTGGGCCGCGACGGCGTTTGGAACACCCACGACGCGTCCGCCAGTGATCCGCTTGAGCCGGATGCACCATTCTGTATCGTCGCCGTTGAGAAAGACATCCGGCAAGAGCCCGGCCCGCTGAATCGCAGACGCCCGCACCAGGGCACAGCAGGCGGCGGCGTAGTCGGCGTCGACAGGTTGCGTCACACCCACGCTGCCGCGGGCGGCGGGCTTGAAGAGGCCGCGGCGGGGGCAAATACGGCCGCCGACTTCAAAGACCTGGCCGGTCGCCAGGTCGGCGATGGCCGCGCCGGCGACGACAATGGTCGGATCGGCGCGCATGGGGGCGAGCAGGTTGGCAAGGGTGTCGCGGGCGACGCGGGCATCGGAATCGACGAGCCAGACGTATTCGGCCCGCCGGGGGGCGGCTGTGCCGGCAGTGCCGTTGTTATCGGACAGCGAGGCAAACTCGAGCTTCATCGCGGCCTGGATGCCGGCGTTGTAGCCGCCGCTGCCGCCGCGGTTCTCCTCACAGCGGAGGAGGTGAACCGCAACGGCTCCGGCGCGATCGGGAACGACAAGGGGCGGATTCGAGGCGTTGTCGACGACGACGACCTGGAGGTCAACGCCGGCCGTGTCAATCGCGGCAAGATCGGCAAGGGCGTTGTCGAGATCATCCTGGCGGGCGAAGCAGGGGATGACCGCGGCGACACGCGCCAGGGCGGGCGCGACGTGCAGCGGGCGCGCGGGGGCAAGGGCCGGGTTTGAGGCTGCGACGGTCACGACGGCGAGTGTAGGTGAGGGGCGGTCTGCGGATGACGGCTTGGTGGCACGAGCAGGCGGGCTCAGGCGAAGCGCTCGCGGGCGAGCTGTGCCGCGCCGATGACGCCGGCATCGTCCTCAAGCGTGCTGGCGACGACCTGGGCCTCGCGGGCCCGGTCGGGGAAGACGTGCTGCCGCATGGACTCGGCCACGCGGTCCACAAAGGGCTGCCCGATCGCCTCGGTGAGCCCGCCACCCATCACGATCCGCGGCAGGGACAGGAGCGTGACGGCGTTCGCCGCGGCGACGCCGAGAAGGTCGGCCGTGTCGTTGATGACGCGAACCGTGAGCGGATCACCTTCGGCATAAGCCTTGCCGATGACTTTAGACTTGATGCGCTTGCCGCTGCCGGTGATGACCTCGGCGAGGCTGGAGGGCTCATTGGCCAGAACGAGGAAGCTCAGGCGGTGAGCAACCACGGTGCGGGAACAGCTCTGCTCGAGCGTGCGCTCCCCAAAGGGGTTGCCGGGGAAGAGGATGGTCTGGCCGATCTCACCGGCGGTGTGCATCGCACCGTGGTAGAGGCGGCCGCCGAGGATGAGCCCCCCGCCGACGCCCGTGCCGACCCAGATGCCGAGCAGATCGTTCACACCGGTGCCTGCCCCGGCGACCCACTCGCCGTAAACGGCGACGTTGACGTCGTTGTCTACCAGCACCGGAATCTTGAGTCGATCGCGAAGGATCTGCGCAAGGGGAACATCGTTCCAGCGAAGGTTGACCGCCTCCAGCACGATGCCTTCGTCGGATTCGATTGCGCCCGGCGCGCCGATGCCCAGGCCAGCCAGGTCGCTCACGGCGATGCCCGCCTCCGCGCAGGCGTCCTGCACGCCCTGAACGAGACGATCGACGACGGCTTCCATGCCTTCGATGGCGTTGGTCTTGCGGCGGGCCGCGCCAAGCACGGCGTTGTTGTCACCGACGACGCCGATCTGCATGTTCGTGCCGCCAAGATCGATGCCGATGACTGGAGCGGAGGTAGGCATGCGGGGAGGATAGTGGCTCTTGGGCGGGGTGGCGAGGGGGGCGGATGAGGGTTGGGTGGACGAACGGGCGCTGTGTGTAAGAGCCGGCTGGAGGCCGGCGCTCCATGAAAAGAAAAGGCCCGCGCCATGCGGCGCGGGCCTGTGTGGAGTCAACCTGTCGGCTCAGGGCCGAGCAAACGCATCAGCAGTCGTTGCCGGCCGAGGCGGGGAACCAGCAGTCCAGGAAGGACAACAGGTCGAAGACGTCCACGCCTTCTGTGCCGTCGATATCCGCATCCGCATCCGCAGCGAACCAGAGATCCAGGTAGGCGAGCAGGTCGAAGACATCGACCTGAGCATCGTCGCCGTCCGTCTCACAGAGGCAGGCCGGGGCGGGGGTGAAGGCGCTGGAGAAGATGAGCTCGCCCGTCGCGCCGTTGCGGCCGGCGACACGGATGACGTACGAGTGGCCGCCCTGAAGCTGAAGCGTCAGTTCCGACTGCTGCGTGCCGTTGGCGTTGTCATTGCAGGCAATGACGCGGGCCGGGAGGTTCTCGCAGGTGCCGGCGCTGTCGTCGTAGACCGTGATGACGGTGTCGTAGCTGGAGCCGGCGGTGGAGAAGGTCGCCGTGCCGTCGACCACGTGCGAGCCGAGGCCGAACCAGACGTCCGCGCCGACGGAGCCGCAGCCGTCGTCGGCCGGGCCGTCGAGCGTGGCGCCGGTGGTGTCGATGGGATTGAGCGTGCCGTTGGCGGGCACGGCGTAGATGTTGAGGCAGTCGTCATTGATCGGGGCCGGGGGCGCAGCGCCGCCGGAAGCCGTGATGGTGAAGGCGCCGGTGCGGGCGTTGTACCCGGCGACGCGGATGAGGTAGGTCTGGCCAGCCCGGCCGGGGAAGGTGAGGTGCGAAGACACGCCGCCGCCGCAAGCGAGGGCGTTGTCGTCGTCGCAGGCGAGCTCAACACCGTTGCAGCCGTCGTAGACGGTCACCGACGTGTCGAGCGTGCTGCCGCAGGTGCTCACCGTGATGGTGTCATTCGCGGCCACGGAATAGCTGTACCAGACGTCGCGCGTGTCGTTGTCGGTGCAGGAGGAGATGTCGCTGCCAGTCGCGCCGACATTGGAGCCGTTGACGGCCTGGCCGTCGGAAAGCGCGATCGCGTTGGCGCACTCATCGTTAGCCGGCGCGGGAACGGCGCCGCCACCGGTGACGAGGAGGGTGAAGTCGCCGGTGTTCCCGCCGTATCCGGAGACTCGGATGAGGTACGTGACGCCGCCGACGCCGTTGAAGTTAAGGGTGCTGCGCCACCCCGGGCAACCGTCATCCATGCAGGCAATCTGGGCGCCGCCGCAGGAAGCGAAGACGGCGAGCGCGGTGTCGTAGCCGCTGCCCTCGCAAGTCTGAACGTTGATGGAACCGCTGGTCGCGGGCGTGTAGCTGTACCAGACGTCGAAAGTGTCATTCAAGGTGCACGAGGTGATGTCCGACCCAGTCGCATCGGTGGTCGAGCCGCCGACCGGAAGTCCGTCGTAGACCGGGATTGCATCAGCGCAATCGTCGTTGGTCACATCCCCCTGGACCCGCAGCGTGAAGCTCCCATCACTGGCCCCCGTCGCCGTGGCGACGCGGATGATGTACGTTTGCCCGCCGGTCAGATTCGCAACCAGGTTGCCGTTCGCCGAGCAGGCGATCTCGGAGCCGCCGCAGCCGCTCAGCACGCTGACGTTCGCGCCACCCATGGTGGTGGGGTTCACGTTGATGTCGAAGACGTTGGTGACGGCGGGCGTGAACGCGTAGAAGACGTCCGCTGCGCCGCCGCAGGAGCCGGCGACATCCGCGCCCGCGCCCCCAGTCGTTCCGCTGACGGTCATCCGCTCGGCGACCGGTGTGGCGTTGCCGCACAGGTCATTTTCCGGGACCGGCAGGCACGGTGGGCCGCTGATGGTCAACGTGCCCTGGCCGCTGTGCTCGTTGTAGCCACCGACGCGGATGAAGTACTCAGTCCCTGCGGTTCCAGTGAAGGTGATCGAAGTCTGGCGGCCGTTGCCACTCGAGCAGGCTGAATCGTCTTCGCAGGCGATGATCGTGCCGCCGCCGTTCGGGCAACCGTCGGCGTACACCGCAAGGCGCGTGTCGAAGCTCGACCCGCAGGTGCTGACCGTGTAATCGCCGTCGCAGCCGGCCGTGTAGGTGTACCAGAGGTCCTGATAGATGCTGTCGTAGGAGAACTGGTTGCAGAGGGGATCGCCCGGGCCGTCCGTCGTGGCGTTCGTGGTGTCAAACGGGAATGACCCGTACGAGCTCAACGGCAGCGCCCCGGCGCAATCGTCGTTGAATGCGACGCCGCCGGAGGGCACCATCGCGACGATCGACATGCTCGTCGGCGTGCCGGGCTTGAAAAGGTCGAGGCTCATCACGCCCGCGACCGGCGCGGCGTTCGCCCGGAAACGGAAGTTGTACGTCGTGCCCCAGCGCAGCGCGTTGGTGTTCTCGTTCTGGGCGTAGGTCTGCGGGCTGGCGAAGATCAGCTCCGTGCCCGTGTTCGTGATGCTCCAGTCGGTGTTGTCGTACGGCTCGCCGCTGTGATAATCGATGTCCTTGAACTCAACGCCCGTAAGGGTCAGACCAGGCGCCAGGGGGAACCGCAGGGCCGCGCCGGCACGGTCGGAGTTCATGTTGAAGATGGCGTAGTCGTAGTCGTACACGCCGCCGCCAAGATCCGTGACCTTGTAGGCGATTGTGAACCGGCCGTCGCCGGGAACGTCGACGTGCTGGACGGTCACCGAGGGATCCTGATCGGCCCAGGCGAGCACCGCGGCCTTGCGACGGGCGGTCGGGCCGAACGTCTCCAGATCAAAGTTCGTGTGGTCCAGGACAACCCGCCGGTAGGAGGCGTTGTTGTTGTCGTTGCCCGCCGCGGCGTCGTCGGCCGCGATGTAGTGACCCTCGACGAAGTAGAGAGCGCCCGGGACGGTCAGGTCAGCCTCGGAAACGACCAGGCGACCCCGGAGCGTGCTGTTGCCGCTCGGGGTGACGTGGGTGCCGAGGTTGGTGCCGAGCGCGGGGTTGATCTCAAACTTGGGGCCGAGGCCGCTCTGGCCGCCGTTGAGGCTCGCGCTGTAGGGGTCGGAGCACCCAACGCCGAGCTGGCTGCCGCCCGTGGGCTGGCAGGGGAAGTCAAACTCACCCTGGCAGACGTTGCCCTGAAGGGCGGTGAAGCCGTGCTTGAGCCAGGAATGGCCGATCTGTTCGATGCGCTTAACCGGCTGGCCGTTGACATCGACCAGGCCGGAGGGGTCCGCGGCGTAGCGGTACATGGCCTGGTTGATGACAGGGTGGTTGGGGCTGGGGCCGGCCTGCCAGCTCAGCGGTTCGCTCCCCTGGTTGCAGGAGGTGGTGCCGACCGAATAGGCCCGCATTCCGTTGACCGCCCCCCCACCGGTCCAGTGCTCGACGGCCGGAAGGTCACCAACGATGACGTCGGTGCCGGCAGACTGACTGATCTGAGCGCCCGCGAAGGTGGAGGCGGCAAAAACGCCGCCAGCCGCGCCAAGAACGGCGCGCAAACGAGACAAATTCGACATTGTTCGGACTCCTCTTCCGTTGTCTGGGCCCACGAGGGCCGCCGCGACCTTGCCGCGGGACCGATAATGAATGACTTCACACCTCTTCCCGCCGAAGTGGCGGTCTGCGAACAGCAGCGTACACGCATTTACGCGTTGCGGTAGTCCCGGTTGCGGGTTTTCCCCGGGTCGACGGACGGATTGTTCGGATTCGTTCGGGTTCCGAACGGAGGCCGGGATGGGCAGGTGGCGGCGGCGCGCCGGTGGGCGGACCACGCTTGTAAAGGTTGGGCAAAAACGGCGCTGTCGACAGGCTCGCCTGTGACGCGGCGGACCGCTTTGCCATACACTGGGGGCGCGGGGGTCCGGAGACCTCTGGGGCTCGCCCAGGGGCATGCATCGAAGACGGGTGCTGGCGGCATGGACGGCCGCGGTCAGCCTTTCAGGGAAGAGGCGGAGGACTCTGCGCGTGAAGGCGAAGCCGTGGCAGATCGTGATCCTGGTGGTCGGCGCGCTTGCGCTGATCGGCGGGATCTGGTTCTCCCTGCCGCGGGGCCGCGTAAGACTGCCACACAAGGTGTACCTGATCGACGTGGTCAGCGGAGAGGCCTTTGAGGCGGACACGAGCGACCGCGCCATCATGGTCCCGGCGGAGCACCCGGAATCGGGGCTGCTGTCGCTGGTCCCAATGCATAAGGATGAGAACGGGGCGTGGGTGGTGAGCGGGCGCGACCTGTCCGCGTTGCGCGGGGCGCCGGGGGTGACCGTCAAGGCCGTGGACCCGCGCAGCGGGGCCGTGCTTGTCGAGGTGAAAAACGTCACCCGGTACCGGAGGAAGAAATGATGCAGGCTCGCATGAGGCGCGGCGGGTTTACGCTGATCGAGTTGTTGGTCGTGATCGCGATCATCGCGCTGCTGGTGGGCATCCTCCTGCCGGCCCTAGGCGCAGCGCGCGAGGCGGCCCGGTCTCTTGTCTGCAAAGCGAACGAACGCTCGCTGGTGCAGGCGATGACGTACTACACGACGGAGTGGAAGGATTTCATCGCCGGGCCGAATACGTCCGGGGCGGATGTGCACGCTGGCCTGCCGGTATTCGGCGACACGACGCCCCAGACCCCCACGACGAGTCATGACTGGATCAGCCCAATCATCGGTGAAACGGCAGGATTGAGCACCAATCGTGCGCGGCGGACCAAGCAGATCTTTGAGACATTCGGGTGTCCATCAACGTATGAGCGGAATGACATCGTCTGGCCAAACGCATCAGCAACTCCGGACGGGGGGGACTTCGGCGAACTGATTAACTCTGGTGAAGGGATTGGACAGGTTTCATATCTTTCCCCGGCGTCATTCCATTACTATCCGACGCCCGCGGCCGCGCGTGGCAATGCGCACTTTGGCGCAACGATGCGTTGGGGTCACGACACGCCGGTCGCCGTTAACCCGAACTACATCCCGAACCTCAACTTCCTGGGTATCCAGCCAGGATCAAAGATCATGGTGGCCGACGGCACCCGGTTTTTGCGAAGCGACCTCAAACTGGACTTCGACATAAGCGTTGCACCAGAGTGGTACGGGTCGTTCCTGAGTTCCGGGCCAATCTTTCAGAGATCGCAGGCATACGGCCGTGGTTCGGACAGCCGCGGCGTCAACGTCCCCCTCACCTTCCGCCACCAGGGCCGCATCAACATGGCTTTCTTCGACGGCCACGTCGGCACGATGGACACCATCGAAGCCTGGACCGATGCGCGCCCATGGTACCCCGGCAAGAGCACCTTCAACGGCGGCGAGGGGACGGCCGAATCGCGTGCCTTCCACGACACTGGCGATGTGATCCACTGACCGCCCGCAGGCTCGGGCCCGACCGCCGCGACCTCGCGCCGCCAGGACGGTTTCGCAGAATCCTGACGATTCGCAGTTGGTTCGCCGGGCTCCCCGATGTACATTTGCCGTCGATCGCCGCGCCGCCCCTGATCAGGTGGACGCGAGCCCAGTGACCCCCCTAGTTTTGGGGGCCAAATTCGCTTCAACGGGCTGGTGCGGCCTGCTGGATCACGCAAACGACAGATTCATTCCTTTTGGAGGAGGCAGCTAGATGAGACGGATGTGTATGGCCGCCGCGGCGGCAGGACTGGCGTGCGGCGTGGCGACGGCTCAGCCTTCGCCGTGGCTTCCGGGCGACCTCGCGTTCGGCCCGTCGGCGAGCGGGGCCGGCATTGAGCAGGTTCGCGACGGGCAGTTGATCGGAACGAACGACACGTTCTCCTTCGTGCAGTCGATGGCGTTCGACAACGCCGGCGGCTTGACCCGGAACGCTCGCGGCAACCTGCTGGGCGCGAACTTCGGCGCCGGCGGCGGCGGAGCGCTGTACAACTTCGCGACCGACGGCACGGCCAACGCCACGCTGCTCTACCAGTTTGACGGAACGGGCACGACGACGCTCACGCGCGTCGGCGGTGTTTCCGTAAGCCCGGACAACTCGATGATCGCGCTGGTGGGCGTGGATGTCCCGGGCGTGATGATTTTGGAGTACAACGACGGCGGCATTAATGCCGGCGACGGCCTGAGCGCTTCGGTCACCGACGCCTGGGAGGCGCCGGTGCTCACCTCCAACGCCACGCAGGGAACCGTCTGGCTCGATAACAGCACCCTGGTGGTAGCCATGGCCGACTCGGGCCGGCTGAAGATTCTGACGATCGAGGACATCAACCCACTTACAAATACCGCGGGCGCGGCGACGATCCAGCTCGGGAACTTCCCCGCCGTGATCGGCGTCGCCTTCGCCGGGTCGCCGCACACGGCCATCGCCTACAACCCGGCGATCAACCCCTTCATGTATGTCGCCTCAAGCACGTTCGACAGCGCGCTGGGCGGCCAGTCGATGGTCACCGTCATTGATCCGAATACGTGGACGGTCGTCGGGCAGATCGACCTGAACAACTCGGCCGAGACCCTGCGCGAGATCGCCCTGAGCGCCGACGGCCTCAGCCTGTACATGGCCCAGTACCCCTTTGGGGCAACCGGCGGCGGCACGGCGGACATGTCCATCGACGTGCTCAACCTCGATGCCGACGGCAACATGGTCGTCAACTCTGCGGACATCGGCCTGATTCCCGCCGAGAGCAGCGTGGACTTCTACCTCGGCCAGAACAACGCCGCCTACATGGGCATCGACGTGGCGCACACCTCGTCGATCGCCGTCGTGACCGGCGCGTGCTGCACGACGAGCGTGCCGTCCGGGTGCATGATCACGGATGCGACGGACTGCGCAGCCAGAGGCGGGATGTTCCAGGGAGCGGGAACTGACTGCGAGACCGCCTGCGGCGCGACGCTGGGTGCTTGCTGCCTGGTTGACTCGTGCGTGCAGACCGACGAACTCGATTGCACCTTGAACCTCGGCGGTGTGTACCACGGCGACGGCTCCTCGTGCGGCACCATCGACTGCGTCGGCGCCTGCTGCCTGCCCGACGGCACGTGCGCTCAACTCTCCGTCGACGGCTGTGCTGCTGCCGGCGGCCAGTTCGGCGGCTTCGGCAGCGACTGCGACCAGATCTACTGCGTCCCCCAGGGCGCCTGCTGCATCGACGGCGTCTGCAGCATCACCTGGAGCGATGACTGCACCGCCCAGGGCGGCATCTTCATGGGCGACGGCACGACTTGCGCGGCAGGGTGCAACCTCCCTGACACGGAGATCACGCGCTATGACTTCGATGCCAACGTGATCGGCGGACGCAATCTCTCCTTCACCGCCACACCTGACACCTCCGCGAACGGCGGCACCTTCACCAACCGGTTCGACGTCTTCGGCGTTGTCGATCGCACGGTGAACACCGACTTCGCCGATGATTCGCTTTCGGCGAATGACAGCTTCGGCATTCTCCGCCAGGGCCACACCGGCTTCGTCTTCGGCTCCGAGGACGTTGTGAACAACGACAATCCCGGCGGGACAGGCCAGGCTGTCTGGACCTTCGACATCAGCGGCTTCTCCGATGTGCATCTCGTCGTGGACTTCGCCGCGATGGGGGACTTTGAGCCGGCCGATGTGATGGACTTCACCGCCAGCATCGACGGCGGCCCCGCGACGCTTGTGTTCACAAGCGAGGCCGTCGACTTCCACCCGAGCGGCAACTCGGGGCCGCGCGGCATCTACGTCATGGAGAGCGGCAGGATCGTCACGAACGAGGTTGACCCGATCGCGGTCAACGGCACGCTCGTGCTCAACCGGTTCGTGCGCCTGGCCAGTGAGAACCTCGGTTCCGGCAGCACGCTGACGCTCACCTACGACAATGCCACCGATGGCGGCGGCGAAGTCTTCCTCTTCGACAACATCGTCCTCCTCGGCAGCACCGACGGCGGCCCGACCTGCGTCTGCGAGACCGACGGCAACGGTGCCCAGGTCGATGTCTTCGACCTGCTGGCCTACCTCGACCTGTGGTTCGCCAACGCGAGCGGCGCGGACATTGACGGCACGCCCGGCGTCGACGTCTTCGACCTTCTGGCCTTCCTGGACTGCTGGTTCCCGGCCTCCGCCGGGGCGTCCTGCCCGTGAGATTGATCCGCGGCTGATTCCGCGAATCCTGAGCTCTGAATGACAGGGGCCCGCGCTTCGGCGCGGGCCCCTTTTCACTTCTCGAGTCGGGCGCAATTCACCGCCGCGATGCCGCCCGCGGCGTCCGCGCTTGGGACGATGGCGACTTTGCAGACGTGCCCGAGCGAACTGTCTTGCGCGCGCCTGAACTGGCCGCCCCGCCGCGGGTGAGGAACTGCTTCAACAACACCGCGCTGTTGCGTTCCTCGTCCCTCGCCGCGTACACGAACGTCACCGGCCCCTGCCGCACAAGGCGGCGCAGCTCCGCGACCTCCTCCGGATGGGCGCGGAGTTCGGCTCGATACCGCTTCTGAAACTCCGGCCACTTCTCCGGATCGTGGTTGAACCAGCGGCGCAGCTCCGGAGACGGGGCGACCTCCTTGAGCCAGTGATCAATTTTCGCGGCCGCCTTCGTCACGCCCCGCGGCCAGAGCCGCTCCACAAGCACGCGGCGCCCATCCGACTTCGCCGGCTCCTCGTACGCACGTTTGAGACTGATCTTGCCCATGACGCCCTCCCGTGCGGCGTCCACTGCCGCTACGCGGAAGCCCCGCCCGACGCTTCATTGATTGCATCAAGTGCGATCGCACTGTGCGCGTACGCCGCGCCGGCGCGCATCTCGGCCGCGACCCACACCGCCTCCATGATCTCCTCGGCCGTCGCGCCGGCCTGCAGTGCAGCCTTCGTATGACCACGGATGCAATAGGGACACTGCGTGATGTGGGCCGCGGCGACCGCGATGAGCTGCTTCGTTTTCACCGGCAGCGCCCCATCGGCAAACGCCGCCTTGTTCAATGCCCGAAATCCTTCCGCCTGTGCGGGAGCGAGGTTCCGACGCTGCGCGGCAATCTCCGGTGTGACAGTCGGGTAAAGCTCGGACATGGCATCTCCTTTGATGCACTCTACCACGCTTCGTTCCGGCAGGTCATAGAGACATCGCCCACCCGAGCGGGCGAGAGCGGTCGCCAAACGGTTGTCGGCGCGAGCCGGGAGCCGACCGGTGTAACTGAACTCCGCCCGACCTGCGGGGCGTCAGTCGCGGGCCTCGCCCTCGGCCGCCGCTTCCTGCTTCAACCCGCGCATGTGCGGCACTTCAAAGGAGTCCGGCGCCAGCCTGCTGTTCACGTACGCACCGCCCGGAAGCGGCGCGTACAGCTCGATGGCGAGCTGGGAGAACGGCGACGTCGCCGCGGGATCCGTGGCCGGCGTCATGGAGGCGATGACCATAATGGGGGTCTCCTCATCCGTGACATGGGCCAGCGCCTCGCCAGGTTGAGCGCCGCCGGTCATACTCCCAGCCATCCGGCGGTGAATCGGGCTGTTGTACCAGGCGAGCACGGCTTCCTTGTTCTCAAACCACGCAACGATCGCCATCTTGCCGCTCTGGAAGCGCCCGGCGTCCACGCCGAGGCACCCTGGCGACTGCTCAAGACCGCTGATGAGCATCGCCCCCATGTCGGACCCGTTTCCAGCCGGCGGCTGCCCCACTCTGCGTTCGGTCTGCTGTCCCGGGTTGCCCGCCGGCTGCAGCGCCGCCGCGCCGCAGAGCCCCGCCGCGACCACAAGCCCGACCACGCCCGTCATCAGAGCCTTCCGCATTGCATATCTCCTGTTGTGCCAAGATGTTGCGCTTCACTCCCCCGCCGCGACTCTCGAACGGTAGCGGGGGGACCACCCGCACAGACCGCGCGGACCCTCTATGGTTGGGCAAACCAAAGGAGCGGTTTCATGCGCGGGTCGCTCAAGATCGCCAGTGTCGCCGGGATCGGCATCTTCGTTCACTGGACATTCTGGCTCATCATTCTGTGGGCGCTGTTCATCTATCGCGGCCAGCCGCTGCAGGTCATGGCCCTGGGTATCGGGCTCATCCTTGCCGTCTTCGGCTGCGTGGTCCTCCACGAGCTCGGCCACGCCCTCATGGCGCGCCGCTTTGGCGTCAAGACGCGCGACATCACGCTGCTGCCGATCGGCGGTGTGGCGCGGCTGGAGCGGATGCCCGAGAAGCCGATCGAGGAGTTTCTCGTCGCGATCGCGGGGCCCGCGGTGAACGTCGCCATCGCGATTCTCATCGGCGTAGGACTGCTGGCCACCGGCACGTTCGTCGTCGATCAAGAGACCTTGGCCGACCCCGCGGGCGGCTTCCTCCACAAGCTGCTCTACGTCAACATCTTCCTCGTCCTCTTCAACATGATCCCGGCGTTCCCCATGGATGGCGGGCGCGTGTTGCGGGCCCTGCTTGGAACAGTCACGAACTACGCCACCGCCACGCGAATCGCTGCCCGCGTCGGCCAGATCTGCGCGGTGGGCTTCGCCATTCTGGGCCTGCTCTTCAACCCCATTCTGCTGCTCATCGCCGCGTTCGTCTTTTTCGGAGCGCATGCGGAGGCGGAAATGGCCACCGTCCGCGGCACGCTCGACGGCCTTTTCGCCCGCGACGCCATGATGACCGACTACCGCATTCTGCGGCCTGATGACCGGATCTCGGATGCGGTTAGCGTGCTGCTGGACGCATCGCAGACGGAGTTTCCCGTCTTTGATGACGGACACCCCCTGGGCATGCTGACGCGTGACGACATCATCCGCGCCGTCGCCCAGGGCAAGTCCGACCAGCCCGTCGCGGCGGTCATGCACGGGACCTGTCCCATCGTCGACGAGTCGACGCCGGTTGACTCCCTCACGACAAAGATGCGCAGCGACGGCATTCCAGCCGTGGTCGTCATGCGCGGCGGCCAACCCGCCGGCCTGCTGACGATCGACAACGTCATCGAACTGGTGATGGTGCAGAACGCGCGCGGAAAGGCCGGAGGGTGAGCCGTAGCGCCGTCGAGCTCACCATCTCATCCGTGGATGCGCCGGTGCTCCCGCCGCAGCTTGCCACAATCGACGGTGCGCTTGACCTCGCCGGCTCGCACGAGGGCGTGCTCGCCGGAGCAGCGCGGATTGGGACGAGCGATCCGGCAGGGGAGCTGCGCGGTTCGGCCCTGAGAGGCGGTGACCTGTCCGGCGCCGTGCTCCGCGCCTGGCGCGCGACGGATGTGCGGCTCGAGGCGGTGAACCTCTCCAATGCCGACCTTTCCGGATCGCTGCTGCGGCGCGTGCGCCTGGAGCGGTGTCGGCTAACGGGGGTGAACCTGAGCGGAGCCTCATTGCGCGATGTGGTGCTCGTGGATTGCCGCGGCGACATGGCGGGCGTCTTCGGCGCGACGCTGTCGTCCTGTTGGTTCGAGGGGTGCGATCTGCGGGAGTCAGACTTCGACGGTGCGACGATGGAACGGGTCGCCTTTCGCGACTGCGACCTTCGCAACGCCCGGCTGATGCGGATCGACCTGCGCTCCACAGATCTGCGCGGTTCGAGAATCGAGGGCCTTGTGGTCTCTCCTGAGCGGATGACAGGCCTGACGATCGAACCCGGTCAGGCCGATGTCTTCGCCACGGCGCTGGGCCTGCGCGTGGCGCCTGCGCCGGTCGATTCTGCCTGAGCAGCGGCGAAGAGCCCGTCCTCTTCGCCCCCCGCGTGCTCGCACTCGTGGTCGAGCAGCCACTGCTTTCGCTCGACGCCCCCGCCGTAGCCGCACAGCGCCCCGTCTGAGCGGATGACGCGGTGGCACGGGATGACAATGGCGATGCGGTTGCAGCCGTTGGCGCGACCGATGGCGCGAGAAGCGCCGGGGCTGCCAACCTCGCGGGCGATCGCGGCGTAGCTGCTGACTTTCCCATAAGGGATTGCCAGGAGGCGATCCCAGACGGCGCGCTCGAAGGGCGTTCCCTGTGGGTCAAGCGGGATGGAGAAGGTCCGGCGCGTGCCCGCGAAGTACTCGGCCAGTTCGCGCTCGGTCTGCTCCAGCACGGGCGTGCGGACCGGAACGACGGCCAGCTTCGTGCGGGCGCGGACGGCCTCGATCTGCGTCTCGATCGAGCGCCGGTCGACGAACTCCAGCAGCGTCAAGCCCCGCTCCGACGACATCGCCAGCATCGGGCCGAGCGGCGTCTCCAGCCACGCCGCGGCGAGGCATCCCCGCTCCGCGCCGCCCGCCGCGGCATCCCCCGGCGTGACCCCGAAAAGCCGTTCAAACGCCTCGCGAAACCCGCTCTCCGAGGCGAAGCCCGCCTCCAGTGCCGTGCGTGACATCGGTGTTCCCTTTCTGAGCCGCCCCAGCGCTGCGCCGAGCCGCAGCGACCGCTGAAACGCCGTGAACGACATGCCATAATGCCTACGAAACTGGCGGCGGACATGGTCCGGATCCAGCCCGCGATCACGAAGCTGCCGCTCCCGGATCGGCTCGTCCGGATTGGCCTGGGCCGCCGCGGCGAGTTGGCCAACCCACGCCGGGGCCGCCCCGGAGGCGGCCAGCGGCCGGCAGACGCGGCACGCCCGATACCCCGCCAGCAGCGCCTCCTGCGCCGTGGCGACGAACTCCACGTTCTCCCGCCGCGGCTTGCGGGCGGTGCAGGTCGGCCGGCAGAAGATCCCCGTCGTCTTCACACACGCGAAGAACAGCCCCTCCCACGCGGGGTCCCGGGCGAGGAGGGCCTTGTACAGCCGGTCAGGATCGGCAGTCAGCCGTTTCATCGTTTCACGGTAGTCGCCGGCGGGCCGCGGCCCCACCGGAAAACCGGCGCGGATTTCAGGAGCAGCGAGAAATCCGATCTCAAATCGTCCCCCTCCTATTCTTCCCCACACACTCTCTCACCGTTCACCATCGAGCGCCCTCATGTCTGAAACAGCCACCACATCGGCCCCGTCCCGCCCCGCTCCTGCTCGCCACTTCATCGAGCAGATCGTGGAGCAGGATGTGGCCTCGGGCAAGTGGGGCCAGCCAGGCGACTACACCGTCGTCCGCACGCGCTTTCCCCCCGAGCCGAACGGCTACCTGCACATCGGCCACGCCAAGAGCATCTGCCTGAACTTTGGCCTGGCCCGCA